>NZ_JBIAMM010000002.1:93860-669054 GCF_042874095.1 Streptomyces sp. NPDC004266
TTGAGACGCCGCCCCCCTAGATCTCCACTCAGTAGGACCATCTTTCCCTACACGACGCTGCGCCGATCGTTCCGCAGGGCGGAACGATCGCCCACACGGCGGGTGGGTACCGCCCCGCGGGCGTGCGCCCACACGGGCGGGCGCGGGAGCGGCACCGCCCAGCCGGGTGCCGCCCACACGGGCGGGTGGCTGAGTGGTGGTGTCAGTGCGGGGTGTCAGACTCGCGCCGTGAGCGAAAGGTGGGCGCTGGGCGTCGAGGCCGAAGGGGACGGAGCGCTGCTCGTGCCCCTCGGTCCGGACGGACTGCCCGCGGGCCCGGTGCGGCGCGAGCCGGACCTGGTGGCGGCCGTGCGGGCGCGGCCCGAGGTGGCCCGCTGGGTGTGGCGGTCGACGGCCGAGGTCTATCCGCGGCTGCTCGCCGCCGGCGTGCGCGTCGAGCGGTGCTACGACGTCGAGGACGCCGAGCAGCTCCTCCTCGGCCACGAGGGCCGGCTCGGCGAGCCGCGCAGTGCCGCCGCCGCCTGGGCGCGCCTGCGGAACGCGCCCGTGCCGCCCGATCCGCCCCAGCGCGCCGCCGAGCCCGGTTCGCAGGACTCGCTCTTCGAGCCGCGCCCCACCGTCTCCGTGCCCTTCGAGGGGCTGCTCGCGGTGTACGCGGAGCAGCTGCGCCGCCACGACCTGGCCGAGCACCCCGGCCGGATGCGGCTGCTCACGGCCGCCGAGTCGGCGGGGATGCTGGTGGCCGCCGAGATGCACCGGGCCGGGCTGCCGTGGCGGGCGGACGTGCACCGGGAGCTGCTGGGCGAGCTGCTCGGCGAGCGGTACGCGGGCGGGGGCGAGCCGCGCCGGCTCGCGGAGCTCGCGGACGAGGTGTCGGCGGCGTTCGGCCGCCGGGTCCGGCCGGATCTGCCGGCCGATGTGGTGAAGGCCTTCGCGCGGGCGGGGATCCGGGTCAGGTCCACGCGCCGCTGGGAGCTCGCCGAGCTGGACCACCCGGCGGTGGAGCCCCTCCTCGCGTACAAGAAGCTGTACCGGATCTGGACGGCGCACGGCTGGTCGTGGCTGGCCGACTGGGTGCGGGACGGCCGCTTCCGGCCGGAGTACCTGCCGGGCGGCACGGTCAGCGGGCGCTGGACGACGAACGGCGGCGGCGCCCTGCAGATCCCGAAGGTGATCCGGCGGGCGGTGGTCGCCGACGAGGGCTGGCGGCTGGTGGTGGCCGACGCCGACCAGATGGAGCCGCGCGTCCTCGCCGCGATCTCCCGCGACCCGGGGCTGATGGAGGTCGCGGGGCACCCCGACGACCTGTACACCCGGCTCTCCGCCCGGGCCTTCTCCGGCGACCGCGACCACGCCAAGCTCGCGCTGCTCGGCGCGATCTACGGGCAGACGAGCGGTGACGGCCTGAAGAACCTGGCGGCGCTGCGGCGCCGTTTCCCGCGGGCGGTGGCCTACGTCGACGAGGCGGCGAAGGCGGGTGAGGAGGGCCGGCTCGTGCGGACCTGGCTGGGCCGGACCAGTCCGCGGGCGGTCGGCTCCGACGGGGACGAGGAGGCCGGGCTCCCGCAGGACGCCGGTGAACCGGAGCGGGAGGGCGGCGAGTTCGTCCCCGGGTACGCCTCGGGGAACGCCCGGGCGCGCGGCCGCTTCACCCGTAACTTCGTCGTGCAGGGCAGCGCCGCCGACTGGGCGCTGCTGATGCTGGCGGCGCTGCGGCGCTCCCTGTCGGGGATGCGGGCCGAGCTGGTGTTCTTCCAGCACGACGAGGTGATCGTGCACTGTCCGGCGGAGGAGGCGGGGGCGGTGACGGAGGCGATCCGGGCGGCCGGGGACGAGGCCGGGCGGATCGCGTTCGGGGAGACGCCGGTCCGGTTCCCGTTCACGACGGCGACGGTCGAGCGGTACGCGGACGCGAAGTAGACCGGGCGGGCCGGTGGCGGTACGGTCCCCCGTCCCGTACCGCCACCGCTCGCCCCGGCCTTCCTACTTCAGCGGCGACTTCCGCCACTTCGGGCTCAGCGCGATCGTCTTCAGCTGCTCCATCGTCAGCGCGGGCTCGGCGCGCGTGGCGGCCTCGTGCTGCGCGCCCGAGTTGAAGGCGGAGACGGCGACCCGGAAGCCCTTCGGGCTCAGGGTGTCGACGCTCCACCAGACGACCCCGGCGCCGCCCTTCTCGCCGGCCTGCTGCGTGGACCTGACCTTGGTGCCGTCGGGCAGGGTGACGACGTCGGCGCCGGTGAAGAGCTCGTCGATCCCGTCCCCGGTGACGGGCTGGACGTCGACGCCGACGAGGCTCGCGCCCCTGCCGTCGTCGACGACGACGTAGCCGTGGCCGTCTCCGCCGCCGTGGGACGTCACGGTGACTCCGGCGGGCAGGAAGGAGCGCAGGGTGGCCTGGACGGCGGCCGCGCTCGGCACGGAGGGGTCCCGGCCCTCGCCCTTTCCGGGCTTCCCCGGGAGCTGGGGCAGCTGGGCGGCCAGCGGCCGCCAGGCCTCGGCCGTGACGAGGGCCTTCAGCTGGGTGAGGCTGAAGGGCGGGTTCTCCCGGCTGATCGCGGCGCCCTTCTCGGCGGCGGCGTTGTACTCGCTCGCGTCGATCAGGATCCCGTCCTTGGTGAGCAGGACCGCCCGCCAGTTCTTGGTCTCCTCGCGCTTGTCGGGGTACTCGTACCCCTGGATGACCATGATCCGTTCACCACTCTGCAGCCGCCCGTCGGTGCAGCGGTCATACGGGACGAGGGCCTTGTCGGGGCACGTGACCTGGTCCGTGCCGGCCTCGGCGGTCCGGCCGGCCCGGTAGAGGCCGACGCTGACGCCCGCCTCGCCGTGGCCGTCGTCGTAGACGCCGGTGACGGACTGGCCCTGGCCGTCCAGGTTGTCGAACCGCCACTGGCCGGCCGGGGTGTTTGCCTTGAGGACGGCGGCGAGGTCCTTCACCGGGATCTGCGCCTCGGCGAAGGGCTTCTTACCGGCGCCGGTGCCGGTTCCGTCGGCCCGGGCGGGCTGCGGGGGCGCCGCCACGGAGGTCGTCGTCGACTGTCCGGCGGGGCCGAGCAGCGAACCGCCGTACACGCCGCCGATGCCGACGGCGGCGAGCGCGACGACGCCGCCGGTCACCGCGAGGCGGCGGCGCACCAGGCGGCGCCGGCCGCGCTGGAGCCCGCCCGCGACCAGCTCGCGCCGGTCGTCGGCGGCGAAGCCCTCACCGGTGCTGCGCAGGATCGCGCCGAGCTCCTCCTCGAAGCGCTCGTGGGAGGCTCCGTCGTGCTGGGTTCCTTCGTTCTGGGGCATGCCGAGATCACCGTCTCCGGTCAGTGGGTGGGACGTGCTGAGGTGGGTGGGACGTACCGGGGGCCGGGTCGCCCTCAGTGGGTGGCGAAGGCGACGAGGCTGCCGCCGAGCCGTTCCCGCAGCTTCGCGAGCGCGCGCACCGAGCGGGTGCGGACCGCGGCGGAGCTGACGTGCAGGGCCTCGGCGGTCTCCTCGATGCTGCGGTCCTCCCAGTAGCGGAGCACCACGACCGCCCGGTCCTTCGGCGCGAGCGCGGCCAGCGCGTCGAGCAGCGCGATCCGCAGCGCCGGGTCCTCGCCGTGCTCGGGGGCGCGGTCGGGCAGCTCGCCGAGGGGGCGCTCGGTGGCCGAGCGGCGCCGCTGGTGGCTGAGGAACGTGCGGACGAGCACGGTCTGGGCGTACGCGGCGGGGTTCCCGATTCGGGTCACGCGGCCCCAGAGGGCGTACATCCGGCCGAGCGTCTCCTGGGTGAGGTCTTCGGCGAGATGGGTGTCGCCGCTGGTCAGCAGGCACGCCGAGCGGAACAGGTGCCCCGTGCGTGCGGAGGCGAACTCCTGGAACTCGTCCGCGCGGGACTTTCTCATGCCCCTCCTTTCCCTCGCGGTCACGTGGCGTGGTCGCCGTACACCTCATTGACGCGATGGGGGCGCGGAAATGTTTCAGCCGGATCGGAGGGTTCGGAGGGGATTCCCGGAGGATGGCCGCTCGACGTATCCGAAGAAGCGGAATCGGGTAATCCTGTTGGTATGAACACTCTCAGCGCAGCAGAGAACCTGGCCGCTGGAGTCTGGCAGTCAGGTATGGGGCAGGTCCTCGGCGGCCTCGTTCTCGTGGCCGTCCTCATCGGGGCCTTCTGGTACGGATACCGGGTCCGCAACCGCGAGCCCGAGCCCCCCAAGCCGGACGAGCAGCCGCACCGGCCCGACACCGGGGCGATCCCCGGCGAGACGTCCGAATACCGCAGGCCGGCCGAGATGCCGCAGACCGACGGCGAACACCGGCTCATGCCCTACAACCTGAAGAACTCGGGCGAGACGGACTCCGAACCGCAGAGCGAGGAGAAGCGCAAGTGGCGCGGCATCTCCAGCGGCGGCTTCGGCAGCGGAGGCACCGGACACGGCGACTGACCCCGGGCACCGACCCTGGAGACGGACCCGGACCGGAGGCCCGCAGGCGGGCGCGGGCCTGGACGCGGGCCCTGACGCGGGAAAGCCCAGCCGCACACGCGGCTGGGCTTGGTCCGGCCCCGCGGGGCCTCCCCCGCCGCACCCGGGCGGCGCCGGCTGCGCCCGGGCGGCGGCCGGGCGGCGGCCGGGCGGCGGCCGGGCGGCGGCCGCTTACACCTGGGCGGCGGCGGGCTCCCCGCCCAGGACCCGGCCCGCGCGCGA
Source organism: Streptomyces sp. NPDC004266 (assembly GCF_042874095.1). Classification (NCBI taxonomy): domain Bacteria; kingdom Bacillati; phylum Actinomycetota; class Actinomycetes; order Kitasatosporales; family Streptomycetaceae; genus Streptomyces; species Streptomyces sp. NPDC004266. The sequence continues at coordinate 98,540 of NZ_JBIAMM010000002.1, forward strand.
GGCGATGTGGGCCGGCGGGGCGAAGTCCGCAGGGAGGACCGGGTCGGTGATCGGCTCGCCGAAGGTGGTCACCACCGGGAGCACCCCCGCCCACAGGCCGAGCGCCGCGTCCTCGGACTCGCCGTCGTCCGGCGGGCCGCCCGCGGTCTTCACCGAGGCCTCGGTCAGGTCGAGCGCGAGCACCGCGGTCGCGGCCAGCTCCTTGCGGCTCGGCTGCCGCGCGTACTCCCACTGGCCCGGCGAGCTCTGCTCGGTCAGGGCCCGCAGACCACGGAGCTTCTCCTCCGGGTCGGTGACGATCTCCGGCACGCCGTAGATCATCGCGCAGCGGTAGTTGACCCCGTGCTCGAAGACGGAGCGGGCGAGGACGAGGCCGTCGACGTGCGTGACCGTGACGCAGACGGTGGCGTCGGGGGCCTGGACCAGGCTGCGGCTGGCGACCGAACCGTGCAGGTAGAGCCGGTCGCCGTCCACGCCGTAGGCGGTGGGCACCACCATCGTCGTGCCGTCGACGGTGACGCCGAGGTGGCAGAGGAAGCCCGCGGCGAGCACGGCGTCCAGGTCGGCCCGACGGTGGCTCCCCTTGTGACGCATCCGGCGCAGCCGGGTCCGCTCGGTGACGGACAGCTCGTCGTCGGCCTCCGTGGAGGTGGTGGTGCTCATGGCGCCCTCTCGTCGAAGTGTGGGTGTAGGTGTTGTACGGGGGATCAGCCGGTCACCGCCACCGGCGCCCACCTGTCGGAACGGCGGCGGGCGGCCAGGGAGTCACAGATCTCGCCGGCCCGGACGGCCGCCATCGACAGCAGGTTGGCCGTGATGCCGTGCGAGTGCTCGGTGCCGCCCATCAGGTAGATCCCGGCCTCCACCTCGGGCGCCGTCTCCACCCGGTAGTCGCGGCGCACCCGCAGCCGGCCGTCCTCGTCGCGCGCGCAGGCGGCGTCCAGTTCGCCGAGCAGCCGGCCCGGGTCCGGCTCGGAGTAGCCGGTGGCGTAGACGACCGCGTCCGCGTCCATCGTCTCCGTCTCACCCGTCGCGAGGTTCCGCACCTGGACGCGGACGCCGTCGGGGCCCTCCTCGACCTCGGTGAGGCGGGTGACGCCGAGGATCCGCAGCCGCTGCTCGCCGCGCACCTTCTCCTGGTACGAGCGGCGGTAGAGCTCCTCGATGAGGTCCATGTCGACGACGCCGTAGTTGGTGTTGCGGTGGTAGTCCATGAGCGTGCGGCGGACCGACGGCTCGGCGCCGTGGTAGAGGTCGACGGCGGCCGGGTCGAAGATCCGGTTCGCGTACGGGCTGTCGTCGGCCGGGCTGTAGCCGTACCGGGTGTGGACGGCGACGACCTCGGCCCCCTCGTACGTCCGGTGCAGGTGGTCGGCGATCTCGGCGGCGCTCTGGCCGGCTCCGGCGACGACGAAACGGCGCGGCTCGTCGGTGGGCAGCGCGGCGAGCCGGTGCAGGAACTCGCTGCTGTGCCAGAGGCGTTCGGAGGACTCCACGCCCTCGGGGAGCCGGGGCACGAGGCCGGTGCCGACGACGAGGTTCCGCGCCCGGTACGTGACGGCCTCCGCCGCTCCGAAGGCGGCGACGTCGACCTCGACGACGGGGCCCGACGCATCCGCCGCTCCCGCCCGGCGGATGGCGGTGACCTCCAGTCCGTAACGGACCATGTGGTCCACGCCGTCGGCGGCCCACTGGAGGTAGTCGTGGAACTCCTCACGGGTCGGGAACAGCACCTTGTGGTTGATGAAGTCGACCAGGCGGCCCCGGTCGTGGAGGTACGGCACGAAGCCGAAGCGGCTGCGCGGATTGCGCATCGTGGCCAGGTCCTTGAGGAACGAGACCTGCATGGTGGCGTCCGGGATCAGCATGCCCCGGTGCCAGCCGAAGTTCGGCTGCTTCTCCAGGAAGACGGCCGTGAGCCGGTCGTCGGGCGCGGCCTGCTCGTTGTACTCCTCGATCGCGATCGCGAGGGCGAGGTTGGCGGGCCCGAAGCCGACACCGACGACGTCGTAGACGGGGGTGGTCTCGTTCACGTTCTCGTTCACGGTCTCGTTCATGGCGAAGTGCCTTTCGGTGGGAGGGGGTTCAGGACGTGCGCGCGCGGCCGGAGAGGGCGACGCAGCCGGCGGCGAGGAGCAGGGCGAGCAGCAGTCCCGTACCGGCGAAGGAGAGGAAGACGGCCGCGATCAGCAGGGTCACGACGGCCGTCGCGCGCAGGGCACGGCCGGTGCCGCGCGCCCGCAGGGCGGCCGCTGCGGCGGCCACGTACAGCAGCAGGAACGCGCTGCTGGTGACGACGAGCACCACCTCCTCGCCGGTCCCCGTGACGGTCAGGGCACCGAGGACGGCCGCGTAGGCGAGGGCCAGCGCGACGGTCGCCCGCACCGGGCGGTCGGCCAGGGCGCGCGGCAGGATCCGCTCGCGGGCGGCGGCCCGGACGACCCGGGTGGCGCCGAGCACCCAGGCGTTGGTGGCGACCACCGCGAGGCCGAGGGCGAGGAGGTCGCCGGCGATCGCGCCGCCGTCGCCGAGCGAGGCGCCGAGCAGGGCGGTGATGACGACGGGCTCGTCGCCCGGGACCGCCAGGTAGGCGGCCGTCACCGCCGCGTAGAGCAGCCCGACGACGGGCACCGCCCAGCGGATCGCCCGCCGGTAGCTGCGGGCGGGGTCCTCGACCTGCTCGGCGAGGGTCGAGACGTTCTCCCAGCCGAGGAAGGAGAAGAACGCGGTGACGACGGCGATGCCGACGCCGCCCCAGCCGTGCGTGAGGAACGGGGTGTACGCCCCCGCCTCGAAACGCGGCACCGCGAGCACCACGGCGCCGCCCAGGCCGAGCAGCAGCACCAGCAGCGCCGCGGTCTGCACGCGGGCGCCGGCCGTGAGCCCGAGCAGCGTGAACGCGGCGGACAGCGCCATGAAGCCGATCGCGATCGGGTACACGGGCCCGTCGGGCTGGCCGAGCAGCCCGAGCAGGCAGCGGGCGGACACGATGCCCATCACCGGGTTCCCGATGACGTACGTGGCGACGAGCAGCAACGCCGCCGCCCGTCCCGGACGGCGCCCGAACCCGGCCTCCACCATCGCGGCGAGACCGGAGGCGTCGGGGCGCCAGGCCGACATCTCCGCGAAGAAGCGCGCGAAGGGGTACGAGCTGAGGGCCAGCGCCAGCCACGCGAGCAGCGCCGCGGGCCCGGCCTGCCGCTCCGTCAGCCCCGGCACCAGGAGGATGCCGGTGCCGACGAGGCTGCTGACGTAGAACACGACGAGAGCGCGCACGCCGAGGGTGCTGCGGGGGGCGGCGTCAGGCCGCTGCAGCAGATCGGTCATGGTGTCACCTTCGAGTGAGTGATGAGCATTCGTTCGACACAACCGGCACGCCCCGCGCCCCCCGTTGTGGGCAGACGTTCCGCAAGGGGCGGGACGATCGCCCACACGGGACGGGGGCGGGGGCTCAGGTGCCCCCCAGGACGTCCAGCGCCTCCGCCGCCGCCAGCTCCGCCGCCGCCGGTGCCGTCTTGAAGCCCGCGCCCGACCACCCCGTCGCGAGGACGATCCGGCTGTCGGGCCGTTCGCGGCCGAGGTGGGGGCGGGAGTGCGGGGTGTAGAGGTCGACGCCCCGGCGCCCGCCGAGGAAGCGGGTCGCGGGGTCGGCGAGCCAGGGCCACCGCGCGGCCGCCCCCTGGCGTATGTACGCCACGTGCTCGTCGGTCAGCGTGGCCTCGCCGCCCGGGGGCACGTCCCATTCGTCGACGGGGCGCCCGGCCATGTAGCCGCCGGCCGCCTCTCCGGTGAGCTGGGGCCGGCCCCAGACGCCGCTGACCATGTCGACGACGGTCGGCAGGCCCGCGGTGGCGGGGTGGTGGAAGAAGCCGTACCGGATGCTCTTGGTGCGTCCGGCGTCCGCGCCGCTGAGCCGGTGCCCGGCGATCTCCCCGGTGCCGCCGCCGGCCGCGAGGACCACGGCGAAGGCCTCGACGGGGCCGCCTGGTTCGAGGAGGACGCGGACCCGGTCGGCCCCGGGCGGCGCGTCCAGTTCCCGTACCCGGGCGGGCAGCAGCCGGGCCCCGTGGGCGAGGGCGCGGTCGCGGTAGACGCGTGCGGTGCGGGGCGGGTCGGCGTAACCGGCCTGGGGTTCCCAGACGGCGGCGGTGACGCCGTCGACGGAGAGCCCGGGGAAGCGGGCCCCCAGCACGTCCGGGCCCAGCAACTCCGCCGGCACACCGGCCCCGTTGAGCTCGGCGACGCCCTTCTCGGCCTGTTCCAGGTCGGCGTCGCCGCAGAGGACGAGCGACCCGGTGGCCATGAAGCCGTACGGTCCCGGAGCGAGCGCGGCGGGCCCCCAGGCGAGGTGGTGGCTGCGCAGGGCGAGCCCGCGCAGGTACGGGTCGGCCTCGAAGGACCGGACGAGCCCGCCGGACCAGGCGGTGGCGTGGTCCTGGCGCCCGTCCATGGGGGCGACGAGCGCGACCCGGGCGCCGTGCCGGGCGAGGGCGGAGGCGGTGGCGGAGCCGACGACCCCGGCGCCGACGACGATGACGTCGTAGGCCCGCCCGTGCCGGCCGCCGGTGCGCGCCGGCGCCCCGGCCACGGCGGACACGGGCACGGGCACGAAGTCCCATCCCACGCTCCCGGGCTCGGGCTCCCCGAGCGCGGTGAACCCCCGGTCGGCGTGGGCCCGTACGGCGGCGAGGAGGGTGCGTCCGGTGCGTGCCGGGTCCTCGGCGAGCGCGGCGGTGGCGGCGGCGAAGGCCGCGTCCACGTGGGCTTCGGGCCCGCCGCGCATCCGGGCCACGGACGCCCCGCCGGTCGCGGCCGGGGCACCGAGCAGGACGGCGAACTCGTCGACCGCGCAGTCGTCGGTGAACCAGAACGCGCCCTCGAACCCGGCCGCCCGCCACTCCCGGGCCGCCCGCGCGGCCCCGACGTGGGTCCCGCAGACGACGAGCGCGGTGAGCGCCGGGGCGTCCCGTCCCTCCGGCCCGTCGAGGACGTCCGGTCCGTCGAGGACGTCAGGGGAAGGCCCGGTCAGGGCCGCCGGCACCGGCACGGCGCCCGTCGCGGGCCCGCTGCCGTCGGAGACCACGGCCCCCGACGGGACGGCGGGCCGCGGAGCCGCCGGGGCGTCCCGTACGAGGAGGGCGAGCCGCTCCCCGTACGGGCTGCCGTCGTGCGTGACGGCGACCCGGGTGTGTCCCGCGTCCCGTACGGCGGCGAGCAGGTCGGCCGCCTGGGCGCGGTCGTCCGGGCACCAGCGCAGGAGGGTGCCGGCGCTGTCGGCGAGGAGGCCGGGCGTGGTGGCCAGCGGGAGGAGGACGGGGAGCCCGGCCGCCCGGTAGACGGGGAGGGCGGCCGCCGCGCCGGCGCTGTTGAAGTGCCCGACGACCAGGGCGTGCCGGCCTTCGGCGACGACCGCCTCGGCGATCTGCCGGGCCGTCTCGGCCTCCCCGCGGTCGTCGTACAGCTCCCAGTTCACGGCCGTGCCGTACCGTTCGGCAGCCCGCTCCAGGTGCTCGCCCCAGGCGGCCCGGGGCCCGGAGAAGGGGCCGACGACGGCGCCGCGGGGCAGCGGGTCCCCCGACGTCTCAGGCACTGAAGACCGCCCCGGGCCAGGCCGCCACCGGTGTCCCCGGGGCGAGCGGCGCGAGGGCCTCGGCGTCCACCCGGCGGGGTTCCGGCGCGAGGCCGAGGAGGGCCGTGAGCCGGGCGGAGCCGTACGGAAGGGCGGGCGCGGCCCAGGCGGACAGGGCGGCGGCGACGGCGAGCTGGGCGGAGAGCGCGGAGCGGTGGTCGGCGGCGCCGTCCGGGCGCTCGGCCTCGAAGCCGTTCACGTGGCCGAAGTCCTCGGCGAGGCACACGACTTCGTCGAGCAGCGCGATCGCGCGCCGCGCGTCGTAGCCGCCGATCTCCGCCCCGTACGCCTCGCGCAGCTGCCCGACGGTCTCGGTGAGGCGGGCCCGCAGCCGCTCCCACGCCGGGCCCCGGGGCGCCTCGGCGGGGGCGAGGCCGTCGGTGGACTCGGCGACGGCGGTGAGCAGCCGGCCGAGCCAGCCGTCCCAGCGTTCGGCGAGCCGGGTGCGGCTGAGTTCGAGGGCGGCGGAACTGAAGCTGGTCTGGCGGCCGTTGGGGCGGTCGGACAGGACGTGGTAGCGCAGGACGTCCGCGCTCGTCCGGGCGAGCTCCTCGTGCGCCCAGATGGCGTGGCGCCTGCTGGTGGAGAACTTCAGTCCTTCGAGCCGGTAGAACTCGTTGACGACGAAGGCCTTCGGCAGCGCGATCCCGGGGTCGTACGCCCGGAAGGCGGCGGGGAACAGCAGGGCGTGGAAGTAGCCGTTGTCGAAGCCGAAGAACTGGACGGGCGCGGGCGCGGGGCCGGTCTCGCCGGCGCCGGTCCACTCCAGGAGGTAGCCGGGGGCCATCTCGAACCAGACGTAGATCCGCTGGTCGGTGAAGCCCTCGACGGGCACGGGGACGCCCCACTCGGAGGGGTGGCTGACGGCGATCTCGGGGAGTCCTTCGGCCCGCATCCGCTCGCAGAGGGAGCGCAGGTGCGGCGGCATGTCGACCTGCTCCCAGAAGGCGGTGAGCCGCTCCTCCCAGGGGGCGAGGGGAAAGTAGAGCCGCTCGCAGTCGCGGAGTTCGGGGGTGGCGCCGCAGCCGGTGCAGACGGGGTTCGCGAGGTCGGCGCAGTCGTTGGGGCGGCCGCAGGGCTCGCAGGCGTTGCCGTTGGAGCCGGAGCCGCAGTGCGGGCAGTCGCCCTTGAGGTAGGCCTCGTACAGCCAGCGCTCGCAGCCGGTGCAGTACGGCAGGGGGCGCGTGCGGGCGACGATGTGCCCGGCGTCGTACAGGCGGCTGAAGAACTCCTGGACGGCCGACCGGTAGCCGACGTCGCGGCGCGGGCGGACGATCGCGTCGAAGTCGGCTCCGGCCTGCCGCCACACGGACTCGATGGAGGCGCCGTAGCCGTCGGCGACCTCCTCGCCCTTGCGTCCGCCGTCGTTCAGGCCGCGGACGGGCACGTAGCTCTGGTGGTCGTCGAGGCCGGTGGTGTAGCGGACGGCGCCGGTGCCCTCGGCGGCGAGGAAGCGGCGCAGGACGTCGCCGGCGAGGTAGGGCCCGGCGAGGTGGCCGATGTGGAGGTCGCCGTTGGGGGTGGGCGGGGTGGCGGTGATCCAGTGGGTGGACGCGTCGGCGCTCATGCGGCGACCTCCTCGTTGTCGGTACGGATGGCGGGCTCGCGCAGCGGCCAGTAGAGGGAGAGCCAGCTCAGCTCGGTGTCGCCGGTGTTGTGGACGACGTGCTCCTGGTTCCGGGGCAGCACGACGACGTCGCCGGTGCGGAACGGCGGCTCCGGGCGCCCGTCGAGGGTCACGCTCCCGGTGCCGCCGAGGATGATCATGACCTCGTCCTGGTTGTGGCAGTCGGGGTCGGAGTCCCCGCCGGGCTTCAGGAAGCAGGCCATGGCGCCGACGGGCGGCTCGGCGTCCCCGCCCGGCCAGGGGATGATCCGCTGGCAGGCGAGCCCGAACTCCTCGGTGGCGGCACTGCGGTCGATGCGGAAGCGGCGGTCGGCCATGGGGGCGTCTCCGGTCGTCGGGGGGAGCTCGCGGTACGGAGTGGGGGCGGGGGCCGGTTCTCCAGGCGGCAGGATGGGCGAGGTGAAGGGCATGGGGTCTCCTGGGACGGCGGGCGCGGTCGGTGCGGACGCGGTCGGTGCGGACGCGGTCGGTGTGGACGCGGGTGCGGGCGCGGTCGGCTCGGCCCCGGATGCGACGGGACCTGCGGAAACGGAAACTGCGGTGGTGGCTACCGGGGATCGAGGCCCGTCACCGACGCGACCGGGATGCGGGCGAGGCCGGCCATGACCTGGCGGGGCCCGGCCCCCCACCCGTACCGCCGCTTGAGCGGCGCGACGTGCGTGGCGATGAGCGCGAGGAGGGGCGCGAGGTCGGTGGGCGTGGCGCCGAGGAGGGCGAGCAGCTGCTCCGTGCGGGTCAGACCGGCGCCCGGGCCGATCCCGTGCACGGCGGCATCCTGCCAGGTGGCTCCGGCGCTTCCGGCGACGACGGTGTTGTGCAGGGCGAAGCCCTGGTTGTCGCGGGCGTGGATGCCGACGGGCGCGGCCACGGCGGCGCGGGTGGACTGGACGAGTTCGATGACGCGCTCGGGGCGGAGCGAGCCGAGGGAGTCGACGAGGAAGACGGCGTCGAGCGGGCCGAGCGCGGCGCTCTCGCCGAGGCAGCGGTCGAGCTCCGGGTAGGAGGCGAGGTCGATGTGGGTGAGGAAGAGGCAGACGCCGAAGCCGGCTTCCCGCAGGCGGTGCAGCGGGGCGGCGGCGCGGGCCACCCGGTCGTACCGGACGGCGAGGCGGACGAGTCCGACGGGCACGGGTTCCGCGGTCAGGGTGTCGGCGATCCGCCCGGCGGAGGCCGTGGCGGCGGCGTCCGTGGCGGGCAGGTGCGCGGTGTCGAGGAGGACGGAGAAGCGGGGGCCGTAGCGCTCGGGGAGCGGGACCGGCAGCAGCGCGCCGCGCGGGGCGGAGCGGTCGGCGGGGTCGTGGACGGTGCCCAGCTCGATGACGTCGACGCCGATCCGCGCGCAGACCGCGAGGTAGTCGGCGGCCAGCGCGGGGGGTACGGATCCGCCGGTGAGCCGTCCGCCGGTGCGCAGGGTGCAGTCGAGCAGGGTCATCCGGGTCACCCCCAGCCGGTGTCGTTCGTGCCCGTGCCGGCGGCGGGCGCGCCCCAGCCGGTGTCGTACGTGCCGGTGAGGACGGCCGCGCCCCAGCCGGTGTCGTTCGTGCGGGTGCCGCCGGTGACGGCGTCGGCGGTGACGGTGGCGAGGCCCGCGAGGCCGACGACCAGGGTGGTGAGGAGGGTGGTGCGGATCCGCCGCTTCATGTCGTGTGCTCTCTTTCCGCTTCGGAGAGGGGCGAGTCGTGGGTTTCGGTGGGGGTTTGCGAGGTTCGCTGGCTGCGCGAGCTTGGTGCGCTTTGACCTTGTGGGCGGTGATACGAACGTATACAGAGCGGCATGACTATGGGGCGGACCGCATGGCTCATTAGGCTGCATGGCAGCAAGAGGACGCCGTCACAAACGGGGGAAAAGGTGGCGATACCAGACATACTGCGGGCCCAGGGCGACGACGGAACCCCGGACTCCGCCGCTCCGGCGGAGACGGCGTCCGCGGGAACGGCCCCGGAGACCACCGCCCCGGCCGCGATCGGCGCGGCGGCGGCGGGGGGAACGGCGGGAACGGGCCTCCCCGCACCGCCCTCCGAGGACCCCGAGGACCCCCTGACCCGGGTCTACACCTGCCTCCTGGCCCGGGACCCGGCCCAGCCGCCGGCGTACTCCGCCGACCTCGCGGCGGAGCTCGAACTGCCGCTCGCCCGGGTGGAGTCGGCCGTCTCCGCCCTCCTCGACATGGGCCTGCTGCGCCGCACCCCGGAGCGGGCGGTGCTCCCGGTGGCGCCGGACGAGGCCGTCCAGCGCACCCTGGGGCCGCTGGAGCGCGAGATGCGCGCCCGCCGCCAGCACATGGAGCGCGCCCGTGAGCAGTTGATGGCCTTCATGCCGCTGTACGAGTCCCACCTGCTCCGCCTGACGCACCTGCGGCAGGCGGAGTACGTGGAGCTGCTCACCGACCTGCGCGCGGTGCGGGAGGCCATCACCGAACTGGGCCGGACCTGCGAGCGCGAGGTCATGACGGCGCAGCCGGGCGGCGGGCGGCGCGCCGAGGTCCTCGAGGAGGCGGTGGCCCGCGACGAGGAACTCCTGCGCCGCGGCGTCCGGATGCGCGTCCTCTACCAGCACACCGCCCGCTTCTCCTCGGGCACCTGCGCCTACGTGGAGCGGATCGGCCGGCTCGGCGCCCAGGTGCGCACGCTGGACGACGAGTTCATGCGGATGCTCGTCTTCGACCGCTCGACGGCGGTCATCCCGGTCCCGGACGACCCGCACGCGGCGGTCCTGGTCCGCGAGCCGCACGTGGTCGCGTTCATGGTGGGCGCGTACGAGCGACTGTGGCTGGAGGCCCTGCCGTTCGAGACGGAGTGGGACCGGCAGACCATCATGGACATCTCCGACGAGCTGAAGCAGACCATCGTCCGCCTGCTCACGGAGGGCCTGACGGACGCGGCGATCGCCCGCCGCCTGGGTCTGTCGGTCCGCAGCTGCCGCCGCCACGTCGCCGACGTGATGGCCGCCCTCGGCGCCGAGAGCCGCTTCCAGGCCGGTTACCTCCTGGCCCAGCAGGAGCGCGAGCAGCCGAGTCCCTGAGGGGGCCACGGGGTCACCCGTACGTGGTGAAGAGCGGTCCGTGGCCGCCGTACGGGTGCCACCGGGCATAGGGTCCGTGCAGACGACACGGAGACGACGAAGTCAGGGTGGACATGAGCGACTTGGCGACCGAGGAGCGATCCGAAGGGGAGGGCCCGGAGGGAAGCCCTCCGGGCGAGGGTGCCCCGGCGTCCGGCGGCGCCGCGAAACGGCGCCGCCCCTTCTGGATCGAGCTGCCGTTCCTCGCGGGGATCGCGCTCGTCCTGGCGTTCCTGATCAAGACGTTCCTGCTCCAGGCGTTCCTGATCCCCTCGGGATCGATGCAGAACACCCTGCAGGTCGACGACCGGGTCCTGGTCGACAAGCTCACCCCGTGGTTCGGCTCGGAACCCGACAGGGGCGAGGTCGTGGTCTTCCGCGACCCCGGCGACTGGCTGGCGGGACGGCCGGCGAAGCAGCCCACCGCACTGCAGAAGGCCCTGGGCTTCGTCGGACTGATGCCGGCGGCCGGGGAACAGCACCTGATCAAGCGGGTCGTCGGCGTCGCCGGAGACACCGTCGAGTGCAAGGGCGAGGGCCCCCTGAAGGTCAACGGCAAGGCCCTGACCGAGCCCTACGTCTTCCAGGGGAACACGGCCTGCAGCACGGACCCGGAGGGCCAGTTCAAGGTCACGGTCCCCGCCGGCCACCTGTGGGTGATGGGCGACCACCGGCAGAGCTCACAGGACTCCCGCTACCACCAGGGCGACCCCCGGGGCGGCATGGTTCCCGTGACGGACGTGGTGGGCCGCGCCGTCCTGGTCGCCTGGCCGGTCTCCCACTGGTCGACCCTCCCCGTCCCGGACACCTTCGACCAGCCGGGCCTCCCCCGCTGACCCGCCCGCCCGGGGCGCCCGGCCCCGGGCGGGCGGACACCGTGGACGCCGGCCTCAAGAGGGCTGGGGTCCACGACGGCGTGCGGGTGGGGTCGCCGACCACCACGTGATGTCGATGCGCGGGCGTTGGACGCCCCACCGCGCGTTCAGCAGGCGGAGCCCGGCTGATGGCCTGAACGCGGCTCACTCGTTCCGGTGGCGCGCAGCCCTTGCTCACGAAGGCCGCGGTCCGGCACGCCAGGCTTCCCCCGTCAGTGCCCTGCACGTACAGATGACGGAGGCAGTCCGGTGAGTCGCGAAACCTACGAATCCCTGAACATGGAGCCCAAAGCCGCTGACCGGCCCCGTCCTGGGCTTCCCGCGGGGAGACGTGCGAGACGTCGCGCCGGCGCCCGGCGTGCTGAACAGCACCGGCCTTCCCGAAGCCTGGTACCCGGCCGACGACGAGAACGAGCCGGTCGGCATCACGCCGACGCTGTTCTTCGCGCCGTCCCCGAGCCCCTTCATGACCGCGATGTTCGACCCTTCGCTGATCGTCCAGGCCCGCCTGGAGGGCTCGCTGACCCTCGCGGTGAACGGCAGGACCGTGAAGGTGGACGTGGCGGGTGACAACCGCCTGGCCGCCGGTGCGGAGATCCTCCTCTTCGGCCCCGACAAGCACGGTGAGGGCAGCGGGGTGCAGGCCCGGCTGTCCCGCCTCGCCGTCGTCGGCGAGTGCGCCGAGCTGGGCGGGCGCATCATGCTGCGGACGGCCTGGGCGCGGCCCTCGGGCGGCACCTTCGGCAAGGGCGAGGAGGACTCCCTGAGCCGCCTCGCCTACCCCGCCGACCTGCACCTCGACACTCACCTCGAAGTGTGCACGCCGCACGGCACCCTCCACGCCACCGCTGGGGTACCGCTCGCGGGCCGCGCGGCCGAACTGGACGGCAGTGGCACGGAGCTGCGCGCCGAGAGCGACGTCCCGCTGCTGGCGCGGGACGGCACGACGAAGGCACGACTCACCGACGTGAAGCTGGTCATGCGCGACACGCAGGTCGGCGAGACGGCCCCCGTCAACGTCTGACCGGCTCGACCGGCTGAGACCCTCCTGAACCACGAAACCCCAGGTCAGAATTGATCTGACCTGGGGTTCCAAGTGAGCCGCCTTCGGGATTCGAACCCGAGACCTACGCATTACGAGTGCGTTGCTCTGGCCAACTGAGCTAAGGCGGCATGCTGTGCAGACACATCGTGGTGCAGCAGCGTCGCCAAGTCTACACAGTTTCCGGAGGTGCTCCGACCACCCCCGGATCGGGCCTACGAGCAGCGCTTTCCGTCTGCCGGAGGGGTGCCTTCCAGGAGGTAGGTGTTGATCGCGGTGTCGATGCAGTCGCTGCCCCGGCCGTAGGCGGTGTGGCCGTCGCCCTCGTAGGTCAGCAGGGTGCCGGAGGAGAGCTGGCCGGCCAGGGACCGGGCCCAGTGGTACGGGGTGGCCGGGTCCCGGGTGGTGCCGACGACGAGGATCGGGGCGGCGCCCTCGGCGGTGATGCGGTGCGGCCGGCCGGTGGGCGGGGCGGGCCAGTAGGTGCAGTTGAGGGCGGCCCAGGCGAGGCCCGCGCCGAAGACCGGGGAGGCCTTCTCGAAGGACGGGACGGCCTTCTCGGCGGCCGCGGCGTCACGGTAGGCCGGCGGCAGGTCCAGGCAGTTCACGGCCGCGTTGGCGAACATCAGGTTGGCGTACGTGCCGTCCGTCTCGCGCTCGTAGTAGCTGTCGGCCAGCGCGAGCAGCCCGGCGCCCTCGCCGCCCATCGCCTGGGCGAGGGCCTCGCGCAGCTGGGGCCAGGCGCCCTCGTCGTACATGGCGGCGATCACGCCCGTGGTGGCGAGGGACTCGCCGAGCTTCCGGTCCTCCCCCGTGGGCACGGGCGCCGCGTCCACGTCGCGGAAGAACTTCTTCATCGCCTCCCCGGCCGCGGCGACGGACCCGGTGCCCAGGGGGCAGTCCGGCTTGCGGACGCAGTCGGCGGCGAAGGCGCGGAAGGCGGTCTCGAAGCCGCCGGTCTGGTCCCGGTTGAGGTCGAGCGCGGAGAGCGAGGGGTCCATCGCCCCGTCGAGGACGAGACGCCCGACCCGGTCGGGGAACAGCTCGGCGTAGGTGGCGCCGAGGAACGTGCCGTACGACGCCCCCACGTAGGTGAGCTTCGCGTCGCCCAGCACCGCCCGCAGGACGTCCATGTCGCGGGCCGCCTCGACGGTGGAGACGTGCGGCAGGACCTTCCCCGACTTCTTCTCGCAGCCGGCCGCGAAGCCCTTGAAGGCCGCGCTGAGCGCGTTGATCTCCGCCGTGTCGTCGGGGGTCTGGTCGACCTGCGTGTACGCGTCCATCTGCGGGCCCGTCAGACACTCGACGGGCTCGCTGCGGGCCACGCCGCGCGGGTCGACGGCCACCATGTCGTAGCGGGCGCGGACAGGCGCGGGGTAGCCGATGCCCGCGTACCCCTGGAGGTAGCCGACGGCGGAGCCGCCGGGCCCGCCCGGGTTGACCAGGAGCGAGCCGAGCCGCTTGCCGGGGCCGGTGGCCCGGACCCGGGAGACCGCGAGCTCGACCTCCTCCCCGTCCGGCTTCGCGTAGTCGAGCGGGGCGCGCAGGGTGGCGCACTGGAAACCCTCGACGCCGCAGTCGCGCCACTTCAGCTTCTGCTCGTAGTACTTCTTCAGCTTCGACGCCTCGGGCGCGGAGGAGGACGTCGACGCGGTCGTCCGGGGCGCGGCGGCGTCACTCCCGCCCGAGCAGCCGGAGAGGATCAGCCCGGCGGCCGCGAGGGCCGTGGCGGACGTGCGGAGCATGCGCCTGGAGTCCATCCCCGGAGCGTATCCGCACCGGTACGGACCGTGTCCAATCGCTCTCCGGGGCCGGAACACCGGGGTCAGCCCCGCAGCGCCATCGTCATCGCCTCCACCGCGAGCAGCGGCGCCACGTTCCGGTCGAGGGCCTTGCGGCAGGCGAGGACCGCCTCGATGCGGCGCAGCGTCCGCTCCGGGGTGGTGTCGTGGGCGATCCGCTCCAGCGCGTCGCGCACGTCCGTGTTCGCCAGCGCCGTGCGCGAGCGGAGCTGGAGCGCCAGGACGTCGCGGTAGAAGCCGGTGAGGTCGGTGAGCGCGAGGTCCAGGCTGTCGCGCTGCGTCCGCGTCCTGCGCCGCTTCTGCCGCTCCTCCAGCTCCTTCATCGCCCCGGCCGTGCCGCGCGGCATCCGCCCGCCCTGCGCCGCGCCGAGGGCCGTCTTCAGCTCCTCGGTCTCCTTGACGTCGACCTCCTCCGCGAGCTGCTTCGCGTCCTCCGCGGCCGCGTCGACCAGCTCCTGCGCGGCCTTGAGGCAGCCGCCGACGTCGTCGACCCGCAGCGGCAGCTTCAGGACGACGGACCGGCGCGCGCGGGCCCGCTCGTCGGTGGCGAGCCGCCGCGCCCGGTCGATGTGCCCCTGGGTGGCGCGGGCGGCGGCGTGCGCCGCCTCCGGCTCGATGCCGTCGCGCCGCACGAGCACGTCGGCGACGGCCTCCACGGGCGGGGTGCGCAGGGTCAGGTGGCGGCAGCGGGAGCGGATCGTGGGCAGCACGTCCTCCAGGGAGGGCGCGCAGAGCAGCCAGACCGTGCGCGGCGCGGGCTCCTCGACGGCCTTCAGGAGCACGTTCCCCGCGCCCTCGGTGAGGCGGTCGGCGTCCTCCAGGACGATGACCTGCCAGCGGCCGCCGGCCGGGGAGAGCTGTGCGCGCCGGACGAGGTCGCGGGTCTCCTTCACGCCGATGGACAGCAGGTCCGTACGGACGATCTCGACGTCCGCGTGCGTCCCGACGAGGGTCGTGTGGCAGCCGTCGCAGAAGCCGCAGCCCGGGGCCCCGCCGAGCGCCCGGTCGGGGCTCACGCACTGCAGCGCGGCGGCGAAGGCGCGCGCCGCGGTCGCCCGGCCCGAGCCCGGGGGGCCGGTGAAGAGCCAGGCGTGGGTCATCTTGGAGGTGTCGGGGGCCGACTCGCCGGCGGCGTGGGCGGTGACGAGCGCGTCGGCGTCGCGCGCGGCGGCGGCGAGCTGCTCCTCGAGCCGGGTCTGTCCGACCAGGTCGTCCCATACGGCCATGTCTGCCCCTCCTCAGGTACGTCCTCCATTGTGGGGCAGCACTACGACAACCCCAGCCGACCTGTGGAAAAACCCCTCTCCTCAGCCCTCTCCGCCTCAGCCCTCGCCGCGGGGCCTGGTCAGCCACAGGCCGACCGCGGAGCCGAGCAGGACCACTCCGGTGCCGACGCTTCCGACGATCCGGAGGGGACCGGACCAGCCGGCGAAGGTGCCGACGAAGACGTTGGCCAGGACGCTCGCGGTGAGCAGCAGCCAGAGAAGGGCGCGCATGGGATGCCTCCGTGGGGCGTTTTCCGGGGGTTCGCCGTCGCGGTTCCGACGGCTCCTCGATCCTCGCCCCCCGCCCCGTCCCCGCACAGCCGTGCCCGCTCCCGGAGCGATGGTGTAGCCCGCTCCACCGTCTCCCCCCGGGCCGCCGCCTACCCTGGCTCCATGCGTGAGGCGATCAAGGAAGCGGCCCGGGCGTGGCTCCACCTCACGGTCGGGGCCGCGCTCTCCCTCCTCTGCTACCTGATGGTGGGCGTCGCCCTCTTCACCTCCGTCGTCACCCTGACGGTCATCGGCGCCGGCGTGCTCCCCGAGAGCGTGCTGCTGCTGCGTCGCCTCGCCGGCTGGGAGCGGCGCCGTACGGCCGCGTGGACCGGGACGCCCGTCCCCGAGGCGTACCTGCCGCTCGAAGGACCACTCCCCGCGCGCGTGCGGACCGCGGTCGGCGACCCGGGCACCCGGCAGGACCTGGTCTGGGCCGCCGCGCAGCTGCTCTACGGCCTGGTGCTCTGGTACCTCTCGCTGCTCCTCTGGGCGCCCGCGCTGCTGGTCGACGGAGTGATGACCGGGCTCACGGGACGGCGGCCGGTGGCCCTGCCGCTGATCGGACGGCTCGCCGGCCTGGCGGCGGACTGGTCGCGCACACTGCTCACACCCGGCCCGTCGGCCGCCCGGGACGCCGCCCTCGCCGCCCGGATCGAGCAGCTCACGGCCACCCGTGCGGGCGCGATCGCCGCGCACGGCGCCGAGCTGCGCCGGATCGAGCGCGACCTCCACGACGGCGCGCAGGCCCGCCTGGTGGCGCTGTCCATGCGGATCGGGCTCGCCCGGCGCGCGTACGACTCCGATCCCGCGACCGCCCGCCGGCTCCTCGACGACGCCCAGACGCAGGCCGAGGAGGCGCTGGCCGAGCTGCGGCACGTGGTGCGCGGCATCCACCCGCCGATCCTCACCGACCGCGGCCTGACCGGAGCGGTACGGGCCCTCGCCGCGAGCAGCGGCCTGGAGGCGGCGGTCTCGGTGACCGGCCTCGGCGACCACGACCAGGACGGCCCCCGCGCCCCGGCCGCCGTCGAGGCCGCCGCGTACTTCGTGGTCGCCGAGGCGCTCACGAACGCCGCCAAGCACAGCGGCGCCGACCGCGCCTCCGTCTCCCTGGCCCGTGAACCGGCCGCCCTCCGCGTGCGCGTGCGGGACGAGGGGCGCGGCGGGGCCGAGGCGGGCGAGAGCGGCGGCTCCGGCCTGACGGGCATGAGGCGCCGGGTCGCCGCGCTCGACGGCACCGTACGGTTGACCAGCCCCGTGGGGGGCCCGACCGTGATCGAAGTGGAGCTTCCGTGCGTGTGGTGATCGCCGAGGACAACGCCCTCCTCAGGGAGGGGCTGGTGCTGCTGCTGACCTCGTCCGGCCACGAGGTCGCGGGGGTCGCGGCCACCGGCCCCGAGATCCTGCCGCTGCTCCTGGAGCACCGGCCCGACGTGGCCGTCCTCGACGTGCGGCTGCCGCCCGGCTTCCGCGACGAGGGGCTGCGGGCGGCGCTCGCGGCCCGCGAGCGCCTCCCGGAGCTGCCGGTGCTCGTGCTCTCGCAGTACGTGGAGGAGACGTACGCGGCCGAGCTCCTGGGCGGCGGCGCGCGGGGCGTCGGCTACCTCCTGAAGGACCGGGTGGGCCGCGTCGACGAGTTCCTGGACGCCCTGGAACGGGTCGCCGCCGGCGGCACGGCCCTGGACCCGGAGGTCGTCACCGAACTGATGGCCCGCCGCCGCGACGACCCGCTGGACTCCCTCACGCCCCGCGAGCGCGAGGTCCTGGAGCTGATGGCCCAGGGCCACGACAACGGCACGATCGCCCGCTCGATGGTGGTCACCGAGCGGGCCGTGCACAAGCACATCGGGAACGTCTTCCTGAAGCTCGGCCTGCCGCCGAGCGACAGCGGCGGCCACCGCCGGGTCCTCGCCGTCCTGACGTACCTCAACGCCTAGACCGCGCCTCCTCACCGCTCGGACGTCGCCGTCCGGGAGACCGGCAGGAACACGCCCGCGACGACCGTGACGAGGACGACGCCCACGATCGCGCCCGCCTGCGCGGGCGGCAGGTACGGCAGGCCGCCGGTGAGCGCCCAGGCGAAGGCGGTCAGCGGCAGCGCGCCCACCACGAGCCCGACGAGGAGGCCCGTCGCGGTCAGGAACCCCGCCTCCAGGCCGAGCATCCGGCGCAGCTGTCCCGCCGAGGCGCCGACCTGGCGGAGCAGCCCCAGCTCACCGCGCCGCCCGGCGCCGATCAGGGCGAGGGTGCTCAGGACGGAGAGGACCGTGAGCCCGCCGATCGCCGCGACGATCCCGCCGGAGACGAGCCCGTTCAGCTCGGCCCCGGGGAGCGTCACCGCCTCGGGCGCGACGGGGGAGGCGCCCGCGGGTCCCGCCGCCAGCACGCGCGCGGGGTACGGATCGCTCATGTGCGGCGCCAGTTCGCCCTTCGGCAGGAGGAACTCGCCCAGGGCGAGCGAGCGTTCGTACACCGCGACCACCCGCAGCCGCTTCGGCGTCCCGTCGCCGAGCCGCAGCTCCACCGTCGAACCGGGCTTCACCTCAAGGGAGTCGGCCGTGTCCGCGCCGACCGCGACCGTGCCCGCGGCGGCGAGCCCGGCCAGGTCACCGGCGACGACACCGGGGTCGAGCGTGCCCGCCAGTCCCCCGGCGTCCACGCCGAGGACCGGGAGCCGGTCCAGGCGCGGCGTGCCGGCCTCGGTGCGGGCCAGGACCACCGTCGAGCGCAGCACGTCCGTGGCCGCCTCCACCCCCGGGAGCTCGCGCACCCGCTCCGCGGTGGTGCCGGAGAAGGCGAGGTCGGCGGTGGTCGCGGCCCGCGCCTGCGCGGCGGCGGCCCGCTCCATGGTGGCGCCGGCCGAGAGCTGCACGAGGGCGAAGGAGGTGACGAGGACGACGGGGACGAGCGCGGCCCCGAGGCGGCGCGAGTGCGCGGTGGCACCGGCCGCGGTGAGCCGCCCGGGCGCGCCGCCGAACCACCGGAACGGGCGGTCCAGGACCGTCATCGCGGCCCGCGCGATCCACGGCCCGAGCAGCGCGCACCCGGCGACCAGCGTCACCGTGGCCGCTCCGGCGGCCGCGGCGGCCGCGTCACCGCCCTGGATCGTGGCCGTACCGGCCGAGCCCGCGCCGAGCACGAGCAGCGCGAGCCCGGCGACGCGGCGGGCACCGCCCTTCCCCGCGCGGCCCGGCCGACGGGCCGCGAAGAGGACCACGAGCCGGGTGATGCCGACCACGAGGGCTGCGACGACGAGGACGGCGGCGAACAGCCACGGAGGGGTGGGCAGTTCGAGGCCTTCCGGTACGGCTCCGGTGCGGGCCCGCAGCGCCGACCACAGCGGCAGGAACACCGGTACGGACGCGAGCGCGCCGAGCAGCGCCGCCGCACCCGCCACCCGGGCCGCCTCCCGCCCGGCCGCGCCCCGCACCTGACGGGGCGTCGCGCCGACCGAGAGCAGCAGCTCCCGCTCGGCGGCGCGCTGCTGGAGGGCCTGGGCGACGAGCGAGGCGAGGACGAGGACGGCGACCAGGACGACGGTCCCTGAGACGGCCGCGAGGAGCTGGAGCAGCTCCGTGCGCGCGGGCGGCGCGCCGAGGTGCTCGGCGCCGCCCCGGCCGTCCCCGGTCAGCGCCCGGAGCGGCTGCCCCGCGGCGGTGTCCCGGAGCCCGGCGGCGTCCAGGGCGGCCCGTACGCGCGCGTGGAGGGTGTCCACGGGCACGCCCGGCTCGGCGAGGACTCCGACGGCGTCGACGGCCCCGGGGTGGCCGGCGAGGCGCCGCGCCTCCCCCGCCGTGACGTAGAGCGCGGCCGGTCCCTCGGCGACGCCGACGACCCGGTGACCGGCCACGGTGTCCCCGACGGAGGCGCCGAGACCGGCCCCCACGACCGTCTCCCCGCCCTGCCGGGGCTCCCGCCCGTCGATCAGCCGGTACGGGGCGAGCCGGGCCGCCTCCCAGGAACGCCCGGGGTACGCGCGCGCGGCGGTGGCGGTGGCGGTGCGGTCGTCGGCGGCTGGACGGCCGCCGGTCCCGGCCTCGGTGCCGGTCCCAGGCCCGGGGCCGGTCCCGGCCTCGGTGCCGGCCCCCTGAGCGGCGTCCGCTCCCCGATCCCGTACGACGAACGTGTCGTCCGGGACCGCTTCCCGCACCCCGGGCACGGCCCGCAGGACGGCGACGGCCGCCTCGGGGACCCGTACCCGCTCGGTCAGGCCCGCCGTCTCCGTCCTCGGCTCGCCGCCCCACGGCGTGGCCGTCCAGCGGACCTCCTGGTCGCCGGCGACGACGACGGGCGCCGCGGCGTACCGCTCCACGCGCGCGTGGCCCAGCCCGGCGGACCCCAGCGCGAGGGCCAGGGCGCCGAGCAGGGCGGTGGTGAAGGCGACGGCCGCGAACACGGCGGCCCACGCCTTGCGGTGGGCCCGCAGCGACCGGGCGGCGAGCAGCCGCACGGCGGGGTTCCCGAGGCGGCTCATCGCGCCACCGCCGGATGACGGCCGGCCGCGGCGCGGGCGCCGAGCGCTTCCCGTACGCCCGCCTCGTCCGGGCGGTCGAGGCGGCCGACGATCCGGCCCCGGTCCAGGAAGACGGCCTCGTCCGCCCAGGTGGCGGCCACCGGGTCGTGGGTGACGAGGACGACCGTGTGCCCCCGCTCGTCGACCGCGCGCCGCAGCAGGGCGAGGACCCCGGCCGCCGTGGCCGGGTCGAGGGCGGCGGTCGGCTCGTCGGCGAAGACGACCTCGGGCTCGTCGATCAGGGCCCGGGCGATCGCGACCCGCTGCCGCTGGCCGCCGGAGAGGCTCTCGGGCCGGTCCTCGGCCCGGTCGGCGAGCCCCACGGCGTCGAGGGCGGCCAGGGCGCGGGCGTCGAGCGCCCGGCCTTCGCGGGCCCCGGCGAGGAGCAGCGGCAGGGTGACGTTCTCCCGCACGTTCAGGGCGGAGACGAGGTTGAGCGACTGGAACACGAAGCCGATCCGCTCCCGCCGGAGCCGGGTGAGACCGGCCGCCCTCAGGGTGGCGAGGTCGGTGCCGCCGATCCGTACCCGCCCGGCCGTCGGCCGTTCGAGCCCGGCCGCGCAGCGCAGCAGGGTGGACTTCCCGGAGCCCGACCGGCCCATCACGGCCAGGAAGCGCCCGCGCGGCACGACCAGGTCGACCCCGTCGAGCGCGGGGGCCCCACCTCCGTACGCGCGGCTCACCCCCTCCAGGGCGAGGGCGGCGCCGTTCTCCGTCACTGCTGTCGTCGTCATGCCGACCACGCTAGAAAAGCGCAGGTCACAGCGGTATGGAGCTGGCTGCCGCAGTGGGGGTGGAGCTAGCTCCACCCCCACCCGGGTTCAGCGACGGCGGCGCGGGCCCTCGTCCTCGTCCTCGTGCGGGCCGAACAGCTCGTCCGCGAGGGTCGGCAGATCGTCGAGCGGGGTCTCCTCCGCCCAGTCGGAGCGGCGGCGCGGCCGGCCGTCCTCGTCGAGCTGGGGCAGCTCCCGGGTCCGGTCGTTGGCCCCGTGCGGCTCGTTCCGCTCGTCACGCTCGTCACGGAAGATGCCCGGCGGCACCCGGTCGGCGGGGTCGGACGCCCCGGCACCCCGTACGGGAGGGAGCACGGCGGTCTCGTCGGCCGCCCGCGGGTCCCGTACGAGAGGCAGCACGGCGGTCTCGTCGGCCGCCCGCGGGTCCCGGATCTGCGGCAGGACGGCGGTCTCCGCCTCCGGCCGCTCGGCCGTCCCCGGCTTCACGATCGGCGTCTCCACGGTGATCTCGTCCGGCGAGACGGCCGGCGCGTCCGGCTTCACGATCGGGGTCGGCACGGTGACCTCGTTCGCCGACACCCCGGCGGTGCGCGCCGAACGGGCCTCACGAGCGGCCCGCTCCGCCGCGGCCGTCCGCTCGGCGGCGGCCGACTCCGCGGCCTCCCGCTCACGGGCGGCCTTCTCCCGGGCGGCCTTCGCGGCCTCGGCCCGCTCGGCCGCGGCCAGCTCCGCAGCGGCGCGCTCGGCGGCCGCACGCTCCGCGGCCGCCTTGGCCGCCGCCTCGGCGGCGAGCCTCTGCGCCGCCGCCTTCGCCGCAGCCTCCTCCGCGGCCTTCGCGGCCGCGGCGGCCTCGGCCGCCCGGCGGGCCTCCTCGGCGCGGAGCAGGGCCTCCTCGGCCTTGCGCTGCTTCTCCAGGCGGCGCTCCTCGGCCTCCTTGCGGAGCCGGGCCTCCTCCTCGGCCTCCTTGCGGAGCCGTTCCTGCTCCTCCTGGCGGGCCTTCTCCTCGGCCGCGAGGCGCCGGCGCTCCTCCTCGGCGGCGAGCCTGGCCTCCTCGGCCCTGCGGCGGGCCTCCTCCGCCTGCCGCTCGGCCTCCAGACGGCGCGCCTCTTCCTCCTCGCGCCGCTTGCGCTCCTCCTCCTCGGCGCGGAGCTTGGCGAGCTGCTCCTGCCGCTCGCGCTCCAGGCGCTCCTCCTCGGCCTTGCGGGCGGCCTCTTCCTCCGCCAGGCGCCGGGCCTCCTCCTCGGCCTTGCGGCGGGCCTCCTCCGCGGCCTTCACCTCGGCCTCGGAG
The DNA here is from genome assembly GCF_042874095.1 of Streptomyces sp. NPDC004266. NCBI lineage: Bacteria > Bacillati > Actinomycetota > Actinomycetes > Kitasatosporales > Streptomycetaceae > Streptomyces > Streptomyces sp. NPDC004266. The sequence goes on from NZ_JBIAMM010000002.1 coordinate 120,648, forward strand.
AGCGGCAGCATCCGGTCGAGCCGGTGGCGCACGACGGTGGTGACGGCCTCGGGCTCCTGCCCGGCGTCGACGACGAGGTAGCGGCTGGGGTCGGCGGCCGCGAGGGCCAGGAAACCGGCCCGTACGCGCGCGTGGAACTCCGGCGGCTCGGACTCCAGCCGGTCGGGCGCCTCGGTGAACCGTTCCCGCGCGGTCTCCGGGGAGACGTCGAGGACCACCGTGAGGTGCGGCACGAGACCGTCGGTCGCCCAGCGCGAGATGCGGGCGATCTCGGTCGGGGACAGGTCGCGGCCCGCGCCCTGGTAGGCCACGGACGAGTCGATGTACCGGTCGGAGAGGACGACCGCGCCCCGCTCCAGGGCCGGGCGGACCAGGGAGTCGACGTGCTCGGCCCGGTCGGCCGCGTACAGCAGGGCCTCGGCGCGGTTCGAGAGCCCCGCCGACGAGACGTCGAGGAGGATCGAGCGGAGCCGCTTGCCGATCGGCGTGGCACCCGGCTCGCGGGTGACGACGACCTCGTGGCCCTTGGCGCGGATCCACTCGGCGAGCGCCTGGACCTGCGTGGACTTCCCGGCGCCGTCGCCGCCCTCCAGGGCGATGAAGAAACCGGTCGGGGAGGGCGCCTGGACCGGGTCGGAGCCGCGCAGCGCGTCGCGCAGGTCACGGCGGAGCGGGACGCCCGCCCGGTCGTCGGTCTTCGCGAGGACGAGCGCGGCGACCGGAAGCAGCAGGGCGCCGGCGAGGGCGAGCGTGAAGGCGGCGCCGCCGTGCGCGAAGACGAACTCCCCGGAGGCGAGCCGGTGCGGCCCGATCGCGGCGGCGAGCAGCGGGGCGGCGAGCGCGCCGAGGCCCATGGCGACGCGGGCGGCGGCCTGGAGGTGCTCGGTGGTCCGGGCCCGGCGGGGCTCCTCGGTCTCCTGGTCGATCAGGGTGTGGCCGGTGTTGGCGGCGACCCCGGCCGCGTAGCCGGCGAGGGCGGCGAGGAACAGCACGGTCGCCGTGTCCGGGACCAGGCCCATCGCGATCAGGGCGACACCGGTGACGGTGATGGCGAGGGCCAGCAGCCTGCGCCGGGACAGGACCGGCAGGACGGAGCCCGCGGTGCGGATGCCGACGGCGGTGGCGCCGCTGAGCGCCAGGATCAGGAGGGCGTACGTGACGGGCCCGCCGCCCAGGTCGTACGCGTGGAGCACGGCCAGGGACGCGGCCGCGGCGATCGCCCCGGCGACGGTGGCGGAGGCGAGGACGAGCAGCGGCAGGGCGCCGGTGCGGCCCTTCCCCTCGCCCTCGGCCTTCCGGTCCGGCCGGCGCAGGCCCTCCAGCGGCGAGCGGGGCCGGGGCGTCTCGCCGCCGGGCAGCGCCATCGCGTACAGGACGGTGACGGAAGCGGCGAACAGTCCGGCGGAGACGTACGAGCCGAGGGCCGCCTGGTGCAGCGTGAACCAGTCGATCCCGGCACCGAGCAGGTTCCCCACGAGGGTGGCGACGAGCAGCACGGCGGCCGCGGCGGGGACGGCGAGGAAGCCGGTCCGCTGGGACAGCCGGCGCAGCGCGCCGAGGTGGTCGGGCAGCGGCCGCACGGCCGCGCCCTCCAGGGGCGGGGCGGGCAGCAGCGCGGGCGCGGCGCCCTCGCGGCACACCGCCCAGAGCCGCTCGGCCGCGCCGGTGACGAAGACGGTGCCGAGCAGGTACCAGAGGGCGCTGTCGGGGACCCAGTCGATCCACAGCGGGGCGATGACGAGCAGCGCGATCCGCACCCCGTCGGCGCCGATCATGGTCCAGCGCCGGTCGAGCGGGCCGCCGGGCCCGGTGAGCGCGGTCAGCGGCCCGAGGAGGACGGCCCCGAAGAGGACCGAGGCCAGCAGGCGGGCGCCGACGACGGCGGCCACGGCGAACGCGGCCCCCCGGTAGCCGCCCCCGAGCGCGCCCTCCGCCACGGCCGCCTGATAGCCGAGGAGGACGAGGACGAGGAGGGCGAGGGCGTCACCGGTGCCGCCGGCCAGGTGGGCGCCCCACAGCCTGCGCAGCGGCTGATGGCGCAAGAGGGCGCGGACGGCGCGCTCCCGGGAATCCGCGACGAGTGCGGCGTCGGAATCGCCCAGGCGGTCTGGCTGCTCTGCTCGCGTCATCCGTCCACCCTATCCGGACGGCCTTGCTCCCCGCGGCCCGCGCCCGAACAAACGTGGGAGGGCGGAGACACCGCTCCGCCCGGCGGACGAGGAGGGCGGAAACCGGTGCCGCCCGGCGGACGAAGCCGCGGAAACCGCCCCGCCCGACAGCCGAAGAGGCGGAAACCGGTCCCGCCCGACAGCCGAAGAGGGCGGGAGCACCGCTCCCGCCCTCCTGCGCGCCCCTCCGGGCGCCGCCCGGGTGCCCGGGACTACTCCGGCTTGGCCGCCGCCGTCTTCTTGGCAGCGGTCGTCTTCTTCGCCGTCGTGGTCTTCTTCGCGGCCGTCTTCGCGGCGGCGGTGGTCTTCTTCGCCGCCGTCTTCGTGGCCGTCTTCTTCGCCGCGGTCTTCTTCGCCGGGGCCTTCTTGGCGGCCTTCTTCGCCGGCCCCTTGGCCCGCTTCTCGGCGAGCAGCTCGTAGCCGCGCTCCGGCGTGATCGTCTCCACGCTGTCACCGGTGCGCAGGGTGGCGTTGGTCTCGCCGTCCGTCACGTACGGGCCGAACCGCCCGTCCTTGACGACCACGGGCTTCTCGCTGACCGGGTCGGTGCCCAGCTCCTTCAGCGGCGGCTTGGCCGCGGCCCGGCCCCGCTGCTTCGGCTGGGCGTAGATCGCGAGCGCCTCTTCGAGGGTGATCGTGAAGAGCTGCTCCTCGTCGGTGAGCGACCGCGAGTCCGTGCCCTTCTTCAGGTACGGGCCGTAGCGGCCGTTCTGCGCGGTGATCTCCACGCCCTCGGCGTCCGTGCCGACGACCCGCGGCAGGGACATCAGCCGGAGCGCGTCCTCCAGGGTGACGGTGTCCAGCGACATCGACTTGAAGAGCGAGGCCGTGCGCGGCTTCACCGCGTTCTTGCCGGTCTTCGGGGTGCCCTCGGGCAGGATCTCCGTCACGTACGGCCCGTAGCGGCCGTCCTTGGCGACGATCTGGTGGCCGCTGACCGGGTCGGTGCCCAGCTCGAAGTCGCCGCTCGGCTTGGCGAGCAGCTCCTCGGCGAGTTCGACGGTCAGCTCGTCGGGCGCGAGGTCGTCGGGGACGTCGGCCCGCTGGTGGCCCTCCTGCTCCTTCTCGCCGCGCTCGACGTACGGGCCGTAGCGGCCGACGCGCAGCACGATGCCGTTGCCGACGGGGAAGGAGGAGATCTCGCGCGCGTCGATCGCGCCGAGGTCGGTGACGAGCTCCTTGAGGCCGCCGAGGTGGTCGCCGTCGCCGTTCCCGGCCTCCGCCGCGCCGCCCGTCCCGCCGGTCTCGCCCTCGCCGAAGTAGAAGCGCTTCAGCCACGGCACGGCCTGGGCCTCGCCGCGCGCGATGCGGTCGAGGTCGTCCTCCATCTTGGCGGTGAAGTCGTAGTCGACGAGCCGCCCGAAGTGCTTCTCCAGGAGGTTGACGACGGCGAAGCTCAGGAAGGACGGGACGAGCGCCGTGCCCTTCTTGAAGACGTAGCCGCGGTCGAGGATGGTGCCGATGATCGAGGCGTACGTCGACGGGCGGCCGATCTCGCGCTCTTCCAGCTCCTTGACCAGCGAGGCCTCGGTGTAGCGGGCCGGCGGCTTGGTCGCGTGGCCGTCCGCCGTGATCTCCTCGGCGGTCAGCGCGTCGCCCTCGGCGACCTGCGGCAGGCGCCGCTCGCGGTCGTCGAGCTCCGCGTTCGGGTCGTCGGCCCCCTCCACGTACGCCTTCATGAAGCCGTGGAAGGTGATCGTCTTGCCGGAGGCGCTGAACTCGGCGTCACGGCCGTCGGCGGCGGTGCCGCCGATCCTCACGGTGACCGAGTTCCCGGTCGCGTCCTTCATCTGGGAGGCGACGGTCCGCTTCCAGATCAGCTCGTACAGCTTGAACTGGTCGCCGGTGAGACCGGTCTCCGCGGGAGTGCGGAAACGATCACCCGAAGGCCGGATCGCCTCGTGCGCCTCCTGCGCGTTCTTCACCTTGCCCGCGTAGACGCGCGGCTTCTCCGGCAGGTAGTCGGCGCCGTACAGCTGCGTGACCTGCGCCCGGGCCGCCGCCACCGCGGTGTCGGAGAGGATCGTGGAGTCCGTACGCATGTAGGTGATGAAGCCGTTCTCGTACAGCTTCTGCGCCACCTGCATGGTCGCCTTCGCACCGAAGCCCAGCTTGCGGCTCGCCTCCTGCTGGAGGGTGGTGGTCCGGAAGGGGGCGTACGGGGAGCGGCGGTACGGCTTCGACTCGACCGAGCGCACGGAGAACGCCGTGTCGGCGAGCGCGGCGGCCAGCGCCCGCGCGTTCGCCTCGTCCAGGTGGAGCACGTTCGCGGCCTTCAGCCGGCCGTCGGCGCCGAAGTCACGGCCCTGCGCGACGCGCTTGCCGTCGACCGTGTTCAGGCGGGCGACCAGCGAGGACGGGTCGGAGGCGTCACCGGTGCGGCCGGTGCCGAAGGTGCCGGTGAGGTCCCAGTACTCGGCGGAGCGGAAGGCGATGCGCTCGCGCTCCCGCTCGACGACGAGACGGGTGGCGACGGACTGCACGCGGCCGGCGGACAGCCGCGGCATGACCTTCTTCCACAGGACCGGCGAGACCTCGTAGCCGTACAGCCGGTCGAGGATGCGGCGGGTCTCCTGGGCGTCGACCATGCGCTGGTTGAGCTCGCGCGGATTGGCGACGGCCTCGCGGATCGCGTCCTTGGTGATCTCGTGGAAGACCATCCGGTGGACCGGGACCTTGGGCTTCAGGACTTCCTGGAGGTGCCACGCGATGGCCTCGCCCTCGCGGTCCTCATCGGTGGCCAGGAAGAGTTCGTCGGACTCGGCGAGGAGCTCCTTGAGCTTCCTGACCTGCGCCTTCTTGTCGGCGTTGACGACATAGATGGGCTGGAAGTCGTGCTCGACGTCGACTCCGAGGCGGCGCACCTCGCCGGTGTACTTCTCCGGCACCTCGGCGGCGCCGGAGGGGAGGTCGCGGATGTGCCCGACGCTCGCCTCGACGACGTAGCCGGGGCCGAGGTAGCCCTTGATCGTCTTCGCCTTGGCAGGCGACTCGACGATGACGAGTCGGCGGCCGCCGTGTGCGGTCTCGCTGGTCGGGGACAACTTCGCTCTTCTCTCCGGATCGACGCTCTCTGGCACGTACGGCACTGGCACGCACGGCAGCGCACGGACGGTGACGCTCCCGTCGCTGCGGAGTGTGACGGTACAACCCGCCCCCGTGTCAAACGGCGAAAGCCCGCAACGGCCACTCGAACGGTAACCCGAGTCCTGGCATTCCTGCCGCCCGGACTCCCGGTCCGGCGGGGCGGGGGACATCTCGGAAAGATCACAAACAAACCGGGAGCGGAACCCGGACCCGATCCGGAGCCGCGGTCGGCACGTGGTGCGGAGGGGGGTCCGGAGCCGGGGTCGGAGGCGGCTTCAGAGGCGGCCGAAGCACCAGACGCCGAGGAGGAGGAAGGCGGCACCGGCGAGGCCCGTCAGCGCGACGGCGGCGCGCGGGGGAACCCCGTACGCCACGGGCTCGCGGTGCAGCGTCCGCACGGTGGTCCACAGCAGCAGCGCGCCTCCGAACAGCGTGAACGCCGCCCCCGCGAAGATCGCCGGCCCGCTCTCCATGCCCGTCCCCCGTTCCGTCCACGCGCGGTGTCCGCCGCTCGTGAGCCGAGGCTGACACCCCTCGGCATCGGGGGCACGAACTCCGGGTGAACGGAGCGGGCCGGGCCCGTACGGGTTCACGAAGATGGCCGGTAGTGGCCCGCTCCGGGGGCCCCTCCCCCACCCCTCCCCTCTCCCCCTTCCCTCCCGTTTCCCTCCCGTCGTGTGACATCCCTCGTCACATCACGTCGAGCGTGGCCCGACGTCGGCTCCCCCGCTCGAAGACGGTGAGGAGGACGACGGCGAGCAGCGCCCACCCGGCGCCGACCGCGAGCTCGGCCCCCAGCAGGTGGCCGTCCAGGCCGGCGCCCGCGGTCAGGCCGCGCGCCGCGTCCGCCGCGTGCGTGAGCGGCAGCAGCTCACCGGCGGCCCGCATCCACTCCGGCAGCGTCTCCCGGGGCACGGCGGCGCCGGTCAGGAGCAGCAGCCCGGAACTGGCCACGTTCGACACCAGGAACACGTCGCGGAAGCGCAGCCCGAGCGCCCCGAGCGCGAGCCCGAAGGCCGAGCAGGCGCCCGCCGCGACGAGCAGCACCAGACCGAGCCCGGGCAGCGCCCCGGCGGGGACGGGCAGCCCGAGGAGGAGGGCGGCGGCGGTGAGCACGAAGGCGCTGACGAGCAGCCCGTTGAGGACGTACGGGAGGGCTCGCCCGAGCCACAGCGGGACCCTGCGGCGGGGGGAGAGCAGGACGGCCCCGAGGGTGCCGTACCGGCGCTCGTTGGCGACGGCCATCGTGCCGCCGTACACGCAGGAGGCGGAAGCTGCGAGGACGGCGTTGCCGACGAGGTGGAAACGATCGTCGGCGACACCCAGTTCCCTGCCCAGGAAGACGAAGAAGAAAACCTGGAGGAGCGGCCCGACCAGCAGCGTTCCGATGAACATCGGCGGGGTCGCCCAGTTGAACAGGGCGCGGTACGAGATCGCCCCGCCGACCACGAGCAGCCGGGAGGAGGCGTGGAAGCGGAAGCCGAGGAGTCGGCACCGGAAGCGGAACATCCGACGGTGGCCTTTCAGGCGAGGGCGAGAGTGGCGGAGGCGCGGGCCCGGCGCTCCACGCGCCCGAGGACGAGGACCGCGGCGAGGGCGTATCCGGTGCCGAGCGCGACGGCGGTGAGCATCGGCGTGATCACGTCCCCGCCGGAGGTCGCGGCGTGCACGGCCCGCGCCCCCCAGGTCGTGGGCAGCGCCCAGGAGATCGGACGGGTCCAGACGGGCAGCACGGTGACGGGCACGAGCAGCCCGGACAGCAGCCAGACGGGCGTGTCGAGCGGGTTGGCGAGGGCGTTGGCGTTGCGGAGCAGGACGAAGGTGGCGGCGAGCAGCAGCCCCGTCATCCCGAGGGTGAGGACGCACACCGGGACGGCGACGAGGAAGAGCAGCGGGTGCGCGAAGTCGAGCGGCACGTCGAAGAGCAGCACGCCCCACAGGACGGTCGCGCCCATCGCGTACGTGCCGATGACGGCGGTCGCGAGGGTGATGGGGAGGAGCACGAGCGCGAGCGGCGTGGGGGCGACGACCAGGGTCTCCAGGGTGCCGAGCCAGCGCTGGTTCTGCACCGCGCCGCCCGAGCCGAGGAGGACCGAGCCCCAGATGCCCATGAGTCCGGCGCCGACGGAGGCGGTGAGCAGCCGGTCCGGGTCTCCGGCGGCCCGGAACAGGTGGACGGCGAGGGTGGCGTGGACGAGCGGGACGAGGACGGCGAAGGTGATCTCGATCGGGGAGCGCGACATGTACGAGACGTGGGTGCGCACCCCGACGAGGACCAGTCGCGGGAGGCGCGTCATACGGCCGCCTCCTCGACCTCGGCCTCGGCCGTCTCCTCGACGATCGCGATGTAGGCGTCCTCCAGGGACGGTTCGCGGCTCGTGACCCTGCCGATCCGTATGCCGTCGAGTGCGGCGAGGACGGGGCCGTGCAGGTCGGAGGCGCCGCGTCCGGTCTGCACGGTGACCGTCTGCAGGGCTCCCCGGTCCTCCGTCGACACGCCCCGCACGCCGGGCACGCGCCGTACCCGGTCGAGCCGCTCCTCGTCCACGCCGTACGCCTCGATCTCCAGCACGTCCCGTTCCCGTACGAGGGACTTGAGGCTGTCGGGGGTGCCGAGGGCGCGGATGCGGCCGCCCGCGATGACGGCGATCCGGTCGCAGAGCTCGTCGGCCTCGGCCATGTAGTGGGTGGTGAGGAGGACGGTGGTGCCGGCGGCGGCCAGGTCGGCGACCGTGCGGCGCAGGTCGCGGGCGGCGACGGGGTCGACGCCGATGGACGGCTCGTCGAGGAAGAGGACGTCGGGGTGGTGGAGCAGTCCGCGGGCGATGTGGAGGCGCTGGCGCATGCCGCGCGAGTACCCCTCGACGCGTTCCTTCTCCCGGCCCACCAGGCCGACGAGGTCGAGGAGTTCGGCGATGCGCCGCTTCTGCGCTCGCGCCGGGACGCCGTACAGCTCGGCGAAGTAGCGGAGGTTGTCGAGGGCGGAGAGCCGGTCGTACAGGCCCCGGTCGCCGCCGAAGACGTATCCGATCCTGCGGCGTACGGCGACGGGGTCGCGGGCCACGTCGTGGCCGAACACCCGGGCCGTGCCGGAGGTCGGCAGCAGCAGGGTGTTGAGCATCTTGATGGTGGTGGTCTTGCCGGCCCCGTTGGGCCCGAGCAGGCCGAACAGCTCTCCCGGCGCCACCTCGAAGGTGACGCCGCGCACGGCCTCGGTCTCGGTCCGCCGGGACCTCGGCCACCCGGTCCTGCTGGTGTAGGTGCGGCGCAGCGCGTCCGCCTCGATTGCGAGCATGCGGCGGACGGTAGGGGCCGGCGGAGGGACCGGGCCATCGATTCGGAAGGCCCCGAATCGTCGGGCCGCGGCCCCCGATTCCTCGGTTCGCGGGCCTGGACCTGCGGGTCACGGCCCCGAATCGTCAGGCCACGGCGGTGAGGACGTCCTCGCCGGTGAGCAGCGCGAGCAGTGAACGGCCCGTGTCCGTCAGCTGGTAGTACACGGAGCGTCCGACGCGGTGGCGGGTCACGACGCCGGCCTCCGCGAGCACCGACAGGTGTTCGGAGACCGTGCTGGGTGCGAGACCGAGCCGGTCGGCGAGCCCGGCGGTGGTCAGGGGGCCGCCCAGTTCGCGCAGGACCGCCGCCCGGCCGCGGCCGAGCATCAGCCCGAGCCGGTCCTCGGCGACGGGTTCGGCCGGTTCGCGCAGGGTGGCGGCGCCCCGGGCCTGGAAGCTGAGCGCGAAGACCTCGGGGTCGTCGGTGGAGTAGAGCCGGCAGCCCTCCGCGAAGACCAGCGGCACGAGGACGAGGCGGCGCTCGCCGGGGGCGTACTGCGCGTCGATGTGCTTGGTCAGTTCGAGTACGGGCGGCTGCCAGCGCGCCCGTGTCTCCAGTCCCGCGAAGAGCGCGTCGACGCCCTCCGTGGCGAACGTCCTGGCCCGGACGAGCACTTCGTCCTCGACGAGCCGGCGCATCGTCGGCCAGTACGGCTCGATCGCGCCCTCCCAGTAGGCGGCGTACGCGTCGGCGAGCGCCGCGCAGGCGGCCTCCGGGTCCTTCAGGTACGGCTGCAGGAAGGGCGCGTCGGCCATGCCGGGGTAGCAGACGGCCGCCTGGGCGCGGACGAACTCCGGGTCGGTGGCCCGCAGCGCGGCGAGCTCCTCGTGGACGTGGACCGTGCCGAAGGGCCGGGGCAGCAGGAAGTCGGAGACCTCGTGCCGCTCTCTGACGAACAGGTCCCACAGCGGGCGGAGCCGGTCGTCCTCGCGCCACACCTCGCGCGCCTGCCCGACCCACTCCTGGTACGGCCAGGAGGGGTGCCGGTGGGGCTGCGCGAGGTGCATCGAGCAGAACGCGTCGCGCAGCGGGCTGATCGCGATCCGGGTCGCCCCGAGCGAGGTCTCGTCCAGCTCGATCCGTATCAAGCACCGCTCCCTTCGGCCACGGGCAGCAGGGAGTCGGGGATCAGGAAGCCCTCCTCGACGAGCAGCCGGATCGCCTGCGGGGTGCGGTCCCGCAGCATGACCGGGTCCTCGCCCATCAGCTGCCCGATCGCGTCGAGGATGCGGCCGGCGCTGAGCGTGCCGTCGCACACGCCGGCGAACCCGGCGCCGACGTGGTCGACCTTGGTGGCCCGGCGCATGCCGCGGTTCTGCCGGAGCACCACGTGCTCCGGGTCCTCGGCGCCCGGCAGCCCCACCTGCTCCTGCACCACCTCGGGCGCCAGCGTGAACCGGTCGGCGAGGAGCGCGGCGTCGTCATGTCCGCGCAGGTAGTCCTGGCGCTCGAAGTGGGCGCGGACGGTGGGGCCGAGGGGCTGCTCGACGGGGTGCGGCCACTCCTCGATGACGATCGAGGGCTCGACCGCGCCGGAGGCCACGGCCTCGTTGCGCCGGATCGTGATCCAGCCGAAGCCGACCGCGCGGGTCTTGCTCTCCTCGAACGCGTCGAGCCAGCGGTCGTACGCCGCCCGGTAGGCGCCCGGGTCGCCGCGGTGGTCGCCGCTGTCGCGCAGCCACAGCTCCGTGTACTGGGTGACGTCCTGGACCTCGCGCTGCACGATCCAGGCGTCGCAGCCGCGCGGCACCCAGGACCGCAGCCGCTCCTGCCACTCCTCGCCCTCGACGTGCTGCCAGTTGGCGAGGAACTGGGCGTACCCCCCGTCGTTGAGCCGCGCCCCGGCCTGCTGCACGAGGGTGCGGCACAGGTCGTCGCCGCTCATTCCGCCGTCCCGGTAGGTGAGCCCGGCGCCGGGGGAGATCACGAACGGCGGGTTGGAGACGATCAGGTCGTACGTGTCGCCGTCGACGGGCTCGAAGAGCGAGCCGGTCCGCAGCTCGGCCTCCCGGGCCCCGGAGAGGGCGAGGGTGAGCCGGGTGAAGTCCAGGGCGCGGGGGTTGAGGTCGGTGGCGGTGACCAGGGTGGCGTGCTGGGCGGCGTGCAGCGCCTGGATGCCGGAGCCGGTGCCGAGGTCGAGCGCGGAGGAGACCGGCGTACGGACCGTGATGCCGGCGAGGGTGGTGGAGGCGCCGCCGACGCCGAGGACGACCCCTTCGTCCTTCTTCCCGATGCCGCCGGCTCCGCCGACGGCGCAGCCCAGGTCGGAGACGATGAACCAGTCCTCGCCGTCCGGTCCGCCGTACGGCCGGACGTCGACCGTGGCGAGGACGGTGCCGTCCTCGCGGACGACCCAGCCGTCGGCGAGTGCCTCCTCCAGCGGGAGCGCGGCGGCGGCCCGGTCGGCCGTGACGGGCTCCTGGAGCAGGAAGAGCCGGACGAGGGTCTCCAGCGGGGAGTCGCCGCGGGTGGCGCGCAGGGCGGGCACGGTCTCGCTGCGGGCGAGCGCGGCGTAGGCCGGGGCGCCGAGCAGGTCGAGCAGTCCGTCGGCGGTGAAGTCGGCGGCGAGCAGCGCCTCGCGCAGACGGGCGGCGTGCGCGGGCACCGGGAGGCGGGGAGGCAGGCTGGTCGTACTCACCGCTCCATTGTGACGGCCGCCACCGACATCCGGGCGGCCGACCCGGCGGCGTGCGGCCGATCGCCGCGGGCGCCGGGCCGGCCGGCCCTCGGTTCCCCTACTCGCTCTTGGCGGCCGTGGCCTTCGTGGTCGGCTTGACGGACGCCTTCTCGGTCGGGTTCGTGGCGCCGGAGTCCGAGTCGGGGGTGGCGCCGGCGTTCGGGGAGGCGGAGGTCTTCGGCGGGACCGAGGCCGTGGGCTTCTGGCAGCCGGGCTGCTTGGCCATCGCCTGGCCCAGCTCGCCGTCCTCCAGCTTGGAGAGGGCGTTCTGGTCCATCTTCTCGATCTTGGTCAGGCCGTCGGCGACGCCCTGGAGACCGTCCGCGAACTTCTGCTGGTTCGTCGGGTCCAGCGCGTCGACCTGCTTCTTGAGCCCCTCGTAGGCCACGGCGGTGTCGTTGAGCTCCTTGATCGCGTCCTTCTGGATCTTCTCGCCGTTCTCGACGGGCGGGGCTCCGGCGGTCTGGACGGCCTTGGCGAGGGCCCGGTCGGCGTTCGCGATGTCCTGGAACGCCTTCGAGTCGGCGGCCTGGATCTCGGCCGGCTTGCTGTCGGCCGCGGTCGAGATGATGATCTGGTGGGCGTCGGCCCGCTTCTGGATCTGGGGCTTGGCCTGGTCGCAGAACGTCTTCGCCCAGTCACCCACCTTGTCGCCCTCGTCGCTGCTGCAACCGGCCAGCGCGAGCATCAGTACCGTGCCGCCGGACAGTGCGGCCGCAAGCTTCTTGTTCAACGGATCGGTCCCTTCCAAGGCTCTCGGCCCCGGAACATACACGCCGAACGGGCTACTTCCACTTTTCGTACGACTGATTCGTCCCATATTGCAGTCTTTTGAACCAAGGGATAAGGTCCCCTCCTTTACCTGAAACCCCGGGTAATGAGACGGACGCCACGTCAGGACATCGCCACCGTCCGCCTCTTGGACGCCCGGACCGCGCCGACCACGACGAGGAGCGCGACCGCCGCGACCGCCGCCCTCAGCCCGGCGCTCGCGTCGCCGCCGTAGCTGAACCGCACGACCGCCGGGGCGATCAGCAGCGCGACCAGGTTCATCACCTTCAGGAGCGGGTTGATCGCCGGCCCCGCCGTGTCCTTGAACGGATCGCCGACCGTGTCCCCGATGACGGTCGCCTCGTGCGCCTCGCTGCCCTTGCCGCCGTGGTTCCCGTCCTCGACCAGCTTCTTCGCGTTGTCCCAGGCGCCACCGGAGTTGGCGAGGAAGACCGCCATCAGCGTGCCCGCCCCGATCGCCCCGGCCAGGTACGCGCCGAGCGCCCCGACCCCGAGCGCGAAGCCGACCGCGATCGGGGCCATCACGGCGAGCAGCCCGGGCGTGGCGAGTTCGCGCAGCGCGTCCTTGGTGCAGATGTCGACGACCCGCCCGTACTCCGGCTTCTCGGTGAAGTCCATGATCCCGGGGTGCTCGCGGAACTGCCTCCGCACCTCGTAGACGACCGAACCGGCCGATCGGGACACCGCGTTGATCGCGAGCCCCGAGAAGAGGAAGACGACCGCCGCGCCGAGGATCAGGCCGAAGAGGTTGTTGGGCTGCGAGATGTCCATCGAGAGCGTCACCTCGCCCGCCTTCACGCCGAACTCCCCGACGTCGGCGACCGAGGTGGCGATGGCGTCCCGGTACGAGCCGAAGAGCGCCGAGGCGGCCAGGACGGCGGTGGCGATGGCGATGCCCTTGGTGATGGCCTTCGTGGTGTTGCCGACGGCGTCGAGGTCGGTGAGGACCTGCGCGCCCGCCCCCGTGACGTCCCCCGACATCTCCGCGATGCCCTGGGCGTTGTCGGCGACCGGCCCGAAGGTGTCCATGGCGACGATCACCCCGACGGTGGTGAGCAGCCCCGTCCCGGCGAGGGCCACCGCGAACAGCGCCAGCATGATCGAGGCGCCGCCGAGCAGGAACGCCCCGTAGACGGTGAGTCCGATCAGCAGGGCCGTGTAGACGGCGGACTCCATGCCGAGGGCCACGCCCGCGAGGACGACGGTCGCCGGGCCGGTGAGGGAGGACTTGCCGATGTCCCTGACCGGCCGCCGGCTCGTCTCGGTGAAGTAGCCGGTGAGCTGCTGGATGAGCGCGGCGAGGACGATGCCGAGGGCGACCGCGACCAGGGCGAGGACCCGCGGGTCGCCGCCGTGGCCCCGGATGCCCGGCTCGGTCACGCCTTCGAGCTCGGCGTAGGAGGACGGCAGGTAGACGAAGGCGGCGACGGCGACGCCCACCAGCGAGATGACCGCCGAGACCAGGAATCCGCGGTTGATCGCGCTCATCCCGCCGCGGTCGGCGCGCCGCGGGGCGACCGTGAGGATGCCGATCACGGCGGTGACCACGCCGATCGCCGGCACCATCAGCGGGAACGCGAGGCCGTGGTCGCCGAAGGCCGCCTTGCCGAGGATGAGCGCGGCGACCAGGGTCACCGCGTACGACTCGAAGAGGTCGGCCGCCATGCCGGCGCAGTCGCCGACGTTGTCGCCCACGTTGTCGGCGATGGTGGCGGCGTTGCGCGGGTCGTCCTCGGGGATGCCCTGCTCGACCTTGCCGACGAGGTCGGCGCCGACGTCGGCGGCCTTGGTGAAGATCCCGCCGCCCACCCGCATGAACATGGCGATGAGCGCCGCGCCGAGTCCGAATCCCTCCAGGACCTTGGGCGCGTCGGCGGCGTAGACCAGGACGACGCAGGCGGCGCCGAGCAGTCCGAGGCCGACCGTGCACATGCCGACGACCCCGCCCGTGCGGAACGCGATCCGCATGGCCCGGTGCGCGACCTCGTTCAGGTCCCTCGCGGGTTCGCCCGGCGCCGGCGTGGCCTCCCTGGCCGCGGCGGCCACCCGCACGTTGGCCCGCACGGCGAGCCGCATGCCGAGGTAGCCGGTGACCGCCGAGAAGAGCGCCCCGACCAGGAAGAACAGGGAACGTCCGGCCCTCTGCGACCAGTCGTCCGCCGGCAGCAGCATCAGCAGGAAGAACACGACGGCCGCGAAGACGGCGAGGGTCCGCAGCTGCCGCGCGAGGTAGGCGTTGGCGCCCTCCTGCACGGCGGCCGCGATCTCCTTCATCCTCTCGGTGCCCTCACCCGCCGCGAGCACCTGGCGGACGAGGAGCCGCGCGACGACCAGTGCGGCGAGGGCGACGACCGCGACGACGACCACGATCGTCCGGTTCCCGCTCGTGAGCACCGCCGCGGCGAGAGTTGTGGGGTACATGGAGACGGATCATAGGGAGACAAGACGGTACATACGGGGATGCACCAATTCGTGGGCGAGGACACCCGGAGCAGAGGAGCGGGAGGCACTGGCGCGGAAGGCCGGAAGGGCACCGGCGCGGAGGAGCGGGAGGGCGTCGGCACAGAAGACGGGCACAAGAGAAGAGGCCCTGCGTCGCAGGGCCTCTTCTCTCAGCACATGCAGCGGGTCGGGGCCCGCCCCGCGTACGGGTCAGGACAGGACGTCCGCCGAGCTCACCGGCCACGTCATCCGGAGGGTGCCGCCGTCCTCGCCGGCGCTCACCTCGACGTCGTCGACGAGCCCGCGGATCACCGCGAGCCCCATCTCGTCCTCGCCGTCGGCGTCGTCGAAGCCCTCGGTCGGGGCCGCGGCCCGCGCGCCGGGGACCCCGGCCGCGTCGGCCGCCGCCACCCCCGCACCCGGCACCTCGTCGCCGACCTCGATGGAGAACGTCTTCTCCCCCTCGGTCAGGACGACCCGGATGGGTGTCGTGACGTCGTTGCTGCGATGCAGCCCGACCGCACGGGAACAGGCCTCACCCACAGCGAGACGCACCTCGTCGAGGACCGCCTCGTCCACGCCCGCCCGGCGCGCGACCGCGGCCGCCACCAGGCGGGCCGTGCGGACGTGCTCCGGCTGAGCGCTGAAGCGGAGTTCAACGGTGGCCATGCGAACCCCCTGGGCTCAGTCGACGGCGTTGACGGCCTCGTCGACCGAGGTGTGGATCGGGAACACCTTGGTGAGACCCGTGATCCGGAAAATCTTCAGAATGCGCTCCTGGTTGCAGACCAGACGCAGCGAGCCCTCGTGCGCGCGAACGCGCTTCAGGCCGCCGACGAGCACACCGAGGCCGGTGGAGTCGAGGAAGTCCACGCCCTCCATGTCGACGACCAGGTGGTAGCTGCCGTCGTTCACCAACTCGACCAACTGCTCGCGCAGCTTGGGCGCGGTATACACATCAATCTCGCCACCGACCTCGACGACCGTACGGTCACCGCCAGCGCCGGACACATTGCGAGTCGACAGGGACAGGTCCACGGATCCTCCAGCACCTTGCTATCGGGCGATCGTCCTCTCGGGACTCCGGGGCGGAGCCGAGGAACGGAACGCCAGCCGCGATGGCATTCAATCACTTACCTGCAGCCATGCACGACGCCTTGGAAGCATTGTCCGTCATGGCAGTGACACACTCGGTGCCGATGGCCAAGAATCACCGCCCCCGTCGTCCGGCCGGGGAAAGGGGCAGCAGCCCCTCTCCCGGCATGGTCCTCGACCGGCTCTCCTCGGGCGAGAGCCGGGCCGCGCGCATCACTCATACGGAGCACATGCCCGCCCGGGAGGGCCGCCATGCCGTCTGGCCGCACCGCATCCGCCCGGAGGTGATCGCGGCGATCCGGGAGGCCGGGATCGAGCACCCCTGGGCCCACCAGGCGGAGGCCGCGGAGCACGCCCTGGACGGCGAGTCCGTGGTGATCGCCACGGGCACCGCCTCGGGCAAGTCGCTGGCCTACCTCGCCCCCGTCCTCAGCACCCTCCTGGACGGCGCGGAGGCCCCGAACGGCCGAGGCACCACCGCCCTCTACCTCGCCCCCACCAAGGCCCTCGCGGCCGACCAGCGACGCGCCGTACGGGAACTGGCCGCCCCGCTCGGCAACCGGATCCGCCCCGCCGTCTACGACGGCGATACTCCGTTCGAGGAACGCGAGTGGGTCCGGCAGTACGCGAACTACGTGCTGACCAACCCCGACATGCTGCACCGGGGCATACTCCCCTCCCACCCCAGGTGGTCCTCCTTCCTGCGCTCCCTGCGCTATGTCGTGATCGACGAGTGCCACACCTACCGGGGCGTCTTCGGATCCCACGTCGCCCAGGTGCTGCGCCGCCTGCGCCGCGTCTGCGCCCGGTACGGCTCCGAACCGGTCTTCCTCCTCGCCTCGGCCACCTCCGCCGAACCCGCCCGGGCCGCCGGCCGCCTCACCGGCCTGCCGGTCACCGAGGTCTCCGACGACGCCTCCCCGCGCGGCGAGCTGGTCTTCGCCCTCTGGGAACCGCCGCTGACCGAGCTGCACGGCGAGCGCGGCGCGCCCGTGCGCCGCACCGCCACCGCCGAGACCGCGGACCTGCTGACCGACCTGACCAGGCAGGGCGTCCGCTCGGTCGCCTTCGTCCGCTCCCGGCGCGGCGCCGAGCTGATCTCGGTGATCGCCCAGGAGCGGCTGGCCGAGACCGATCACGCGCTCGCCCGCCGCGTCGCCGCCTACCGGGGCGGCTATCTGCCCGAGGAGCGCCGCGCCCTGGAGCGGGCCCTGCACTCCGGCGAGCTCCTCGGCCTGGCCGCCACGACCGCCCTGGAGCTGGGCGTGGACGTCTCCGGCCTGGACGCCGTCCTGATCGCCGGCTACCCGGGCACCCGGGCCTCCCTGTGGCAGCAGGCGGGCCGTGCCGGCCGCTCCGGCGAGGGCGCCCTCGCGATCATGGTCGCCCGGGACGATCCGCTGGACACCTTCCTCGTCCACCACCCGGAGGCGATCTTCGAGCAGCCGGTCGAGACGACCGTCCTGGACCCCGACAACCCGTACGTCCTCGCCCCCCATCTGTGCGCCGCCGCCGCGGAGCTCCCGCTGACCGAGCCGGACCTGGCCCTCTTCGGCCCGGCCGTGCCCGGCCTGCTGCCCCAGCTCGAAGGGGCCGGTCTGCTGCGCCGCCGCTCCACCGGCTGGTACTGGACCCGTCGCGAGCGGGCCGCCGACCTCACCGACATCCGGGGCGGCGGCGGCAGCCCCGTCCGGATCGTCGAGGCCGGCACCGGCCGCCTCCTCGGCACCGTCGACGAGGCCGCCTCCCACACCGCCGTCCACGAGGGCGCCGTCCACCTCCACCAGGGCCGCACCTATCTGGTGCGGGAGCTCGACCTCAAGGACTCCGTGGCCCTCGTCGAGGAGGCCGTCCCCCCGTACTCCACCACCGCCCGCGACACCACCTCCATCGCCGTCCTCGAAACCGACACCGAGATCCCCTGGGGAGCCGGCCGCCTCTGCTACGGCTCCGTCGAGGTCACCAACCAGGTCGTCTCCTTCCTCCGCCGCCGTCTGATCACCGGCGAGGTGCTCGGCGAGACCAAGCTCGACCTGCCGCCCCGCACCCTGCGCACCCGGGCCGTGTGGTGGACGGTCACCGAGGACCAGCTCGACGCCGCCCGGATCAACCCGGAGATCCTCGGCGGCGCCCTGCACGCCGCCGAGCACGCCTCCATCGGCCTGCTGCCGCTCTTCGCCACCTGCGACCGCTGGGACATCGGCGGCGTCTCCGTACCGCTCCATCCCGACACCCTGCTGCCCACCGTCTTCGTGTACGACGGGCACCCGGGCGGCGCGGGCTTCGCCGAGCGCGCCTTCCACACCGCCCGCGCCTGGCTGACGGCCACCCGGGAGGCCATCGCCTCCTGCGAGTGCGAGGCGGGCTGCCCCTCCTGCATCCAGTCCCCGAAGTGCGGCAACGGCAACGACCCGCTCCACAAGCGCGGCGCGGTCCGCCTCCTCACGGAACTCCTGCGGGAGGCCCCGGAGGACCCGCCCGCGACCTGACCTCCGGCCGGTACGGGCCGCGCACCACCCGGGTGGTCACGTCCGCGATCCCGTCCCGCACCACGCACCGCGCCAGCTCGGCGCCCTGCGCGACGGCCACCCGCGCGGCGGCGGCGCACGCCTCGGCCTCGCCCCACAGGGCCCGGTCGGCGGCGGCGAGGGCGGCCAGGTCGGCGGCCCCGCCGGCCCGGTGCCTGGCCACCACCGCCTGCCCGAGCGCGAGCACCACCCCGAACACCACGCACAAGGCGCACGCAGCGAACGCGGCCCACACGGTCGCCGCCCCACGATCCCCGGCCAGCCCCGCACGCCGAGCAGGGCGCCGGTCCGAGCCCCGGCCCGGCAGCCGGCCCGAGCCCCTGCCCGGCAGCCGGGCCGGGCGCCTGGTCGGCAGCCGGGCCGACCGCCCGGCCGGCCGCCCGGTCGCTCCCCGGCTCGCGTCCCCGTCCCCCGGTCGGGCGCGGACGGGGGCACCTGGGTGCCCGGTGGCCGTCATGGGGCTCCTCCGCCCATCGTGTCCTCCGCGAGGGCCGCCGCGTCGGCTCTCAGGGCGACTCCCATCCCCCGGGGACCCGGGGCCGCCGCCTCCACCCTCACCCGCCACAGCTCGCCCTCCCTCGCCACCGACACCCGGGCGCCTTCGGGCGCGGCGGCACGGGCCGCCGCCTCGGCGGAGGCCACCGGCTCCGAACGGGCCGCCGCCCTCGCCCCCGCCCTCGCCGCGTCCACGCACCGGATCTGTGCGGCGGCCGCGGCCAGCGCCCACAGCAGCGTCACCGTGAACAGCGCGAGGACGGGCAGGACCATCGCCGCCTCCACGGTCACGAACCCCCGGTCAGAACGGCGCATCGAGGGCCTTCCCGATCACCGACTCCAGCGCTCCCGAGACCGCCCCACTGGTCACGATCTTGTAGAGCACGGCGGCGAACGCCGCCGCGGCGATCGTCCCCACCGCGTACTCGGACGTGGTCATCCCCCCGTCGCGGCGCGCCGCCGTCCGACGCGCCCGCCACCAGCCACGCAGCCGCACCTTGAGCGTCACACCTGCCTCCTCGCCCCGCCCCGTCCCGTCCTGCCGTGCCCCGCCGTGATCTGTCATGCCGCCACTCCTCGTCGTCTCTCGTCGTGCCGTGTCTTGCCGTGTCGTGTCTCGCCGTGCCGTCGCCCTCATCCGTGCAGCAGCCCCGTCGCGAGGCCGATCACCACCGGAGCCACGCCCACCGCCAGGAAGGCGGGCAGGAAGCAGAGCCCCACGGGCGCGCTGATCAGCACCTGCGCCCTCCGTGCCCCGGCCGCCGCGGCGCGGGCGCGGGTGGCGCGCAGGGCGGCCGCGTGCCGGGCGACGGCCTCCGCCGCCGGTGCTCCCGAGGAACCGGCCCGCTCCATGCAGCGGGCCAGCCCTTCGGCGCCCGGTATCGCGCCGAACCTCCCCCACACCTCGGCCGGTTCGCCGCCGAGCCGCAGCTCGGCGGCCGTGCGGGTCAGACGCTCGCCGAGCGGGCCGCCCAACGACCGGCCCACCGCCTCCGCCGCCTCACCGGGCCCGGCTCCGGAGGCGGCACAGGCCGCCAACAGATCTGCGGCGAGCGGAAGATGACGCACCGCCTCCCCCTCGTCGGCCGAGGGCCGCAAGGACCGCCGCGCCGCCCGCCACCTCGCTCCGGCTGCCACCAGGGCCCCCGCGCCCAGGCCACCGACCCCGCCGAACAGCACCCAGCCGACGCCGACGCCCACGAGGGGCGCCGCCCAGAACCGCATCCACGCCGGCAGCCCGCCCCGGGCCTTCCGGGGACGCGGTCCCCGGCTCGCGAGGAGCGCCCCGACCCGCCGCCGCGTACGGCGCGCCCGCAGCCCGCGCAGCACCTCGATGACCCCCTGCGCGCACAGGACCGCGGCCAGGAGCGCGAGGCCCGCCGCTCGAACGCCCTCCGGCACGTGGTGAACCGCTTCCCCGGTCACACCCGCTCCCCTCCCCGTACGATCCGCGCGGCCCACCACAGTCCGGCCGCCTCCAGCGCCCCGCCCACGGCCAGACAGCCCAGGCCGGCCGGTGTGTGCAGCAGCACCCGCAGCGGATCGGCGCCCAGGGCGGCGCCGAGGGCGAGTCCGGCCGCCGGCAGCAGGGCGAGGACCGTCACCGTGGCCCAGGCACCGGCCAGTTCGGCCCGCAGGCGGTCGCGCTGCTCGCGGTGGTCCCGCAGGGCGGCCTCCAGCCGGTCGAGCCCGGCGGCCAGGCCGGCGCCTCCGTCCACGGCCACCTGCCAGCAGGCCGCCATGCCCGCGAGCCCGTCGGCGCCGTCCTCCCGGGCCGCCCTCCGCAGGGCCTCCGGCACGTCCCCGCCGAACCGGGCCGCCGCCAGCACCGACGCCTCCGCGGCGCCGAGCGCGCCCGTCTCCCGGGCCGCGAAGGACAGCGCCTGCGCGGGCTGCCATCCGGCCCTCAACTCACCCACGACCGCGCCGCACAGGGCCACCACCCGCTCGGCCCGCGCCTCGCGCTCCTTCCTGCGTCCCACGGCCCGCAGCCGCCGCCCCACCAGGGGCACCGCGAGCGCCCCCGCCAGCAGCGGCAGCGGTGACTCGCCGAGGAGGGCGAGGACTCCCGCCGCCGGCAGGCACAGCCACGCGCGCCGCCCCCGCGACGCGGCCCACCACCGCCCGGCCACCGCCGGCCACTCCCAGCCGCCGTGCCCGCCGGTGCCCCCGCCCGCCAGCACCGCCCGCGCCCTGGCCGCGCCGCGCCGCCGCTCGACCGTCCACCACAGGGCGAGCACCGCGCAGAGCGCCGCCGCTCCCTGTGCCGCGCCTTGCACCGGCACCGTTTCGCCCGTCACCGCGATCCCCCTTCGATCAGCGCCCTCAGCCGCTCCCAGCCCCGCTCCCGCCCGAACCCGGCCGCACCCCACCGGAGCGCCGGCACCGTCCGGACCAGGCCGTCCCTGTCCCGCTCCAGGACGTGCGCCTCGGCGATCCGCCGCCGCCCGTCCCGGTCCCGTACGACGTGCAGCACGACCGACAGGCCCGCGCCCAGCTGGCTGTGCAGGGCGGCCCGGTCGAGTCCGGCAGCCGTCCCCAGGGCCTCGAGCCGCGCCGGGACGTCCGCGGCCGTGTTGGCGTGGACCGTTCCGCAGCCGCCCTCATGGCCCGTGTTGAGAGCGGCGAGCAGGTCCACCGCCTCACCGCCCCTGACCTCTCCGACCACCAGCCGGTCGGGGCGCATCCGCAGCGCCTGGCGGACCAGGTCCCGCAGGGTCACGAGCCCGGCGCCCTCCTGGTTCGCCGGTCGCGCCTCCAGGCGCACCACGTGCGGATGGTCCGGCCGCAGCTCCGCCGAGTCCTCGGCGAGCACGATCCGCTCCCGCTCCCCCACGAGCCCCAGGAGCGACGCGAGGAGCGTGGTCTTGCCCGTCCCCGTTCCGCCGCTGACGAGGTACGACACGCGGGCGTCGATGAGGGCCCGCAGGACCGGGGCGCCGTCCGGCGGCACGGTGCCCGCCGCGACCAGCTCCTCCAGGGAGAAGGCGCGCGGGCGGACCACCCTCAGCGACAGGCAGGTCGAGCCGACCGCGACCGGCGGCAGCACCGCGTGCATCCGGGTGCCGTCGGGGAGCCGGGCGTCGACCCAGGGCCGGGCGTCGTCGAGACGGCGCCCGGCCACCGCCGCGAGCCGCTGCGCGAGGCGGCGGACCGCGGCGGCGTCGGGGAAGGACACCGGGGCCCGCTCGAGACCGGTGCCCCGGTCCACCCACACCTGGTCGGGTGCGGAGACGAGGACGTCGGTGACCGCCGGGTCGGCGAGCAGCGGCTCCAGCGGCCCGGTGCCGATCAGCTCGCACCTCAACTCCTCCGCCGCGCCGAGCACCTCCGCGTCGCCGAGCAGCCTCCCCTGGGCCCGCAGAGCCGCTGCCACGCGCGCCGGGGTGGGCTCGGCCCCGCTCGCCGCGAGCCGCTGCCGCACGGCGTCGAGGAGCCCCGCCCCGCCGCCCGCGGCACCGTCCGCGCCCCAGGTCACGAGCCCCGCCCCGGTCACGCCTCACCGCCGACGCGGTCCCAGAAGGCGGTGCAGAACCGGCCGAGGGGTCCCCGGGGTTCGGCGCCCGGCGGCACTCCCGCGTCCTGGTCGGCCACGATCCCCGGGTCGTACGGGAGTTCACCCACGAGCGGCAGCCGCAGCGCGTCGGCGACCCACCGCTCGTCGAGCCCCGCCGCGTACGGACCGCGGACCACGGCGCGCAGGTCGCGCACGACCGGGCCGATCGTCGAGACCATCCGGTGGGCGGCCGCGACGGCCCTCAACTCCCCCGGTACGACGAGCAGTCCGAGGTCGAGCTGGGCCAGGGCCTCGGTGACCGACGGGTCGGATCCGCGCGGCAGGTCGACCACGACGGCCCCGCCCCGGCGGCGCGCGGCGGCGAGCACGGACCGCACCGCCTCGGGCGGCACCGGCGCCACCGCGTCCCGGCCCCAGCTGAGCACCCGGACGCCGCGCACCGACGGCAGGGACTCCTCCAGGGCGCCGCCGGCCAGGCGGCCCTTCGAGGCGGCGAAGTCGGGCCATCGCCTGCCCTCCTCGCGCTCGCCGCCGAGCAGCACGTCGAGGCCGCCGCCCAGCGGGTCCCCGTCGACGAGCAGCGTGCGGTGCCCGGCCCGCGCGGCGGCGAGCGCGAGACCGCAGGCCAGGGTGGAGGCACCCGCGCCTCCTCGGCCGCCGACGACGCCGACCGTCAGCGCCGCCCTGTCCGCTCCCTCGGCCGCGTCGGCGAGGCGGTCGACGAGGAGGCTCTCGGCGCCCGGGAGGCTCAGGACGCTCTCCGCACCGATCTCGACCGCCAGCCGCCACAGTCCCGGATCGTTCCGGTCACGGCCGACGAGGAGGGTCCCGGGGCGGCGCACCGCTCCCCGGCAGCGGGCGGCGGCGTCGTCGCCGATCAGGACGAGCGGCGGATCGGTCCAGCTCGCGCGCCGGTCCGGCACCCGGTGGTCCACCTGGGGATCGACTCCGGCGGCGGCGCACAGCCGCAGGAGGTCGTCGAGCAGCTCGAGGTCCTCGGTGACGATCAGCGGGCCGGCCCGGCGCGGTCCGTCCGGCCCCGCCCCGTCCTGCCCCGCTCCGCGTGCCGTACCCATGGCCCCGGAAGTCCTCGATGTCTCCACGGCGCACACCCCTCTCGTGATTCCTGCCGGCCGCGAACTTCGCGACAGGAATCACCGTGGGGCCGTCCTGGAAATCTTGCCGATCTCGCCGAAAAACTGTGGATAAGCGAGGGGCTGTGAATAACTTCGCCACCCCTTCGGGGGCTGTCCGGAACGCAGTCCACCGATTACTGTGAGTGATGCACCGAGAGCCGGGCGGGGCCTCGGTCGACTCGTGACCGATGAGCGGAAGGAAGGGAGCAGGCGATGGCACGCAGGGCCGAAATGGCTCCGGACATGCGACGACCCCCGCCGGGGGGGAGAGCGGGGGTCGTCTCTCCGGCCGACTCGGGGGGGGAGGAGCCGGACCGGGTTAGCACGGTCGCGAACGATCCGTGACTTCCATGGTGTACCCGAGAGCCTTCTCAGGCAAACCCACACGCCCGAGCGTACGCCGAATGGCGGGCACCTATGCTCGGGCTCGTGGAAAACCACTCCTTGCCGCGCACAGCCGCCTTCTTTGACCTGGACAAGACGGTCATTGCGAAGTCCTCGACGTTGACCTTCAGCAAGTCCTTCTACAGGGGCGGACTGATCAGCCGCCGCGCCGCCCTGCGGACGGCCTACATCCAGTTCGTCTTCCTGGCGGGTGGAGCCGATCACGACCAGATGGAGCGGATGCGTGAATATCTTTCCACGCTCTGCAAAGGCTGGAACGTCGCCCAGGTGAAGGAACTCGTCGCCGAGACCCTTCACGACCTGATCGACCCGATCATCTACGACGAGGCGGCCTCCCTCATCGAGGACCACCACGCCGCCGGCCGCGACGTCGTGATCGTCTCGACCTCGGGGGCCGAGGTGGTCGAGCCGATCGGCGAGATGCTCGGCGCCGACCGGGTCGTCGCCACCCGGATGGTGGTCGGCGAGGACGGGTGCTTCACCGGTGAGGTGGAGTACTACGCCTACGGGCCGACGAAGGCGGAGGCCGTGCGGGAGCTCGCGGAGTCGGAGGGCTACGACCTCTCGCGCTGCTACGCGTACAGCGATTCGGCCACCGACATCCCCATGCTGGAGGCCGTCGGCCATCCGTACGCGGTCAATCCCGACCGGACGCTGCGCCGTGAGGCCGTGGCCCGGGAGTGGCCGGTCCTGGCCTTCGACAAGCCGGTGCGGCTCAAGCAGCGGCTGCCCGAGCTCCGGATGCCGCCCCGCCCCACGCTCGTCGCCGCGGCGGCGGTCGGAGCGGCGGCCGTCGGGGCCGGACTCGTCTGGTACGCGGCGCGGCGTCGGCAGGCGGCCCTCACCCACCGCCTCGCCGACGACTTTGCCCGGATTTGAGGAATCGGCAGAGAAGTGGAGCCACCACTTTCGCTTCCCCCCGGACAGGAGTAGAAAGGAATCAGGCCCGCGAGACCGAGGACATCCGAGAGGATCACCTGTTGAGCATGAAGGCCCCACGGACCTAGCACCGAAACCGGGCACCCACGCGACGTCGACCCGTCGATTACGGGCCAGCCGCACCAGGCCACGGGCAAAGTTCCCGGCCTGATGGGCACATATCGAGGACGCTTGGTAACTGGGTGGACGTGCCAGCGGCGGTACCAGCACTGGTGCCGCCGCAACCCATTTCCGGACCCGGTCGGCCCCGCCGGGCTCAGGCGGCGCCGCGCTGGAGGGCCTCGCAGACGGCCGTCGATTCCCGGACTCCCAGCTCGACCGAGCGTCCGCAGTGCGCGATCCAGGCGCCCACGCCCTCCGGGGTGCCCGACAGGTACCCCTCGAAGGCGGCGAGGTAGGCGGCCCGGCCCTGTTCCGCGTGGCCGACCTCGGCCGGACAGATGGCCTTGGGGTCGAGGCCGCTGCCGACCAGCGCGATCCGCTCGGCCGCCCGCGCCACGAGACCGTTGTACGAGGTGAAGGGGCGCAGCGCGAGCAGTTCGCCGTGCACCACGGAGGCCGTGACGAGGGCCGGGGCCTCGCTGCCCCCGACGATCAGTTCGGCGAGGCCGTCGAGCCGTCCCGCGACCTCGGCGGGCGTGGGCAGCGGGAGGTCGATCAGGGGTTCGTCGACCGTCTCGCCGTCCAGCCGGGGACGGCCCACGGAGTCGCCGGCACCGGCCGGGAGGCCCGCGTCGCCGGCGGCGACCAGGTGCAGCCGGGCGAGCACGCGCAGGGGCGACTGGCGCCAGATGGAGAGCAGCTGCCCGGCCTCGGCGCCGAGGCGCAGGGCGGCACCGACGGTGCGGGCCTCGGCGTCGGCGCTGAAGTCGGTGCGCCGACGGACCTCTTCCAGGGCCCAGTCGGCCCCGGACAGGGCGGCCGAGCCCCGCGCGCCGCGCAGGGCCGCCTCGGAGGAGATCTCGTTGCTGCGGCGGCGCATCACACGGTGGCCGTAGACCCGGTCGACGGCCTTGCGTACGGAGTCCACCGCTTCGGCGACGCCCGGCAGGGAGCCGAGGGCGGCCAAGGGGTCAGAGGCGTGCGTACTCATAAGTAGGGAGGC
This sequence comes from Streptomyces sp. NPDC004266, assembly GCF_042874095.1. Classification (NCBI taxonomy): domain Bacteria; kingdom Bacillati; phylum Actinomycetota; class Actinomycetes; order Kitasatosporales; family Streptomycetaceae; genus Streptomyces; species Streptomyces sp. NPDC004266. Next base: position 146,370 of record NZ_JBIAMM010000002.1, read on the forward strand.
TACGCGCCTCAAGGCCCCGCCCCACGATGGAGTGGTCTTCTTCACGCAGCTTGACCACGCACCGCTTTCATGCCACTACGCTAGGTGAACATGAAGATCGCTTTCGTGGGGAAGGGCGGCAGCGGCAAGACCACGCTGTCCTCGCTCTTCATCCGCCACCTCGCCGCCAACGAAGCCCCGGTCGTCGCCGTCGACGCCGACATCAACCAGCACCTGGGCGCCGCGCTCGGCCTGTCCGAGGCGGAGGCCGCCGCGCTGCCCGCGATGGGCGCGCACCTGCCGCTCATCAAGGAGTACCTGCGGGGCAGCAACCCGCGGATCACGTCCGCCGACACGATGATCAAGACGACGCCGCCCGGGGAGGGTTCGCGGCTGCTGCGGGTCCGCGAGGACAACCCGGTGTACGAGGCGTGCGCGCGTCCGGTCCCGCTCGACGACGGCGAGATCCGGCTGATGGCGACCGGGCCCTTCACCGAGTCGGACCTCGGGGTCTCCTGCTACCACTCCAAGGTCGGCGCGGTGGAGCTCTGCCTCAACCATCTGGTCGACGGGGCCGACGAGTACGTGGTCGTCGACATGACGGCGGGTTCGGACTCCTTCGCGTCGGGTCTCTTCACCCGCTTCGACATGACCTTCCTGGTCGCCGAGCCGACCCGCAAGGGCGTCTCGGTCTACCGCCAGTACAAGGAGTACGCACGGGACTTCGGCGTGGCGCTCAAGGTCGTCGGCAACAAGGTGCAGGGCCGGGACGACCTCGACTTCCTGCGCGAGGAGGTCGGCGAGGACCTGCTGGTGACGGTGGGGCACTCGGACTGGGTCCGTGCGATGGAGAAGGGCCGTCCGCCCCGTTTCGAGCTCCTGGAGGCGGAGAACCGCATGTCGCTCCAGGCCCTCCAGGACGCGGCGGACGACTCGTACGCCCACCGCGACTGGGAGCGCTACACGCGCCAGATGGTGCACTTCCATCTGCGCAACGCGGAGAGCTGGGGCAATGCCAAGACCGGGGCCGACCTGGCCTCGCAGGTCGACCCCGGCTTCGTGCTGGACGAAGGGCTCAGCGCCGTTCAGCCCGTCTAATCCCCGAGGCCCGGGCCCAGCACCGTTCAGCCCGTCTAATCCCCGAGGCCCGGGCCCAGCACCGTTCAGCCCGTCTGACCCCCGAGGCCCGGGCTCAGCGTCGTTCGGTCCGCTCGGCGCCCTTGGCCGGGGCGCCTGCCGGGGCGGCCGGCCGGGGGGCGAGGAAGGCCTTCCAGCCGCCCGCCGGCGCCTCGCCGACCTTCAGGGTGCGCATCTTGGCGATGACGTCGGGGTCCTGGGCGTCGAGCCAGTCGGCGAGCTGGCGGAAGGACACGCACTTGACGTCCTTCTGCACGCAGACGGTGGCGATGGTCTCCTCGACGGCCCGCATGTACGTGCCGCCGTTCCAGGACTCGAAGTGGTTGCCGATGATCAGCGGCGCGCGGTTGCCCCGGTAGGAGCGCTCGAAGGCCTGCACCAGGCCGTCGCGCATCTGGTCGCCCCAGTAGCGGTGCTGGGAGGGGTCGCCCTGGGTCGTACCCGACTGGTTCACCAGGAAGTTGTAGTCCATGGAGAGCGTCTGGAAGGCGCGGCCCGGGACGGGCACGAGCTGCATCGACAGGTCCCAGAGGCCCAGGTCCTTCTTGGGCCAGATCTGGTCGTTGACGCCGCTGGTGTCGTAGCGGAAGCCCATCTGGGCCGCCGCCCGGACGAAGTTCTTCCGGCCCTCCAGGCAGGGGGTGCGGGCGCCGACGAGCTCCTTGTCGTAGTCGAAGGGCAGCGGCTGCTCGGCGCGCAGGCCGGCGTTGGTCTTCCAGTGCTTGACGAAGGACTTGGCCTGGTTGATCTCGCTCTTCCAGTCCTCGACCGACCAGTTGTCGACGCCGCTCTCCTTGCCGCAGAAGTGGCCGTTGAAGTGGGTGCCGATCTCGTTGCCCTCCTGCCACGCGCCGCGCAGTTCGCGGACGGTGGCGCGGATGCCCTCGACGTCGTTGAAGCCGATGTCGGAGCGGCCGGGGCTGTGCTGCGGCGGGTCGTAGAGCTCCCGCTTCTCCTCCGGCAGCAGGTACACGCCGCTGAGGAAGTACGTCATGGTGGCGTCGTACTTCTTGCCGACCGCGCGGAAGTGGGAGAACAGCTTCTGGCTGTCCTCGCCGGCGCCGTCCCAGGAGAAGACCACGAACTGCGGCGGCGCCTCGCCGGGCTTGAGCTTCTGCCAGACCGGCTGGTGGGGCTGGGTGCCGGTGAAGGCGGTCGAGCCGTCGCCGATCAGCCGGGGCAGGGTCTTCGGGGCCGCAGCCGGGCCCTTCTTGGCGCCCGCGTCACCCGCGGCGCCCTTCGTGGCGGTGTCGTCGGAGCCCGAGCAGCCGGCGAGGCCGGTGGCGAGGGCGAGGGTGAGGGCGCCGACGGCGAGCGCCTTCTTCCGGACGGTGGTCGTTCTGCGGGCGGCTGACATCCGCGCACCTCTCATCAGATCCTCGGATTTCCGTACAAGCGGCGTAAACGTCGCACCACGAGGAGCGGGGTCCGTCAACGACAAGCGGCATGCGCACGCTCTGTCACCGAAACAGGTGAATGATTGCCCTGTTTGCCCCGAAAATAATGCCGCAGTCTTTACTCTCCATTACGATCCATTTACCGAGCGTTGATCCCCCACTCCGACACTCCGGAGGCCCTCGCCCGGAATCCCGCCGCTGCACCCCGCACGAGCCGCGACCGCGCCGCCCCGGAGGAGACGGGAACATGACCCTCTGCACCCCTGCCCGCACGACCAACCGGCCCCGGATCCAGCGACCCCACAGCCCGCCGGACGGGCCCCGCCGCTTCCGCCTCGCCGGCGCCGACGTCTCCGCGTCCGTCGCCGTCTTCCTGATCGCGCTGCCGCTCTCGCTCGGCATCGCCCTCGCCACCGGAGCCCCGCTCCAGGCCGGCCTGGTGGCCGCCGCCGTCGGCGGCCTCGTGGCCGGCCGGTTCGGCGGCTCCCCGCTCCAGGTGAGCGGCCCCGCCGCCGGACTCACCGTCGTGACCGCCGAGCTCATCCAGAAGTACGGCTGGCGCACCACCTGCGCCATCACCGTCCTCGCCGGCCTCGCCCAACTCGCCCTGTCGGCCCTGCGCGTGGCCCGCTCGGCGCTCGCCGTCTCGCCCGCGATCGTGCACGGCATGCTGGCCGGCATCGGCGTCACCATCGCCCTCGCCCAGCTCCACATCGTGCTCGGCGGCACCCCGCAGAGCTCCGCCGTGGACAACGCCCTCGGGCTGCCCGCCCAGTTGGCGCGCGCCCACCCTGAGGCGCTCGCCATCAGCGCCCTCACCGTGGCGGTGCTGCTGTGCTGGCCGCGCCTGCCGGGCCGTGCGGGGCGGCTCGTGCGGAAGGCCCCCGCCGCGCTCGTCGCGGTGGCCGGGGCGACGGCCGCGGCCGCCTTCGCCGGCTTCGCCGTGCCGCGCGTGGACCTGCCGTCCTGGAGCAGCCACGCCCTGCCCGGCCTGCCCGAGGGCCCGGTCCTCGGCATCGCGGCGGGCGTGCTCACGATCACGCTCGTCACCAGCGTGCAGTCGCTGCTGTCGGCCGTCGCGGTCGACAAGCTGGTCGCCGCGCGAGGGGACCTCGGCCAGACCGTCCCCCGCTCCCGTCTCGACCGCGAGCTCGCCGGACAGGGCGCGGCCAACATGGTCTCCGGGGCGCTCGGCGGCCTCCCGGTCGCCGGGGTCGCGGTCCGCAGCGTCGCCAACGTCTCGGCGGGCGCGGTGAGTCGGGCCTCGACCATGCTGCACGGCCTGTGGATCGTGCTCGCCGCCCTGCTGCTGGTGCCGGTGCTCGACCTGATCCCGCTGCCCGCGCTCGCCGCCCTCGTCATGGTGGTCGGCATCCAGATGGTCAGCATCACCCACATCCGTACGGTCACCCGGCACCGCGAGGTCGTCGTCTACGCGGTGACGCTGAGCGGCGTCGTCCTCATCGGCATCCTGGAGGGCGTCGCCCTCGGCATCGCCGTGGCCATCGCGGTCGCCCTGCACCGGCTCGCCCGCACCCGGATCACCCGCGAGGAGCGGGACGGCCGCCACCTGCTGCGCGTCCGGGGCCAGCTGACCTTCCTCGCCGTGCCCCGGCTCAGCCGGGCGCTGCACCAACTGCCGCGGGGCTCCGACGTGGTGGTCGAGCTCGACGGCTCCTTCATGGACCACGCCGCCTACGAGGCGCTGAGCGACTGGACCGCCGGGCACCTCGCCCACGGCGGGACGGTCGAGACCACCGGGCCGTCCGGTGCCCGGATCGCCGAGCCCGCGCCCGTCACCGACTCCGCCTCGCACCCCTGCTGCCGCCCCTGGACGCCCTGGCACAACCACCAGTGCGGGGAGGAGCCGACCGAGACCAGACCGACGACGGGGCTGCACCTCGCGAGCGGCATCGGCAAGTTCCAGCGGAACACCGCCCCGCTGGTGCGGGACGAGCTCGCGCGGCTCGCCCGGGAGGGGCAGCGGCCCTCGCAGCTCTTCCTGACCTGCTCCGACTCCCGCCTCGTCACCAGCATGATCACCTCCAGCGGCCCGGGCGACCTCTTCACCGTGCGCAACGTGGGCAATCTCGTCCCGCTCCCCGGCGAGGAGAGCGGGGACGACTCCGTGGCGGCGGCGATCGAGTACGCGGTGGAGGTGCTGCGGGTGGAGTCGATCACCGTCTGCGGCCACTCCGGCTGCGGCGCGATGCAGGCCCTGCTGGGCGGCAGCCCGGACGACCCGCCGACCCCGCTCCGCCGCTGGCTGCGCCACGGCCGGCCCAGTCTGGAGCGGATGGCGAGCCGGCGGCACGCCTGGGCCCGGATCTCCGGGCGCCTCCCGGCCGACGCGGTCGAGCAGCTCTGTCTGACCAACGTGGTCCAGCAGCTGGAGCACCTGCGGGCGTACGAGCCGGTCGCGCGCCGGCTGGCCGAGGGGACGCTCACGCTGCACGGGGTGTACTTCCACGTGGGCGAGGCCCAGGCGTACCTGCTCTCCGGGGCGGACGGGGTGCACGGCTACGACGACGTCTTCACGCGGGTGATGCCGATGGATTCCCTCGGAGCGGTGACCCGGGACATGCCCACGGACCACCTGGAGGCGGCGCGCGCGTCCTGAACCCGGCGCCCGCGCCACCGGCGACCACGACACCGGTGGCGCGCGTCCTGAACCTTCCGGTCCTCTCGGCCGTGAGACTGTGTGGCCCCTTCTCCCACCGCTCGGGAAGAAGGGGCCACCGCGCGTCATGCCGCTCACAGGTCTAAACCAATTTCCTGGATGCTCTTGTCACCCGGGCATCTGACTGGTGAGCTATGACGCGGGACACATACGCACAGAGGACGCCCTGGGAAAGGGAGATGTCGTGAGCAACGAATCCTTGGCCAACCTGCTCAAGGAAGAGCGGCGGTTCGCGCCGCCCACCGAGCTGGCCGCGGACGCCAATGTGACGGCGGAGGCGTACGAGCAGGCCAAGGCGGACAGGCTGGGCTTCTGGGCCGAGCAGGCCAGGCGGCTCAGCTGGGCCACCGAGCCGACCGAGACCCTCGACTGGTCGAACCCGCCCTTCGCCAAGTGGTTCGCGGACGGCGAGCTGAACGTGGCGTACAACTGCGTCGACCGGCACGTCGAGGCCGGCCACGGCGACCGGGTCGCCATCCACTTCGAGGGCGAGCCCGGCGACAGCCGCGCGATCACCTACGCCGAGCTCAAGGACGAGGTCTCCAAGGCCGCCAACGCCCTGATCGAGCTGGGCGTCCGCAAGGGCGACCGGGTCGCCGTCTACCTGCCGATGATCCCCGAGGCGGCCATCACGATGCTGGCCTGCGCCCGGGTCGGCGCCGCCCACTCGGTGGTCTTCGGCGGCTTCTCGGCCGACGCCGTCGCCTCCCGCATCCAGGACGCCGACGCCAAGCTGGTCGTCACCGCCGACGGCGGCTACCGCCGCGGCAAGCCGAGCGCCCTCAAGCCGGCCATCGACGAGGCCGTCGCCAAGTGCCCGCAGGTCGAGCACGTCCTCGTGGTCCGCCGTACGGGCCAGGACACCGCCTTCACCGAGGGCCGGGACGTCTGGTGGGACGACATCGTCGCCCGCCAGTCCGCCGAGCACACCCCGGAGGCCTTCCCGGCGGAGCACCCGCTCTTCATCCTGTACACCTCGGGCACCACGGGGAAGCCGAAGGGCATCCTGCACACCTCCGGCGGCTACCTCACCCAGGCCGCCTACACCCACCACGCCGTCTTCGACCTCAAGCCGGAGAGCGACGTCTACTGGTGCACCGCCGACATCGGCTGGGTCACCGGGCACTCGTACATCGTCTACGGCCCGCTCGCCAACGGCGCGACGCAGGTCATGTACGAGGGCACCCCGGACACCCCGCACCAGGGGCGGTTCTGGGAGATCGTGCAGAAGTACGGCGTCACGATCCTCTACACGGCGCCCACCGCGATCCGCACGTTCATGAAGTGGGGAGACGACATCCCCGCGAAGTTCGACCTGTCCAGCCTCCGCGTGCTCGGCTCCGTCGGCGAGCCGATCAACCCCGAGGCCTGGGTCTGGTACCGCGAGCACATCGGCGCGAACAGGACCCCGATCGTGGACACCTGGTGGCAGACCGAGACCGGGGCGATGATGATCTCGCCGCTGCCGGGCGTCACGGAGACCAAGCCGGGCTCCGCCCAGCGCCCGCTGCCGGGCATCTACGCCACCGTTGTGGACGACGAGGCGAACGAGGTCCCGAACGGCGGCGGCGGTTACCTGGTCCTCACCGAGCCGTGGCCGTCGATGCTCCGCACCATCTGGGGCGACGACCAGCGCTACATCGACACGTACTGGTCCCGCTTCGAGGGCAAGTACTTCGCCGGTGACGGCGCCAAGAAGGACGAGGACGGCGACATCTGGCTGCTCGGCCGGGTCGACGACGTCATGCTCGTCTCGGGTCACAACATCTCGACGACCGAGGTCGAGTCGGCCCTCGTCTCGCACCCGTCCGTCGCCGAGGCGGCCGTCGTCGGCGCCGCGGACGAGACGACCGGTCAGGCGATCGTCGCCTTCGTCATCCTGCGCGGCACCGCGAGCGAGACGGTGGCATCGTCCGCTGACGCGGGCGAGAACCTGGTCGCCGAGCTGCGCAACCACGTGGGCGCGACCCTCGGCCCGATCGCCAAGCCGAAGCGGATCCTGCCGGTGGCGGAGCTGCCGAAGACCCGTTCGGGCAAGATCATGCGCCGTCTGCTGCGCGACGTCGCGGAGAACCGCGAGCTGGGCGACGTCACCACCCTGACCGACTCCTCCGTCATGTCGCTCATCCAGAACCAGCTGCCGACCACGTCCAGCGAGGACTGAGCGCCGGCTCGCCCGTACGGCGCGAACGCCCGTCCCGAACCGCTCGGGACGGGCGTTCGCGTGCCCGCACCCCCGCGGGCCCCCGACCGCACCCCGCACCCGACGCACCCCGCACCCCGCACCCGACGGGACGAAATCCTCATATCTCCCTAAAGTGAACCTCGCCGGACACACCCCGGGCTCGTTAGGTAAAGTAAGGACCGCGTCAGGAACGCGACAGAAAGACCCAGGTGAGCCGGGAAGTCTGGTCGGCATGTGCTTCGCCCTGCCTGCCCGACGGAGGTCCCCCACGTGTCCGTGTCCAACGACCGCAAGTTCCTCGGCCGCCTCTCGCTGCCCGAGCGGCGGTACATCGCCGACGCCCTGCGCACCGAGACCGTCGGCGGCGTCCTGCTGCTCCTCGCCGCCGTCGCCGCCCTCGTCTGGGCGAACACGTCCGGCGGCAGTTACGAGGCCGTCCGGGACTTCCACATGGGCCCCGCCGCCCTCGGCCTCGACCTGTCGATCCAGCACTGGGCCGCCGACGGCCTCCTCGCGGTCTTCTTCTTCGTCGCGGGCATCGAGCTCAAGCGCGAGCTCGTCGCGGGCGAGCTGCGCGACCCCAAGGCCGCGATGCTCCCCGTCGTCGCCGCGCTCTGCGGCATGGCGGCCCCCGCCCTCGTCTACATCCTGGTCAACACCCTCGGCGACGGCTCCCTGGACGGCTGGGCCGTGCCCACCGCCACCGACATCGCCTTCGCGCTCGCCGTCCTCGCCGTGATCGGCACCTCGCTGCCGTCCGCGCTGCGCGCCTTCCTGCTCACCCTCGCCGTCGTCGACGACCTGTTCGCGATCCTGATCATCGCGATCTTCTTCACCAGCGACCTGAACTTCGCCGCGCTCGGCGGCGCCGTCGCCGGGCTCGTCGTCTTCTGGCTGCTGCTCCGCAAGGGCGTCCGCGGCTGGTACGTGTACGTGCCGCTGGCCCTGGTCGTCTGGGGCCTGATGTACAACAGCGGCGTCCACGCCACGATCGCGGGCGTCGCCATGGGCCTGATGCTCCGCTGCACCACCCGGGAAGGCGAGGAGCACTCCCCCGGCGAGCACATCGAGCACCTGGTCCGGCCGCTCTCGGCCGGGCTCGCCGTGCCCCTCTTCGCGCTCTTCTCCGCCGGGGTGAGCGTCTCCGGCGGCGCGATCCGCGAGGTCTTCACCCAGCCGGTCACCCTCGGCGTGGTCCTCGGTCTCGTCGTGGGCAAGGCGATCGGCATCTTCGGCGGCACCTGGCTCGCCGCCCGCTTCACCCGGGCGGAGCTCAACCCTGACCTGGCCTGGCCCGACGTGTTCGCCGTCGCCACCCTCGCCGGGATCGGCTTCACCGTCTCGCTCCTCATCGGCGAACTCGCCTTCGCCGGGGACGCCGCCCTCACCGAGGAGGTGAAGGCCGCCGTCCTGACCGGCTCGCTCGTCGCGGCCGTCCTCGCCTCCGTCCTGCTGAAGCTGAGGGTCCGGAAGTACCGGGCGCTCTGCGCCGACGAGGAGCGCGACGACGACGAGGACGGCATCCCCGACATCTACGAGCAGGACGACCCCGAGTACCACCTGAGGATGGCCGAGATCCACGAGCGGAAGGCGGCGGAACACCGGGAGCGCGCCCAACTGGCGGGGGCACCGCGCGACGGCGCCGACCGTCCGGCATGATCTGAGTCGGACCGTAGACACAAGGAGAGGGAGCAGCGATGAGCGACCCGTTCGACGGCACCGAGCGCAGCCTCGGTCAGCTGGTCGCCTCGGCGACCGCCGAGATGTCCGCGCTGGTGCACGACGAGATCGCCCTGGCCAAGGCCGAGATCCGACAGGACGTCAAGCGCGGCGCGATCGGCAGCGCGGCGGGCATCGCGGCCGCCGTGGTGCTGCTCTTCTCGCTGCCGATGCTGAGCTTCGCGCTCGCGTACGCCATCAACACCTGGACCGGCGGCCACAACGGCAACGGGGGCTGGAACCTCGTCTGGTGCTTCCTGCTGTCCTTCGCCTTCAACGTGCTGGTCGCGGCGCTGCTCGGGCTGATCGCGTACGCCAAGTTCAAGAAGGTCAAGCCGCCGGAGAAGTCCATCGCCTCCGCCAAGAAGACGGCGGCGATCATGCAGAACGCGAAGCCGCACCCCCGTCCGGAGCCGCGCCCGGCACTGGACAAGGCCTCCGTTGTGGCACGCTCGTCCGTATGACCCTTCCCGAGAGCACCGGCGGCAACGGCGGGCCCGTACGGCTCGACGGGCCGTGGACGCACCGCGACGTCGCCGCCAACGGCGCCCGCTTCCACATCGCCGAGATGGGCGACGGCCCGCTGGTGCTGCTCCTGCACGGCTTCCCGCAGTTCTGGTGGACCTGGCGCCACCAGCTGACCGCCCTCGCCGAGGCCGGGTTCCGGGCGGTCGCGATGGACCTGCGCGGCGTGGGCGGCAGCGACCGCACGCCACGGGGTTACGACCCCGCCAACCTGGCCCTCGACATCACCGGCGTCGTCCGCTCCCTGGGCGAGCCGGACGCGGCGCTCGTCGGGCACGACCTGGGCGGCTACCTCGCCTGGACGGCGGCCGTCATGCGGCCGAAGCTGGTGCGCCGGCTCGCCGTCTCCTCGATGCCTCACCCGCGCCGCTGGCGCTCGGCGATGCTCTCCGACTTCGCCCAGTCGCGGGCCGGTTCGCACATCTGGGGCTTCCAGCGGCCGTGGCTGCCGGAGCGTCAGCTCGTCGCGGACGACGGCGCGCTGGTGGGCGAGCTGATCCGGGACTGGTCGGGTCCGAAGCCGGTCGACGAGGAGGCCGTCGAGGTGTACCGGCGGGCGATGTGCGTCCCGTCGACGGCGCACTGCTCGATCGAGCCGTACCGGTGGATGGTGCGGTCGCTGGCCCGCCCGGACGGCATCCAGTTCAACCGGCGCATGAAGCGGCCGGTCCGGGTGCCGACGCTCCATCTGCACGGCTCCCTGGACCCGGTGATGCGGACCCGCAGCGCGGCGGGGTCCGGGGAGTACGTGGAGGCGCCGTACCGCTGGCGGCTCTTCGACGGCCTCGGGCACTTCCCGCACGAGGAGGACCCGGTGGCCTTCACCACGGAGCTCGTCAACTGGCTGAAGGACCCCGAGCCCGATCGCTGAACACCCGTCACCCCGGCCTGCGCACAGGCGTCCGTCGAACGGCCATGTGCCCCGCGCATACTCCAATTGGCGGGCCCCTGGGCGGTTACCGACCTTGGCCCCCGGGCAGACGTCGAAGTATGGGCTGGACGCACGACTACGGTGACACGACAGCACGCGACCGTCGCTCGGCCACGGGGCCGGGCTCCCGGGAGAGGGGTGGCCCGGCGGACGTGGGCCACGAGGTACCAGGGGTGGGGATCTCGCGCATCCTGCGCCGCCGGGCCCGTTGGGTCTCGGCCCGGCTGCGGCACCCCAGAAACACCCCGTAAGCCCCTTCGGTCCCGCCTCAGAGGGCGCAGGCCTGGGTGTCGACCTGCTGGTCGGCGGTCCGGCCCCGCTCGATGTCCTCGCGGATCTCGTCGACCGTCAGGGCGTATCCCGTGTTCGCGTCGTCGAGCGAGCGGGCGAAGATCACGCCGTACACCTCGCCGTCCTCGGTGAGGAGCGGGCCGCCGGAGTTGCCCTGGCGGACCGTCGCGTACAGCGAGTACACGTCCCTGCGCACCTCGTCGCGGTGGTAGATGTCGGGACCCTTGGCGCTGATGCGGCCCCGCACACGGGCCGACCGCACGTCGTACGAGCCGTTCTCCGGGAAGCCGGCGACGATCGCGTCGTCGCCGCTGCGGGCGTCCTCGTCGGTGAAGGCCAGGGGCGTGGACCTGAGGCCCGGCACGTCCAGGACGGCGATGTCGCGCCGCCAGTCGTAGAGCACGACCTTGGCGTCGTAGAGCTTGCCCTCGCCGCCTATCTGGACGGTCGGCTCGTCGACGCCGCCGACGACGTGGGCGTTGGTCATGACGCGGCGGTCGGCGAAGACGAATCCGGTGCCCTCCAGGACCTTGCCGCAGCTCTGCGCGGTGCCGACGACCTTCACGATGGAGCGCTGCGCGCGGGCGGCGACGGGGCTGTGGGCGAGCGCCGGGTCGGGCGGGGTGACCGGGGTGATCGGCTCGTTCGCGAAGGGGCTGAAGACCTGGGGGAAGCCGCTGCGGGCCAGGGTGGAGCTGAAGTCGTCGAACCAGCCCGAGGCCTGATCCGGCATCACCTGCTCCACGCCGAGCAGCACCTTGGAGTTCCGCACCTCCTTGCCCAGGGTGGGCAGCGAGGTGCGGGCGAGGGCGGAGCCGATCAGCCAGGCCACGAGCAGCATCGCGACGACGTTGACCAGGGCGCCGCCGGTGGCGTCCAGGGCGCGGGCCGGCGACCAGGTGATGTGGCGGCGCAGCTTGTTGCCGAGGTGGGTGGTGAAGGCCTGGCCGACGGAGGCGCAGACGATGACCACCATCACGAAGACGACCGTGGCCGTCGTGGAGACCTCGCTGTGGTCGGTCAGCTGGTCCCAGAGGATCGGGAGCAGCAGGACGGCGACGAGACCGCCGCCGAGGAAGCCGATGACCGAGAGGATGCCGACGACGAATCCCTGGCGGTAACCGATGATCGCGAACCACACGGCGGCGAGCAGCAACAAGATGTCCAGCACGTTCACCGTCAATAGCCTCGCAGATTCGTTTCCGGTCGCCCGGGGTCGGTCGGCACTGGACCGGTCCGCCCGGAGGTCAGCCTGTCATGAGCGCCAGTCGAGCGGGACCTGTCTGGACCGGTCCCAGGGGCGCTCCCAGCCGGCGTAGTGCAGCAGCCGGTCGATGACGCCGGCCGTGAAACCCCAGACCAGAGCGGATGCGACGAGGAATCCGGGGCCCTTGTGGCCGCTCGGGTGCACGGTGGTCGCACGGTTCGCGGGGTCCGTGAGATCCGCCACGGGGACGGTGAAGACGCGGGCGGTCTCTCCGGGGTCCACGACGCCGACCGGGCTGGGGTCGCGCCACCAGCCGAGGACGGGGGTGACGACGAAGCCGCTGACCGGGATGTAGAGCCGGGGCAGGACGCCGAAGAGCTGGACGCCCGCCGGGTCGAGGCCCGTCTCCTCCTGGGCCTCGCGCAGGGCGGCGCGCAGCAGGCCGCCGTCCGCCGGGTCGCCGTCCTCGGGGTCGAGGGCGCCGCCGGGGAAGGAGGGCTGTCCGGCGTGCGAGCGGAGGCTGCCGGAGCGCTCCATGAGCAGCAGCTCGGGTCCGCGCTCGCCCTCGCCGAAGAGGACGAGGACGGCGGACTGGCGGCCGGCGCCGCTTTCGGGCGGCAGGAACCGGCTCAGCTGCTCGGGCCGGATCGTGCGGGCGGCCCGGTCGACCGGATCGAGCCAGTCGGGCAGCCCGTCCCGGCTGAGCAGCCCGGCCGTGCCGGGTCCGTGGATCTCTTCGTCAGTGCGCGTCATAGGCACCCCCGTGGTTCACAACGCGATCGGTGGACGGGTTCGTTCCCGGCGTTCCCCCGCCCCGGCCTCCCGGGGCGGGGGAACGCGCCCGGGGCTCCCGGGGGCGGGTTCAGGCGCCGCCGCCGAGCGGGGGCGCCGGGATGCCGGGGTAGTCGGGGGGCGGGTTCAGCCGCTGGCCGGGGAAGCCGCCCATCTCGTACTTGAGCAGCTTCCTCGCCTTCTCGGGGTCGGTCTCGCCCTCTCCGTACGAGGGGCAGAGGTGGGCGATCGGGCAGGCGCCGCAGGCGGGCTTGCGGGCGTGGCAGATCCGGCGGCCGTGGAAGATCACCCGGTGGGAGAGCATCGTCCACTCGCTCCTGGGGAAGATCGTGGCGACCTCGGCCTCGATCTTCACCGGGTCGTCGGACTCGGTCCACCGCCAGCGCCGGGTGAGGCGGATGAAGTGGGTGTCGACGGTGATGCCGGGGACCCCGAAGGCGTTGCCGAGGACGACGAAGGCGGTCTTGCGGCCGACGCCGGGGAGCTTGACGAGGTCCTCCAGGCGGCCGGGGACCTCTCCGCCGAAGTCGTCCCTGAGGGCGGCGGCGAGGCCCATGATCGACTTGGTCTTGGCGCGGAAGAAGCCGGTGGGCCGGATCAGCTCCTCGACCTCCTCGGGCACGGCCGCCGCGAGGTCCTCGGGCGTGGGGTACTTCGCGAAGAGGGCGGGGGTGGTCTGGTTGACCCGCAGGTCGTTGGTCTGGGCCGAGAGGACCGTGGCGACGAGCAGCTCGAAGGGGTTGCGGAAGTCGAGCTCCGGGTGGGCGTACGGGTAGACCTCGGCCAGTTCGCGGTTGATCCGGCGCGCCCGGCGGACCATCGCGAGCCGCGACTCGGGCTTGGCGGACCTCGCGGGACCGGCGGGCTTCACGGGGTCGGCGGCCTTGGCGCGGGCGGGGGTCCCGGCAGCCGCCACAGGCTTCCCTTTCGCACCTTTCGCCCGTTTCGACACGCCGTGTTCGCCCACAGCGGAATTACCTTCGGCCGACACTCTTTCAGCCCCCTTGGCCTGCGCTCTCACCGGCGAGTTGGACACCCGGCCAGCCTAGGCGCCGCCGCCGACATCCGCCCCGGGCACGGCCGATCGGAGGCCAATCGGGCCCCTGACGTACGGATGGGCGGCACGGTACGTCAAACTTGTTGTGATTGATCGCACTGTTTTGTGCGTCCGGCATCATGGGACCAAGGTCCTTTGAGCAGGTCGACAGTATGGAGAGAACTCGTGGACGACGTTCTGCGGCGCGCCCCGCTCTTCGCGGCGCTCGATGACGAGCAGGCTGCCGAGCTGCGCGCCTCGATGAGTGAGGCGACGCTCGCCCGTGGCGACGCGCTCTTCCACGAGGGCGACCCCGGCGACCGCCTGTACGTGGTGACCGAGGGCAAGGTGAAGCTGCACCGCACCTCCCCCGACGGCCGCGAGAACATGCTGGCCGTCCTCGGCCCCGGCGAGCTCATCGGCGAGCTGTCCCTCTTCGACCCGGGCCCGCGCACCGCCACGGCGACCGCGCTGACCGAGGTCAAGCTGCTCGGCCTGGGCCACGGCGACCTCCAGCCCTGGCTGAACGCCCGCCCCGAGGTGGCCACCGCGCTGCTGCGCGCCGTCGCCCGCCGACTGCGCAAGACCAACGACCAGATGTCCGACCTGGTCTTCTCCGACGTCCCGGGCCGTGTCGCCCGCGCGCTCCTCGACCTGTCGCGCCGCTTCGGCGTGCAGTCGGAGGAGGGCATCCACGTCGTCCACGACCTCACCCAGGAGGAGCTGGCCCAGCTGGTCGGCGCCTCCCGCGAGACGGTCAACAAGGCGCTCGCCGACTTCGCCCAGCGCGGCTGGCTGCGCCTGGAGGCCCGCGCCGTGATCCTGCTGGACGTGGAGCGCCTCGCGAAGCGCTCGCGGTAAGCACCTCCGTACGCGTCCCGTACGTGCGGAAAGGCCGCCCCGGTCGGACGACCGGGGCGGCCTTTCCCATGGGTCCCGGGGTCGGCCCTCTCCCCCGGGCCCGGAGGTCAGCGCTTCGAGCCGTCCACGATCACCGGGGCGGAGCCGCCGTTGCCGCAGGGCACCGCGTAGACCGGGTTCTTCGCCGCGGCCTCCTTGTACGCGTCGATGCACTGGTTCATCAGGACCTTGTCCGTCAGCGAGTCGTTGAGGATCTTGTTGGCTCGGGCGATGCCCTCCGCCTCGATGCGGCGCCGGTCGGCCTCGGCCTTGGCGGTACGGGAGGCCTCCGTGGCCCGCTCGGTGGCCTGCTGCTGCTGGATCTTGCGGTCGATCTGGGCCTGGAGGGAGTCCGACGGCTTCACGTTGCGCAGGTTGACCGTGGTCACGTCGATGCCGCGCGGTGCGAGGCGCTCCTTGATCAGGCGGCCGATCTCGGCGTTGATCTTCTCGCGCTCGGAGGCGTAACCCTGCTCGCTCGTGTAGTGCGCGAAGACGTTGCGGACGATCTCACGGCTGTCCGGGTAGACGAGCCGCTGCTGGATGGCGTCCTCGCTGCCCGCGAGCTTGTACAGCTCGACGGCCTTGGCCTGGTCGACCGACCACTTCACCGTGACCTCGGCGTACATGACGCCGCCCTGCGAGGAGCGGACCTCGACCACGTCCTTGTCGGAGAGGTTGAGGTCGACCGGGCGGGTGGAGAAGGTCGTGACGTCGGTGAACGGCGACTTGATGTGCATGCCCGAGGTCATGGGCGACCCCACCTTGCCGAAGGCGACCGGCACACCGACCTCGTACGCGCTGATCACGTACGTCATGCTCACGATCAGCGAGAAGAGGCCGGCCAGGACGGCACCGAGGGCGCCGAACTTCAGCCCCGTGGAGTCATTGGCGCGGCCGACGAAATAGAGCACCACTGCGGCTATGACCAGCAGGATGGCGATGACGAACACGGGCGTTCCCCCCGAAAGCTACGACCAGAAGTAAGCGGAGCGTAAAACACGGGTCAGGAGCGCCAAAAGGCCGGGGGCCGCCTCGGGACAGGATCGTGACGACAGCTCCGGAGGGGGGGTCCCGCACCCCCCGGAGCCGCGTGAGCGGTGCCAAGCCCCCTAGATCAGGCCCCGCTCCCTCAGGTACTCCAGCTGTGCCCGTACGGACAGCTCGGCCGCCGGCCACAGCGAGCGGTCCACGTCCGCGTACACGTGGGCGACGACCTCCGCCGCCGTCCGGTGCCCCGCCTCGACCGCCGTCTCCACCTGGGCGAGCCGGCTCGCCCGGTGCGCGAGATAGAACTCCACGGCCCCCTGCGCGTCCTCCAGGACCGGCCCGTGCCCCGGCAGGACCGTGTGCACCCCGTCGTCGACGGTCAGCGAACGCAGCCGCCGCAGCGAGTCCAGGTAGTCCCCGAGCCGCCCGTCCGGGTGCGCGACCATCGTCGTCCCGCGCCCCAGGATCGTGTCGCCCGTCAGCACCGCCCGGTCGGCCGGCAGGTGGAAGGAGAGCGAGTCCGAGGTGTGCCCGGGCGTCGGGACGACCCGCAGCTCCAGACCGCCGACCGTCACCACGTCCCCCGCGCCGAGCCCCTCGTCGCCCAGCCGCAGCGCCGGGTCGAGGGCCCGCACGGCCGTCCCGGTCAGCTCCGCGAACCGGCCGGCGCCCTCCGCGTGGTCCGGGTGGCCGTGGGTCAGCAGGGTCAGCGCGACCCGCTTGCCGAGCTTCTCGGCCGTGTCGATCACATGCCGCAGATGGCCCTCGTCGAGCGGCCCCGGGTCGACCACGACGGCGAGGTCCGAGCCCGGCTCGGAGAGCAGCCAGGTGTTGGTGCCGTCGAGGGTCATCGCGGACGGGTTCGGCGCCAGGACGTTCACGGCGCGGGCGGTCGCGGGCCCGGAGGCCACCAGTCCGCGCGGCTGGCCGGGCAGGGCGGCGGCGTCGCTCATCGCTCGCCCCCGGTGGGGATGACCTTGGTGAACTCCTCGTGCCCCGGCCAGCTGAGGACCAGCTCGTCGCCCTCCAGGCGCGCCTGCGCGAGGACGGGTGCCATGTCCTGCGCCTCCGCCGCCACCAGCACCTCGGCGGCCGTCCCGTACGGCTCCAGGGTGCGCAGGGTCGAGATCGTCGGCGGCATCATCGTCAGCTCGCCCCGGTCGTAGCCGGCCGCGGCCTCCGCCGGGCGGATCCAGACCGTGCGGTCCGCCTCCCCCGACACGTCCCGGGTGCGCTGCCCGGGCGGGAGCGCCGCCACGAAGAACCAGGTGTCGTACCGGCGCTGCTCGAACTCCGGGGTGATCCAGCGGGCCCACGCGCCCAGCAGGTCCGAGCGCAGGACGAGCCCGCGCCGGTCCAGGAAGTCGGCGAAGGACAGCTCCCGGGCGACGAGCGCCTGCCGGTCCCGCTCCCACCCCTCGCCGGTCGTGTCGCCGACGACGCCGTCCTCGGTCTCCCCGGCGAGCAGCACGCCCGCCTCCTCGAACGTCTCGCGCACGGCGGCACAGACCACGGCTTGGGCCTGCGCCGGATCGTCGAGGCCGAGCCGGGCCGCCCACGTCTCCAGGGACGGGCCCGCCCAGCGCACCGGGTGCTCGTCGCGCGGGTCGACGCCGCCGCCCGGATAGGCGTACGCACCGCCGGCGAAGGCCATCGAGGTACGGCGGCGCAGCATGTGGACGTCGGGCCCGGCGGCCCCGTCCCGCAGGAGCAGGACCGTGGCGGCGCGCCGGGGCGTCACGGGGGTGAGCTCACCGGCGGCGAGGGCGCGGATGCGGTCGGGCCATTCCGCCGGGTACCACTGACCGTTCGACTGCTTCGACTGACCATTCGACATGGCCGGATGCTATGCGCAAGCATCGGAATGCACGAGAGCCGGTTTCCCGGGCTGTGGAAAACCGGCTCCCTGTCGTACGGAGTCGATACGGGCTCTCGTCGAGCCGTACGGATCGGCGGTCAGGCCTCGACGAGCTCGACCTGGACCTCGACCTCGACCGGCGCGTCGAGCGGCAGCACGGCCACGCCGACGGCGCTGCGCGCGTGCACGCCCTTCTCGCCGAGGATCTCGCCGAGCAGCTCGCTGGCGCCGTTGATGACGGCGGGCTGACCGGTGAAGTCGGCGGCCGAGGCGACGAAGCCGACGACCTTCACGACGCGCTTGATGCGGTCGAGGTCACCGGCGACCGACTTCACGGCCGCGAGCGCGTTGAGCGCGCAGGTGGCGGCGAGCTCCTTGGCCTCCTCCGGCGTGACCTCGGCGCCGACCTTGCCGGTCACCGGAAGCTTGCCCGCCACCATCGGGAGCTGGCCCGAGGTGTAGACGTACACGCCGGACTGCACGGCCGGCTGGTAGGAGGCGATCGGCGGCACGACCTCGGGCAGGGTCAGGCCGAGCTCGGCGATCCGCGCCTCGACGGCCCCGCTCACGACTTGGCCCGCTTCAGGTAGGCCACGAGCTGCTCGGGGTTGTTCGGCCCGGGCACGACCTGGACGAGCTCCCAGCCGTCCTCGCCCCAGGTGTCCAGAATCTGCTTGGTCGCGTGCACCAGAAGCGGCACCGTGACGTACTCCCACTTGGTCATGGGGCCGACTGTATCCGCTGTGGCGGGGCCGTCCGCCGAGGTGGCCCCCGAAGCTCCCCCTAGGGAGCTTCTCCGGGGCGGCCTGCTGATTGCGGGCGGCCGCCAGTGGTTAGGCTCGACAGCGTGAGCAGGCTCCAGGTCGTCAGCGGCAAGGGCGGTACCGGTAAGACGACGGTCGCCGCCGCCCTCGCCCTCGCCCTCGCGACGGAGGGGAAGCGGACCCTCCTCGTCGAGGTCGAAGGCAGGCAGGGCATCGCACAGCTCTTCGAGACGGAAGCCCTTCCGTACGAGGAGCGCAAGATCGCCGTCGCCCCCGGCGGCGGCGAGGTGTACGCGCTGGCGATCGACGCCGAGCGCGCGCTCCTCGACTACCTCCAGATGTTCTACAAGCTGGGCGGGGCGGGACGGGCCCTGAAGAAGCTCGGCGCGATCGACTTCGCGACGACGATAGCGCCGGGCGTCCGGGACGTGCTCCTGACCGGCAAGGCGTGCGAGGCGGTCCGGCGGCGCGAGAAGGACGGCCGTCCCGCCTACGACCACGTGGTCATGGACGCGCCGCCCACCGGCCGCATCACCCGCTTCCTCAACGTGAACGACGAGGTCGCGGGCCTGGCCAGGATCGGCCCGATACACAACCAGGCGCAGGCCGTCATGCGGGTCCTGAAGTCGCCCGAGACGGCGGTGCACCTGGTGACGCTCCTGGAGGAGATGCCGGTCCAGGAGACCGCGGACGGCATCGCGGAGCTGAGGGCCGCCGACCTGCCGGTTGGCCGGGTCGTGGTGAACATGGTCCGCCCGCACGTCCTCGACGAGGAGGCCGTGCGGGCCGCTTCGGGGGACCACCGGGACGCGATCGCGCGCACCCTGGCGTCCGTCGGCGTCACGGGCGGCACGCGGCTGGTCGAGCCGCTCCTCGACCAGGCGGCCGAGCACGCGCGGCGGGTGGAGCTGGAACGGACGCAGCGCGCCGTCCTGGACGGCGTCGGCGTCCCCTCGTACGAACTGCCCTTCCTCGGGGACGGGGCGGACATCGCCGGGCTCTACCGGCTGGCGAAGGAACTGCGGAAGCAAGGGGTGGGCGCGTGACGGAGGAAGCGGACGCCACGACGGCCCCCGGAACGGCCGGGGCCGGGGCCGCGAGCGGCACCGGCGACCCCGCCGGGCCCGACGGTGCCGCCGGGCTCGATCAGGCGCCCCTCCTGGAGCTCGATCCGCTCCTCGACGACCGGGGGACCCGGATCATCGTCTGCTGCGGGGCGGGCGGGGTCGGCAAGACGACCACGGCGGCGGCCCTCGGCGTGCGGGCGGCGGAGCGCGGCCGGAGGGTCGTGGTCCTCACCATCGACCCGGCGCGCCGGCTCGCCCAGTCCATGGGCATCGACTCCCTCGACAACACGCCCCGCAAGGTCGACGGGATCAAGGGGTCCGACGGCGGCGAACTGCACGCCATGATGCTCGACATGAAGCGGACCTTCGACGAGATCGTCGAGGCGCACGCCGACCCCGAGCGCGCGCGGGCGATCCTGGAGAACCCCTTCTACCAGTCCCTGTCGGCCGGATTCGCCGGCACACAGGAGTACATGGCGATGGAGAAGCTCGGCCAGCTCCGGGCCCGCGACGAGTGGGACCTGATCGTCGTCGACACCCCGCCGTCCCGGTCCGCGCTGGACTTCCTCGACGCGCCGAAGCGGCTCGGGTCCTTCCTCGACGGGAAGTTCATCAAGCTGCTCATGGCCCCGGCGAAGGTCGGCGGCCGGGCCGGGATGAAGTTCCTCAACGTCGGCATGTCGATGATGACGGGGACCCTGGGGAAGCTGCTGGGGGGTCAGTTCCTCAAGGACGTCCAGACGTTCGTGGCGGCGATGGACACGATGTTCGGCGGTTTCCGGACCCGCGCGGACGCCACGTACAAGCTGCTCCAGGCGCCGGGCACGGCCTTCCTCGTGGTCGCCACGCCGGAGCGGGACGCGCTGCGCGAGGCGGCGTACTTCGTGGAGCGGCTGGCCGCCGAGCAGATGCCGCTGGCCGGCCTCGTCCTCAACCGCGTCCACGGCAGCGGCGCCGCCCGGCTGTCGGCCGAGCGGGCGCGGGCCGCCGCGGAAAATCTTGACGAGGGGCGCATTGTGGATCAGGGGGGCGGGAAGGCTGGACTGCGTGGCTCCCCGGCCACCACACCCGGGCCCGAGACCCAGCCCGAGCCGAACGATCTCGCCACCGCCGCCGCACATCCCGTACCCGAGGCTGCCCCCACAGCCGAACCGGCACAGGAAACAGAGGTGGACGTACGCCATCTCACCGCAGGACTTCTGCACCTGCACGCAGAGCGCATGCGGGTGCTCGCCCGCGAGCAGCGCACGCGCGACCGCTTCACCGCGCTCCACCCGGAGGTGGCGGTGACCGAAGTGGCCGCCCTGCCCGGCGATGTGCACGACCTCGCCGGGCTGCGGGCCATCGGTGACCGGCTCACGGCGGGGCGGACGCCCTCGGCCTGAGCCTCGACTGCCTGAACGCCGAGCGGTCGCTAGCCGACCGCGGCGTACGCCTCGTACGTCGCGTCGTCCTCGATCGCCACGGGCAGCAGGCCCGCTCCCCGCTCGTACTCCGTGCGCGCGGTCTCCAGGAGCCGGCGCCACGAGGTGACGGTCGGCCTCCGGCGCAGCAGGGCGCGGCGCTCGCGCTCCGTCATGCCGCCCCACACGCCGAACTCCACGCGGTTGTCGAGGGCGTCGGCGAGGCACTCGGTCCGCACCGGGCATCCGGTGCACACCGCCTTTGCCCTGTTCTGTGCCGCTCCCTGCACGAAAAGTTCATCCGGATCGGTAGTGCGGCAGGCCGCCTGCGCACTCCAGTCAGCTACCCAGCCCATACCGGCGCCGTCCTCTCCCGAATCGAGGCTCCCCCACGGCGGCAGCGGCATATTCACCGCTGCCAGTTGGGACGTTACGGAAGGTGGACACAGCGCAACACCCCCTTCGGGCCCAATCTTGAATGGTCCGAACGGACTATGCGTGCGCGTCAGATCACCCAGGGGAGTGATCGAAGGACATGCGTGTGTTAACGGACATACCGCGTGGATATGCCCTTCCCCGGCGGGCCCGTTTCGGGACACCGCATGACACACGAGCCGGAATCGGACACGAGGCTTCCCGCGCTTCGGGGTCACGGGAATTCATGCCGATGTCACACCCGGGTCTTGATGCGAGACCACACTGCTGTGACAGTTGGGAGCAGCTTAGGCCAAGGCATATACGTGTGTCCGGCGAATGAGAACGTAGGCTGCCCCCATGGCAAAGAAGCGCTCGGGCGGTGGTCTGACCGGGACCCAGCAGGCCGCCAAGTTCCTCGGTGTCAGTGTGCTCGCCGGAGCCGTGCTGGCGGGCATCGCCCTGCCCGCCGCCGGCGCACTCGGGCTGGCCGCGAAGGGCACGGTCGAGGGGTTCGACGAGATCCCCTCCAACCTGAAGACCCCTCCGCTGAGTCAGCGCACCACGATCCTGGACGCCGAGGGCGGTCTGATCGCCACGGTGTACTCGCGGGACCGGAAGGTCGTGCCGCTGGACAAGATCTCCCCGTACATGCAGAAGGCGATCGTCGCGATCGAGGACGGTCGCTTCTACGAGCACGGGGCGATCGACCTCAAGGGCGTGCTGCGCGCCATCAACCGGAACGCGCAGTCGGGCGGGGTCGCGCAGGGCGCGTCCACGCTGACCCAGCAGTACGTGAAGAACGTCTTCGTCGAGGAGGCCGGTGACGACCCCGAGAAGGTCGCGCAGGCCACCCAGCAGACCATCGGCCGCAAGGTCCGCGAGCTGAAGTTCGCGATCCAGGTCGAGGAGGAGCTGGGCAAGAAGAAGATCCTGGAGAACTACCTCAACATCACGTTCTTCGGGCAGCAGGCCTACGGCATCGAGGCCGCCTCGCAGCGGTACTTCTCCAAGCCCGCCGCCGACCTGGACCTGGGCGAGGCGGCGATGATGGCCGGGCTCGTCCAGTCGCCGAGCCGCTACGACCCCATCAACGACATCCAGGAAGCCACCAAGCGCCGCAACACGGTCCTCCAGCGGATGGCCGACGTGAAGGACATCAGCCAGGCCGAGGCGGACGCCGCCAAGGCCAAGCCGATCAAGCTGAAGGTGAAGACCCCGAGGAACGGCTGCATCACCGCCGTCGACGGGGCCGGCTTCTTCTGCGACTACGTCCGCAAGACGATCCTCAACGACCCGGTCTTCGGCAAGACGGCCGAGGAGCGGACGAAGCTGTGGAACCTGGGTGGCCTCACCATCCGGACCACGCTCGACCCGCGCGCGCAGGCCGCCGCCAACGAGGCCGCCGTCGCGAAGGTCGACAAGGACGACCCGGTCGCCGCCTCGGTGGTGCAGGTCCAGCCCAAGACCGGCCGCATCCTGTCGATGGGCCAGTCCCGCCCGTACGGCCTGGACCAGAAGCAGCACCAGACGACGCTCAACCTCGCCGTCGGCAGCAAGATGGGCGGCACCACGTACGGCTTCCAGGTCGGCTCGACCTTCAAGCCGATCACGGCCGCGGCCGCGCTGGAGAAGGGCCTGAGCCCGGCGCAGAGCTTCGACACCCCGGCGCAGATCAACATCCCGGAGAGCGACTACACCCGGTGCGACGGCAAGCCCGCGGGCTACGCCAACTGGGAGGTCAACAACGAGATGAAG
This sequence comes from Streptomyces sp. NPDC004266, assembly GCF_042874095.1. Taxonomy (NCBI): domain Bacteria; kingdom Bacillati; phylum Actinomycetota; class Actinomycetes; order Kitasatosporales; family Streptomycetaceae; genus Streptomyces; species Streptomyces sp. NPDC004266. The sequence continues at coordinate 169,403 of NZ_JBIAMM010000002.1, forward strand.
ACGGAGAAGGGCGTCTTCGACATGACGAGCGCCCTCGGCAAGTCCATCAACACGTACTTCGCCAAGCTGGAGCAGATGGCCGGCCTGTGCGAGACGCTGACGATGGCGAAGAACGTCGGCTACGAGCGCGAGCTGGGCAAGCCCATCAAGCAGAGCCCCTCCGTCACCCTCGGCAGCATCGAGAGCACCCCGCTCGACATGGCGTCCGTCTACGCGACCTTCGCCAACCGCGGCATCTACTGCACCCCGGTCGCCATCGAGTCGATCAAGGCCGCCAACGGCGACAAGCTGAACGTGCCGCAGACCAAGTGCACGCGGGCCATGAGCGACCGGACCGCCGACACCATCAACCAGATGCTGAAGGGCGTCGTCGAGGACGGCACCGGTACGAAGGCCGGTCTCAGCGACCGCGACAACGCGGGCAAGACCGGTACGACCAACGACCGCAAGGACGCCTGGTTCGTCGGCTACACCCCGAACCTGTCCACCGCCGTCTGGGTCGGTGACGACGTCGGCGAGAAGAAGTCGATGTACGACATCACCATCGGCGGCGAGTACTACGACAAGGTCTGCGGTGGCTGCCTCCCCGGCCCGATCTGGAAGATCGCGATGACGGGCGCCCTGGACGCCGGTCAGACGCCGGGCTTCGTCCCCGTCTCCGTACCGCGGGCCCAGAAGCCCAAGGAGGAGGAGAAGGGGGGCGACGAGGGCCCGAACAAGCCCCGCAAGCCGGCCGGCGACAAGCCGCGCGGCACGGACCCGGTCCCCGGCTTCACGTTCCCCACGGACCTGCTCGGCGGCGGGGACGGACGCAACAAGCCGCGCGGCGGAAACCACTGACGCGGTGATACGAGGAGGGGCGCCCCACCACCAGGTGGGGCGCCCCTCCTCGTATCCGCTCCGCGGATCAGCCCGCGAGCAGCTTCTTCACCGCGGCGGCGACCCGGCCGCCCTCGGCCTGACCGGCCACCTTCGGATTCACGATCTTCATGACGGCGCCCATGGCGCGCGGCCCCTCGGCGCCCGCCGCCTTCGCCTCCTCGACGGCCGCCGCGACGATGGAGTCGAGCTCCTCGTCGCTGAGCTGCTTCGGCAGGTACGCGTCGAGGATGAGGCCCTCGGCCTTCTCGCGCTCGGCGGACTCGGGGCGACCGCCCTTGGCGAAGGCGTCCGCGGCCTCGCGGCGCTTCTTCGCCTCCTTCGCGATCACCTTCTGCACCTCGTCGTCGGAGAGTTCGCGCTTCGTCGTGCCCGCGACCTCCTCCTTCGTGATCGCGGTGATGGTCAGCCGCAGGGTCGAGGAGCGCAGTTCGTCGCGCTCCCGGATCGCGGCGTTGAGGTCGTCCTGGAGCTTCGCCTTGAGCGTGGTCATGGGGCCAAGTGTCGCAGGTGCGCCCCCCGTACCGCCCGCGCATTTAGGGTCGGCGGGTCTGCGACGATGGGAGGATGCGCGCACGGTACGGCATTCCCCTGAAGATCACGGCAGGCCTCACGGCGACGGCGGCGGCCGGAATCGCCTACGCGGCCGGCATCGAGGCCCGCTCCTTCCGACTCCGCCGGGTGACGGTCCCGGTCCTCCCGCGCGGCATGCGCGACCTGCGGGTCCTCCAGGTCTCCGACATCCACATGGTGAGCGGCCAGCGCAAGAAGCGCGCCTGGCTGCAGTCCCTCGCCGGGCTCCGCCCGGACCTCGTCGTCAACACCGGCGACAACCTCTCCGACACGGACGCGGTGCCGGAGGTCCTCGACGCGCTCGGGCCGCTGATGGAGTTCCCCGGCGTGTACGTCTTCGGCTCCAACGACTACTACGGACCCCGGCCGCGCAATCCCGCCCGCTATCTGCTGGAGAAGGTGCAGGGCCGCCACGGCCTCAACGGCAACCCGCCGGTGGTCGGCGCCGTCCACAACCCGTGGGAGGACCTCCGGGACGCCTTCGACGCGGCCGGCTGGGTCAACCTCACCAACACCCGAGGCCGGCTGAAGCTGCCGCAGGCCGAGCTCGCCTTCACCGGGCTGGACGACCCGCACATCAAGCGTGACCGGTACGACAAGGTGGCCGGCGGCCCCGACGCGGCGGCCGACTTCACCCTGGGCGTCGTGCACGCCCCGTACCTGCGCTCGCTCGACGCCTTCACGGCCGACGGGTACGAGCTGATCCTCGCCGGCCACACCCACGGCGGCCAGCTGTGCATCCCCTTCTACGGGGCGCTCGTCACCAACTGCGACCTGGACACGGACCGGGTGAAGGGCCTCTCCACGCACACGGTGGACGGCCGCACCTCGTACCTCCACGTCTCGGCGGGCTGCGGTACCAACCGGTACACCCCCGTCCGCTTCGCCTGCCCGCCCGAGGTGACCCTGCTCACCCTGACGGCGCGTGCCTGAACGCTCACGGCGTGGGGCGTGATCACGCCCCACGCCGCGGCCGTGCCGGCCCCCGCCGGCCGCCGCCCACCAGCGCCTCCGCACCGTGACCCCGATCGGCACGGCCTTCCACGCCCTCGGGCTGGAGACCGTCGGCCCGGACCGCATCCGACCTGCGCCGAGGCCCTCCGAAAACCGGATTTCGTCTGAGCGCGCGCGTGGGCTAAAGTAATCGATGTCGCCGCGACGAGAAGGACAAAGCAGCGACATCGGGGTGTAGCGCAGCTTGGCAGCGCGCTTCGTTCGGGACGAAGAGGTCGTGGGTTCAAATCCCGCCACCCCGACAGCCGTAACAGCAGGTGAGGCACCTAGCGACATCGCTAGGTGCCTCACCTGTTTCCGTCTGCGTGACCACCGCCCCTCGCTCGCCCACCGCTCCCCGCGGGTCCACCGCCCCTCGCGGGTCCACGGCCGCCGCGGGTCGCCGCCGAAGATCCCGTCCATGATCACGGCGCCGGTCCGGCTCACGGGCCGGCCCCGCTTCCGGCGGGCCTCCTCCGCCGCGGCCGTCCGGGGTGCCCCACGGGCCGGAAGATCATCTCCAGCGGGACTCCCCCACTCGTCGGCCTCGGCCCCGTCGTCGCCCTCGCGTGCCCGGCGGAGACGTGGCGGACGCCGGTCGCGTCGAGCGGCTTGCCCCGCGAGTCCGCCCTCGTGGCCCCGGAGCGCCTCTCCGGGCTTGTTCTCGACCTCCGCCCGGGGCTTGCGTCCGGGGCTCGCTACTCCCCCGCTCGACCGGGCGATCACGAGGGTGGAAGCCCTCGGGGTCGTCAACTCCGCAGAGCGCGTACGGGTCTTCCTGGAGCTCCACGGCCCTCGCCAGACCGTCCTGGGCGCCCACGCGGCCGGAACGGCGGCCGTCGGGCACTCCAACAAGCCCACGGGCCAATCCTGTTGGCCGAAGCGTGGCCGGCACCCCACCGAAGGCGCGCACACCGTCGATCACGGAGCAGACCTGATCTTTTCGCACCAGAAACCACGGTGACCCGACTAGTAAATCCTCAAGGGCCAGGTCCATACTTGAAGGGAGGCGAATACTGGCCGCCGGCGCCGAGCACCGGTCACCGGGCCCGGAGGAAGCGGCGGCAGAACAAAAGACGGTACGTCGGCTACAAACGGCGCGGTAGTTGATGGAAGAAATACCGCAGGGCGCGATGCCCATGGAAGAAGCAACCTCTTCTCAGCCCATGAGTAGTACTCATCAGGCATGTTCGTCTCCTGGTTTTCTCCCCCATGGCCGTCATGGCATCCGTTCCTGAACCGGCCGTCTGCGACTTCCTCGTTCGTCCGTCGACCAGCCGGCGTGCACGATCACGAAAGACTCCGTGATGTCAGATCGCATTCTGTACTACGGCGCGGCTTCCGCACGCGGACTCATCGGCACCGTCGACGGGAACAACGTCCTCAAGGACGTCACCGTCTACCCCGCAGGCAGCTTCGCCGACGACTGGACGGAAATCACCGCCCTCAGCGGCAATCGGATCCTGTACTACGGCGCGGCTTCCGCACGCGGGCTCATCGGCACCATCAACGGCGACAACGTCCTCAAGGACGTCACCGAGTACCCCGCAGGCAGCTTCGCCGACGACTGGACACAGATCACCGCCCTCAGCGGCGATCGCATTCTGTTCTACGGCGCGGCTTCCGCACGCGGGCTCATCGGCATCGTCGACGACAACAACGTCCTCAAGGACGTCACCCCATACCCCGCAGGCAGCTTCGCCGAGGACTGGACGCAGATCACCGCCCTCAGCGGCGATCGCATTCTGTATTACGCCGCGGCTTCCGGACGCGGGCTCATCGGAACCGTCGACGACGACAACGCCCTGGAGGACGTCACCGAGTATCCCGCAGGCAGCTTCGCCGACGACTGGACGCAGATCACCGCCCTCAGCGGCGATCGCATTCTGTATTACGCCGCGGCTTCCGCACGCGGGCTCATCGGATCCGTCGATGACGAAAACGTCCTCCGGGACGTCAAGGTGTTCCCCGACGGGAGCTTCGCCGACGACTGGACGAACATCACCGATCTCAACCTCCACGCCATCCTGTGACACCGCGGCGGCCGTGACCTCGGAAGCCGGTCGGCGATCCCCCGCCGGTCGCCGAGCCGTCCGCACCGTGGATCTGGGCGCGGCCTTCCGGGCCGTGCCTAGATCACCGGCGGGCGGCCCAGGCGGGTCATGCGGAGGACCGTGTTCCAGCGCATCGGGGTGCGGGGCCCGCCGGATCGGCGGACGCCCTCCGCGAAGCCGCCGAACCAGGCCCTCAGGCCCGGCAGCGAGCGGGTGCGGGCCAACGTCAGGAGGGTCCAGACGCCGAGATAGACGGGGACGAGCAGGGCCGGCAGGTTGCGCTTGGCCAGCCAGACGCGGTTGCGGGCCGTCATCCGGTAGTAGACGGCGTGCCGGGCCGGGCTGGTCCTGGGGTGCTGGAGCAGGAGCTCCGGCGCGTACAGGACCTTCCAGCCCGCGTCGAGGGCCCGCCAGGCGAGGTCGGTCTCCTCGTGGGTGAAGAAGAAGTCCTCCGGCCAGCCGCCGATCCGGTCGAGCATCGGCATCGACAGGCCGTGGCCGCCGCCGAGGAAGGTGGTCACCTCGCCGCCGCGCATCGGATCCTTCGCCCCGAGGCGCGGGACGTGCCGGCGCTGGGTCTCGCCGGTCTCGTCGGCGATGCGGAACGAGACGATGCCGAGGCGCGGGTCCGCCTCGTACAGGTCGGCGAGGCGGCGGAAGACGTCCTTGTCGACGAGCAGGCCGTCGTCGTCGAGGTCCACCACGACGTCGACGTCACCGAAGGAGCGCAGCGTCTCGATCGCGACGTTCCGTCCGCCGGAGACGCCCCGGTTCTCGGGGAGTTCGACCCCCGTGACACCCTCGGGCAGGGCCGGGAGCGAACCGGTGCCGTTGCCGACGACGACGATCCGGGACGCGGGCTCGTCCTGGCCCGCCACGGCGTCCAGCAGCGCCCGCAGCTCGGCGGGACGCGTGCCCATCGTCAGTACCGCCACACCCACACGAGGTCGCGCCACGACCCACTCCGTCCCATGAACCTCTGCACCAGAACCTGCTCCGGGCCGCGATGCTAACCGTCCGGGGACACCTCCCGTTCACCCGGACCACGGGTGTCGTGCACCACGTGGAGGCGCGGAGGGGGGAGCGCGGCGAGGGGCGGGGCCGGGCGGCTCTACGCTGGTTCCCTTCCGTCAGGTTGATCGATCGTCGAAAGGGTGGTCTCCAGGTGCTGGTCGCGGACCGATATCGGCTTCATGTGTGTATCGGCCGGGGCGGCATGGGCGAGGTGTGGCAGGCCACCGACGAGGTCCTGGGCCGGCCCGTGGCCGTGAAGCTGATGCTGGCGCAGGCGACCGACCCCTCCGCCGGCGACCGCTTCCGGCTGGAGGCGCAGACCGCCGCGCGGCTGAGCCACCCGCACGTGGTGGGCGTCTTCGACTTCGGCACCTGGGACGGAAAGCTTTTCCTGGTCATGGAGTTGGTGGAGGGCGACAGCCTGGCCGGGAGCCCGTCCGATCCGATGGTCCTGCCCGCCGAGCGCGTCGCGGTCGTCGCCGCGCACGCCGCCGCCGGGCTCGCGGCCGCGCACCGACAGGGCGTGGTGCACCGGGACATCAAGCCGGGGAACCTGCTCGTCGACGCCGAGGGCACGGTCAAGCTGGCCGACTTCGGCATCGCGCGGTTCGTCGACGACCCCTCGGCCGCGCTCACGACGACCGGTCAGATCGTGGGCACGGGGCTGTACCTCGCGCCCGAGCGGGCCCTCGGGCAGCCCGCCTCGCCCGCCTCCGACGTGTACTCGCTGGGCTGCGTGCTGTACCAACTGATCATCGGGAGACCCCCGTTCCGCGCGGACACCGCGACCGCGCTGCTGTACCAGCACATCGACACCCCCCCGGTTCCGCCGAGCCGCCTCGGGGCCGTGCTGCCGCCCGACTTCGAGACGTACCTGCTGAGCCTGCTCGCCAAGCAGCCGGAGCAGCGGCCCTCGGCGCAGGCGATCGCGGACTGGTTCTCGTCCGGCGCCTGGCGCGGTTCCGGATACCCCGGCGCCGCCCCCGGCGCGGGCCTGCCGCACGTGCCCCGTCAGCCCACCGGGCCCGGGCCCGTCCTGACGCACGCGCCCCACGGCTCCCACCAGCCGACCGGGGCCGCTCCCATGCCCATGCCCGCGCCGGTGCACACGCCCGCGCCGACCCCGCCGCCGATGAACCGGCCGCCGGTACCCCGGCCCGCGGCCGCCGCCCGGCGCCGCCAGGCCCCGGCGAGCAGCGGCGGCGGGCTCGCGGAGCTCTCCCGGCGCCGCCCGCGCAAGACGGCCGCGGTGGCCGGTGCCATCGCCTTCGTGGTCTTCCTGATCATCGGGATGGCCTGGCTGTCCTGACGGGGCCCGGACCGGCACGGCCCGGACCGGCTCGGCACGGGGCGGCCCGGACCGGCGCGCTCGGCACGGGACGGACCGGCGCGCCCGGGCGAGGCCCCGGACCGGCTCAGTACGGCCTCGGGGCCATCACCTGCGGCTCCTCGTCCGCCGGCCCGAGCAGCAGGCAGCGCGGTACGCCGGGCCCGGGGGTCGCGCGGACGGTCACCGGGGTCGGCGGGTCGGTCGGCAGCTCGATGGCGACGGTGACCGGGCGGTCGTTCTGACCCGTGGCGCGGCCGGTCTCCTTGCCGTCGACGAGGACCTCGACGACCGGGGTGTGCCCGGTCTGGACGGTCACGGAGACCGAGTGCCCGAGGTGGTCGATGTGGAAGTGGTGGCGTGCTCTCATGGGCCGCCTCCGTACCGCCGGGGTGGGCGCGTGCCGCGGGAGCGGAGCGTGTACATCCAGGGTAGGCGGTCGGGCGGCTCCCGAGCGTGGGCGCGTGGTCACCCGGAGTGCGAAGGCGGCTCCAGGGCCCCCTAGACCTCGCCCGACAGCGCGAACAGGCCGCGTCTCGCGCCCTCTTCGTAGGCCTCCCGCAGGTCCGGGTCGCCGAGCGACGCCCCCAGCGCCTCCTCCCCACGCGCGCGCGTGACCGCGCAGTACTCCGCCGGCCGGTACGAGGAGCCGAAGACCGAGGTCCGCAACAGGTCGACCGCGCCGAAGAGATGGGCCGCCGCGTCGCGCTGCCCGTCCATCGCCCTCATCTGGGCGAGGAGTTCCGCCGCGCAGGCCGCGCCCACCGCGGAACCGAGCCGCAGGTGCTCGCGCAGGGCCCGCCGGGCGTACTCCGCGGCACGCTCCCGGTCCCCGTCCCAGGCGCCGAGCTCGGCCCGCACGTGGTACGCCCAGGCCTCGACGAACACGTCACGGCCCACCCATGCCCGCCGGCTCTCCCGGTCCAGGTCCCCCTGGTCCAGCGCCTCCTGCGCGCCCTCCGGGTCGGAGCGGCACAGGGAGAGCGCGAGCCCGACCCAGCACGCCCGCCGGCTCGGCCCGAACTCCGGGTGCCCCTCCATCAGCGCGAGGGCCTCCCGGAACTCGGCCGCCGCCGCGCGCGTACGCCCCTGGTAGAGGGCGGTCGCGCCGCGCAGATGGGCCAGGAGCGACAGGCAGCGCTCGTCGCCGTCCCGTACGGCCGCCGCCCAGGCCTGCGCGAGGAGCGGGTCGGCGTCCTCCGGGCGGCCCGACTCCAGCTCCAGGAACGCCGCCAGCCACAGGGCGCGGGCGGACGGCGGCCCGGCCTGCAGGCTGAGGGCGTGCCGCAGCCGGGCACGGCCCTCGGCGATCCGCCCGCAGGCCACCCACAGGAACCACAGGGAGACCGCGATCTCGACGGACGTCTCGGCCTCGGCGCTCGGCGACAGCGGCGCGGTCGTCGGGTCCATGGCGGCCGCCAGGTCCGGGAGTTCGCGCAGCGCGAGGTCCCGGGCGTCGAGCTGCCGGCCCCGCTGCCACCAGTCGGAGGCCCGCCGGGCCACCTTCACGCACCACCTGCGGTGGTGCAGGAGGACGGCCCAGCGGTCTCCGCGCGCGGTGAGCCTGCGGGCGCCGACGGCCCGCATCGGGTGCGGCATCCAGTAGCGGGGCAGGCCGTCCTCGCCGTCGAAGAGGTCGTCGACGGGGAGGAGGGCGAGGGGCGCGAGCCGGTCCAGGACCGTCTGGATCTTCCCCGCAGGCAGCGTCCCGGAGGCGCAGACCTCGCGGACGGCCTCCCGGCCGAAGGCCCCCTCGAAGACGGACAGCCGCTCCCAGAGGAGCTGTTCTGCCGGGCCGCAGCTCTCGTAGCCGCGCTCGGCCGCTGCGATCTGGTCAAGGCCGATGTGTTCGCCCCACAGGCGTTCCGTCTCCGGTGGTTCTCCAGCCCACATGTACTCCAGCCCCCGTGTCACTTCTCCGCCCTCTCCTGTGATTCAGGACGGATTCGATGGAAAACGGCCGACGCCGCGGCTTGAATGCATTTGCCCTGGTCCACATCCTGGGGCCTTCCCGTGCCCGCACCCAGGGTTTCCCCGGGATCGACCAAGGAGGCACATGCATACCAGGGAATCCGTCCTGGGAGAGGTGGATCTGGCACTGATCCACGCACTGCAGCTGGCGCCGCGGGCCAGCTGGACGCAGCTCTCCGGCGTGCTCGCGGTGAGCCCGGACACGCTCGCCCGGCGCTGGGAGACCCTCACCGCCGGAGGGTACGCCTGGAGTTCGCTGCTCGCCGCCCGGCGCGGTACGGAGGCCACCCTGTACGCGTGGGTGGAGCTGGAGTGCGTCGCCGGGGCCGCCGAGGCCACCGCGATCGAGGTCGCGGGTGATCCGTGCACCCTCGGCGTCCACCAGGTGACCGGCGAGGCCGATCTGGTGCTGCTCGTCAACTGCCCGGACCTCCACGCCCTCGACGGCTACCTCGCCGGCCGGGTGCGACGGCTCCCCGGGGTCCTCAGGGCCCGCACGCAGGTCGTCACCCAGCTGCACAACCGCCCGTACCGCTCGCGGATCGAGCAGCTCACCCCGGCGCAGACGCAGCACCTCGCCGAGCTCACCGGCGGCGACCGGCGGCCCCGGCCCTCCACGCGCGCGTACCCGCTGGTCACGGAGCTCGACCAGCGGATCGTCGCGGAGCTGGCGGGGGACGCCCGGCGCAGCGCCGCCGAACTGGCCCGGCAGTGCGGCACCAGCGAGTCGACCGTGCGCCGCAGACTGGACGTCCTCGGCGCGGCCGGTGCCGTCCACCACCACTGCCTGCCGGCCCCGCGCTTCTCCGGGCGGCCGGTGTGGGCGCTGGTCACGGCGGACGTACCGCCCCTGGAGGTGGCCGAGTCGGTGGCCTCGCTGACCCGGCTCCGCCAGACCCGCGTGATCACCTCGGTCACCGGCCCGCACAACCTGGCCCTCGCCATGTGGCTCCGTACGGTCGAGGAGCTCCACGACGTGACGGCGGCGCTGGTGCGGGCCGCGCCGGCGCTGCGGATCACGGGCACCGCGGTGTCCCTGCGCACCCACAAGATCGGCGCGCAGGTCCTCGGGCCGGACGGACGGCGCACCCACCACGTGCGGCCGGAGACCGGCCCCTGACAGGGCACTCGGCGCGTGTTCTGATGGGCGCATGGAGTTCGCCGTGTTCGTCACGCTGCCCGGCCTGGTCATCCTGCTGACCGTGATCGCCTTCGCCGATCAGTTCCTGCGCATGACCGGACGCGGCAAGCGCACCGGGCAGGTCTCCTCGACGGGCTTCGAGCAGCTGCACGCCACCTTCTCGCAGGGCAAGCAGAACGAGCTCAAGGAGCGGCAGAGCGCCCTGGTGCTGCGCGACGACGAGGAGGACGGCGCCCCGCCGCGCCACTCGACGGTGGACCTCGGCGGCGGGCGTGCCGTCATCAGGATCGGGCCGGGCGGGGCGTCCTGACCGAGAACTTCCGGATCAGGCCGGGCGGGACGCCTTGACCGAGTACATCAGGGGGATGCGGGGGCGGTCCGCGGGGAAGCGGTAGTAGCCGTCCTCGTGCCGCTGGAGGGCGCCGTAGCGGGGGAAGAGCGAGGCGTCGTGCTCGTGCAGGAACTCGATGCGCAGACCGGCCCTCGCGAGGGCCGTGACGACCTCGCCGACCGGGTGCACCCACTCCACGCTGCGGTTGTGGAGGGTGACGGCGTCGAGGTCGGCGTACGTCCCCGGGGTGGTGTCCACCCACGGGTCGCGGACGAAGTAGTCGTGCACGACCCGGCTGCCGGTCTCGTCGTCGAGCGAGTCGGTCAGCGGATGGAACTCGGCCACGTAGAGGAAGCCGCCCGGGGCGACGAGGGAGGCGGCGGTCTCCGCCCAGCGGTCGAGGTCGGGCAGCCAGTTCAGCGCCCCGGTGCCGGTGTAGACGACGTCGTACGACCGGTCCGGGACGGCCTCGGCGGCGTCGTACACGTCGGCGGCGACGAAGGCGGCCCGCTCCTGCGAGAGGCCCAGGTCGGCGGCGAGCGAGCGGGCGGTCTCGACGGCCGGCTCGGAGAAGTCCAGGCCGACGACGTGCGAGGCGCCGTGGCGGGCCCAGGAGAGGGTGTCCAGGCCGATGTGGCACTGGAGGTGGAGGAGGGAGCGGCCGGTGACGTCGCCGACCTCCGCGAGCTCGAAGTCCCGCAGGGCGTCCTTGCCCGCGCGGAAGGCGTCGAGGTCGTAGAACTCGCTGGCGGCGTGGATCGGGACGCGCTCGTCCCACTTCGCGCGGTTGGCCTCGTGCCAGTCGTCGGGCGTCGGAGAGTACATGTCGGCGAGGTTATCCACAGGTTGCGGGCGACGCGACCCGATTGTCCGCGGCGCGGAGCATGATGGGGGCCATGACTGAGAGTAAGTACGAGACGAACGCAGACGTTCCGCTCTGGGAGCAGCGCTTCCGGGCACCCCGCGTCTCCCTGCCCGAGTGGGCCGAGGAGGCCCCGGACCGCTCACTCTTCGTGTCCAACGCGACCGGGACGTACGAGCTGTACGCCTGGGACCGGGCGAGCGGCGGGCAGCGGCAGGTCACGGACCGGCCGAACGGGACGACGGACGGGGTGCTGTCGCCGGACGGCGCCTCGATCTGGTGGTTCGCGGACACCGACGGGGACGAGTTCGGGGTGTGGATGCGCCAGCCGTTCGCGGGCGGCGAGGACGAGCCGGCCGTGCCCGGCCTCGCCCCGTCCTACCCCGCCGGGCTCGCCATCGGCCGGGAGGGCACGGTCGTGGTGGGCCGTTCCACGGACGAGGAGGGCTCGACGGTCCATCTCGTACGGCCCGGGGCCGGCGCCCCGGTCGAGATCTACCGGCACCGGGAGTCGGCCGGCGTCGGCGACCTGTCCCACGACGGCTCGCTGATCGCGATCGAGCACACCGAGCACGGCGACGCGATGCACTCGGCGCTGCGCGTGCTGCGCGCCTCGGACGCGGGCGTGGTGGCCGAGCTCGACGACACGAAGGACGGCACGGAGGAGCTGGGGCTCACGGTCCTCGGCTTCGCCCCGCTGGCCGGGGACACCCGGCTGCTCGTCGGCCATCAGCGGCGCGGCCGCTGGGAGCCGATGCTCTGGGACGTGGCGACGGGCACCGAGACCGACCTGCGGCTCGATCTGCCGGGCGACGTGTCGGCGGAGTGGTATCCGGACGGCTCGGGCCTGCTGATCGTGCACGGCTTCGAGGCCCGCAGCGAGCTGTGGCGGTACGAGATCGCGACCGGCGCCCTGGTCCGGGTGGAGACCCCGGCCGGTTCGGTGTCGAGCGCGACGGCCCGGCCCGACGGCTCCGTGGAGTACCTGTGGTCCTCGGCCGCCGAGCCGCCGGTGGTGCGTTCCACGGCCGGCGGCGTCGTCCTCGACCCGCCCGGCCCCAAGGCGCCGCCGTCGGTGCCCGTGGAGGACGTGTGGGTGGACGGCCCCGGCGGCAGGATCCACGCGCTCGTGCAGCGTCCGGCGGGGGGCGAGGGCCCCTTCCCGACGGTCTTCGAGGTGCACGGCGGCCCCGCCTGGCACGACAGCGACGCCTTCGCGTCGGGCCCGGCGGCCTGGGTGGACCACGGGTACGCGGTGGTGCGGGTCAACTACCGGGGCTCCACGGGGTACGGCCGGGAGTGGACCGACGCGCTCAAGCACCGGGTCGGACTGATCGAGCTGGAGGACATCGCGGCGGTCCGCTCCTGGGCCGTGGAGAGCGGCCTCGCGGACCCGGCGCGGCTCGTGCTGGCCGGCGGCTCCTGGGGCGGCTACCTCACGCTGCTCGGTCTGGGAACCCAGCCGGACGACTGGGCGGTCGGTCTCGCGGCCGTGCCCGTCGCGGACTACGTCACGGCGTACGAGGACGAGATGGAGGCCCTGAAGGCGCTGGACCGGACGCTCCTGGGCGGTTCCCCGGAGGAGGTTCCCGAGCGGTACGCGGCCTCGTCGCCGCTGACCTACGTGGACGCGGTGAAGGCCCCGGTGCACGTGTCGGCGGGCGTCAACGACCCGCGCTGCCCGATCCGGCAGATCGACAACTACGTCGACCGGCTGGCGGCCCGGGGCGCGGTCCACGAGGTGTACCGGTACGACGCGGGCCACGGCTCCCTGGTGGTGGAGGAGCGGATCAAGCAGGTCGCCCTGGACCTGGACTTCGCGGCGAGACACCTGGGGACCACCCCGCCGGTCCGGGGAGGCGCCGCGGGCTCGGCCTGACCGTCCGGCGCCCGGGGACCCGGTCGTCGGGGTGCGGGGTCCGCTTGCGTACCGTGGGGGGCGTGTACCGGTTCCTGAGAACGCCCCGCTGGTGGGGGATCAACGTCTTCGTCCTCCTCGCGATCCCGTTCTGCGTCTTCATGGGGACCTGGCAGCTCGGCAAGTTCGAGGACCGCGTCGACTCCCATCGGGAGGCCGAGCGGCGGCCCGCGGCGAGCACGGAGAAGGCCGAGCCGCTGGACTCCCTGCTGCCGGTGGACAAGGAGACCTCGGGCCGCTCGGCGCAGGCGCGCGGCCGGTTCGGGGAGCAGTTCCTCGTGCCGGACCGCGAGCTGGACGGGCGCACCGGCTCGTACGTCCTGACGCTGCTCAAGACCGACGGCGGACGGTCGCTGCCGGTGGTCCGGGGCTGGCTCCCCACGGGCGCGAAGGCTCCCGCCCCGCCGTCGGGCGAGGTGACGGTGGTGGGCGCGCTCCAGGCCTCGGAGAACCCGGGCACGAAGGGCGTCCACGCGGCGGGCGGGCTGCCCGAGGGGCAGCTCGGCATGATCAGCGCGGCGTCCCTGGTGAACGTGGTCACGGACGACGTCTACGACGCCTGGATCACCCTCGCGGACTCCCCCGCCGGGCTCACGCCGGTCCCGGCGGTGGCCGCGGCGGGCACGGGCCTGGACGCGAAGGCCTTCCAGAACCTGGGCTACACGGCGGAGTGGTTCGTCTTCGCGGGCTTCGTCGTCTTCATGTGGTTCCGCCTCGTACGCCGCGAGGCGGAGGCCTCCCGCGACGAGGCACTGGGCCTGTAGGCCGCGGCCCCACCACGACGGGCCGGGGCCGGGGCCGGAGAGGCCCGGGGCCGGGGCCAGGGCCGGGCGGGGCCAGGTCCTGGGCCCAAGACTCGGGCCCAGGACCCGAAGGTCCCGGCCCTCCGGCCCACCGGGCCCTCGGCCACGAGCTGAGGAGCCGGCAGCCGCCGGGCCGCACGGCCGCGGGTCCAGAACCCGGCAGCCGTCGGGCCGCACGCTCAAGGCCCCGCTGCCACCCGACCGCCAGGCCGCGGGCTCACGAGCCGACAGCCACCCGACCGCCGGCCCGCAGGCTCACGAGCCGGTGGGCACCCGGCCGCCGGGCCGTCGGTTCACGAGCCGAGGGCCGTGGGGCTCAGGAGCCGGCCAGGGTGCCGGTGCGGTAGATGGTGCCGGCGCAGGCGTTCGGGATGACGGCCGAGGCCGTGGGGCCGCCCGGCTCCGCGGTGTGGGTGACCACGACGCTGCCGTCCGCCGGAGCGCCGTCCTCGCCGAGCAGCTGGGGCGCCGCCCCGGCGCCCTCTTCGGTACCGGCGCCCACCCCGGCGCCGCCGGTGTCGGTGCCGCCCGCCCCGCCCGCCCCGCTCGTCGGGTCGTCCGTCGGGGTCGGCGTCGGCGTGGCCGTCGGGGTCGGGGGGGCGGTCGGCTCGGTCGGGGTGGTCGGCGTGGGGGTCGGAGTGGTGCCGGTCGTCGGGCAGGTCTCGCTCGGCACCCAGACGAACTTCACCTCGTAGCTGCCGCTCGGCTTCAGCGCGATCGCGAGCGACTCCTGCGAGGGGTCGGGCAGTCCGCTGCCGTCGCCCGAGGTGTGCCGGACCACCGAGATCCGGCCCGGGTCCGCCGCCCCCCTGGCCTCGAAGCCGACGATGCCCGCGCCGTCCACCAGACAGGTGCGGCCGGAGACGTTGGAGATGCGGAAGGTGCCGTGGACCTTGCCCTCGGCGTCGGGCCCGCCGGCTCCCTCGCCGGCGACGCCGAGCTGGTCGGCGGTGCACCGCGGGGTGGTGTCGGGGTCGGCGCCCAGCGTCTGGTGCGGGCCGCCGCCGGAGGCGCCGGCGCCCGGCTGCTGCGGCTTGCCGGAGGCGCCGTCGGCCCCGTCGGGGCTCGACGAGACGCCGGCGGCGGGAGCCTTGGAGCTCTGGCCTCCCTCGACGCCGGTCTCGGTGCCGGTGCCGCCCTGGGCCTGCTCGCCGTGGCCGGCGTTCACCGGATTGGCGGCGGAGAGGCCGCCCGAGGAGGCGACGTGCACGAAGGCGGGGACGGCCGTGCCGATGAGGACGGCGGCGGCCGCCGCGCCGACGATGGCCTGCCGCTTGCGGGCGCGCCGCGCGGGCACGGCACGGCGCAGGTGCTCCAGCGAGCCGAGGGCGGGCTCCATGCCGCCCACGGCGTCCTGGAAGAGCCGTCGCAGCGCGAGCTCGTCGTCGCCCTCGCCGGATCCGGGCTCGATCTTCACCATGCGCTGTCCACTCAGCTCGTCACGTTCATCCAGGGCGTCGGGATTCTCCGAGGCGGGGGCCGGGGCCGCGGCGGACGCGGTGTCGTCCTCGCGCGCCGTCCCGGCGGCATGCCTCTCGGGGACGTCGTCGCCGTCACGCTTCTCGTGGGCCACGCCGTCCCCGCGGGGTGCCTCGCTCATGTCGTCGCTCCCATCGCGA
This sequence comes from Streptomyces sp. NPDC004266, assembly GCF_042874095.1. Classification (NCBI taxonomy): domain Bacteria; kingdom Bacillati; phylum Actinomycetota; class Actinomycetes; order Kitasatosporales; family Streptomycetaceae; genus Streptomyces; species Streptomyces sp. NPDC004266. Next base: position 184,888 of record NZ_JBIAMM010000002.1, read on the forward strand.
CGCGCAGCGCCGCGATGCCCCGCGAACCGTACGCCTTCACCGAGCCCAGGGATATGCCGAGCGTCTCGGCGACCTGGACCTCGGTCATGTCGGAGAAGTACCGCAGGGCGAGCACCTCGCGCTGGCGCCGCTGGAGTCCGCGCATCGCCTTGATCAGGTCCTCGCGCTCCAGCTGCTCGTACGCCCCCTCCTCCGCGCTGGCCATGTCCGGCATCGGCTTGGACAGCAGCTTCAGGCCGAGGATGCGGCGGCGGAGCGCGGACCGGGAGAGGTTCACCACGGTCTGGCGCAGGTAGGCGAGCGTCTTCTCCGGCTCGCGCACCCGCTTGCGGGCCGAGTGGACGCGGATGAAGGCCTCCTGGACGACGTCCTCGCAGGAGGCCGTGTCGTCGAGGAGCAGCGCGGCGAGACCGAGCAGCGACCGGTAGTGGGCGCGGTAGGTCTCGGTGAGGTGGTCGACGGTGGTTCCGGCGGCCGGGGCGGTCTCGGTGCTCCGGCGGGGCGACGGGATGCCGTCCACGCCGTCGGTGCGGGATCCGGTGGGCACGGGGGCGATCACCGGCATGCCGCCGAGCGCGCGCGGGCGCCTGAGCGGACGGACCGCGGAGCCGCGTACGGGGACGACGGCGCTGCTCCGCACGGGGAGCACCGCCGTTCCCGCGCCGCGCAACGGAGCGATGGTCGCGATGTCGAGTACCTCTGCCACGCTTGTTGGACACGCTTCCCCCCGGCAGGGTTGTACGCGCGGGCCGCCCTTTTCGACGGCGACTTGTTCGTCCTCATGCGTAACCGTTCTCCCCCGATGCCCCGCTTTCCGCGTGTCCCGCGCCACACGGTGGTGGGTGCACGCAGAGACGCGCCCCGCCCAACTCTGGTTGCAGTACGGGGGAAGTGCATCGTCGAACACGGCATCGCCGCAGTTCAAGGGGTATCTGACGCCTTTTTGCTCACAGGTCGTTCACAGATCACGCAAATCCGTGACAAGCGATTCCGCGATCTGAAGCGCGTTCAGGGCCGCGCCCTTGCGGAGGTTGTCGGCGCAGACGAAGAAGTCGAGCGCGCACTCGTCGTCGAGGGAGCGCCTGACCCGGCCGACCCAGGCGGGGTCGGTGCCGACGACGTCGGCGGGGGTGGGGAAGTCGCCGGCGGCGGGGTCGTCGCAGAGCACGACCCCCGGCGAGGTGGCCAGGACCTCGTGGGCGCGGCCGACCGGGACGGGGCGCTCGAAGCGCGCGTGCACGGAGACGGAGTGCCCGGTCACGACGGGGACGCGGACGCAGGTGGTGGCGATCCGGAGGCCGGGGAGACCGAGGACGCGGCGGGTCTCGTCGCGGACGGCCTCCTCCTCGGAGGAGGCCCCGTCGGCGCCGGGGGTGCCCGACCAGGGCAGGACGTTGAGCGCGAGGGGGCCGGGGAAGGGACCGGTGTTCTCGCCGACGGCGCGCCGTACGTCTCCGGGGCGGGTGCCCAGGTCGCCGTCGGCGGCCACCAGGCCGAGCTGGGCGCGGAGCGCGTCGATGCCCGCCTGTCCGGCGTCGCCGGCGGCCTGCTGGGCGGTGACGACGAGTTCGGCGAGCCCGAACTCGGCGTGCAGGGAGCCCACGGCGACGATCAGCGCGAGGGTGGTGGAGCCGGGACCGGCGACGATGCCCCGGGGGCGCAGCCGCGCGGCGGGCGCGTTGAGCTCGGGGACGACGAGCGGCACGTCGGGGTCGGCGCGGAAGGCCGCGGAGGTGTCCACGACGACGGCGCCCTGGGAGACGGCGATCGGCGCCCAGTGGGCGGCGACGTCCCCGGGCACCAGGAAGAGGGCCAGGTCGACGCCCTCGAAGGCCTCCTCGCTCAGTGCGAGGATCTCGCACTCCTCCCCCCGGACGGGGGCCTTGCGGCCGGCCGAGCGGGGGGAGGCGAGAAGGCGGATCTCGCCCCAGACGTCCGCGTGGTGCGTGAGCATCTGGAGCATCACCGAGCCGACCGCCCCGGTCGCTCCCACGACCGCGAGCGTCGGCTTCGGGTTCATCGTCCGGTGCCTCCGTAGACGACGGCCTCGTCCGAGTCGCTGTCCAGGCCGAAGGCGGTGTGGACGGCGCGCACGGCCTCGTTGACGTCGTCGGCGCGGGTGACGACCGAGATGCGGATCTCGGAGGTCGAGATGAGCTCGATGTTCACGCCCGCGTCGGACAGCGCCTTGAAGAAGTCGGCGGTGACGCCCGGGTTCGTCTTCATGCCCGCGCCGACCAGGGAGATCTTGCCGATCTGGTCGTCGTAGCGCAGCGAGTCGAAGCCGATCGCGGCCTTCGCCTTCTCCAGCTCGTCGATGGCCTTGCGGCCCTCGGCCTTGGGGAGGGTGAAGGAGATGTCCGTGAGGCCGGTGGAGGCCGCGGACACGTTCTGCACGATCATGTCGATGTTGATCTCGGCGTCCGCGACGGCGCGGAAGATGGCCGCGGCCTCGCCCGGCTTGTCCGGGACGCCGACGACGGTGATCTTCGCCTCGGAGGTGTCGTGGGCGACGCCCGAGATGATGGCCTGCTCCACCTTGCGGTCCCCTTGCGGCTCGTTGCTGACCCAGGTGCCCTGCAGCCCAGAGAAGGACGAGCGGACGTGGATCGGGATGTTGTAACGGCGTGCGTACTCGACGCAGCGGTGCAGCAGCACCTTCGAGCCGGAGGCGGCGAGCTCCAGCATGTCCTCGAAGGAGATCCAGTCGATCTTCTTCGCCTTCTTCACGACGCGCGGGTCGGCCGTGAACACACCGTCGACGTCGGTGTAGATCTCGCAGACCTCGGCGTCGAGCGCCGCGGCGAGCGCCACGGCGGTGGTGTCGGAACCGCCGCGGCCCAGCGTGGTGATGTCCTTCTTGTCCTGGGACACGCCCTGGAAGCCGGCGACGATGGCGATGTTGCCCTCGTCGAGGGCGGTACGGATCCGGCCCGGCGTGACATCGATGATGCGCGCTTTGTTGTGGACCGAGTCGGTGATGACGCCTGCCTGGCTGCCCGTGAACGACTGGGCCTCGTGGCCCAGGTTTTTGATCGCCATGGCCAGCAGGGCCATGGAGATCCGCTCTCCGGCGGTCAGCAGCATGTCGAACTCACGTCCGGCAGGGATCGGGGATACCTGCTCGGCGAGATCGATCAGCTCGTCCGTCGTGTCGCCCATCGCGGAAACCACGACGACCACTTGGTGGCCGTTCTTCTTGGCGTCCACGATCCGCTTGGCGACGCGCTTGATGCCTTCGGCATCGGCAACGGAGGAGCCTCCGTACTTCTGCACGACAAGGCCCACGTGCGCTCCTCGCTCAGTCTGTGCCGCAGCCGGCGCTGCGATCGACTCAGTCTATCGAGGGACCTGGAAACGCCAGGGTGATATCGAATGATGAGACGCGCTGCTCGCGGAGTGATCACCCGGGCCCGTCGGCGGCCGATCGGCCGGCGATCGGCCGCCGGCCGGCCGGCGCGCTACTTCCTGAGCGACCGGATCCGCAGGCCCAGCGGGGTCGCGATCTCCTCCAGCATCACGCGGCCCGCCTCCTCCGCGAGGTCGTCCTCGGTGAGGTCCTCGTCCGTGTCGAGGCCGTCGAGGGCCGCGAGGGGCTGGTCGAGGCGGACGTGGGCGACGAGGGACTGGAGGGCGCGGAGGGTGGCCGAGGCGGTGGGGCCCCAGTTGGAGAAGTAGGAGAACTGCCACCACCACAGCGCCTCGCTGGTGCGGCCCGCGCGGTAGTGGGCGAGGCCGTGGCGCAGGTCGGTGACGATGTCGGCGAGGTTGTCGGAGATCCGGGCCGGCACCGGGGCCTTGCGCGGCTCGTACGGGTCGAAGACCTCGGAGAAGACGTCGACCGGCTCCAGCATCACCGCGAACCGCTCGCGCAGGTCGTCGACGTCCGGCTCGGGGCCCGTGTCCGGTTCGTACCGCTCGTCCGGGACGATGTCCTCGTGCGCGCCGAGCCGGCCGCCCGCCAGGAGCAGCTGGGAGATCTCCAGGAGCAGGAAGGGCACCGCGCTGTCCGGCTCGTCACCCTTGGCGACCTCGGTCGTCGCGACGATGAAGCTCTCGATCGAGTCGGCGATCTGGACCGCGAAGTCGTCCGGGTCCTGCGTGACGGAGTGCAGTGTGGGATCAGACATCGAGCAGCCTCCCTGAGAGCGCGCGGCGCGCGCCGGCCCTGTCGTCATACATCTAGCAGCCGCCGCCCCTCGAAGGCACGGCCGAGGGTCACCTCGTCGGCGTACTCCAGGTCGCCGCCGACCGGAAGGCCGCTGGCGAGCCGGGTCACCTTGAGTCCCATGGGCTTGATCATCCGCGCCAGGTACGTCGCGGTGGCCTCGCCCTCCAGGTTCGGGTCGGTCGCGAGGATCAGCTCGGTGACGGTGCCGTCCGCGAGGCGCCCGAGCAGCTCGCGGATGCGCAGGTCGTCGGGGCCGACCCCCTCGATGGGGCTGATGGCGCCGCCGAGGACGTGGTACCGGCCGCGGAACTCGCGCGTCCGCTCGATCGCCACGACGTCCTTGGGCTCCTCGACCACGCAGATGACGGTCAGGTCGCGGCGCGGGTCGCGGCAGATGTTGCACTGCTCCTGCTGCGCCACGTTCCCGCAGACCGCGCAGAACCTGACCTTCTCCTTGACCTCCAGAAGGGCGTGCGCGAGACGTCGGACGTCCGTGGGCTCCGCCTGGAGGACGTGGAAGGCGATCCGCTGCGCGCTCTTGGGACCGACGCCGGGCAGCCTGCCCAGTTCGTCGATGAGGTCCTGAACCACGCCTTCGTACAACGGAACGCCTCTCTCGGAGTGCTTGATTCTTACGGTAGTGGCTGGAAGCGAGCCTTAGAAGGGGCTCAGAAGCCGAGGCCCGGCATGCCGCCCATGCCCTGGGCGAGCGGGCCGAGCTTGGTCTGCTGGAGCTGCTGGGCGTTGTCGTTGGCGGCCTGCACGGCGGCGACGATCAGGTCGGCCAGCGTCTCGGTGTCCTCGGGGTCGACCGCCTTGGGGTCGATCTCCAGGGCGCGCAGCTCGCCGGCACCGGTCACGGTCGCCTTGACCAGGCCGCCGCCGGCCTGCCCGTCGACCAGGGTCGCCGCGAGCTCCTGCTGGGCCCGGGCGAGGTCCTGCTGCATCTTCTGGGCCTGCTGGAGAAGCTGCTGCATGTTGGGCTGGCCACCACCGGGGATCACGGTCACTCCTCAGGTTCGATATGTCGGTATGCCGAGCCTACGTGGTCGCGGACCGGGGCGCCGACGCAACTCTTTCGAGTGAGAAACTGCGGGCTCCTCTACCTGATCAACACCCTCTTGCGGGCGGAAATCCCGGGATTCCGGGCCCATCGCCCACCATTCGGCGGTAGGAAGGGCAGGCACCACGTGCACCGCACGTCACAGCAGGACACGAGCGCTGAGCTGAACAGAGGAGTCCCCCGGTGAGCCAGCAGCCGGAGATGCAGCCACCGGGGCCCCCCGGGGGAGACGTCCACCGCGATCTGACCGGTACGCCCTTCCCCCTGGGTGACTGGGGCGAGCCGGCCGAGCGGCTCGACGAGCTGTACCGCTGGGTCGAGAACAACGCCCTGCGCACCGCCGAGTGGTACCTCTCCGACCGCGTCTGGAAGCGCCGGGCCGCCCGGATCCTGCGGCTCGGCACGGCCGCGGGGGTGATCGCGGGCGCCGCGCTCCCGCTGCTGGACCTGACCGGGGTCGCCGACGGCACCTCGGGCTGGGGCTATCTGTCGCTGCTGCTCGGCGCCGCCTGCCTGGCCTGCGACCGCTACTTCGGGCTGACCTCGGGCTGGATAAGGGACGTGGCCACCGCCCAGGCCGTGCAGCGCCGGCTGCAGGCGCTGCAGTTCGACTGGGCCTCGGAGAGCGTCCGGGAGGTGCTGGGCCCCACGGAGGGCACGGCGAGCGAGGCGGCCGAGCGCTGCCTCGGCGTGCTGCGCCGCTTCTCGGAGGACGTGACGGAGCTGGTGCGGGCGGAGACCGCGGACTGGATGGTCGAATTCCGCTCGGGTCCGGCGCCGCTGGCGCTCCAGTCCGTCGGCGTGGTCCCGCCCAGGACCGAGAGCTCCCACCCCTCGGCCCGTTTCCCGCTGCCGCCGGGCACCCGGCCGAACATGCCGCGCCAGCGGCCCCCGGAGACCCGCTGACGCGGGCCGCTCCGGGGACCCCGGCGCAGACCTGCTCCGGGAGACCTCAGCTCAGGATGATCATCGAGCCCTGGGCGAGGCTCCGGGTGGCCGCCGCGTGCAGCCCCAGCCAGACGTGCCGCTCCCGGGCGAAGGGGTGGCCGTCGTACGGCACGGCCGCGGCCGGTTCCTCCAGCGTGGTGGGCCGCTCCGGCGCCTGCGGGGCCGCGGGCGGGTTCGCCGGGTCGATGCCGATCGAGGGCGCCACGAACTCCAGCTCCCGCAGCAGCCCGTACGAGGAGCCGAGCGGGCCGCCGCCTTCGAGGAGCTCGTCGTTGGCGAGCGGCACGGGGAAGTCCACCGGCACGTACGCGCCCGCGTGGTCGTAGTGCCAGACCAGGTGGGACTGCTGGGCGGTCGTCTCGAACATCTCCAGGAGCTGTTCGTAGTCCCCGCCGAGCTCGTCGACGGGCTCGACCGGCAGCCCGCAGACCCGGAGCAGGTAGGCGCGGCGCAGGAAGTGCAGGGCCGTGTAGTCGAAGCCCGCGACCGGGGCGACATCGCCGGAGAGGCCCGGCATGTACGCGTAGACGGGCACGGTCGGCAGGCCCGAGGCGCTCAGCACGGCGTCGTAGGCGGCTATCTCTTCGGCGAAGGGATTGTCGGGGCTGTGGCACAGCACGTCGACGAGGGGGACCAGCCACAGGTCACAGGCCAAGGGAGGCTCGCTCTCCGTCAGTTGCAGGGACGGCCAGGGTAGTCGGCCGGGCCGACGACGCCCACCCGCCGATGACCTGCCCCCGGATGCCCGGCCTCAACCCGAAGGGTCCTCTCAGGACCCGGCCGGCCGTCGCCGGTCCTCCGCGTGCCCGGGCCCCGCCCGCCCGGCACGTCAGCGCAGGGCCCGCGCCTCCAGGCGGTCGGCCCATTCCAGCGAGTGGGCGTTGTAGGCCCGGACGACCTCGACGGCCGCCTCCGCGTCGCCGCGGGTGATCGCGTCGACCAGGTCCACGTGCCCGCTCCACAGCCAGCCGAGGACGTCCCGCTCGGAGCGCAGGTAGGGCACGGAGAAGACCCAGGCCTGGACGCGGAGCCGGTGCAGGAAGTCGGCGATGTAGTCGTTGGCGGAGACGAGGCGGCCCAGCTCGCGCCAGTAGCGGATGTCGTAGCCGATGAGGATGTCGAGGTCCCCGGCGCGGGCGGCGCGGGCGGCGGCCTCGCCCCGGCGGCGCACGGAGACGAGCGCGACGCCGATGCCGAGCTCGGGCTCCGGGGCGGGCGGCGGCGGGGTCGTCGCGGGGGCGTGCCGGCGGAAGATGCCGTCGACGACGAGCATCCGGGCCTCGACCATGCCCCGGTAGTCGTCGATCGAGTACTGGTGGACGCGGAAGCCGCGGTGCTGGTCGGAGTCGAGGAGGCCCTGGGCGCAGAGGTCGACGAGGGCTTCGCGGACGGGCGTGGCGGAGACCCCGTACTGCTCGGCGATCTGCTTGACGGTGAATTCCTCGCCGGGCTGGAGACGGCCCGCGAGCACCTCGTCACGGAGCGCGTCCGCGATCTGCTGTCGCAAGGTGTTGCGCGTGACAGCTCCGCTCGCGGGCATGTGGTCGGTCCCCTCCGTACGGTTCCGGACACCCTAGTCCAGAGGGAGGGGACCTCCCGGGTACTGCGGTTATGCGGTGTGCTCGTCGGCGACCGCGAGGGCCGCGTCCAGGGCCGCCAGGCCCTCCTTGGCCTCGGCCTCGGAGACGTTGCAGGCGGGAACGGCGTGGGTGCGGTTCATGTTCACGAAGGGCCACAGGCCCTGCTTCTTCGCCGCGGCGGCGAAGGCGGCCATCGGCGCGTTGGCCTCGCCGGCGGCGTTGTACGGGACGAGCGGCTCGCGGGTCTCCTTGTTCTTGACCAGGTCGAGCGCCCAGAAGACGCCCATGCCGCGGACCTCGCCGACGGACGGGTGGCGCTCGGCGAGCTCGCGCAGGCCCGGGCCGAGGACGGTCTCGCCGATGTGGGCGGCGTGCTCGACGACCTTCTCCTCCTCCATCACCTGGAGGGTGGCGACGGCGGCGGCGCAGGCCAGCGGGTGACCGGAGTAGGTCAGGCCGCCGGGGTAGGGGCGCTTGTCGAAGGTGGCGGCGATCTCGGCGCTGATGGCGACGCCGCCGAGCGGCACGTAACCCGAGTTCACGCCCTTGGCGAAGGTCATCAGGTCGGGGACGACGTCGAAGTGCTCGGCGGCGAACCACTTGCCGGTGCGGCCGAAGCCGGCCATGACCTCGTCGAGGATGAAGACGATGCCGTACTTGTCGCAGATCTCGCGGACGCCGGCGAGGTAGCCGGGCGGCGGGGTCATGATGCCGGCGGTGCCGGGCACGGTCTCCAGGATGATCGCGGCGATCGTCGCCGGACCCTCGAAGGCGATCGTGTCCTCCAGGTGCTGGAGGGCCCGCGCGCACTCCTCCGCCTCGGTGGCGGCGTAGAAGGGCGAGCGGTAGAGGAACGGCGCCCAGAAGTGCACGACGCCCGCGGAGGCGGTGTCGGAGGCCCAGCGGCGCGGGTCGCCGGTCAGGTTGATCGCGGTGGAGGTGGCGCCGTGGTACGAGCGGTAGGCGGAGAGCAGCTTCGTGCGGCCGGTGTGCAGCCGGGCCATGCGGACGGCGTTCTCGACGGCCTCGGCGCCGCCGTTGGTGAAGAAGATCTTGTCCAGGTCGCCCGGGGTGCGCTCGGCGATGAGGCGTGCGGCCTCGGAGCGGACGTCCACGGCGAAGGCGGGCGCGAAGGTCGCGAGCTTCCCGGCCTGCTCCTGGACGGCGGCGACGACCTTGGGGTGCTGGTAGCCGATGTTCGTGTAGACGAGGCCGCTGGTGAAGTCGAGGTAGCGGTTGCCGTCGTAGTCCCAGAAGTACGAACCCTCCGCGCCGGCCACGGCGAGCGGGTCGATCAGGCCCTGGGCGGACCAGGAGTGGAAGACGTGCGCGCGGTCGGCGGCCTTGACGGCCGCGCCGGCCTGGGGATCGGGTTCGACATGAGGGGTCATGGGGTCGAGGGTAAGGAACCGCAGGTGGGACGGGCCATCACCATCTTGTCCACCGAGACCGTGGCGGACCCGACACGTTGCCGGTCGGGCCGGTGAGCCGCCCGTGGGGGCGCTCGGCCGGCGATCACGTCCACCGGGAGGCCTAAGCTGCACGCCATGAGCACGTCAGCCCGTAGCGTGGCCACGACCCTCACCGGCTGGGGCATGGTCCTCAGTGGGGCGGCCGCCGTCGTGGTCACCTTCCGGGGCGTCTCGCCGTACCCACCGCTCGTCCCCGAGCTGCTCCTCGCCGGGCTCTCGGCGCTCTTCGCGGTGGGCTGGGTGGTGGCCTCCCACCGCGCCGAGGCCCGTGACCGCGACCCGCTGCGCAAGTCCCGCCCGGACACGCGGAACCCGAACCCCGTCCTGCGGTACGTGCTCTGCTTCGGCGTCCCCCTCGCCACCTTCGCCGCCTTCGTGACGGCCTTCAACGTCAGCGGCTCCTACGGCCGCGAGACCGAGCGTCTGGAGCGCGCCGGGTACGACGCGCACTCCGTCGCCGTCGTCCGCCTCGCGGGCGAGCCCGAGTTCCACGAGGGCGGTGAGGACCACGACCCCTACTACCTCACCGACCTCACCCTGCGCATCCCGTACGAGGCCGGCCCCCGGGAGATCACCCTCCGGGGCGTGTACACCCGTTCCAAGGCGCCCAGACCCGGGACGAAGGTCGACGTCTACTTCGCGCCCCGCGACCCCGGGACCCCCGTCACCGAGAACGGCAAGCGTTCCACGGTCCGCCTGTTCCTCGTCGCCTTCCTCGGGCTCTTGATCTGGCCGCTGGTCCTGGCCACGGGATTCGCCCTGAAGGGGGCCTACGACGATGACGACGTGCACGACCTGCGCCGTTTCAGCCCCGGCGTCCACCTGCCCGCGCTCGCCATCCTGCTGACCGGCCTGCTCCTGCTCCTCCCGAAGGCCCTGGACTTCCAGGTGGCGGGCCACGACCGGCTGTACGCCCTCCTCTCCTGTCCGACCCCCGCCCTCGCCCTGACCTGGGTGATCAAGAGGGTGTGAACAGCTCGGCGACCGCGCTCCGCAGCAGCAGCGGGTGCACGAAGCGGTCCGCGCACGTCGGCGGGAAGCGCCATGCCAGGGGCCAGGTCCTGCCCTTCAGGGCCGGAACCGGTACGTAGCTCACGTGGGCCGGGCCCGCGTTGAAGCGCGTCACCCCGCGCGGCCACGTCCGGTGGGCCGTCGAGCCCGGCGGCACGAGGAAGTAGACCCCGCGCCGGCCGTTCGCCTCGACGACGACGGGCCCCGGGTCTCCCCCGGTGAGCGCCTCCATCCAGTCGGCCAGCCGACGCCCCTCGTCGCCGTCGACACGAACGGCGTCGAATTGTACGCCCGCCTTACGGAGTTGGAATCCGGAAACTGGAATCCAATCCGCCTTCACTTCCTGATTCTCTTCATTCACGGGACCATGTTCGCGCGTCGGCGCCAGCGTTTTCCACGACTGCGGAGGGCGCGTCGGATCCCCTTTGACCTGCGCCAACGCGCCTCGCGCGCAGTCGAATTCGGCGGGGAGCAGTTGAGACCGGTTGAGATCGGTTGAGTCCGAATGGGGAACGTGAATGGCACGAGCGGAAAACAGGGAAACGGTCGGCCCCACCGCCAGGATGGCGGCCCCGTGGCGAAGAGATTGCGGACGAAGAAGGGCTGGACCCAGGAACAGCTGGGCGCCCGGACGGGCTTCACGGGGGCGGCCGTCAGCGCCATGGAGCGGCTGATCCACCCGGTGAGCGACGAGATGCTCGTCCAGCTCGAACGCGCCCTCGGCGGCGACACGGGCATCTTCGAGGAGATGCGGGAGCACGGAGATGAACGAGACCCTGCACTGGTTCAAGTCCAGCTACAGCGACAGCGGCGGCGGGGAGTGCGTCGAAGTCGCCACCACCCCCCACGCCGTCCACCTCCGGGACTCCAAGGTCGGCGACGGGCCCACGTTCGTCGTGGGGCCCGCCGCCTGGACCGCGTTCGTCGCCGGTCCGACCCTCTAGCAGTACAGGTTCGCCCCCGCGGGCACCCCCAGGATCTGGGTGAACTGCTGGTACTTGGTGACCCGGCTCTGGACCTGGGCCGGGTTGCCGCCGTTGCACTCCAGGCTGCCGTTGATGGCCCAGATGGTCTGGCCGAAGCCCGCGCCGTTCACCATCGCGTTGTGCGCGGTCATGGTGCCGGGGCCGTTCTGGGTGTTCCAGTACCAGAGGCCCGTCTGCATCGCGACGGCCGGATCCTGCTCGACCCGCCACGGGTTGTTCAGCAGGTCGATGCCGAGGGCGTCACCGGCCGCCTTGTAGTTGAAGTTCCACGACAGCTGGATCGGGCCGCGCCCGTAGTACGCCGCCTGGCCGGCCGGGCAGCCGTAGGGCCGGGTCGTGTCGCAGTAGTGGGGGTAGTTGGCCGTGTTCTGCTCGACGATGTAGTAGAGCCCGCCCGTCTCGTGGGAGACGTTCGCGAGGAACGCCGCCGCCTCCTGCTTCTTCACCGTGTCGCTGCCGGTGGTGGCGAAGCCGGGGTACGACTTGAGCGCGGCGGTGAGACCGGCGTACGTGTAGAAGGGGTTCCGGTTCGGGAACATCTGGTTGAACTGGGCCTCGGAGACCACGAATCCGGAGGGGTTCGGGTCCGTGCCGCCACCGCCCGTGCCGCAGACGCCCTCGTCGCGCCAGACGTCCGAGGAGCCGGGGCGTTCGTTCTGGGTCCACCACTTGGCGTACCAGTTGTGGCCGTTGTACGAGGCGGTCATGCCGCCCGTGTAGACGCTGCCCGGGTTCCAGGCGGCCACGCAGGCGGGGGCGGCGCCCGCCGAGGCGGCGGGGAGGAGGACGGCGAGGCCGACGGCCGTGCAGAGCGCGGCCATCAGGGTGGCCAACTTACGCAGCATGGTGCGCACTTCCTTCCGGGTGGGGGGCCGGGTGGGAAGCCACAGCGAAGCGTGATTGGTCTGAACCTGTCAAGGTCTAGACCAGAAAAAGACCCCACGGCGCCACCGTGGGGTCGTTCTCCGAGGGCGTGCCCTCACGCGGCCGGCCGCACCGCCGACTCCTTCGCCAGGGACTCGGCCGCCGCGAGGGACTCCGTACGGGAGGACTCGAAGAGCGGGACGAGCCCGGCCATCGCCGGGACGTGCGGGGCCAGGGTCAGCTCGGGGGTGATGAAGCTGACCTCCAGGCCGAACATGTCACCGAGGGTCAGCCGCAGGTAGTTCTCGACGTAGTCGTTGCCGTGCTGCGGCGTGCCCTCGCGGTAGGAGCCGCCGCGACTGGTGACGACGACGGCCCGCTTGCCGGCGAGCGAGGGGTTCTCGGTGATCGAGGTGCGGCCCACGAGGAAGACGTGGTCGAGCCACGCCTTCAGGGTGGAGGGGATCGTGTAGTTGTACATCGGCGCGGCGAGCAGGATCACGTCCGCCTGCTCCGCCTCCTCGATCAGCCTCTCGCGCAGCGCGAAGGCCGGTGCCGTGCTGTCGGCGTAGTAGGCGGCGGCCTCCAGGTGGGGGATCGGTTCCGCCGCGAGGTCGCGGTAGATCACCGTCCCCTCGGGGTGCTCCGCCTCCCAGACCTCGCGGAAGGCGGCGGTGACGGCGCGGGAGTGGGAGTCGTCGCCGTTGATGGACGTGTCGATGTGGAGCAGCGTGGCCATGGGGTGGTCTCCTGGGTCGCAGTGGCCGGTGAGGGAGATCCTTCTTCCTCAACCAAAGTTGAGGTCCAGCCACTGTGACCCGGATCACACTCAGATCATCAGGATCATCCGACCCGGCCTGTGTCCCGCCTCCGCCCTGCGGTGCGCCTCCGCGACCTCCTCCAGGGGCATGACGTCGGCCACCCGGGTGGTCAGCTCCCGGTCGGCCACCTTCTGCAGGCTCTCCGCGAGCCGGGCGGCGTCCGGCACGGCCCGTACGGTCTCGACGCGGATGTCCCGCTCGGCGATCGGAACCCGGTCGGGGGCGAGCGCGGCGAACGCTCCGCCGTCCTTGACCACCGGGAGCAGCTCGGGGCCGATGAGCGCCCCGTCGAAGACCGCGTCCACGCCGTCCGGGTCGCCCGCGCGCACCTTCGCGACCACGTCCTCCGGGACGCCGCGCGTGACGACGTGGTCCGCGCCGAGGACCCTCAGCTCGGGCTCGTCGCCCTCGTGGGCGACGGCCACCACGCGCAGTCCGGCGGCATGGGCGTACTGGACCGCCAGGCGGCCCACCACCGCGCTCGCGCCGGTCACGAGCAGTGTCGCCCCCGCCGGGAGGCCGAGCCGTTCGAGGCCCTGCTGGGCGGTGGCCGAGGCCAGCGGGAGGGAGGCGGCCACGGTGAAGTCCACGTCGTCCGGGATCGGGGCCAGCCACTCCGGGTCGGCCCAGATGATCTCCGCGTACGTGCCGTCGCCCGTCAGCATCTCGAACCAGGGCACGAAGCCGGCCACCCGGGCCCCGTCCGGCATCCCGGGCACGGGGTCGAGGAGCTTGCCCGCGAAGTCCGTTCCCAGGACGAAGGGGGGCCTGAGGTCGCCGACCGCGTCGGAGTACCGGCCCGCGCGGATCCGCAGGTCCGCCTGGTTCACTCCGGCCGCCTTCAGCCGCACCCGCACCTTGCCCGGGACGGCGCCGGCCTCCGGCTCGGGCCGGCGGGCCATTCTGAGGACCTCGGGTCCTCCGTAGGCGGTCACTTCGACGACACGCATCGAGCGCATGGGGTACTCCTCACACGGAAGGCCCCCTCGTGGCCCATTACACCCATGCTCCAGACCCCCGGCAACCCCTGCCCGTCCACCCGAGTAGGCCTCCCTGAACGAAGGGCGAAGTCCAGGCGGCGGGACGCTACACCACCCCCGCGCTCGCACTGGCGTACGTACCGTCCCGGCCATGGAGTGGATAACCGCAGAGAACGTCATCGCCGTGGGGACGGCCCTCGTCGGTGTCCTGGTCACGCTCGCCGTCGTCTGGATCGACCGGTTCTCGCCGCAGCGCAAGCGGCTCGGCTACCGCGTGCAGCTCAACACCCCGCTCCACCGGGAGGAGAACCGGGACAGCGAGGTCATGACGGTGCGGGAGGGCCAGGTCGTGGGGATGGCCGCGCCCGCGAACGGATCCACGCTCGTCCTCCTCCGCATCGAGAACGACCGCGAGCTCGACATCAGCTCCGAGGACTACGGCGCCTCCACCGAACCCCACGGCCTGAAGATCACCTTCGGGGAGCGGACCGTCCAGGGCGTGGTCGCCACCATCCCGGCCGGCTGGGACTCCGTCCGGGACGACCTGGAGCGCACCCCCAAGCTCGGCCGGGAAGGCAACGCCGTCCTCGTCCCCAAGGTGGCCCTCGAACGCGGGCAGTACTTCAAGCTGCTCGTCCAGCTCTCCGGCGGCGTCGCCGACAGGGACGTCAAGATCGACGGAAGCCTCCAGGGCGGCACGATCCGGCGCAACCGGAGCACCACGCCCGACGAGAAGCCGCCCAGGTTCAGCCCCACCGCCCGGAACGTCACTGTCGTCCTGACCGCCTGCGTCGTGGCCCTGGCCGCGATCATCGTCCGCGAGCAGACCCCGCCGCCCATCGGCTGCGCCCGGGGCACCCTCACCGTCACCGGCTCGACGGCCTTCGCCCCCGCCCTGCGGGAGGCGGCCCGCCAGTACGAGAAGGACTGCGAGGGCTCCACCGTGACCGTGGACGTCCACGGCTCGACCGCCGGGATCCGGGAGCTCGCCCAGGCCGGGGCGGAGGGGGACGCCGTCATCGCCCTCTCCGACGGGCGCAAGCCCGGCGGCTTCCCCGAACTGCGGGAGAACATGGTCGCCGTCTCCCTGTTCACCCTCGTCGTGAACGACGGGATACCCGTCGACGACCTCACCCTGGACCAGATCCGCCGCGTCTACCGGGGCGGGATCCGCAACTGGGGCGAGCTCGTCCCCGGCGTCGACCAGCCCGTCCTCCTCGTCAGCCGGGACGCCAACTCCGGCACCCGGCAGGTCTTCCAGCGCCGGGTCCTCGACCGCAACGAGCCCGCCAACTCCTCGCAGGACTGCCGGACCTCCGACGACCCCGAGTCGAAGGTCATCCGCTGCGAACTCGACTCCACCGAACAGGTCCTCGCCACCGTCGCCAAGCTCCCCGGCGCCGTCGGCTACGCCGAACTCCGCGCGACCGACGGGCGGAAGGGCCTGCACCGGATCTCCGTCGACGGCCGCCGGGCCGCCGTGGACGAACTGGGCGAATCCCCCTACCCCTACCGGGAGATCGAGTACGCCTACACCTGGGGCCCGCCCCCGGCCGACTCCCTGACCGCCGGCTTCCTCGCCTACCTCCGGTCGGGGCGCGGCCAGGACGTCATCAGTGCCCACGGCCACCTGCCCTGTGCCACCCCGAAGGGGCTGAAGGTCTGCGGGGAGGGCTGATCGCCGACCTGCCCGTCTGGCATGCTCTGGCGACGTGGAGTCATTGAACGCGGAAGATCCGGTCAGCGTCGGCCCGTTCCGTCTGATCGGCCGCCTCGGGGTCGGCGGGATGGGCCGGGTGTTCCTGGCGCGCTCGGCCGGAGGGCGGACCGTCGCGGTCAAGGTGGTGCACGCGGAGCTGGCCGCCCAGGACGAGTTCCGGCGCCGCTTCGCCCGCGAGGTCGCCGCCCTGGAACGGGTCGGCGGCACCGGCACCGCGCCCGTCCTCGGCTCGGACACCACCGCCGACTCGCCGTGGGTCGCCATCGGCTACGTCCCGGGACCCTCGCTGCGGACCGTCGTCGGCGACGAGTTCGGGCCGCTGCCGCCCGCGACCGTACGGGCCCTGGCGTCCGGGCTCGCCCGCGCCCTCGACCACATCCACGCCGCCGGACTCGTCCACCGCGACCTCAAGCCGTCCAACGTGCTGCTGACCGTCGACGGGCCGCGGATCATCGACTTCGGCATCGCCCGCGCCGTCGACCACGTCGCCGACGGCGGCAACCTGACCACCACCGGCGCGGTCGTCGGCTCCCCCGGCTTCATGTCGCCCGAGCAGGTCCGCGGCGACCACGTCGGCCCCGCGTCGGACGTCTTCTGCCTCGGGTCCGTGCTCGCGTACGCGGCGACCGGCCGCGCCCCCTTCGGCACTGCGGACAGCGGCGTCCACGCCACCATGTTCCGCATCGCCCACGACGACCCCGACCTGACGGACCTGCCGCCCGAGCTCTCCGGACTCATCCGGGCCTGCCTCGCCAAGGACCCGGCGGACCGGCCCACGGCGACCGAGATCGTCGAGACCCTCCCGGTCGCCGACCCCTGGCTCCCGGCGGACGTCCTGGCGCGGCTCGGCCGGCACGCGGCGCAGCTGCTCGAAGCGGAGGGGGCCGCCCCCGTGGAGGGCGCCCCGGCCGCCTCCGGCACTCCCCCGCCGGCCGACGCGGCCGGCACCGCCTCCACCGCGCCTCCCGCCTCCACCGCGCCTTCCTCCACCCCGCCTTCCTCCACCGCGCCTTCCTCCACCGCACCCCGGCGCCGGGGCCGTACCGCCCTCCTCGCCGCCGCCACGGCCCTCGTCGTCGCGGCGGCGGCCACCGTCGCGTACGCCTACTGGCCGGGCCGGACCGACGGCGGGACCGGCGGCACCGCCGACGGCGGCCGGAAGAACGGCACCGCCACCGGCCGCCCCGCCGGGATCGTCCCCGCCGCCTTCCTCGGCGCCTGGGAAGGCGTCCTGAAGGGCACGGCGAACGCGCCCTACGAGACCAGCCGGATCGAGATCACCCAGGGCCCCGCGGGCGCCAAGGCCGCCGTGTACACCCACGTCACCGGCGAACTGCTCTGCATCGGCCGGGCCACCCTGATCTCCGCCACCGACGGCGAACTCGTCCTCGGCGAGGCCGAGATCACCGAGAGCGTCCCCGCCCGGCGCTGCACCCCGGCCGCCCGACAGACCCTCAGACTGCGCTCGACCGACGTCGTCGAATGGGGCTCCGGCGTCGCCAGGAGCACCTTCCAGCGGGTCAAGGCCGGCCCGGACGTCGTCCCCGCCGCGTACCTCGGCACCTGGAAGCAGGCGCCGGACACGGTGACCCAGCCCGAACCCGACCGCTGGTCCTACCGGATCACCATCACCCAGGGCCCGGTCGGCGCCCCGCTCGTGCGCTTCGAGCAGTCGTACCCGCGCATGGACGACCAGGGGAACCTGCTCGCCGACGACGTCGACTGCGCGACCACCGCCGTCGTCGGCGGCGCGGGCTCCCTCCTCGTCATCGGCCCGGAGACCCGCGACCCGGACAGCTGGGACCCGGGCTGCGCCGAGAACGGCTCCAGCAACCTCCGCCTCGTCCACTGGCAGGGCAAGGAGCGGCTCCAGGTCTACGGGATGACGGCGGACGGGGAACCGGCCGAGTTCGTCCGGGACTAGTACCTAGCGGGCGACGAGTTCGAGCGCGGCCCGGACGGCGTCCAGGAGGGGCTGGCCGACGGCGCCGGCGGTGGCGGCGACGGCCCGCAGGACGGCGAGCCCGCCCTGTCGCGTCTGCGGCACCGCGAGGGCGGCCGAGGCCCCGTCCAGCTCCTCGGCGACCTCGGGCGTCACCTGGCCGCGCAGCTCCTCGACGCGTGCGAGCACCTCCGCGAGCAGCCGCTCCGCCTCCGGCGAGGAGTGGTGGTGCACGATGCCCTGGTTGCCGTGCCCGCCGTGCATGTTCACGACGTCTCCGTAGTAGTTGTCCCCGGCCATCACTTCACCATCCCCGTGTTGTCGCTGCCGCCGTACATGTTCACGGCGTCCCCGAAGTAGTAGTTGCCGTAGTTGGCGACCGCCAGCGTCCCCACCGAGGCGTGGAACTCGGCGTCCGGCTTGTCGATGGCCTCGGCGATCTCGCGGACGAGCTGGTTCAGGCGGTCGCGCTTCCCGGTCACCAGGGCCGTGGAGCGTCCGTTCGTCTCGATGGCGAGGACGTCGTGGGACCTCGCGAAGACCACGGTGGCCATGTCGCCGAAGTAGTAGACCAGCAGGAGCACGGCGCAGACCTGGACGAAGCCGAGGAGGTCGTCGAGGTCGTCCCTCGACCCGTACTCGTACGAACTCGACGACGAGGCCGTGAAGTTCATGAGGACCACGAGAACCGCGAGCGTGATCCCGCCCCGTTTCAGGAACCGGTTGAACGCCTCGATGCGCCGGGGTCGGAGCACGAAGGTGTAGACGCGGACGATGTTCTCCAGCGGGTAGGCGCCTCCGTACACCCAGAGCAACCGCTTGCTGATGACCAGCCCGTACCGGGGCGGCGGGTCGGCCGGGACCGGTGGCCGGGTCGGCTTCGGCGGCGGTGTTCCGTGAGTCTCCATGCGTCCCCCCGAGACGGACCGGCTACGGCGTGCCCCTCATTACGCATCCGAACCACCCGTCCCACAAGGCGAGTTCAGGCCTCGCGCGAGACGACCTCGGACACCGCGCGGGCGTAGTCGTGGACCAGGGGGCGGGGGTCGGCGGTGCGCCAGGCGAGGGCGAAACGGCTCGGGGTGACGCCGTGGACGGGGCGGGTGACGACGCCGCCGCGGGTGAGGAGCGAGGCGTTCCCCGCGGCGACCAGACAGACGCCGAGGCCGTCGACCAGCGCCTCGTACGCCTCGTCCGCGCTGGCGATCTCGGCGCCGACGACCGGCGGGCGGCCGCCCCGGGCGTCCACGGCCAGCCAGTGGTCGCGGAGTTCGGGGCCGGTGGCGGGGAGGGCGAGGAAGGGTTCGTCGAGGAGCTCGGCGAAGTCCACGCCGTCCCGGGCGGCCAGCGGATGCGCCTCGGGCAGGGCGACGAGCCGGGGCTCGGTCGCGACGACGACCCAGCGGAAACGGTCCGCCCCGGCCAGCGGCAGCCATACGAAGGCCACGTCGCTGGTGCCGTCCGCGAGGCCCGCCGTCGGGTCCTCCCAGCCCACCTGGCGCAGCCTGAGCCGGGCCTCCGGGTGCGCCTCGGTGAACCGGGACCGGATCGCGGGCAGCAGCCCGCCGCGGCCCGGGCTGGTGCTCATGCCGACGACCAGGGTGCCGTCGGCGGCCGCCCTCGCCCGCCGTAACGCCTCCCGGCCCTCCTCCCACGCGGCCAGCACGGCCCGCGCGTGCGGCAGCAGGGCCGTACCGACGGGGGTGAGGACCACGCCCTGCCGGCCGCGGTCGAAGAGGGGCGCGCCGAGCTGCCGCTCCAGGGCGCGGATCTGCTTGCTGAGCGCGGGCTGCGAGACGTACAGCCGCTCGGCGGCCCGCGTGAAGTGGAGCTCCTCGGCGACCGCGAGGAAGTAGCGGAGATCCCGCCCGTGCACATCCATAACCATGGGCTATCACGCCGGATCTTGGACGGACAACGTCCCGCCGTCCCAAGCTTGTCGGGACACCGAGCCGCCGCCCGGCGGCACCCACGAGGGGGAGCACGAACATGAGCAAGGTCTGGCTGATCACCGGCGCGAACAGCGGCTTCGGGCGCGCCTTCGCCGAGGCCGCGATCGCCGCCGGCGACGTCGTCGTCGCCGCGGCCCGCCGCACCGAGACCCTGGACGACCTGGCCGCCGCCCACCCCGACCAGGTCGACCCGGTCGCCCTGGACGTCACCGACACGGCGGCCGTCGACCGGGTCGTCGCCGCGCTCGTCGAGCGCCACGGCCGCGTCGACGTCCTCGTCAACAACGCGGGCCGCACCCACGTCGGCTCCGTCGAGGAGACCACCGACGAGGAGCTCCGCTCCCTCTTCGACGTGCACGTCTTCGGCCCCGCCGCCCTCACCCGCGCCGTCCTGCCCCACATGCGGGCCCGCCGCTCGGGCGCGATCGTGCAGATCAGCAGCATGGGCGGGCAGATGTCGCTGCCCGGCTTCGGCGCCTACAGCGCGACCAAGTTCGCCCTGGAGGGCTTCTCCGAGGCCCTCGCCGCCGAGGTCCGTCCGCTCGGCATCGACGTCCTCGTCGTCGAGCCCGGCGCCTTCCGCACCAGCCTCCTCGGGAAGGGCGGCGTCAGCGGGGGCGGCATCGAGGACTACGCCGAGACGGTCGGCGCCACCCGCGCCTACGTCGAGACCGGCGGCGGCACCGAGGAGGGCGACCCGGCCAAGGCCGCCGCGGCCGTCCTCGCCGCCCTGAACGCCGACGAGACCCCGCTGCGCCTCGCCCTCGGCTCGGACTCGATCGACGCGATCCACGCCCACCTGGACCAGGTCCGCTCCGACCTGACGGCCTGGGAGAAGGTCGGCCGGGACACGAAGGTGGACGGCTGACGATCCGCGAGTCCGAGTACGGCGACGCGCGCCGCCCGCGCCCCGTGAGGTAGGGGCGCGGACGGCGCGCGGCGGCCTGCGGGTGCTTCCTACAGGAAGGAGTTGATCTCGATCGTCTCGGTGCGGCCGGGGCCCACGCCGATCGCGGAGATCGGGGCGCCCGACATCTCCTCCAGCGCCTTCACGTACGCCTGCGCGTTCTTCGGCAGGTCCGCGAAGGTCTTCGCCTTGGTGATGTCCTCGGACCAGCCCGGCAGCATCTCGTAGATCGGCTTCGCGTGGTGGAAGTCGGTCTGCGAGTACGGCAGCTCCTCGACGCGCTTGCCGTCGATCTCGTACGCGACGCAGACCGGGATCTGCTCCCAGCCCGTCAGCACGTCGAGCTTGGTGAGGAAGAAGTCCGTCAGGCCGTTGACCCGGGTCGCGTAGCGGGCGATGACCGCGTCGAACCAGCCGCAGCGGCGGTCACGGCCGGTGGTGACACCGCGCTCGCCGCCGATGCGGCGCAGCGCCTCGCCGTCCTCGTCGAACAGCTCCGTCGGGAACGGGCCGGCGCCGACGCGGGTCGTGTACGCCTTGAGGATGCCGATGACGCGGGAGATCTTCGTCGGGCCCACGCCCGCGCCCGTGCAGGCGCCGCCCGCGGTCGGGTTCGAGGAGGTGACGAAGGGGTACGTGCCGTGGTCGACGTCGAGCAGGGTGCCCTGGCCGCCCTCGAAGAGCACGACCTTGTCCTCGTCGAGCGCCTTGTTGAGGATCAGCGTGGTGTCCGCGACGAACGGCTTGATCTGCTCCGCGTACTGGAGCATCTCCTCGACGATCTGCTCCGCCTCGATCGCGCGGCGGTTGTACAGCTTGGCGAGGAGCTGGTTCTTGCCCTCCAGCGCCGCCTCGACCTTCTGGGTGAGGATCGACTCGTCGTACAGGTCCTGGACCCGGATGCCGACGCGGTTGATCTTGTCGGCGTAGGTCGGGCCGATGCCGCGACCCGTGGTGCCGATCTTGCGCTTGCCGAGGAACCGTTCCGTCACCTTGTCGAGGGTGACGTTGTACGGGGTGATCAGGTGGGCGTTGCCGCTGATCAGGAGCTTCGACGTGTCGACGCCGCGCTCGTTCAGTCCGCTCAGCTCGGAGAGCAGGACCGCCGGGTCGACGACGACACCGTTTCCGATCACCGGGGTGCACCCCGGGGAGAGGATTCCGGAAGGGAGGAGATGCAGCGCGTACTTCTGGTCGCCGACGACGACCGTGTGGCCGGCATTGTTGCCGCCCTGGTAACGCACCACGTAGTCCACGGATCCACCGAGGAGGTCGGTGGCCTTTCCCTTGCCCTCGTCACCCCACTGAGCACCGAGCAGCACAAGTGCGGGCACAGGCGTACACCCCTTCCGGGTGGGGCATGTCCAAGGTCAGGGGGCGTACGCCGCCTCACCGGTGTGCCCCGGAATAGACGAAGCCCCTGGCGCAATAGCGCAAGGGGCTCTTGCACAAAGATGCTACCCGAGGAAGGACCGAGGTGTCGGATCACGACCAGCTGCTGGTCATCGTCGACCCGGTCGCCCGCCGAAATGACGGCGAGTCCGTACGGATCGCGAAAGACGTGCTGTCCGCGGGCGCGGAGGCGAAGATCTGCCTGCCGGACGGCCCCGAGGAATTCTGCCGGGCCCTGGCCCGGCGCGGCTCCCGGCGCCCCGTCGTCCTCGGCGACGACCGCGCGCTGCTCCGCACGGTGGCCCTGCTGCACCGCGAGCGGGAGCTCTCCGAGGGGGCCCTCTCGCTCGTCCCGATCGGCGCCCCGGACGACCTGGAGGTGGCCCACGCGCTCGGCGTGCCGCGCTCCACGCCGGCGGCGGCGCGGACGGTCCTCCAGGGGGCCGTGCGCCGTCTCGACCTGCTCGTCGACGACAGCGACGGCGTCGTCCTCGGCGACCTCCTGGTGCCGGGCCTGCCCGACCTCGCCCCGGCGGCGGCGTCCGTCTGGGGCACCTGCCGCTCCCTCGTCCGCACCCTCGTCCGGCCGGCCCCCTCGGCCCTCGCCGTCCGCACGCACCGGCTGCGGGTGGAGGCGGACGGGGTGCTGCTCGCCGACGTCGACGCACCGGTGGAGGGCCTGTCGGTCCGCTGGGCGGGCGGTGCGGCGGAGGTGACCGTCCACCCGTCGGCGGCCCCGCCGCGCCACGCGACCGCCCGCACCCTCACCGTCTCGGGCCCCGACTTCCGCTACCGCGCGGACGGCCGGGTCACGGGACCGGTGCGACGGCGGACGTGGACGGTCCGGGCGGGGGCGTGGGGGCTGACCCTGCCCCGGGAGGCCGCCTAGCCGGGCGCCCTCGCCCGATTGCCGGTGGCGCGTCGCGCCCCTCAGGCCCTAGCGTCGACGCGGGGTGACCGGTGGGGTGGGGGGGACGTGTGATGACGTGTGCGCTGGACGTCGAGGAGACGGCGGGGGCGCTGGGGCGGTACCGGCGAAGAGCGGAGAGGCTGATCATCGGGGGCGGCGTGACGCTGGCCCTGGCCGTCGGTCTCGGGGCCCTCGGGGCCTCCGCCCCGGTCCTCACGATCCTCTCGCTCGGGATCGTCGCGCTGGGTGCCGGGGCCGGCTCGCTGGTCCTCGCACGGCGGATGCGGCGGGCGCTCGGCGCGGGCGTCTGGTCGGCGCACCCCGCCGTGGGGGTCGGCCAGAGCCGGTACGCGACGAGCGTCGTGCTGCGCTCCCCGGACGGCGGCGAGGTGTGGCCGCTGACCGTGATCGCGACCCGGCAGCGCTACGAGCTGCTGCGGCCGGGCCCGGACGGCGTGCTGTGGTGGTGCGGCGACCCGCGCGCGGGCGGGGTCCTCGCCGCGCCCGGCGGCGGGCCGCTGATCTGGGCGAAGCCGATGCGCGGCGCGCGCGTGCGCCGCCGGATCGTGGCGCGCGCGGAGGCGGAGGGCCTGATGCGCCGGTCCGCCCCGAAGCAGCCGCAGCCCGTGGACGTCACCGAGCACATCACCGTGGACGGACTTTCCGTACGCCTCGACGCGCTGCCCCGCGCGGCCGAGCCGCCGTACGCGGTGCTCGCCGCGCACGCCCGGCGCCAGGCCGCGCCGCAGGGCAGGGCGCTCCGCCCGGAGGCGGACGTGCGCCGGGTGGCCTGGTGGCGGGTGCGGAGCCTGCGGCGAATCGCCGGAACGACCCGGGTGCTGGTCGCGCTCGCGTTCTGCGCGGCCGTCGGGGCGCTCGCGCTGACCGGACCGCCGGAGGAGGACGCCCCGAAGCTGTACGCCATCGGCGTGCTGGTCCTGGGCGCCCTCGTGCACTCCTGCTACCGGCTGCTGGTCGCGGGCAGGCCCGCGGCGCGGCTGATGGCCCGGTCCGCGGCCTCCTCCCCGCCCACCCCGCGCCGGTACGTCCTGCTGTACGACCCGCAGGGCGGCGGCCCCGTCCTGGTGCTGTTCCCGGTGCACGGCGGTCTGTACGTCCAGCCCGAGGGGGTGCTCCCGCTGATTCCGCCCGGCCCCTCCAAGGAGCCGCGCCGCGGGCTGCCGTCCCGGCCCGTCGGCACCGCCTGGCTGCACGGCCGGCGGGACTTCGCCTCCGGCGCCGGCATGCCGTTCGTCACGCCCTGGATCGAGGGGCGCCCCCTGTGGCCGGCGGGGCCGTACCACGAGAACGACGGGCGGCCGGAGTTCACCGCGCTGCTGGACCGGCTCGCCCCTCCGCTGGAGACCCGGGCCCCCTGATCAGCCGCTCCGCGCCTCCTTGTGGGCGCGCCAGCGGCCCATGATCCCGGCCATCTCGCTGTGCAGGAAGGCGAAGAACTCGGCCGTCTCCCCGATGCGGCGGCCCGCCGCGCTGTCCGTCCCGAGGGTCGCGGCGCCCTCGTCCAGGACCTTCTCCCAGCGGACCAGGACCTGGTCGCGGCGGGTGAAGGTCTCGTACCAGAGCTCGTTGTGGAGGACGTACCGGTCGCGGCGCGTGCCGGGGTCGCGCTCGCGGCTGACCATGCCGACCTGGGTGAGGTAGCCGATCGCGCCGGAGACGGCGGCCGGGCTGATCCGCAGCTGTTCGGCCAGTTCCGCCGAGGTCATGGAGGCCGTCTCGGACGCGAGGAGCGCCGCGAAGACGCGGCTCGCCATGCGCTGCATGCCGGCGGCGGTCATCTCGGCGGCGAAGCGCTCCACGAAGCGGGAGACCGCCTCGTCGTCGACCCCGTCGGTCCCGTCCGTCTTCGTCGTCATCTCGCTCTCACCCATCTCTCGATTTTATACGGTTCCTTAACTTCACAAATTTGTGAAACTACCGTACGTTCAGAAGCATGACGAAGGCAATCAGCGTCATCGGACTCCACAAGTCCTTCGGGCGCACCCACGCCCTCGCCGGCCTCGACCTCAGCGTCGAGACCGGCGAGGTCCACGGCTTCCTCGGCCCCAACGGCGCCGGGAAGTCCACCACCATCCGGGTCCTCCTGGGCCTGCTGCGGCCCGACTCCGGCGCCGCCCGGCTCCTCGGCCGCGACCCCTGGCGCGACGCCGTCGAGCTCCACCGCCGGATCGCCTACGTCCCCGGCGACGTGACGCTCTGGCGCAACCTCTCCGGCGGCGAGGTCATCGACCTCTACGGCAGGCTGCGCGGGGGCGGACGCCTCGACAGGACCCGGCGGGACGAGCTGATCGAGCGCTTCGAGCTCGACCCCACCAAGAAGGGCCGCACCTACTCCAAGGGGAACCGACAGAAGGTCGCCCTGGTCGCCGCCTTCGCCGCCGACGTCGACCTGCTCGTCCTCGACGAGCCCACCAGCGGCCTCGACCCGCTGATGGAGGAGGTCTTCCAGAGCTGCGTCGAGGAGGCCCGCGACCAGGGCCGGACCGTCCTGCTGTCCAGCCACATCCTCAGCGAGGTCGAGGCGCTCTGCGACCGGGTCAGCATCGTCCGCAAGGGCCGGACCGTCGAGTCGGGCTCGCTCGCGGAGCTGCGGCACCTGACCCGCACCAGCGTCACCGCCGAACTCGCCGGGCCGCCCAACGGCCTCGCCCACCTGCCCGGCGTCCACGGCCTGGACACCCAGGGCAGCCGCGTGAAGTTCCAGGTCGACACCGACAAGCTCGACGCCGTCCTCCGCTCCCTGACCGCCTCGGGCGTACGGAGCCTGACCTCCACCCCGCCCACCCTGGAAGAGCTCTTCCTCCGGCACTACACGGACGAGGTGGCGTCATGAACCTCGCCGGCACCGGCGCCCTCACGCGGCTCGCACTCCGCCGCGACCGGCTGACGCTCCCCGTCTGGGCGCTCGTCACCGGCGGCATGGTCGCGAGCGGCGCGGGCTCCCTGGAGGGGCTGTACTCCACGGCCGCCGAGCGGGCAGAGCTCGCCGCCTCCATGACCGCCAACAGCTCGATGCGCGCCCTGTACGGGCCGGTCTTCGACGACTCCCTCGGGGGGCTCGTCGCCTGGCGCTTCGGCACCTTCGGCGCGGTCCTCGCCGCCGTCGCGAGCCTGATCGTGGTGGTCCGGCACACCCGCGAGGAGGAGGAGACGGGCCGTCAGGAGATGCTGTCCGCCGGGGCGGTGGGCCGCCGGGCCCCGCTGACGGCGGCGCTCCTCGCCGCCCTCGCCCTCAACACGGCCATCGCCCTCCTCGTCACCGCCGGCCTCGCCGGACAGGGCGCGGCCGGGGCGCTCGCGCTCGGCCTGGCGATCGGCGGCACCGGCATGGTCTTCGCGACCACGGCAGCCCTCGCCGCCCAGTTCACGGAGAGCGCCCGGCTCGCCAAGGGCCTGTCGGCCGCCGTCCTGGGCCTGGCGTTCGTCCTGCGGGCGGCCGGCGACTCCGGCACGGCGGACAGCGGCTCGGTCCTGACCTGGCTCTCGCCGGTCGGCTGGGCCGAGCACGTCCGCGCCTTCGCCGACGAACGCTGGTGGGTGCTGCTCCTGATCCTCGCCGCCGTCCTGGCGCAGACGGCGGCGGCGTACGCGCTGACCGCCCGCCGGGACGTCGGCGCGAGCTTCCTCCCGACCCGGCCGGGCCCGGCGGAGGGGCGGCTCGCGACGGCCGGGGCGCTCGCCTGGCGGCTCCAGCGCGGCACGCTCCTCGGCTGGTCCCTCGGCTTCCTCGCCGGCGGTCTCGTCTTCGGCGGGATGGTCGAGGGCGCGGCCGACATCGTCGGCGACAACGAACGGGCCCGGGAGATCTTCGAGCGGATGGGCGGCCAGAGCGCGCTGACCGACGCCTTCCTCGCCACCATGGTCTCCCTCCTCGGGATGCTCGCGGCGCTGTACGCCGTCGGCTCCGTGCTGCGGCCGCACGGCGAGGAGACCTCGGGCCGGGCCGAACCGCTCCTCGCGGGCTCCCTCGGCCGGCTCCGCTGGGCCGCCGGGCACCTGGTGATCGCCTTCGGCGGCTCGGCCCTGATCCTGGTCCTCGGCGGCCTCGGCCTGACCCTCGCGTACGGGCACGAGCCGGGCCCGATCCTGGGCGCCGCGCTCGTCCAGCTCCCGGGCGTCTGGACGCTCGCCGGGCTCGCGGTCCTGCTCTGGGGCGCCGCCCCGAAGGCCGCGACCGCCGCGTGGGGCGTGGCCGGGCTCTGCCTGGCCCTCGGCTGGATCGGCCCCGCCCTGGACCTGCCGCAGGCCGTCCTGGACCTCTCCCCCTTCGGGCACCTGCCGAGGCTGCCGGGCCCGGACATGGCCTGGACCCCGGTCCTGGTCCTGACGGCCCTGGCGACGGCGCTGACGGCGACGGGCCTGGCGGCGCTGCGCCGCCGGGACGTGCTGACCTGACCGCCCGGCCGGCGGCTCACACCTCCACGAGCAGCTCCTCGAAGCCCCGGATGACGTACCCCGGCTTCCGCACCGGTTCCGCCGCGAGCCTCAGCCCCGGCGCCTGCCTCAGCAACTCGCCGAAGACGGCGGTCAGTTCGAGGCGGGCGAGCGGGGCTCCGAGGCAGTAGTGGATGCCGGCGCCGAAGGTGACGTGCGGATTGTCGGCCCGTTCGAGGTCGAGGACGTCGGCGGTGGGACCGAAGCGGGCGGGGTCGCGGTTGGCGGAGCCGAAGAGGAGGGCGACCTCGGAGCCGCGCGGGACGGTGACGCCGCCGAGCTCGATGTCGTCGAGGACCCAGCGCTCGAACATCTGGAGCGGGGTGTCGTAGCGCAGAAGTTCTTCCACAGCTGTGGACAACTTTTCGGGAACCGGACGGACGCCCTCCCTGAGCAGCGTCCACCAGCCGTTGACCGTGGTGTTCACCGTGGCCTCGTGCCCCGCGTTGAGGAGCAGGACGCAGGTGGAGACCATCTCCTGTTCCGTCAGCTCCTCCACCGCGATCAGGGACGAGATCAGGTCGTTCCCCGGGCTCTTCCGCCGCCGCGCGATCAGCTCCCGCAGATAGTCGGAGAACTCCACCGAGGCCTCCACCGCCCGCCGGGCCGTCTCCTGCGAGGGGTTCAGCTCGAACATCCCGCAGATCGCCGCCGACCAGGGCCGCAGCCGCCCCCGCTCCTCGTCCTCCGCGGGGATGCCGAGCATCTCGGCGATCACCGCGACCGGCAGCGGCTCGGCGACGGCGGACAGCAGGTCGCCGCCGCCCGCCGCGACCAGGTCACCGACGAGACCGGCGGCGAGGCCCCGCACCGTCGGCGCCAGGTCCTCCACCGTCCTCGGCGTGAACGCCTTCGACACCAGCCGCCGGATCCGGCTGTGGTCGGCCGCCTCCAGATCGAGCAGCCCGTGGTCGTTGAGCGTGTGGAACGGCTCGTACGCGGCGTCCGGCGCCTCCCGCCCGAACTCCTCGTGCGTGAAGCGATGGGTGTACGTCCGGCCCAGGCGCCGGTCCCGCAGCAGCGCCGACACGTCCTCGTGGTGCGGGACCAGCCACTGGCGGGTGGGGGCGTGCCAGTGGGCGCGGCCGGCGGCGCGCAGCTCGGCGTAGGCGGGATACGGGTCGGCGACGAACTCCGCCGACCAGGGGTCGTACACAGCGTCAACAGCGTCCATGCCCGGACGCTACCCGCCGGCCCGCACCAATCCCGCCTCGTACGCGAAGACCGCCGCCTGCGTGCGGTCGCGCAGGCCCAGCTTCACCAGGATCCGGCTGACGTGCGTCTTGATCGTCGACTCGGCGACGACGAGGTGGTCGGCGATCTCGGCGTTCGACAGGCCCTGCGCGATGAGGACGAGGACCTCCGTCTCCCGCTCGGTCAGCTCCCCGATCTGCGCCGTCGCCGGCGGACGCGGGGAGCCCGGCGCCTTCGCGAACTCGGTGATCAGCCGCTTGGTGACGGTCGGCGCGAGCAGCGCCTCGCCGGCCGCGACCACCCGGACGCCGTCCGCGAGCTGCCGGGCCGAGGCGTCCTTGAGGAGGAAGCCGGAGGCGCCGGCGCGCAGCGCCTGGTACACGTACTCGTCGAGGTCGAAGGTGGTCAGGACCAGCACCTTCGCGTCCGCGTCGGCGGCGACGATCTCCCGCGTGGCCTCGATGCCGTTCAGCTCGGGCATCCGGATGTCCATGAGGACCACGTCGGGCCGGAGGGCGGCGACCTGCGCGATCGCCTCCCGGCCGTTGACCGCCTCGCCGACGACCTCGATGTCCGGCATCGCGCCCAGCAGCACCGAGAAGCCCTCGCGGACCATCATCTGGTCGTCGACGATCAGTACGCGGATCACTGCGCGGTCTCCTCACGGCTCAGGGACTCGCGGCCGACGGGGACGAAGGCCGTCACCTCGTAGCCACCGTCGTCGGTCGCCTCGGCCGTCATCTCGCCGCCCAGCATCGTCACGCGCTCCCGCATGCCGGTGATGCCGTGACCCGCGCCCATCGAAGGGGGCGGGCGCAGCCCTCCGTCAGGGGTGGTGGCCGGGTGACGGGCGGGCTTGACGAGACCGCGCGCCGGGCCGTTGGCGATCCGCAGGCCCAGCCCGCCCAGGACGTAGCTGACCTCGACCTTCGCTGCGGCCCCCGGCGCGTGCCGCAGCACGTTCGACAGGGCCTCCTGGACGATCCGGTACGCGGAGAGCTCCACGCCCTGCGGCAGCTCGCGCACCGCGCCGGTCACCGTCTTCTCCACGTCGAGCCCGGCCTCGCGGACGTTGTCGACGAGCGCGTCCAGGTCGCCGAGGGTCGGCTGCGGGGCGTCGGGCGCCTCGTAGTCCTCGGCCCGGACGACCCCGAGGATGCGGCGCAGCTCGGTCAGCGCGGCGACGGCGTTCTCCCGGATGGTGAGGAACGCCTGCTCCAGCTCCGGCGGCGGGTTCTCCACCCGGTACGGCGCGGCCTCCGCCTGGATGGCGACCACCGACATGTGATGGGCGACGACGTCGTGCAGCTCGCGCGCGATGGTCGTCCGCTCCTCCAGGACGGTCCGCTTCGAACGCTCCCGCGCGGTGACGGTCTGCTGGGCGGTGACCTCGCGGGTCGCCTGGCGGCGGACCTGGAAGACGGTGACGGTGAGCAGGGCGAGGGCGGCGACGAACAGCATCGGGACGGCGTCGGTGCCGCCGCCCACCCTGAGGAACACCTCGGCGAAGAGCGCGTAGCCCGCCGTCCCGATCCACATCCACACGGCGGTACGGGGCCGGGTGCGGGCGGCGACCACGACGAGGACCACGAGGTGGGCGGCGAACGAGTCGGCCGACCAGGGCCAGCCGGTCACGAAGCCGGCGATCACCCCGACGAACGGCGCCGCGCCGAGCGAGGCCCAGAAGGCGAGGACCGGCCGGACCAGGGTGAGCAGCACGGTCGCGGCCGGCACGAGGGAGGCGACGAGCCCGATCGGGCCGATGGCGCCGTGGTAGCGCTCCATCCCGATGAAGAAGACGATCATCGCCATGAAGGCGACGACCGCGTGCGGCAGCAGACCGGCGTACACCCGTATCCGCGCCGGCAGGAAGCGCGTCGGCCCGCTGTCCACGTCCATGCGCGGGAGCGGCCGGTAGGCGAAGGCGTCGTGGAAGAGTTCCTGGCGCAGCCCGCCGAGCGCCACCTGCACCAGGCGGAACTCGGGGCTGCGGCTCGTCTCGGAGGACTGTGTCTGGGTCACACCGAAAACGGTACGGGCGGCGGGGGACCGGGTCGTCCCGCTGGATGCGGATCCTTCCGGGTCCCCCTTGAGGACTAGGGCGGCCCTCAGGCGATGCTGTTGAACGTGGTGCCCTCGCCCGCGTACAGCGACGTCGTCCGACGGCTGAAGGGGGCGTCGACGGAGCCCGTCGAGTGGTAGACGTACGTGCCGCCCGATCCGTAC
Organism: Streptomyces sp. NPDC004266; assembly: GCF_042874095.1. NCBI lineage: Bacteria > Bacillati > Actinomycetota > Actinomycetes > Kitasatosporales > Streptomycetaceae > Streptomyces > Streptomyces sp. NPDC004266. Next base: position 215,482 of record NZ_JBIAMM010000002.1, read on the forward strand.
CCGATCAGGTCCGGGCGCCCGTCGTTGTCGAGGTCGCCTGCGCCGACGAGCTGGGAGAAGACGCCCCAGCCGCCGCCGATCCGGACGCGCGGGGCGAACGTGCCGTCGCCCTTGCCGGGGAACAGCCACAGCACGCCCGCCGTGTCGCGCGCCACGACGTCGCCCGCCGCGGTGCCCGCCACGTCGCCCACGGCCGCGATCTGGTTGTACGTGTTGAAGCCGGCGGAGGCGAGCCGCACGCGGGCCGCGTAGGGGGCGTCCCACTTGCCGGTGGCCTTGTGGAGCCAGAGCGCGCCCGCGCCGTCCACCGCGACGAGGTCGGGGCGGCCGTCGCCGGTCAGGTCGGACCCGGCCGCGATCTTGTTGTAGGCGCCCCAGCCGGGGCCGACCTTGGTACGGGCGGCGAAGGTGCCGTCGCCCTTGCCGAGGAAGCTCCACAGCACGCCGGCGGTGTCGCGGGCGACGAAGTCGCCGGCCGGACCGCCCGCGAGGTTCCCGGCGGCCTCGATCGCGTTGTACGCCTGGAAGCCCGCGCCCAGCTTCGTCCGCTTCGCCGGCGCCACCTGGCCGTTCACCGGGCGGTCCCGCAGGTCGTCGCGCCACAGCACGCCGGAGGCGTCCCGGGCGAGGACGTCGGTGGAGCCGTTGTTCGTGTAGTCGTGCGGGTCGGCCGCGCGCAGGACGTTCATGAGCCAGCCCTGGTAGGCGGGCTCGCCGGTGCCGTCGACCAGCGTCGCCTCGGCCTCCACGCCGTACGTGCCGTTCGGGGCGTCGACCCCGTCGACGACGCCGTCCCAGTCGAAGGAGAACAGGGTGCCGGACGCGGGCGCGGTCAGGCGCTTGGTGAACTCCTTGCCGGTGACGGTGTGCGTGAGCGTGACGTCCAGGTAGGCGTCGGCGCGCGACAGCGTCCAGCCCAGGGTCGCCTTGCCGCCGGTCTTGTCGAGGTCGACCGAGTCGGGGACGTGGACCTGCTGGATCTCCAGCGGGGGCTTCACCCGACCCGTCTCCGCGACCTTGGTGACGGTCGGGGTGCCGTCCTGCGCGGCCGTGACGCGGAAGAGCCCGTCGCCGTCGGCGGCCCGGCTGCCGCGCAGCACGGCGCTGCCGTCGGACGCGGTCGACGCTCGCACGGCCGAGACGCCGAGGTCGACGGTCTCGCCGCTGGTCAGGGAGACGGCCTTGGCGGGCGTCTCGGGATTGCCGTGCACCAGCCACTCGCCCACGAGCGCGCTGTACCACTTGGCGGTGTGGGCGCCCAGGACGGTCTTCTTCTGCTCGCCCGTCCTGCGGTCGACGGACGTGATGGAGTCGCCGGTGCCGGCCTCGTAGCCGAACCAGGTCACGTGCGTACCGGAGAAGTCCAGGCCGCCGTAGCCGAACCCGGACTCGGGAGCGGCGTACGTCGCGGTGACCGTCCCGGCCGCCACGTCGACGAGGGCCCGGCCGCCGGTCCGCGCGTCCTCCGGCCCGGTCGCGTACCCGACGAGGACCCGGCCGTCGTGGGCCGACGAGCCGAAGAAGTCGGTGGCGTCCGCCGGCAGGCCCGCGATCTTGCGGCTGGTCGTCGTGGCGCCGTCCTTGGTGACGACGCGCAGCTCGGCCCGGCCGACCTCGTTGATCACCTGCGCGAGCACGCTCGTGGGGCTCAGCACGGCCACGTAGTTGCCCTGCATCGCGCCGAGGTCGAGGGACACGGCGGGGGCGGCGGGGTCGGCCATGTTCCGCAGGGTGATCGAACGGAAGTCGGCGGACCAGGAGGCGTCCCCGAGGACGACCACGTCACCGGCCCCCAGGGCCCAGCCCTTGGGGTCCTGGAGCGGGATCGCGGCGCCGCCGTCGTACGGCGTCCACGTCAGTTGCCGGGTGGTGTCGGGGGCGAAGGCGTAGCTGAGGAAGCCGGAGGTTCCCGCGCCCCCGAAGTCGCTGCCTTCCGGGTAGACGGGAAGGGCCCCGGCGGCCTGGTCGGCCGCGGCCGAAGGGGCCGAGGCCGCCGCGAACGCGGCCGGAGCGGTCGCCAGCGTGCCGGCGCCGAGGGCGGTGACGGCGAGGGCGACCGTGACGGCGGTGGCGAGACGGGCGCGGGTGGAACGGAGCTGCAAGGTGAAACCCCCATGAGAACGATCGGACACGGGAAGGCCGTGCCCGATGAGACTCGTGATCCGTTCGAAGGGTTGTACGGGAATCCGAAGTTCCGGGGTCACCAAGCCAGCTGGGCGATCTCCTCCGCCACCACCGCGCACGCGTCCGCCGCCGGGTCGATGAGCGGGAAGTGGCCGATGCCCTCCAGGAGCGTCAGGCCGACCTCCTCGCCCGCCTTCGCCGCCGCCTCCGCGTACGCCTCGGCCACCGCGTACGGCACGTCGGCGTCCTCGCGGCCCTGGACGACGGTGGTCGCGATGCCGGTCGGGAGGAGGACGGACGGGTCCGTGGCGGCCGCGCGCGCCGCGTACTCCGCCTCGTCGCCCAGGAGTTCCGTGACCGCGCCGCCGCACACCCCGAGCTCCACCGCCCGCCCGAAGTGGGCGATCGGGGCGAGGGCGACGACCCCGCGCAGCTCCGGCGGGGCGGGGAGCCGCCACGGGGAGCCGGCGGGCAGGACGTGCCGGGCGGCGGCCCACAGCGCGAGGTGGCCGCCCGCCGAGTGGCCGGTGAGGACGGTCCGTCGCGGGTCGGCCTGCGGGAGGTGCGCGGAGGCCAGGTCCGCCACCGCGTCGAGCGCCGCCGCCACGTCGTCGAAGGTCTCCGGCCAGCGCCCGGCGACCGGGGCCGTACCGCCCTGGTGGGGCAGGCCGGGCCCGCGCCGGTACTCGACGTTGGCCACGGCGAAGCCCCGGCGGGCCAGGAGGTCCACGAAGGGGGTCAGGTGCTGCCGGTCGTACGGTGCCCGCCAGGCGCCGCCGTGCAGGGCGACGACGAGCGGGGCCCTGGTGCGCCCGTCGCGCGGGGCGTAGAAGTCGACCACCTGGTCCGGGTGGTCGCCGTACGCCGCGGTGGCGTCCGGGGCGACGGCCGGGTGCGAGAAGGCCGACGCCTCTTCGGCGGCATCGCGCGCGGCGGGGTCCGGCATGCTGTTCCAACCTCTCGGGTGCGGGGCCGAATTGGCCTGACCTGCGGGGACGGTACCAGCACCGGAACCCCCGCAGATCAGGCGATCATCCGACGATCAGCCGCCGAGGCCCCCGAGGACGTCCGCGAGGATCCGGGCCGCCCGCTCCGCGTCCGCGAAGCCCACGTACAGCGGGGTGAAGCCGAACCGCAGGACGTCCGGACGGCGCAGGTCGCCCACGACCCCGCGCTTGATCAGCTCCGCCATGACGGCGGGCGCGTCCGCACAGCGCAGTGCCACCTGGCTGCCGCGCTCACCGTGCGCCCCGGGGGTCACGGAGGTGACGAGGCCCTCGGGGACGTACGCCCCGACGCACTCCAGGAAGAAGTCCGTCAGCGCCAGCGACTTGGCCCGGACGTCCTCGACCGCGACGCCGTCCCAGACGTCGAGCGCCGCTTCGAGGGCCAGCATGGACAGGATGTCGGGCGTGCCCACCCGGCCCCGGAGCGCGCCGGACGCCGCCTCGTAGCCGGGGGTCATGCCGAACGGGTCGGCGTGCGAGTTCCAGCCGGGCAGCGGCGAGTCGAAGGCGGCCTGGTGGCGCTCGGCGACGTACAGGTACGCGGGGGAACCGGGGCCGCCGTTCAGGTACTTGTAGGTGCAGCCGACGGCCAGGTCGACCCCGTGGGCGTCCAGGCCGACGGGCAGGGCGCCCGCGCTGTGGCACAGGTCCCAGACCGCGAGCGCGCCCGCCGCGTGGAGCGCGGCGGTGAGCCCGGGCAGGTCCTGGAGCCGGCCCGTGCGGTAGTCGACGTGGTTGACGAGCGCGAGGGCCGTGCGGCCGCTCACCGCCGCCGCCATGTCGGCCGGGTCGCACGCCACGATCTCGTGACCCGTCAGCCGCGCCGCGGACCGCGCGATGTACCCGTCCGTGGGAAAGGTCGTCGCGTCGACGAGGATCTCGTCGCGGTCGTCGCCGTTCAGCCGGGCGGCCGCGACGACCGCCTTGAAGACGTTCACGCTCGTCGAGTCGCCGACCACGATCTGCCCCGGGGCGGCGCCGACGATCGGCGCGATCCGGTCGCCGATCCGCTCGGGCGCGGTCCACCAGCCGGACTCGTCCCAGGAGCGGATGCGCAGCTCGCCCCACTCGCGGGCGATGACGTCGGCCATGCGGGCCGGGACGTGCGCGGGCAGGGCTCCCAGCGAGTTGCCGTCCAGGTAGACGGTCTCCTCGTCGAGGGCGAACTTCGCGCGGTGCCCGGCGAGGCCGTCGGCGGCGTCGAGCTCCAGGGCCCGCTCATGGAGGTCGCCGGCGGCGTCCGGGCGCGCGGCCCCCTTCTCGTACGGCTCAGACATGGCTGCGGGCCGTCCAGAGCTCGGGGAAGACGTTCTTCTGGGCCCGCTTCTCCAGCCAGGCCACGCCCGCGGAGCCGCCGGTGCCGGTCTTCGCGCCCATCGCGCGCCGGGTCGCCACCAGGTGGTCGTTGCGCCAGCGCCAGACCAGTTCGGCGACGTCGCTCAGGGCCTCGCCGAGCCGGACGAGCTCGCCGTTCTGGTCGGCGTCCGCGTAGATCCCGGCCCAGACCGCCTCGACCTCGGGCGAGGGCTCGTACCGCTGCGCCAGGTCACGGCCGAGGACCGCTGCCGGCACGGGCAGGCCGCGGCGGGCGAGGAAGCCGAGGACCTCGTCGTACAGGCTGGGCTCGTGCAGCGCCTTCTCCAGCTCGGCGTGCACGCGGGGCGCGCCCCGGTGCGGGACGAGCATGGACGCGGACTTCTCGCCGAGCAGGAACTCCATCCGCCGGTACATCGCCGACTGGAAGCCGGAGCCCTCGCCGAGCGCCGCCCGGTAGGCGTTGAACTGGCCGGGGGTGAGCTGGGCGAGCGGCCGCCAGGAGTGGTTGAGGGCCTCCAGCTCGCGCACCGAGCGCTTGAGCGCGTCCATCGCGACGGGGACCCGGTCCTCGCGCAGGGCGCGGCTCGCGGTCTCCCACTCGTGGACGATCACCGTGAACCACAGCTCCATGACCTGGGTCGTGACCAGGAAGACCATCTCGCCGGGGTCGTCCGAGCGGAGGTGCTGGAGGTGGGTGAGGACGTCCGCCTGGACGTAGTCCTCGTACGGCGTCGTGCCCGCGAAGTCGAGGTTCGGGTCGTCGACGACCGAGCCGGCTCCGGAGGCATCGGGGAAGGTGGACATTTCTGTCTCCTCGATACGGGCTACCGGGTAGCGGTCCGCTCCACCGTGCGCGCTCTGCTGCGCGCCACGGGAGCTCCGGTCCCCTCGGGAGGCGTGCTTCTTCGCGCGCGTCCCAAGCGCATCATGACACGATCGGGCCCGTGATGTAGATCCCCTCTTCGTCATACGGAAAAGCGTTCGATCGGCAGCCGTTCAGGCCCTTGATCTGCTGCATCATCGCCGGTGCGAGCCTGCCCGGACCCGGGCAGCCCATGTGCGAGCGGATGCCGATCTCGTGCCCCACCTCGTGGTTGATGATCAGGTGCCGGTACTCCGCGGGCTCCCCCGCGAAGGTCGGCGAGCCGAGCATCCACCGCTTGAGGTTCACCACGACGCCGTCGGCGGTCTCGCAGTTCAGCTCGCCGTGGGTGTTGTAGCCCTGGCGCGCGCAGAGCGCGTCGGCGGTGTCCGGGGTGGCGATCCTGATGACGAAGTCGGCGTTCTCCGAGACCAGCTGGAACCGGCCCCGGCCGTGCGCTGCCCAGCCGCGCGGATGGGCCAGGATCCGCTGGATCTCCGCGGCCGCCCCCCGCGCCGAGAGCGCGATGCCGTCCTCGACCTGGACCCGGTAGCGGCGCAGGGTGCCGCCGTGGCCGACGGGCTCGCCCGAGGCCCGCGCGGTGGTGAAGGTGCCGGAGCCGGACTGCGGGACGGTGGTCCGCTTCGGCGCGGACCCGGGCTTCGGCCCGGGCTTCGGTGTCTTCCGGGCCTGCCCGGTCTTCTCGGGAGCCGGCTTCGGCGGCGGCTTCGGCCTCGCCGCCGGGGGCCGGGTGCTCGGGACGGTCGCCGACGGTGCCGCCGCCCCGGGGGCCGCCCGCCCGTCCGTCTCCTCGCCCTGGAAGTGCGCGAGCGCCGCCCCGGCGCCGAGCGAGACCGTCACCAGGGCCAGGACCGGAAGGACGAGACGGGGTCCCGACCCGCGTTTCCTCCTCGTTCCCCGCCGTCCTGCGGGTAAGGCACGTTTTCCCACGACAGACTTCCCCCCTGAGTCCTGCGGTTCCGGGGATCGTACCCGCCGACTCGAACGCCCTTTCCCCCCGTGTGGGAGAAAGGGCGTTCTTGGGGGTCTCCGAGGAGGGTCAGCCGAGGGTCTCCGCGGCGGTCTCCGAGGAGTCGCGCAGGAAGGTCGTGCAGCGCTCGTACTCGTCCTTCTCGCCGATGTCGCCGGCCGCCCGGGCCAGGGCGTGCAGCGCGCGCAGGAAGCCGCGGTTCGGCTCGTGCTCCCACGGCACCGGACCGTGGCCCTTCCAGCCGCTGCGGCGCAGCGCGTCCAGGCCGCGGTGGTAGCCGGTGCGGGCGTAGGCGTACGACTCGACGACCGCGCCGCGCTCGTAGGCGTCGTCGGCGAGCCGGGCCCAGGCGAGCGAGGAGCTCGGGTACTTCGCGGCGACGTCCGCCGGCGCCGTACCGTTCGCGAGCAGCTCGCGCGGGCCCGGGTCGTCGGGCAGGTGGGTGGGGGCCGGTCCCCCCAGGAGGTTCTCGTGGATGGCCATGGGCCCAGTCTGCCTCAGGACCCCGCCCCGCCGTCCGCCTCCCGGGCGGGGACGTCCCGCCCGCCCGGCTCCAGGGGCGGGGACTGCACCCCGCAGTGGACCCTGCACCCCGGATGGCAGTCCGCCGACGCGGCCGGGGTCCGCATGGTCGTCCAGGCGATCACCGCGCCCACCACCAGGATCCCCGCGCACATCGGCATCGCCCGCCGGAACGTCTCCCCGAACTCCTCCGCCGAGCGGTACGCCTCCGGGCCCATCCCGGCGAGCAGCGGCAGCGCGGCCACCGCGATCAGCCCGGCCGCGCGGGCGGCCGCGTTGTTGATGCCGCTCGCGAGGCCCGCCCGGGACACGTCCACCGAGGCGAGGACGGTCGCGGTCAGCGGGGCGACCAGGGTCGTCATGCCGAGCCCGAGGACCAGCAGCGCCGGCAGCACGTCCCGTACGTACGAGGCGTCCTCCCCGACCCGCAGCATCAGCAGCATCCCGCCGGCGCACAGCAGCGGCCCCACCGTGAGCGGGATCCGGGGCCCGATCCTCTCCCCCAGCTCCCCGGACTTCGCCGACAGCAGCAGCATGAGCACGGTCGTCGGCAGCAGGGCCGTACCGGCGCCGAGCGCCGAGTAGCCGGAGACCACCTGGAGCTGGAGGGCCGCCAGGAAGAAGAAGCCGCCGAACGCCGCGTACACGCACAGGGTGACCAGATTGACCGCGGTGAACAGCCGCGAGCGGAAGATCGACGGCGGCACCATCGCCCGCTCCCCGCGCCGCCGCTCCACCACCGTGAACCCGGTCCCGACCACCACCCCGGCCACCCCGGCCCACCAGGCCGCGCCGATCAGCGCGTACGTGACGAGGGCGAGCGCCGCCGCGCCCAGGACCGCGCCGAGCACGTCGAAGCGGCCGTGCGCGGTCTCGTCCCGCGACTCCGGCACGTGCCGCAGGGCGACCGGCACGCAGACGGCGGCGAGCGGCACGTTCAGCAGGAACACCCACCGCCAGCCGGGGCCGTCCACCAGCCAGCCGCCCACGAACGGGCCGATCGCCGCGCCCACCCCGCCGAAGCCCGACCAGAGCCCGACGGCCCGCGCCCGGTCGTCCTCGTGGAAGCTCGCCTGGATCAGCGCGAGGGAGCCGGGCGTGAGCAGCGCCCCGCCCACCCCCTGGAGGGCGCGGGCCGCGATCAGCACCCCCGCGTTCGGGGCGAGGCCGCAGAGCAGCGAGGCCGCCGCGAACCACACCACCCCGATCACGAAGACCCGGCGCCGCCCGAACCGGTCGCCGAGCGAGCCGCCGAGGAGGATCAGCCCGGCCAGGGTCAGCATGTAGGCGTTGACCGTCCACTGGAGGACGGCGAGATCGGCGCCCAGGTCCTCGCCGATGTGCGGCAGGGCGACATTGACGACGGTCGAGTCGAGCAGCGCCATCCCGGACCCGAGCACGGTCGTGAAGACGATCCAGCGCCCCGTCCCGGAGCTCATCCGGATGTCCATGCCTGCATGATCCCGCGAACGCCGAAGCCCCGCCCACCGGAATCCGAGGAAACGGCGGACGGGGCGGCAGTGGCCGACGGGTCAGCGGGTGAAGTTGAGGTACTTCCAGGAGCCGTGGACCGTGGTGTTCACGTCGTCGCCGGACACGCCGTCCACGTACGCCGTGCGGATCCGGGCGCGGATGCCGGCCGCCCCGTCGCCGTCGAACGCGATGTACGCCATGCCGCCGCTGTTCAGCCGGACGTAGTCCTCGCCGCCGGAGCGCCAGGCGCCCGCGTACCAGACCTGGAGCTCGACCTTGGTGCTGCGGCCCGGGTACGGGTTGTTCCAGGCGGTGACCAGCGGGTCGGCGGTCTGGTGGTACGTCTGGTACCAGATGGTGCCGATCTTCGACCACTTGTAGTGCCGGGTCAGCGTGGTCGTCAGACCGGCCCGCGTGTACACGGTGGACCCGACGTGGGCCCTGCCGGAGCGGGTGTCGCCGGCGAAGTCGGCGGTCACCCAGGTGTCACGGGTCATCCTGAGCGTCACCGACAGCTTGCCCGCCGAGTCGACCGTGCCGCGCTTGAGCAGCCGCTTGGGCTCCGGGCCGTACGGGTCCGCCCAGATCTCCACGACGCGGTTCCGGTGCGTCCAGCCGAGGGAGGCCGTGTACGTCACGTTGGTGCCGTAGTCGACGGTGCGACGGTTCTGGTCGAGCTTCAGGTACGTCGTGAAGGGCGCCACGCTCACGACGGCCGTCCCGCTGGAGTCCGCGTGCCGGGCGTCGCCCTGGTACGCCACCCGGTACGAGACCTTCCCGGCCGCGGCCGGGGTGTCCGGGAACGAGAACGTGCCGTTCGCCGCGGTCGTCCGCGTCCCGAGCGCCTTGCCGGCCGGGTTCTCCGCGTCGTACCGCGTCACGGTGAGCGGGGTGCCCGCGGGCAGCCGCAGCGTGGAGCCGAGCGAGCCGGAGACGGTCAGCGGCTTGTTGATCGGCGCGGTGGCCGGGGCCTTCACCGTCACGGAGGTGGTGTGGTACTTCGGCGCCGTGTAGATCCGCAGCGAGTACTCCGACCGGCCCGACTCCTGCACGGCGGCGAAGAGGCGGGTGCTGTCGGGCGCCCAGGCCAGCTCGCCGTACGGCAGCCAGGACTTCGTGTCCCGGACGCTCGGCGGGGCCGCGGAGCCGCCCCCGAAGACGAAGATGTCGCCGACGTCGTCGCGGTCCCACGTCCCGCCGGCCACGGTGCCGTCCGGGGCGACGGCCACGGCCTCCGCGTTCCAGGACACCGGGAAGTGCTCCTGCTCGGAGAGGTCGGTCAGGCTGAGCCGGGTGAGCGAAGTGGTCCGGTCCGCCGCGACGACGCTCTTGCCGTCGGGGGCGATCTCGATGTCCTTCACGAACCCGTCGCGCTGGGCGGACGCGCGGACGACCGGCGTGCCCGAACCGGTGTCGTACACGACGATCGGGCCCGAGCTGATGGTGCCGTCGGCGGCGACGAGCGTGTCCGGCGCGGCCGGATCGGTGCGGAGCGTGGGCGGATTCGACCAGTCGGCACCCGTGGTGAGGGCCAGGGCCACGGTCGGCGTGGCCGTGGTCAGGTCGACCGAGCCCAGCTCCGAGTCCCAGTTCTCGCCGTAGCCGAACCAGAGCCGGCCGCCGGCGGCGGCGACGGTCGAGGGCTTGGTGCCCTCGCCCGTGGGGTACTCGGCGGTGACGCCCGGCTGCGCCGTGTCGATGGCGACGATCTTGTCCGCGTTCTGCACCGCCGCGTACAGCGTGGCCGAGTCGGCGGAGAGGTCGAGGTCGCGGACGTAGGGCAGGTTGTCGACGGCCCGGACGAAGCGGCCCGCGAAGTCGGTGACGACGACGCGGTTGTTGTACGTGTCGCTGAAGAACAGGCGCTGGTGGGCGCCGTCGACGACCATGTCGCCGACCGATCCGACGTTCAGCGGGACGACCGAGTCGGCGGCCGCCCGACCCGCCGTCCCCGCGACGAGCGCCGCGGAGCCGACGAGGACCGCGAACGAGGTCGCGGCGGAGAGAGTGCGCTTGCGCACGATGAAGAGACCCCCCAGAAGCATGGTCTCCGGCCCACGGAATCGGGGCTCGGTCAGCGCAGACTAGAGCACACGACCGACAGCGCGCCTCCGGGTATCCCCGGTCAGCCGCGGCGCAGCCGCGCCGCCGCCCTGACCAGTGCGTCCACGCCCCGCTCGGCCTTGCCCCGGGGGCAGCCGACGTTCAGCCGGACGAAGCCGGGCGTGCCGTACACCCCGCCCGGCATGATCGCGACCTTCTCCACCGCCACCAGCTCCTCCTGGAGCCGGCTCTCCTCGATGCCGAGCGGCCGCAGGTCGATCCAGGCCAGATAGCCGGCCTGCGGGGGCGTCCAGTCGACCTCCGGGAGCCCTTCCGCGAGGCGCTCCCGGACCATGTCCATCGTCCCCGCCACGTATCCGCGCAGCTCGTCCAGCCAGGCCGCGCCCCGCCGGTACGCGGCGATGTGCGCGGTCAGGGAGAGCACCGCGGGCGAGGCGAGCCCCTCGCCGGTCTCCATGCGCCGGACGAACGCCTCGCGCTCGTCGGGGTCGCCGACCATGCCGTACGAGCCGGAGAGCGCCGGAAAGTTGAAGGCCTTCGTGCCGGAGGTGACCAGGGCCCAGCGGCGGCCCCGTCCCGGCTCGGCGATCCGGGTCCAGGGGACGTGCCGGTGGCCGTCCGTCGTCAGGTCGGCGTGGATCTCGTCGCTGACGACGGCCGCGCCGTACCGCTCGGCCAGCTCGGCGAAGACGGTGAGCTCCTCCGCCGTCCACACCCGGCCGGTCGGGTTGTGCGGGGAGCAGAGCAGCAGCATCCGGCTGTCCGGGCGGGCGAGCTCCCGCTCCAGGGCCGCCGGGTCGTCGAGCGGGACGCCCCGCAGCTCGCGCCCGAGCCCGGTGACGGCCTTGCGGAAGCCGTCGTACGTGGGGGTGTGGACGACCACCCCGTCGCCGGGCTCCGTCCACATCTGGAGGAGCTGCGAGAGCTGGGAGAGCACGGAGGGCGCGTACACCAGCGTCCCGGGGTCGATCTCGGTGTCGTACCGGCTCGCGTACCAGTGGCGGATCGCCTCCCGGAACTCCCCGAGGCGCCAGTCGGTGTAGCCGAAGACCCCGTGGTCGACGCGCTCGCGCAGGGCCGCGAGGACCTCCGGCGGGGAGGCGAAGTCCATGTCGGAGATGGTGAAGGGCAGCAGGTCGGGGACGCCGAAGCGGTCCGCGATCCCGTCCCACTGGACCGACCAGGTCCCGTGCCGGTCTATCTCCCGGTCGAAGTCGTACATCAGGCCTCCCGTCGACGGACACACGACGGGCCCGGCACCTCGGGAGGTACCGGGCCCGTCGGTCACAGGCTTACTTCAGCTTCGTGCCGGCCGAGCGCAGCGCGACACAGGCCTCGCCGACGCGGGCGGCCATGCCGGCCTCGGCCAGCTTGCCCCAGGTGCGCGGGTCGTAGGTGGACTTCTTGCCGACCTCGCCGTCGACCTTCAGGACACCGTCGTAGTTGCGGAACATGTGGTCCACGACCGGGCGGGTGAAGGCGTACTGGGTGTCGGTGTCGAGGTTCATCTTCACGACGCCGTTCTCCAGCGCGGTGGCGATCTCCTCGGCCGTCGAGCCCGAGCCGCCGTGGAAGACGAAGTCGAACGGGTCGGCCTTGCCGTACTTGGCGGCGACGCCCGCCTGGAGGTCCTTGAGGAGCTCGGGGCGGAGCACGACGTTGCCCGGCTTGTAGACGCCGTGGACGTTGCCGAAGGACGCGGCCAGCAGGTAGCGGCCCTTCTCGCCCAGGCCGAGGGCCTCGGCGGTGCGGATGGCGTCCTCGACGGTGGTGTACAGCTCGTCGTTGATCTCGTGGCTGACGCCGTCCTCCTCGCCGCCGGTCGGGGTGATCTCGACCTCGAGGATGATCTTGGCGGCGGCGGCCTTCGCGAGCAGCTCCTGGCCGATGGCCAGGTTGTCGGCGAGGGTCTCGGCGGAGCCGTCCCACATGTGGGACTGGAACAGCGGGTTCTCGCCACGGGCGACGCGCTCGGCGGAGATGTCGAGCAGCGGACGGACGTAGCCGTCCAGCTTGTCCTTCGGGCAGTGGTCGGTGTGGAGGGCGACCGTGATGTCGTACTTCGCGGCGACGATGTGCGCGAACTCGGCCAGGGCGACGGCGCCGGTGACCATGTCCTTGTTGTACTGACCGCCCAGGAACTCGGCACCGCCGGTCGAGATCTGGATGATGCCGTCGCTCTCGGCCTCCGCGAAGCCGCGGAGCGCAGCGTGCAGGGTCTGGGACGAGGTCACGTTGATGGCCGGGTAGGCGAACTTGCCTGCCTTCGCCCGGTCGAGCATCTCGTTGTAGACCTCGGGGGTTGCGATGGGCATTCGTCCGCTCCTTGTGATGTGCGGGGTGTGTGCGTTGCTGTCCCTGACCTAGGGGCGACGTCATCGTCGCGGCCCATCTTTCCAGACTCTTGTGCGGGCTCCCACGGGCGTGACATGTCGAGGGGCGGGGTGTTTCACGTGAAACACCCCGCCCCTCGACAAAAGACCAGGTCAGGACAGTTTTTCCGGGAGTCCAGGACCTACGTCACGACTTCGCGGCGGTTACGCCAGGCCGAGATCCGCCAGCTGGTAGCCGGTGAGGTACGGCAGGCCCGCCTCGGCGATGGCACCGGCGGCGCCCCGGTCCACGATCGTCGCCACGGCGACGACCTCGCCGCCCGCCTCGCGGACGGCCTCGACCGCGGTCAGCGGCGAGCCGCCGGTGGTCGAGGTGTCCTCGACGACGAGGCAGCGGCGGCCCTTGACGTCCGTGCCCTCGATACGGCGCTGCATGCCGTGCGCCTTCTGCGCCTTGCGCACGACGAAGGCGTCCAGGCGCTGCCCGCGCGCGGCGGAGGCGTGCAGCATCGAGGTCGCGACCGGGTCGGCGCCCAGGGTCAGCCCGCCGACGCAGTCGAAGTCCAGGTCGGCCGTGAGGTCGAGCATGACCTGACCCACCATCGGCGCGGCCTCGCCGTCCAGCGTGATGCGACGCAGGTCGATGTAGTAGTCGGCTTCCAGACCCGAGGAGAGGGTCACCTTGCCGTGCACCACGGCCTTGTCCTTGATCTGCTGGAGCAGCTCAGCGCGTACGTCAGTCATGCTCAGCAGCTTAAGGGGCGTCTTTCGCGGCTCTCACAGCCGACGCCAGCTCCAGGTGCTCTCGACCTCCAGGGGGTCGATCGGGGTGACCAGGCGCGGATGGGTGTTGAGGCCGTTCGGCGGGCCGGACTGCGGCTCGACGCAGACCGCCTCCTCGGGCTCGTCGTAGATCACCACCCACTCGGCGCGGCTCGCGACCTTCAGCTCCAGCTCCTCCGGCCAGGTGAGGGTGACGTCGACGCCGCCGGGCATGCCGAAGCAGTCGTCCCAGGGGCCGGGGAGGGGGTCGATGCGGCGGCCGGTCGGGAGGTGGTTCTCCCCGCGCTCCTCCTGCCAGGCGGGCGTGAAGCCGATCCGTACGTCCTGACCGCCCCGGCCCAGGTTGCGCAGGAACCAGGGGTGCCAGCCGGCCTGCGCCGGGAAGGAGTCGTCGTAGGCCTCGACGCCGAAGCGGAGGGTGAGGGACTCCTCGGCGAGCTCGAAGACCTGGGTGACCCGGCCCCGGTACGGCCAGGGGTCGTCGAGCTCGCAGGTGAAGACGGCCTCGGTGGCGGAGGTGCGGGCGGTCTTCCAGGCGAGGTCGCGGACGGTGCCGTGGATGGCGTGCGGGGCGGCGTTGATCGGCAGCTGGTGCGTGGTGGCGCCGTTGCGGAAGCGGCCGTTCTCGGTCCGTCCGCACCAGGGCGCCATCGGGAAGCTTCCGTACCGCTCGCCCTGGCGCAGCAGTTCGGTACCGCCGATGCGCAGGCTGCCGATCCGGCAGCCGTGCTCGGGGTCGATGGTCAACTCGGCGTCGCCCGCCGTCAGTCGCGTCTGCATGCTCACCCCCCGAGCCTAGGGCCTGTCCGACGGATCAGGCCTCAGGGCGCGTTCCAGCGGCGGCGGCGCAGCGCCCGGCCGACGACGACGGCCGAGGCGAGCGCGAGGGCCGCGGCCGGCGCGATCCAGCGCAGGGTGGCACCGGCGCTCGTCGCCTCGGGGGCGGGGACGGGGGCGTACCGGCCGCGCGGCGGCGCGTGGTCGACCTCCTCGGCGGACCGTCCGATCATGGTCCGGCGGGCGTGGGCGGCCTCGGCGGCGGGCTGCGGGGAGGGGAACTCGATCGGGGTGTCGCCGAAGTCCTCGTCGAGGAGCGGGTCGAGGGAGGGCGGCGCCTCGAAGAGGGGGGTCCTCCCGGGAGGCTCCTCCACCCCGTCGTCGACCCCGTCGTCGTCACTGGCCTCCTCCGAGGCCCCTTCCGGAGCGGCGTCCGGCGCCTCCGGGTCCCCTTCCGGAGCCGCGTCCGGAGCCTCCGGCGCCTCGGTGGGCTCCGCCGCCAGCGCGGCCACCGCCTCCACGAACTTGTCGAGGAGCCTGGCGCCCGCCGTGGAGCGCGCCTCGTCCGTCGCGTCGGCGAGCCGGCCGACCGCCGTGAGGGCGCCGGTGAAGCTCAGGCTGGTCCCCTCGGCCACCGGGGTGAGGACGACGGTGAGGGAGAGCTCGGCCGAGCCCTTGCCCCGCACCTCGGTGCCCTCCCCCTCGTAGGTGATGGCCCCGTCCCGCTCGACGACCTTGAGGGCGCCCCGGTAGGTGATGGTGTTGCCGCCGACCCGCGCCTTCAGCCGGCCCGTGAGGGGTCCGGCCTCCTCGTCGGCGTCCCGCTGGAGACCGGGCACGCAGCGCACCACGCGGGCCGGGTCCGTGAGCGTCGCGCGCAGGGCTTCGGCCGGGACGGGAACGAACACCTCATGCTCCATGGAAGCCGAGCCTACTCAGGCGGGGGCGCGGCGTCGCCTGTTCGCCCCGAGGGGTGTCCTCCGTCAGGCCCCGTAACGGGGGTGCACCAGGGTCGAGGGCGGCGGTGCGGCGCCGCGGGTCCGTTCGGCGCGGCGCGCGGCGGCCTCCAGGGTCCCGGCGCCGAGCGAGCGCAGCCGGGGCGCGCCGGGGGCGAGGCCGAGGGCGGGCGGCCGGTCGCCCCGTACGGCCAGGAGGAAGCCCCAGTCGCGGGGCCCCTGCCCCGTGCGGCCGGCGCGGTCGGCGCGGTCGGGTCCGGCGGCGAAGCCCGGGGTGCGGCCGTCCGCGCTGAACGGGCGGGTCGCGAAGCCGGCGGCGCGCAGGGTGGCGTCGACGGTCCAGTAGGTCCGGGGCCGGTCGGCGGCCGATCCGGCGTGCACGGCGAACCGTCCGGTGGTGGTGAGCACCCGGGACACCAGGCCGTAGAACTCCTCCGAGTAGAGCTTGGTGCTGGGGGTGATCCCGGGGTCGGGCAGATCGGAGATCACCACGTCGTACCGTTCCTGCAGACGGTCGGCGGCGCCCCTCAGCCAGTTGAACGCGTCCGCGTAGACCACATGGACGCGGGGGTCGCGGAAGGCCTGCTTGTTGAGCCGGGCGAGCGCCGGGTCCGTACGGGCGAGGCGGACGACCCCCGGGTCGAGCTCGACGACGGTGAGGGAGCGGACCCCGGCGTAGCGCAGGGCCTCGCGGGCGGCCATTCCGTCGCCGCCGCCGACGATCAGCACGCGCGCGTGCGCGCCGTTCATCGCGGGGTGCACGAGCGCCTCGTGGTAGCGGTACTCGTCCCGGCCGGCCACCCGCAGCCGCCCGTCGAGGAACAGGTCGGGCGGCTCCCCGCGGCCCCCGGTCACCACGACCTCCTGGAGGTCGGTGTGGACGGCGACCCGCACCCGCTCCCCGTACACGGCGCGGCGCGCGGCCTGCTCGAAGTCGTCGACGAGGACGGTCGCGGTGGCGAGGACGGTCAGGACGCACAGGTTCACGGCCACGAGCAGGGCCCGGGACCGGCGGGTCAGGTCGCGGCGGAACACCCAGAGGACGAGGCCGCCGCCCGCGACCGCGTTGACCGCGCCGGTGACGAGCGCGCCGGTGAGCTGGCCGAGCCAGGGCAGCAGCAGGAAGGGAAAGGCGAGGCCGCCGACGAGCGCGCCGACGTAGTCGGCGGCGAAGAGGTCGGCGACCGTCCCGGCGGCGTCGTCCTGCTCCCCTCGCGAGGACTGCCGTCCGGCACGACCGCCCCGAGCGGCGCGCCCCGGTCCGGAGGGCGCGTCCTCGACGGAGCCGAAACCGGCACCGGAGCCGAAACCGGCACCGGGACCGCCCGCTCGTCCCGCCCGCTGTATGAGCGACATCAGGAGCGGGATCTCGGCGCCGATGAGCACCCCGATGGCGAGTGAGAACGCCACCACCACGTACCGCGATTCGCCCAGCCAGGCGAAGGCCGCGTACAGCACCATCGCCGAGCAGCCGCCGATCAGCGCGAGTCCGGCCTCGACCAGGCCGAAGCCGACGGCGGCGCGACAGCGCAGCCGCTTGGCGAGGAGCGAGCCCACCCCCATCGCGAAGACCATCACGGAGAGCACGACGGAGGCCTGGGTGACCGAGTCGCCGATCAAGTAGGAGGCGAGGGCGACGAGTTCGAGCTCGTAGACCAGGCCGCACGCGGCGCAGACGAAGACGACCGCGAGGACCGGGAACCGCACCGCCTCGCGCGGCGGCCGCACGGACCGCCGCGCAGGCGGCCGGCGCACCCTCTTGGGTGGCATGGTCACGGTCGGCTCGATCATGCCCGTAACGCTACGTCACGACTGTCACACCTCTTGTCACCCACACGAGTGCACATGGAGCACCGGGAGGGCGCATCAGAGTGTCGCGGGCATACGTGCGCCGATGCGGGTCCTGGTCACCACCAACTGCCCCTCCTGCGGGTAGGCGTGCCAGGTGCGCCACCGCACCTGGCCCTCGTGGCGCTGCGCCAGCATCGCCGTGAAGGCGTGCGGGGAGCCGGGGAAGGTCCCCGCGAGGCCGTTGGGATGGTCGGCGACGAGCGCGAGCAGCTCCTGCGCACGCCCCGCGAAGGAACCGTGCGTGAGCGTCTCGACGCGCGCCGCGAATTCGTACTCCCATTCGCCGACGCGCTTGGACACGCCGAGCGGGAGCGGGGTGCTGCTGCCCGGCATGCAGGCCACGGTCTCCGAGCAGTGCCCCCCCTCCTCCTCCAGGAGGACCTGATGGGAGGCGCCGAGCAGCCTCAACTGCAGTTTGGCGCCGGAGAGTTCGAGATCGAGCACGGCGAGCGCGGGCAGCGGCTCGCGCCCGAGGGCCCAGGCCAGATCTGCCGCGCGCGTATCGGTGTAGGAGGTCTTCAGGGTGGTGAGCATGGGTCGGCTCCGCAAACACGGTTTGACGGGTGGGCCGGGGGCGCCCCGGAGAAGGCTTCTGCGGGAGTGGGGAATCGCCGGCTCGGGTCCACACACGGTCCGAGGGCTGTCTCTGTCAGGAGCGACAGAACCACGGACGCCGGGCGACTCGCAGCGTTTTTACCCAACTTGCTGTGTTTTCCAACCCCTTCGGGGCCCTAGCAGTTCACTTGTTCAATCAGCTGCCGCCGCAGCCCCCACCACCGCAACCGGACCCGCACGAGCTGCCGGAACCACAGGAGCTGCTCCCACCGCAGCCGCCACCGCCACCGCCGTCGGCCCAGCTGCCGCCCTTGCGCCGACCCCCCTTGCGCCCCCCACGGCGCTTCTTTCCGCCGGCCGCTTCCCGGACGGCGACGACCGCCCCGAAGACGACCATCGCGATGACGACGAAGAAGATGAATCCCATCTGTACTACCCCCGTTCTTCTGTGCGAGGGGGATGCCCGGTCCGACACCCCGTCAAAGCCGACTTGAGCGAGTCCAGAGCTTCAGCTGCACGAGGACGAGCTGGAGCAGCTGGAACACGAGGACGACGAGCAGGAGGAGCTCGAACACGACGAGCTGGAACAGGAGAACGACGAGGACGAGGAGCAGGAGGAGGACGAGGAGGACGAGGTCGAGGACCCGGCCCACCAGCTGTCACTGCCGCCGCCACCGCGGCTCACGTGCGTCGTCGCGCTCAGCGCCCTCGCGACCACCCCCACCACGATCGCGATCACGATCACGAGTCCGGCGATGAAGAATGCGATGTCCATGCCAGGGCGATCCCCGCCCCGGGCGCCCCCCAAAGCGCACTTGAGCAAGTCCAGAGCTTGGCCCCAGGATGGCGGTCATGACACGACCGCTGCTCAATCGCCGCCTCGCCGAGTTCGGGACGACGATCTTCGCCGAGATGTCCGCGCTCGCCGCCAGGACCGGGTCGATCAACCTCGGCCAGGGCTTCCCCGACACCGACGGCCCGGAGGAGGTCCGGGAGGCGGCGGTCCGCGCGCTGCGGGACGGCCGCGGCAACCAGTACCCGCCCGGCCCCGGCGTCCCCGAGCTGCGGGAGGCGATCGCCGACCACCAGCGGGAGCGGTACGGCCTCGCGTACGACCCCGACACCGAGGTCCTCGTCACGGCGGGCGCCACCGAGGCGATCGCGGCGGCCCTGCTCGCCCTGGTCGAGCCGGGCGACGAGGTGATCGCCCTGGAGCCGTACTACGACTCGTACGCCGCCTGCATCGCGATGGCCGGCGGCACCAGGGTCCCCGTCACCCTCCGCCCCCACGAGGGCACCTACGTCCTCGACCTCGACGAGCTGCGGGCCGCCGTCACCGACCGCACCCGGCTGATCCTGCTCAACACCCCGCACAACCCCACCGGCACGGTCCTCACCCGCGCCGAGCTGACCGCCGTCGCCGAGCTGGCGGTCGAGCGGGACCTGCTGGTCGTCACGGACGAGGTGTACGAGCACCTGGTCTTCGACGGGGCCGAGCACCTGCCGATCGCGAGCCTGCCCGGCATGCGGGAGCGCACGGTCACCATCGGTTCGAGCGGCAAGACGTTCTCGTTCACGGGCTGGAAGGTCGGCTGGACCACCGCGAGCCCCGAACTGACCTCCGCCGTCCGCTCGGCCAAGCAGTTCCTCACGTACGTCTCCTCGGGCCCCTTCCAGTACGCGATCGCCGAGGCCCTCCGGCTCCCCGCCGCCTACTTCGACGGCCTGCGCGCCGACCTGCGCGCCAAGCGGGACCTGCTGTGCGAGGGGCTCGCGCAGGCGGGCTTCGAGGTCTACCGCCCGGCCGGCACCTACTTCGTCACCACCGACATCCGCCCCCTCGGCGCCACCGACGGCTTCGCCTTCTGCCGCTCCCTGCCGGAGCGCGCGGGCGTCGTCGCCATCCCCAACGCGGTCTTCTACGACCACCGCGAGGAGGGCGCCCCCTTCGTCCGCTTCGCCTTCTGCAAGAAGACCGAGGTCCTGGAGGAGGCCGTCTCCCGCCTCAAGCGCCTCGCCTGAGCCGGCACGCCCCCGGCACGCGCGAGAGCCCGGCCCCCTCGGAAGGGGGCCGGGCTCTCGCGGCCGTGCGGGGCGGGGAGGCTCAGGCCTCCTCGTCGCCGCCCTCGGCCTTGGCCTCCGGGGACTCCAGACCGAACTGCTCGACGATCCACTTGTCGAACTCGATCGACGCGCGGACCCAGCTCACCGTGGAGGACACGAAGTGCTCCAGGGAGACGCCGGTGCCGATCAGCATCTGGGCCTCGCCGATGAGGCGGAGGGTGGCGGAGCCGTCCTCCTCCTCGTGCAGGTGGGTGTAGACCTTCGGCCACAGGGTGCGGCGGTTCCAGTCGTCGATCGCGTCGAGGACCTTCGCGCGGTCGTCGGCCGAGTGCGGACGGTCGTAGAACGTCCGCACCGAGAAGACCTGCTGCTCCCCCTCTCCGCGGAACATGAAGTACGTGCGGAACTCCTCCCACGGCGCCGCGAGGTCACCCTCGTCGTCGACGACGTACTTGAGTTCCATCTGGTCGAGAAGCTGCTTGACGAGGTCCTGGTCGGGGACGACGGGGCCCGCCGGTCCTGCTGCCTGAGGCTGGGGCTGGCCCCCGAAATTCGGAATCGAGGACGGGTCGATGCTCACCGTGTATTTCCCTTCGTACGGATGCTCGCCATCCTCCCCCATGGCGGGCGGTACGTGGCAAGCCCCGCCGGGCCGGAAGCGGCAGGATCCGCTTCCGGCTGACATGATCTCGTGCTCATGGGGGACACCAAGAAGAAATCCCGGTGGTGGGTCTGGCTCGCCGTGGGCCTCGTGGTGCTCTGCGGGCTGCCCGTCGCGTTCCTGGCCTGGGGCGCCTACTCCCTCACCGAGGGCAGCAGGACGCAGCCGGTGGACTGCGCGAAGGCGATGGAGTTCGCCCGCGGCAGGCTTCCGGCGGACGCCGAGGACGCCCGCTGCACCGGGACGCACTGGCAGGACTCGTACATCACGGTGGACTTCCGCATGCCGCGCGCCGGAGTCGCCGACTGGCTGAGAACCACCTATCCGAGCGGCGAGCCGCCCGTCTCCTGCGACGGGGACCTGTGCCGGTCCGTGGACTACGACCAGGTGCTCTACGTCGACGTGAAGGTGGTGTACGAGGACGGCGGCACCGCCCTCGTCCACCTCGCCTCCTTCGACCTGTAGCCCCCGTCGGGGACGGCTACCGCGCCGCCCCGACGATCAGGCCGTCCTCGAAGCGGTCCACCCGGACCGTGTCGCCGTCCACGACCTCGCCCGCCAGGATCTCCTTGGCGAGCCGGTCGCCGATCGCCGTCTGGATCAGACGGCGCAGCGGCCGCGCGCCGTACGCGGGGTCGTTGCCCTCCTCGGCCAGCCACTCCAGGGCCTCCGGGGTGACCTCCAGGGTGAGGCGCCGGTCGGCGAGGCGCTTGGCGAGCCGGTCGATCTGGAGCTGCGCGATCCGCCCCAGCTCCGCCCGGTCGAGCGCGGAGAAGACGACCAGGTCGTCCAGCCGGTTGAGGAACTCGGGCTTGAAGCTCGCCCGCACGACCTCCAGGACCTGCTGCTTCTTCACGTCCTCCGAGGTCAGCGGCTCGACCAGGTACTGGCTGCCCAGGTTCGAGGTCAGGATCAGGATGGTGTTGCGGAAGTCCACCGTCCGGCCCTGCCCGTCGGTCAGGCGTCCGTCGTCCAGGACCTGGAGCAGGACGTCGAAGACCTCCGGGTGCGCCTTCTCCACCTCGTCGAGCAGGACCACGCTGTACGGGCGGCGGCGGACCGCCTCCGTGAGTTGGCCGCCCTCCTCGTAGCCGACGTAGCCGGGAGGCGCGCCGACCAGACGGGCGACGGAGTGCTTCTCGCCGTACTCCGACATGTCGATGCGGACCATGGCCCGCTCGTCGTCGAAGAGGAAGTCGGCGAGCGCCTTCGCCAGCTCGGTCTTGCCGACGCCGGTCGGGCCGAGGAAGAGGAAGGAGCCGGTGGGCCGGTCGGGGTCGGCGATCCCGGCGCGGGTGCGGCGCACCGCGTCGGAGACGGCCCGCACGGCCTCGGTCTGGCCGATCAGCCGCCTGCCGAGCTCGTCCTCCATGCGGAGCAGCTTCTGCGTCTCGCCCTCCAGGAGGCGGCCGGCGGGGATGCCGGTCCAGGAGCCGACCACGTCCGCGATGTCGTCGGGGCCGACCTCGTCCTTGACCATGCTGTCCTTGGCCGCCTCCTGCTGGGCCTCGGCCTCGGTGGCGGCCTCCAGCTCCCGCTCCAGGCCCGGGATCTCCCCGTACAGCAGCTTGGAGGCGGTGTCGAAGTCGCCGTCGCGCTGGGCGCGCTCGGCGCGGCCGCGGGTCTCGTCGAGGCGCTCCTTCAGCTCGCCGACCCGGTTGAGGGACTGCTTCTCCTTCTCCCAGCGGGCGGTCAGGCCGCGCAGCTCCTCCTCGCGGTCGGCGAGGTCGCGCCGCAGCTTCTCCAGGCGCTGCTTGCTGGCCGCGTCCGTCTCGTTCTTCAGGGCCAGCTCCTCCATGCGGAGCCGGTCCACGGAGCGCTGGAGCTCGTCGATCTCGACGGGCGAGGAGTCGATCTCCATGCGGAGCCGGGAGGCCGCCTCGTCGACGAGGTCGATGGCCTTGTCGGGGAGGAAGCGGGAGGTGATGTACCGGTCGGAGAGGGTCGCGGCGGCCACCAGCGCGGAGTCGTTGATCTGCACCTTGTGGTGGGCCTCGTACCGGCCCTTGAGGCCGCGGAGGATCGCGATGGTGTCCTCGACGGTCGGCTCGGCGACCAGGACCTGCTGGAAGCGGCGCTCCAGGGCGGGGTCCTTCTCGATCCGCTCGCGGTACTCGTCGAGGGTGGTGGCGCCGACCATCCGCAGCTCGCCGCGGGCCAGCATCGGCTTCAGCATGTTGCCGGCGTCCATGGCGGAGTCGCCGCCGGCGCCCGCGCCGACGACCGTGTGCAGCTCGTCGATGAAGGTGATGATCTGGCCGTCGCTGTCCTTGATCTCGGACAGGACGGTCTTCAGCCGCTCCTCGAACTCGCCGCGGTACTTCGCGCCGGCGACCATCGCGCCGAGGTCGAGCGAGACCAGCCGCTTGTTCTTCAGGGACTCGGGGACGTCGCCCTTCACGATCCGCTGGGCGAGGCCCTCGACGACGGCGGTCTTGCCGACGCCGGGCTCGCCGATGAGGACGGGATTGTTCTTGGTGCGGCGGGACAGCACCTGGACGACGCGCCGGATCTCGTGGTCGCGGCCGATGACCGGGTCCAGCTTGCCCTCGCGCGCGGCGGCGGTGAAGTCCGTGCCGAACTTCTCCAGAGCCTTGTACTGCCCCTCCGGGTCGGGTGTGGTCACCCGGCGTCCTCCCCTGCTCGTCTCGAAGGCTTCGAGCAGCTTCTTCGCGCTCGCGCCCTGCCGGTCGAGGATCTCACCGGCCCGGCCGCCCTTGGCGGCGATCCCGATGAGCAGGTGCTCGGTCGAGAGGAAGTCGTCGCCGAGCTCCTTGGCGTACCGGTCGGCGTCCGCGAGGACGGCGAGGAAGTCGCGGTCGGGCTGCGGGGGCGCGACCGTGGACCCCGTGATGCTCGGCAGGCCGGCGAGGAGCCGCTCCGTACCGGCGCGCACGAGCGCCTGGTCGGCCCCGGCGGCGGCGAGCAGGTCGGTGATGTTCTCGTTGTCCTGACCGGTCAGCAGCGCGAGGAGCAGATGCGCCGGGGTCAGGTCGGCGTGTCCGTCCGACACGGCGCGGCTGCTCGCCGCGTTGATCGCGTCCCGGCTCCTGTTGGTCAGTTCGGCGTCCACGTGCGGTGCTCCTTCTGGGTTCTCGTGGGTCCTCTCCTTCTATGACCTCTCCAGGGTACACAAAGTTGAGTCGACTCCGCTCAAGGTGTCGGAGGGAGCTCTCCCGCGGGTAGTTTCCGGGCATGGCCACAGACCCCAGGAACCCCTCCGACTCGTACCTGAGCTTCTGGCGCGAGTACCACATGTGCACCCTGACCACCCCGCGCCCGGACGGCACGCCGCACGTCGTCGCGGTCGGCGTCACGTACGACCCCGAGGGCGGGTACGCGCGCGTGATCACCAACAAGAACAGCCGGAAGGTCGCCAACGTCCTGGCGGCGGGCGCGGACGGCGCGCGGGTCGCGGTCTGCCAGGTCGACAAGGGGCGCTGGGCCACCCTGGAGGGCGTCGCGCATATCCGCACGGAGGCCGAGACGGTCGCGGACGCCGTCGCCCGCTACGCCGAGCGCTACGGCCGCACGCCGGCCCCGAACCCGGACCGGGTCGTCATCGAGATCGCCCTCACCCGGGCGATGGGCCGCGCCTGAGTCCCCGCACGCGGACGCACAGCGGCGCCATCGCGTTTCAGGTCCGCGATGGCGCCGCTGTGTGGGGGAAGTGCCGGAGCGATCTACAACGACGGGGGAATCGCTCAGGCACTGCGGGGGGTGGCGGTGATGGCCTCTGCTTCGATCAGCTGGTGGTCCCGCTGATCGAGGTTGACGAAGATCATGCCGTACCGGATGGCACAGCGGATGGGCTGCGGCGCGCCGCGGGGACGGCGCAGACAGCGGTACGCGCGGACGTCTTCGTCCTGCTCTCGGGCGACGACGATCGGCTCTCCGAAGAGGGTGACCTTCAGCGAGTCGCCACGGTGGGGGATTGCCGTGGCGAGATCGACGAAGTGCCAGCCGGAGCGATAGGCGGAAGCCATCTCCCGGCGGAACCTGGGGTCATCGGGAACATTCATGTGCCCGACTAGTTCCAGCCGGGGTCCTGCTGGGGGGCCACGCTCCAGCCCGGGTCATCGACGAGCGTGGCCTCAGCCAGGTGCCAGCCCGGGTCGAGCTGAGCGGCCTGCACCTGCGCCGGCTCCGAGTGCCAGCCCGGATCCGGGGTCACTCCCACCGCGCCCACTGTGGCGGCCGCGATGAAGGCGACTCCGGCCGCCGCGCGTATGAGCTTCTTCATCATCACCGAGCAACCTCACTTGAAGGCAACGTCTACTTCCAACCCCCGCGAGTAAGACGATGGCTTACTCTCTGCGCCTGCACCACCAAACCCAGGCATCATGTTCCTGAGATGCAGGAGCCTGGGGGTGTACATATGCGGAAACAAGCGGACGAAACGGGGCACCCTCATTCGCACGCCGAACTGTGCGAAGCGGGCTCCGAGCTGTACGCGGCCGCTCTGCGCACCGGGCGAATACCCCGGTCAGAGGCGGTCGAGGCACCCTGCCTCCTCGATCTTTCCCTGCTCCACCCCGATCCCGACGACGCGCAGTGGCTGCGCCCGGTTCCCCCCTCCGCGGCGCTCGCGCAGCTGCTCCAGCCGATCGAACGGGAGATACTCGACCGCCGACGGCGCACCGTCGCCCTGTCGGACGCCTTCGAGCCGTTCATGGCCATCAGCGCCCACGACTCCCCCACCACACACGCCATCACCGTCCTCGAGGGCATCGACCGCATCAACTCGACCCTCGACCGCGTCGTGGCCAACTGCCGCCAGGAACTCCTCACCGTCCAGCCGGGCGGCGGACGGCCCGCCCAGGCCCTCAGCGAGGCCCTCGACCGCGTCTCCCCGCTCCTGGGACGCGGCATCAGCATGCGCACGCTCTACCAGCACACCGCGCGCCACACCGAGCTCACGCTCACCTATCTGGAGCACGTCGGCCCCGAGGTCCAGGTCCGCACCCTCGAAGAGATCATCGACCGGCTGATCATCGTCGACCGCGAGGTCGCCTTCATCCCGGCCCGCAGCGACCGCCAGGTCGCCCTGGAGCTGCGCCACCCCGGCCTGGTCGCCTACCTCGGCGGCGTCTTCGACCAGTTCTGGCAGCTGGCGGTGCCGATACGGGAGGAGATCCCGTACGACATCAAGACCGACGGCATCGGCGGCGTCCAGCGCTCCATCGCCCGGCTCCTCGTCGAGGGGCACGTCGACGAGGCCATCGCCCGCCGGCTCGGGATGAACGTGCGGACCTGCCGGGCGCACATCGCCAAGCTCGCCGCCGCCCTCGGCAGCGGCAGCCGGGCGCAGCTCGGCTACCTCATCGCCCAGTCCGGCATCCTCGAACGGGACAACTGACCGTCCCCGGACACGGCGGAGGCCCCCTTCACCCGGGTGAAGGGGGCCTCCGCCGTGACGGGGGACGGGCTACTCGCCGCGCTTCGGGCGCCACACCACGAGGGCGCTCGCCTGCTGCACGTCGGTGTACGGCACCAGGTCCCGGCGGTACGAGGCGTGCACCTGGGCCTCGCGCTGACGCAGCGTCGCCGCCGCGCCCTCGACCGCCGCCGACAGCTCGGACACCCGGGCCTGGAGCGCCGCGACCTGGTTCTCCAGTTCGATGATCCGCTTGATTCCGGCCAGGTTGATGCCCTCGTCCTGCGACAGCTGCTGCACCTGGCGGAGCAGCTCGATGTCACGGGCCGAATAGCGGCGGCCCCGCCCGGCCGTGCGGTCCGGGGAGACCAGGCCGAGCCGGTCGTACTGCCGGAGGGTCTGCGGGTGCAGCCCGGAGAGCTGGGCCGCCACCGAGATGACGTACACCGGCGACTCGTCGGTCAGTTCAAACGCCCTGTTGCCGAAACCTGGCTGCCGTCGGCGTCCTTCCACCGGGTCACGCTCCCTTCGCGGCCTGGAACAGCTCGGCCCGCGGGTCCTCGGAGGCGGTCGCCTCGCGGAAGGTCTCCAGGGCCTCTCGTGCCTTGTCGTCCAGCTCCTTCGGCACCGCCACCTCGACCGTCACCAGGAGGTCGCCGCGCGTGCCGTCCTTGCGAACCGCGCCCTTGCCCCGGGCGCGCATGGTCCGGCCGTTCGGGGTGCCCGCGGGCAGCTTGAGGGTGACCGCGGGGCCGCCGAGGGTCGGCACCTTGATCTCGCCGCCGAGCGCCGCCTCCGAGAAGGAGACCGGCACCGTGACGGTGAGGTTGTCGTCCTTGCGGCCGAAGACCGGGTGGTCGTCGACGTGCACGACGACGTACAGGTCGCCGTTCTGCCCGCCGCGCTCGCCCGGAGCGCCCTTGCCGCGCAGACGGATCTTCTGGTTGTCGCTGACACCCGCCGGGATGCGGACCTGCATGGTCCGGGAGGACTTGGCCCGTCCGCTGCCCTTGCAGACCTCGCAGGGGTTCTCGGCGATGAGGCCGCGGCCCTTGCAGTCCACGCACGGGTCGGTGAGCGAGAAGCCGCCGCCGCTGCCGCGCGAGACCTGCCCGGTGCCGACGCAGGTCGGGCACACCCGGGGCGTGCCGTTCTTGTCGCCGGTGCCCGAGCACGCCGTGCACGGCTGCTGGCTGGACATCCGCAGCGGCACGGTCGCGCCCTCGATGGCCTCGGTGAAGCTGAGGGTCACCTCGGACTCGATGTCCTGGCCGCGCCGCGGCTGGGTGCGTCCGGCGCCTCCGCCGCGGTTGAACAGCCCGCCGAAGACGTCGCCGATCCCGCCGCCGCCGAAGCCGCCCGCCCCGCCCTGGGCGCCTCCGAAGAGGTCGCCCAGGTCGAAGTTGAACGAACCTCCGGCGCCCGGGCCGCCGGCTCTGAAACCGCCGTTCCCGAAGAGGGCGCGGGCGTCGTCGTACTCCTTGCGCTTCTTGGGGTCGCCGAGGACGTCGTTCGCCTCGGAGATCTCCTTGAAGCGCGCCTCGGCGCTCACGTCACCCTTGTTGGCGTCCGGATGGTTCTCGCGGGCGAGCTTCCGGTACGCCTTCTTGATCTCGGCCTCGGTGGCGTCCTTGGGGACGCCGAGAACCTTGTAGTAGTCCTTCTCGACGAAGTCCTTCGTGCTCATCGACGTCCCTCCTCCCGCGTGCGGGTACGGCTGTTACTCGCTGTCCTTCTCGGAGTCATCCGACTCCTCCGCCTTCGCCTGCGCGCCCGGCTGGGGCTCGGCGACGGCCACGCGGGCGGGCCGGATGGTCCGCTCGCCGATCCGATACCCGGGCTGCAGGATCGCCACGCAGGTCGTCTCGGTGACGTCCGGCGCGTACGAGTGCATCAGGGCCTCGTGGATCGTCGGGTCGAAGGGCTCGCCCTCCTTGCCGAACTGCTGCAGACCCATCTTGGCGACGACGGTCTCCAGCGATTCGGCCACCGACTTGAACCCGCCCACGAGCTCGCCGTGGTCCCGGGCCCGGCCGACGTCGTCGAGCACGGGCAGGAGCTCGGACAGGAGGCTCGCGACGGCGATCTCCTTGACCGTGACCCGGTCCCGCTCCACGCGGCGGCGGTAGTTCTGGTACTCGGCCTGGAGCCGCTGGAGGTCCGCGGTGCGCTCGTCGAGCGCGGAGCGCACCTGGTCCAGCTGGGCGGTGAGGCCCGCGGCCTGTGCCGACTTCTGGCTGCTTGCGTCCCCGGCCGGGGCCGTCGCGTCCTCCTCGGACTCGACGGCCTCGGCGGCGTCGTCAGGGGTGGCGCCGGAGGGGACGTCGGGCTTCTCCTCGAAGCCCGGGGTCTCCTCGGTCACGCCTGGCCACCCTTCGGCTTGTCCTCGTCGACGATCTCGGCGTCGACGACGTCGTCGTCCTGCGCCTGGGCCTGGCCGGCGTCACCGGCGGCCTGGGCGGCCTGGGCGTCGGCGTACAGCGCCTGCCCGAGCTTCTGCGAGACGGCCGCGACCTTCTCGGTGGCGGTGCGGATCTCGGCGGTGTCCTCGCCCTTGAGCTTCTCCTTCAGCTCGCCGAGCGCGGCCTCGACCTCGGCCTTGACGTCACCGGGGACCTTGTCCTCGTTGTCCTTGAGGAACTTCTCCGTCTGGTAGACGAGCTGCTCGCCCTGGTTGCGGGACTCGGCGGCCTCGCGGCGGCGGTGGTCCTCCTCCGCGTACTGCTCGGCCTCCTGGCGCATCCGGTCGACCTCGTCCTTCGGCAGCGAGGAGCCGCCGGTGACGGTCATCTTCTGCTCCTTGCCCGTGCCCAGGTCCTTCGCGGTCACGTGCATGATGCCGTTGGCGTCGATGTCGAAGGCGACCTCGATCTGCGGGACGCCACGCGGGGCCGGCGGCAGACCGGTCAGCTCGAACATGCCGAGCTTCTTGTTGTACGCCGCGATCTCGCGCTCGCCCTGGTAGACCTGGATCTGCACGGACGGCTGGTTGTCCTCGGCCGTCGTGAAGATCTCGGACCGCTTGGTCGGGATCGTGGTGTTGCGCTCGATGAGCTTGGTCATGATGCCGCCCTTGGTCTCGATGCCGAGGGACAGCGGGGTCACGTCGAGGAGCAGGACGTCCTTGACCTCGCCCTTGAGGACACCGGCCTGGAGCGCGGCGCCGATGGCGACGACCTCGTCCGGGTTGACGCCCTTGTTGGCCTCCTGGCCGCCGGTCAGCTCCTTGACGAGCTCGGCGACGGCCGGCATGCGGGTCGAGCCGCCGACGAGGACGACGTGGTCGATCTCGGAGAGCTGGATGCCCGCGTCCTTGATGACGTTGTGGAACGGCACCTTGCAGCGCTCGAGCAGGTCGGAGGTGAGCTGCTGGAACTGGGCGCGCGTGAGCTTCTCGTCCAGGTGCAGCGGGCCCTCGGCGGAGGCCGTGATGTAGGGCAGGTTGATCGTGGTCTCGGTCGAGGACGAGAGCTCGATCTTCGCCTTCTCGGCGGCCTCGCGCAGACGCTGGAGGGCCATCTTGTCCTTGGCCAGGTCCACGCCGTGACCGTTCTGGAACTGCGTCACCAGGTAGTCGACGACGCGCTGGTCCCAGTCGTCACCACCGAGGTGGTTGTCACCGTTGGTGGCCTTCACCTCGACGACGCCGTCGCCGATCTCCAGGAGGGACACGTCGAAGGTGCCGCCACCGAGGTCGAAGACGAGGATCGTCTGGTCGTCCTTGTCGAGGCCGTAGGCCAGGGCGGCCGCGGTCGGCTCGTTGACGATGCGCAGGACGTTGAGGCCCGCGATCTCACCGGCCTCCTTGGTGGCCTGACGCTCGGAGTCGTTGAAGTACGCCGGGACGGTGATGACCGCGTCGACGACCTTCTCGCCCAGGTACGCCTCGGCGTCGCGCTTGAGCTTCTGCAGGATGAAGGCGCTCATCTGCTGCGGGTTGAAGGACTTGCCGTCGATGTCGATCTTCCAGTCGGTGCCCATGTGGCGCTTGACCGACCGGATGGTCCTGTCGACGTTGGTGACGGCCTGGCGCTTGGCCACCTCGCCGACGAGCACCTCGCCGTTCTTCGCGAAGGCGACGACGGACGGCGTGGTCCTGGCGCCCTCGGCGTTGGTGATGACGGTGGGCTCGCCGCCTTCCAGAACGCTGACGACGGAGTTAGTCGTGCCCAGGTCGATGCCGACCGCACGTGCCATTTCGATTCCTCCAGCTGACTGACTTGAGTGGAACTGACTCAAGGATGCACGAGGAACCGAACCACGTCAACAGACCTGAGTCGAGTCGACTCAACTCTTCATCCGCCGGGTCGCTCAATCGGCGCGTCGCTCCCGCCCTTTGCCCCGATTCCCATGAGAGAGTCCGGACATGTCCCAGGATCACCGCCGGAGGGGGTGACCGCATGACGGCGCAGCGCGTGATGACGGCGAAGCGCGCCTTCGACGTGGTGGGCGGGACGCTCCTGCTCCTCGCCCTCGCGCCGCTGATCGTCGGCACCGCCCTGTCCGTCTCCCTCGGCGGCGACGGCGCGGTGCTGCGGCGCCGGACGGTGGCCGGCCTGAAGGGGCGGCCCTTCACGATGCTGACCTTCCGCACGAGGAGCCCGCTGGCCGCGCTGCCGCTGCTGCTGCACGTCGTCACGGGCCGGATGTCGCTGGTGGGGCCGTGCCCGCTGGCGCCGACCCACCGGGAGTGCGCGGGCGAGGGCCGCCGCCGGCTCTCCGTCCGTCCGGGGCTCACCGGGCCGTGGCAGATCAGCGGCCGCTCGGACCTGCCGTGGGAGGAGCGCGAACTGCTCGACCTCCACTATGTGGACCACCACTGGCTGGGGATGGATCTGCTGGTCCTTGCGCGTACGCTTCCAGCAGTACGCAGGCGTCGCACGGCAAGGCTTGCCTGAGCGACACATATCACCGCGAGCGCCGCTACAGCGCGGCGCCGCGACCGGGTAATCTCAGCAGGAACTCAATAAGTTACCGCTTAGTAGGCCCGCCCGAGGAGCCCGTCATGCAACTCGCCGCGATCATCGTGTCGATCGCCATCACGGTGGTGGCCGTCGCGCTGTTCGGCCGCGCCACCGTGCAGATCTACCGCTTCGTGCGGCTCGGTCAGCCGGTCCCCGCCGGCACGCGCACCGGTGACCCCAAGCAGCGCACCATCACGCTGGTCAAGGAATTCCTCGGCCACACGCGCATGAACCGCTGGGGCATCGTCGGCTTCGCGCACTGGTTCGTGGCGGTGGGCTTCTTCTCGCTGCTCCTCACCATCGTGAACGCCTTCGGCCAGCTCTTCCAGGCCGACTGGCTGATCCCGTTCATCGGCGACTGGCTGCCGTACGAGATCTTCACCGAGTTCCTCGGCCTGATGACGGTCCTCGGCATCGTGACCCTCATCGTCATCCGCCAGCTGAGCAAGCCGACCAAGGCGGGCCGCAAGTCCCGCTTCGCCGGCTCCAAGACCGGCCAGGCGTACTTCGTCGAGGCCGTCATCCTGATCGTCGGCGTCTGCATCATGACGCTCCGCGCCCTGGAGGGCGTCCAGCACCACGTGACGAGCTGGGAGCCGGGCTTCTTCGCCTCGTACCCGCTGATCGCGCTCCTGGACGGCCTGGACCTGAGCACGATCCAGTACCTCACCTACTTCTTCGCGTGCCTCAAGATCGTCACGTCCTTCACCTGGATGATCACGGTCTCGCTCAACACCAACATGGGCGTCGCCTGGCACCGCTTCCTCGGCTTCCCGAACATCTGGTTCAAGCGCAACGCCGACGGCTCCACCGCCCTGGGCGCGCTCCAGCCGATGACCACGGCCGGCAAGGAGATCGACTGGGAGGACCCGGCCGAGGACGCCGTCTTCGGCGTCTCCCAGGTCGAGCAGTTCTCCTGGAAGGGCATCCTCGACTTCTCCACCTGCACCGAGTGCGGCCGCTGCCAGTCGCAGTGCCCCGCCTGGAACACCGGCAAGCCCCTCTCCCCCAAGCTCCTCATCATGTCGCTGCGCGACCACGCGCACGCCAAGGCCCCGTACCTGCTCGCGGGCGGCGGCAAGGACATGGAGGGCAACGAGAAGGCCACCGAGGAGCAGCTCAAGGACGTCCCCGCCGCCGCGCTGGCCGAGGCCGAGCGCCCCCTCATCGGCACCGCCGAGGAGAACGGCGTCATCGACCCCGACGTCCTGTGGTCCTGCACCACCTGCGGCGCCTGCGTCGAGCAGTGCCCGGTCGACATCGAGCACATCGACCACATCGTCGACATGCGCCGCTACCAGGTGATGATCGAGTCCGCGTTCCCGTCCGAGGCGGGCACGATGCTCAAGAACCTGGAGAAGAAGGGCAACCCCTGGGGCCTGGCCAAGAAGCAGCGCGTCGAGTGGACCAAGGAGGTCGACTTCGAGGTCCCGATCGTCGGCAAGGACGTCGAGGACCTCACCGAGGTCGACTACCTCTACTGGGTCGGCTGCGCCGGCGCCCTGGAGGACCGCGCCAAGAAGACCACCAAGGCCTTCGCGGAGCTGCTGCACATCGCGGGCGTCAAGTTCGCGATCATGGGCGGCGAGGAGAAGTGCACTGGTGACTCCCCGCGCCGCCTGGGCAACGAGCCGCTCTTCCAGCAGCTCGGCGCCGAGAACGTCGCGATGCTGAACATGGCGTTCGGCGAGGACGACGAGGACGAGTCGACCAAGAAGCCGAAGTCGGCCAAGAAGATCGTCTCGACCTGCCCGCACTGCTTCAACACCATCGCCAACGAGTACCCGCAGCTCGGCGGCGAGTACGAGGTCATCCACCACACCCAGCTGCTCCAGCACCTCATCGACGAGGGCAAGCTGATCCCGGTGACCCCGGTCGAGGGCCTCATCACCTACCACGACCCCTGCTACCTGGGCCGGCACAACAAGGTCTACACGCCGCCGCGCGAGATCATGTCCGCCGTCCCCGGCCTGCGCCAGCAGGAGATGCACCGCCACAAGGAGCGCGGCTTCTGCTGCGGCGCCGGCGGCGCGCGGATGTGGATGGAGGAGCGGATCGGCAAGCGCATCAACAACGAGCGCGTCGACGAGGCCCTGTCCCTCAACCCGGACATCGTCTCCACCGCCTGCCCGTTCTGCCTCGTCATGCTGACCGACTCGGTCAACGGCAAGAAGAACGAGGGCAAGGCCAAGGAGTCCGTCACGGTCGTGGACGTCGCCCAGCTGCTCCTCGACTCGGTGAAGACCCCGGTCGAGCCGGAGGAGGAGCCGGCGGCCGAGGAGCCCGAGCCGGCCGTCTGAGGCCTCAGGTGAACCGAGGAGGGCCGTCCCGCGCGAGAAGCGCGGGGCGGCCCTCCTCGCTGCGGGAAGCCGTGGATCCGGCTCTCGCCGCCGGAGCCGCCGGCTCCGCCCCCGCGTCACGTCCCCTAGGGGATGTCACAGCTCAGTGGCAAGGACGGGCCTGAGGCGCGGCCGCACAGCGGAACCGGGTACGTTCAAGGCGTGGCTGGATTCAGGAACGGACGCGGCCGGGACAACCGCCCCCCGCAACAACAACCGCAGCAGGCGCCGTACGGGTACAACGCGGCCCCGCCGCCCTACCCGCAGCAGCAGTGGCAGCAGCCGCCGCAGGGGCAGCCGTACGGGCAGCAGGGGCAGGCCTACGGGGAGCCGGAGTACTTCGGCGACCCGCAGCACCACCAGCAGCACGCGGCGGCGAACAACCCGGGCCACACCCAGATGTTCAGCGTCGACGACCCGTACGGCGGCGCCGCGACGTACGACGCGGGCGCGGCCCCCGTGCCCACGGGCCCCCGGCTCCCCTGGAAGCAGCTCCTGAGCGGCATCGTGCTGCGCCCGGCGGACACGTTCCTGCGGATGCGGGACCACGCGGTCTGGGGCCCGGCGCTGATCGTCACGTTCCTCTACGGGCTCCTCGCGATCTTCGGCTTCGACAAGGCCCGCGAAGAGGCGCTCAACGCGACGATCTCCAGCACGATCCCGTACGTCCTGATGACGGCCCTCGGCTTCGTGGTGGGCGGTCTGATCCTGGGCGCGGTCACCCACACCCTCGCGCGCCAGCTGGGCGGCGACGGCGCCTGGCAGCCGACCGTCGGCCTGTCGATGCTGATCATGTCGATCACGGACGCGCCGCGCCTGCTCTTCGCGCTCTTCCTGGGCGGCGAGAACGGCCTGGTGCAGGTCCTCGGCTGGGCGACCTGGCTGGCGCTGGGCGCGCTCCTCACCCTGATGGTGAGCCGCTCCCACGACCTGCCGTGGCCGAAGGCGCTGGGCGCGTCGGCGATCCAGCTGGTGGCCCTGCTGAGCCTGATCAAGCTGGGCACCCTGTAGCACCCGGACCACGAGAAGGCCCCCACCGCACCCGGTGGGGGCCTTCCGCGCATCCGTGGGTCCCAGGCGCCTCAGAAGGCGCCTCAGGCGTCGAGGACCTGGCCCTCGCGCTTCACGACGGGCGGCTCGACCGACCAGGGGAAGTTGATCCACTCGTCGGTCTTCTTCCACACGTACTCGCACTTCACGAGGGAGTGGGACTTCTCGTAGATGACGGCGGAGCGGACCTCGGCGACGTGGTCGACGCAGAAGTCGTGGACGAGCTTCAGCGTCTTGCCGGTGTCGGCGACGTCGTCGGTGATGAGCACCTTCTTGTCGCTGAAGTCGATCGCGTCGGGCACGGGCGCCAGCATGACCGGCATCTCCAGCGTGGTGCCCACGCCCGTGTAGAACTCCACGTTCACGAGGTGGATGTTCTTGCAGTCCAGGGCGTAGGCCAGACCGCCGGCGACGAAGACGCCGCCACGGGCGATGGAGAGCACGATGTCGGGCTCGTAGCCGTCGTCGGCGATGGTCTGCGCCAGCTCGCGGACGGCGGTCCCGAAGCCCTCGTACGTCAGGTTCTCGCGTACCTCACTCATGCCTGCGACCGCCTCACACCTGGGTCCGATGGAAGTTCATGTAGGAGCGGGAGGCCGTCGGCCCCCGCTGGCCCTGGTACCGCGAGCCGTACCGCTCGCTCCCGTACGGGAACTCCGCGGGCGAGCTCAGCCGGAACATGCACAGCTGGCCGATCTTCATCCCCGGCCAGAGCTTGATCGGCAGGGTGGCGAGGTTCGACAGCTCCAGGGTCACGTGCCCCGAGAAACCGGGGTCGATGAACCCGGCGGTCGAGTGCGTGACGAGCCCGAGCCGCCCGAGAGAGCTCTTCCCCTCCAGACGCGAGGCGATGTCGTCCGGCAGGGTGATGACCTCGTAGGTCGAGGCGAGCACGAACTCGCCCGGGTGCAGGATGAACGCCTCGTCGCCCTCCGGCTCGACCTCGCGCGTCAGGTCGAGCTGCTCGACGGCGGGGTCGATGTGCGGGTAGCGGTGGTTCTCGAACACCCGGAAGAAGCGGTCAAGCCTCACGTCGATGCTCGAGGGCTGCACCATGGATTCGTCGTACGGGTCGATGCGCACCCGTCCGGCATCGATCTCGGCCCGGATGTCCTTGTCTGAGAGAAGCACGCCCCCACGATACGCAGAGGGCGCGGACCTGCCCCAATCGGCGGCCGCCCGCGCCCCGGCACCTCACGCCTCAGCGCCGTCCGACCTCCACCGGCACCGCATGCCGCAACCGCGCACACCGCGGACACCGGATGAGCCGCCCGGGCCCGATCCGTCCCGCACCGAGCTGCTGAAGCGGGAACGAGGCGGTACTGAACACATGCCCTTCGGCACAACGGACGACGGTGCGCTCCATCGAAGCCATCAAGTCCCTTCCCCTACACATGTGGTGGACGATCAGCCACATTAGGGGATGAAGGGGGTGCCCTCCCACGCGGCACTCCGCACCACCGGAGCCGGGAGCTTCGCCTCAAGTGGCGCATGGGGTACAGTGTGCAACGATGCGGCACGGATCACCCGGCCGCTGCGCGGATGTAGTTTAATGGTAGAACATGAGCTTCCCAAGCTTATAGCGCGGGTTCGATTCCCGTCATCCGCTCTTCTACGAAGCCCCAGGTCAGAGACCTGGGGCTTGTTCGTCGGCAGACGAGTCTCGCTGCCCGCACGCGCTTCGGTCCCGCGACAAGGGGCACGCGGAGGGCAACGCCCCGCGTCGTCTCGCAGGAGGTCCCGCATGATCCCTCCGACCTGCGACTACGCCGTCGCTACCACCCCTGCGGCCCGGTAGAAGCTCTGAGCCGGAAGTTCCCTGTACCGGAATCACCCGGCCGCTTCCCCCTCCTGCGGAATAATCAAGGCATGGCAGCCACGCCCAGCGTCCCCGAGCTCCGCCGCACCAGATTCGCCCGGCGGCTTCCTGCCGAACTCTCGGAGCTCGTCGGCCCCGCCCGCGGCCACGTCGACCTTCCGCTGCACCTTGCCTGGTCCGGCCTGTCCCGCTTCGACCTCGACCAGCCTCGATTGCGGATGAGCTGCTATCGGATCGTCCTGGCCGAAGGACAGCACGACGACCTGGTCCACTACCTGAACCGGGAGCTGCTCGTCGTCATGTGGCCTGTCCTGCGCACGCTGATCAGCCGGGACATCCGTGACGTCTGGGAGAACGCCTTCGCCGAACTGAACCCCGACGCCCAGGCTGCTGCGTGAATCTCACGGAACTGCACAGGCGGCTCCTCGCGGACGTCCTCGCCGTGGGCGACGTCTACCCGCTCGTGCTCACGGGTGGATACGCCGTCCAGGCGCACGGACTGGTCGACCGGCTCAGCCAGGACCTCGATGTCGCCACCGAGAACCCGGAGCCGATGGAGAAGATCGCCGCCACCGTGCGCGCCGGGCTGGAACAACGCGGCTGGCACGTGCGGGGGTTGGAAACCGACCCGCTGTCCGCGCGGCTGATCGTCACCGACGCCGCCACCGGCGAGGAGTGCGAGGTCGACGTCCTCAAGGAAGCACTCTGGCGTCCGCCAGTGAAAACCGAGCATGGCCTGGTGCTCTCGCTGGAGGACGTGGTCGGCACGAAGGTCCGTGCGCTGGCGGACCGGGGCCTGGCCCGAGACCTGATCGACGTCCGGGCGGCAGCCGATCGCTGGAGCCACGCCGAGCTCGAAGAACTCGGCCGCCGCCACGCCCGTGACAGCTTCGACCTCTCCGACCTTCAGGCCCGGCTCGCCGGCGCGGACTGGATCGACGACACGGAATTCGCCGCGTACGGACTCGACGACCACCAGACCATCGAGCTGCGCCAGTGGGCTCAGGAGTGGGCCGATGACATCGCCGAGAGACTTCAGGAAGCGGAAGGCCCGCCCGACGACTGATCGCCTGGCACCGAACACGCCGAGGAAGCGGCGGGCCCGAGGCAGTCGGCGTTCCTGAGCCGGATGCGCCGGACACTTGGCGTGCGCCGGGCGATTCCCCTTCGCCTCGCGTCGTGTCCACACGCGTTGCTGTCCCGACAGCGGCAGCGCAGTCTGAAGGAGGAAGCCTCGTGTCGTGAGGTGACGCCATGGACCGCCGCATTCACGTGGGGGCGGCTTGGCTGCTGACCGCACTGCTGGGCGTGAGCGGCTGTGGGCGTGGCGAGTCGACGCCCGCGCGCAACGCCACCACGGTGACCGAGACCGTGACTGAATCGGCGACGCCACCGCCACCGCCTACAGCACCAGCCCCCGACCGGACGAGCCCGGAGCCCGTGTCCCCACGGCCGACGAATCCGCGGACAACCGCCGACGCGTCAGCCGTCGTCCGCGCGTATTTCGCTGCCATCAACGCGCAGGACCACCGACGGGCCTGGGAGCTCGGGGGCAAGAACCTCTCGGGCTCCTACTCGGCCTTCGCCGATGGGTTCGCCGCTACCGCCCACGACACGGTTCACATCCTCAGCACAACCGGCGACACCGTCTCCGTGAGGCTGGAGGCCGCGCAGGCCGACGGCTCGCTGAGGATCTACGAAGGCACCTACACGGTTCGCGGCGGCACGATCGTCGCCGCTGACGTACATGAGGTGACCGAGCCGGAGCGGCCTTCCTCTTCCTACTACGAGGACTGCGACGAGGCACGAGCCGCAGGCGCCGCACCCCTCCATAAGGGCGAGCCCAGATACGCTCCGCACCTCGACCGAGACGGGGACGGAGTGGCCTGCGAACCATATCCACCATGACGCACACGTTCTCGGCGCCCCACGTCCCGGACGGCTGACCGCCTACGGGTACCGGGTGCGGGACAGAATTCGCCACCCTGCCCACCAGTTCACCGCTCGTGGTGTCCAGAAGCAGCAGCGTCGCCTTCCCTTGCTGTGGAGGGCCGTGCCGCAACGTGCCAGTGGGGGCGGTGAACAGCGGTCACCACGGGGCGGAGGAAGCGGCCAAGATGAGGCCATCACCACACGTTTTCACAGGTCAGACGCCCTATAGAAGGTCAAGTACCCGAAGATTCCCAAGCTTA
This sequence comes from Streptomyces sp. NPDC004266, assembly GCF_042874095.1. Lineage (NCBI taxonomy): Bacteria > Bacillati > Actinomycetota > Actinomycetes > Kitasatosporales > Streptomycetaceae > Streptomyces > Streptomyces sp. NPDC004266. Next base: position 253,563 of record NZ_JBIAMM010000002.1, read on the forward strand.
TGGCGCGGGTTCGATTCCCGTCATCCGCTCGTGAACGAAGGCCCAGGTCGGCGACCTGGGCCTTCGTCGTTGTCGAGAGCCCTTCGAGGCTGCCATGCCCTCCGCGTGGGTCCGCTCTTCTTCAGCGGCAGGAGCCGGCCCCCTCTCCCCGCACGGCCCGGCCCGGGCCTGAACGGCCCGGGCCGCGTGGTCCCCCTACGTGGCGGGGCTGCCGCTCAGGAGAGCGCCCGGCGGAGCGCGTGCTTGTCGGGCTTGCCGATGCCGCTGAGCGGGATGGCCTTCAGGACGTGGAACGTGTGGGGGACATGGAGGCCGCTCTTGCGGGCGGCGACGAAGCGGCGCAGCTCCTCGATGTCGGTGCCGTGGCCGCGGGCGGGCACGATGGCGGCGTGGACGCGCTCGGGCGTGCCCTCAGAACGCATGCCGAAGACGGCGCACTGGGCGACGGCGGGGTGGGCCGTCAGCACCTCCTCGATCTCGCTGGGATAGACCTGGGTGCCGTCGACGGTGATCGTGTCGTGGCCTCGGTCGGCGAGGAAGAGGTAGCCGTCGTCGTCGAGGTAGCCGATGTCGCCGGTGCGCACCCAGCCGTCGAGCAGCACGCGGGCGCTCAGTTCGGGCTGCTTCCAGTAGCCGTTCATGGCGCTGTGGGCGCGGGCGTGGATCTCGCCCTCGCGGCCGTTCGGGAGGACGCTGCCGTGCCGGTCGACGACGCGGAGTTCGACGCCGGGCATGGCGCGGCCGACGGTGATCTGTCCGTGCCGGCCGACGCGGTCGTGTTCTTCGGGGCCCACTTCGGTGAGCCCGAGCGTCTCGTTCTGTCCGTACCAGCTGTGCAGCACCTTGCCGAAGACCCTTTCGGTCTGCCGCAGCCTGGACGTCGACGCCGGGCTGCCGCCGTAGGTGACCTGCCGGACGCTGGAGGTGTCGGTGGCGGGCAGCGCGGGATGGTCGAGGAGCCGGTGCAGGAGGGGCGGCTGGAGGAACAGCCGGGTGATCCGCTCGCGTTCGATCGCCGCGAGCGCCTCGCCGGGATCGAAGGCGGGCTGCAGGACGACGGATCCGCCCTGGAGGAGCGCCACGTCCGCCCAGAGACCCGCGATGTGCGTGAGCGGCGTGCATGCCAGATAGCGGGGCGGGGCGCCCGTGGGGGAGCACAGGTGGTCCAGGGTGCGGCGGTACGGGCCGTGCTTCATCTGCAGGCTCTTCGGCAGCCCGGTCGTGGTGCCGCCGGTGTGGCGGATGCACCAGTCGTCGTCGGCGCCGACGGGCACGGTGACGGGCGCCGACGGCTGCCCGGCCGCCGCCGCGCAGATGTCGTCGGCGTACGGATGCGGGCCCAGCGTCGCCAGCATCGGCACGTGGAGAAGCGGCTTCAGGCGGTCCAGGTCCGCGTACCGGGTCGGGTCGGCCAGCAGCAGCTCGGTGTCGGCGACGTCCACCAGGTGCGCCAGGGCGTCCGCGTTCAGCCCGTCGTACAGGGGCGTCACGCGCGCCCCGGCCAGGTTGGCGGCGTAGCGCGCGACGAGCGCCTGAGGGGTGTTGCCGGTGAGCAGGGAGACGGTCCGCCCGGGCCGGACGCCGCGCGCGATCAGCTCTCGGGCGAGCCGGTGGACGCTGTCGCGCAGCTCGCCCGCGGTGACCTGTCGACGGTCGGGGCAGATGATCACGGGCAGGGCGGGATGGCGCGCCAGGGTGTGGAGGATGGCGTCCGTGTAGGTGACGAAGCCGTGGCCGGCGGACTCGGGCGTCACGGCCGTCTCGGGCCGGAGGTCGGACATCTGTGTCCCTTGAGAGGTAGGCGAGGGGAGTGCGGTGGCGGACCGGTGGTCGTGGGGCGCCGGGGAGCCGTCACGGGACCAGGGAGGCCGGCCTGGCGTGGTGTTCGAGGGGCGTGAGGTACGGCAGGTCGTCGAGGGATCCATCGGTGAAGAAGCGATCCAGCAGCTGGGACATCTCCGACGGCCGTTCGAGATGGCAGAGGTGGTCGGCGCCCCGGATCAGGGTGAAGACGCTTCCGGCGATGGTCGCGGCGACCTCGCGCCCGAGGTCGGGGTGGGTGAGGCTGTCGTGTTCACCGGTGAAGACCAGCGCCGGAACGTCCCGGACGCCCCCGGGCCGTAGCCCCTGCCAGTCGATGACCCGGTAGGTCGAGGCGAGATGCCGGGGGATGTCGGCCTGCGTGACCGAGCCCATCGTGCGGGCGAGGACGCGGGTGACGACCGCGCGCTTGTGGACGTCCCGCTCGTCGGGGGACAACAGGGCCGCGATGCTCATACGGGCGTAGGCGCCGGCGTCACCCGACTCCAGGGCGTCGGCCATCGTCCGCAGCGCGGCGCGCTGGTCCGGCGGATAGACGGGGGCGGCGCCCACCAGGGCCAGGCGGGCGACGCGCTCGGGATGCCTCTGGGCCAGGCCGTAGGCGATCGGCATGGCGTAGGAGGCCCCGAAGAGGTTCACCCGTCCCAGGCCCAGCCGGTCCAGCAGGTCCGCCAGCGCGCCGGTGAGGAAGTCGAAGTCGTACGAGGCGGGCAGCACGTCGGCCGCGCCCGATCCCGGGAGGTCCACGCTGACGACGGTCGCGGACGCCGCCCAGCGCGCTTCGAGCCGCTGGTAGGCGTACATGTCCTGGAAGGCGCCACCGAGCACGACGACGGGCTCGGTGGCGGGAGCAGCGTTCTCGACGATCCGGCACCGGTAGCCGAAGCCGTCGAAGGTGAGGTGACGGATCCTCTCAATGTTCATGCCCGGTCAACAGGGACGTGCGGGCATAGGTCACGCGGCGGGTGATCATCTGACTGGTCCTGTCACGCGCGGACCGTCCGGAACCCTCCGGCCGCCGACCGGTCGGACGGGCCGGAAGAGGCCGGCGGCAGAGGGCCGTCAGGACCGTCCTCCGGCTGTCGCCAGAGGCGCCGGGGCCGGGGCTCGGCGGCCGGGCAGGAGTGCTGCCGCGATGACGGCGCAGAGGGCGAGGGCGGTCGTCAGGCCGAAGGCGTGAGCGAAGGCCGTGGCGGTGTGGCCACCGCGCTGGAGCAGGACGGCGAGGGCGGCGATGCCGAAGGAGCCGCCGAGCTGCTGGAGGATGCGCGTCGTGGTGCTGGCGTCCGCGACCTGGGAGTCGTCCAGTCCCTGATAGGCACCGACCGTGACGGCGAGGTTGACGGCGCTCGTACCGAGACCACGGAAGAACAGAGCGACACCGACGACCGAGCCCTCCCCCACCGAGGCGGCGAAGGGACACGTCGCGACCGCGCTCAGCAGCAGGCCGGTCACCACGACCGGACGCGGCCCGACCCTGTCGGTGAGCACGCCGGCCACCCGCGCCGCCAGCGCGCCGACGCCCTGCGGAACGAGCAGGAGACCGGTGGCGACGACGCCCTTGTCGAGTACGAGCTGGCAGTACAGGGGCAGCAGGAACATCCCGCCGTACATGGTCGAACCGCCGACGAACATCAGCACCGAGGTCGCGGCGAAGGAGCGCAGCCGGAACAGACGCATGTCGATGAGGGGCGCGCCGCTCCTCAGGCTCCGTCCGACGAACGCCGCGACCAGGACGGCCCCCGCCGCCGTCGGCAGGAGTACCCGCCCTCCTCCCGCGCCGTCCTGGCCGCCGCACTGCGAGAGCCCGTACACGAGCGCGGTCAGGCCCGGACAGACCAGCACCAGCCCCACGACATCGAGGCGGGAAGCCCGCGGCCGGGGATCCGGGGGCACGCCTCGCCAGGCGAGGAACAGCGCGAGCACGCAGACGGGCAGGTTGACGTAGAAGATCCAGCGCCAGTCGAGATGCCCGAGCAGCAGCCCGCCGAACACCGGCCCCAGGACCGGGCCGAGGAGGGCCGGCAACGAGACGACCGCGACGAGCCGCCCGACCTGTCGGCCGCCGCTGGCCCGGATGACGATGGTCTGCAGGACCGGCATCATCAGCCCCCCACCGGCCCCCTGCACACTTCTGAACACCACCAGCGACCCGGCGCTCCAGGCGCAGGCGCACAGCAGCGAGCCGACGGAGAACAGGACCAGCGCCCCCAGCCAGACCCGCCGCGTCCCGAACCGGTCACCGGCCCAGCCGCTCACCGGCATGACCATCGCGAACGCCAGCAGGTAGGCGGTACTCACCCATTGCACGGTCGTCGTCGGGGCACCGAGGTCGCCGGCGAGGGCGTCGACCGCGACGGAGACGATCGTGCTGTCGAGCAGCGGGGCGAAGGCCCCCACAGCGAGAACGCCGCACAGCCTGAGCAGGGCGGGATCAAGGCGTTCCTTGGGCATGTGGCCCCCTCGGTCGACACGGATTCGCCCCGGCCCTCGGGGCCGGAGAGCCGCAGAGGAGGAAGGGCAGAGCACCCACCGCGGAATGCGGCGGGTGCTCTGCCCCGCAGCGACCGGCCGCCGATGCCGTGGAAAGGATGCGCTCCGACAACGATCAGAAGACCGATGCCGTCACGGCCGCCCGCCCCGGCGCGGACGCCGGACTCCCGGGCCGGGGCCGGCCCACCGGCACCGGGGCGGTCGCTCGTCCCGGCACGAGCGAGGAGCACCTGGCCGGCAACCTCGATCACCATCCGCGCAGCTCGGCCGACCGTGCCCCAGCCGTGCCCTTCGGAGCGGTGGACGGCGGTCAGGCGTCGGCCTCCTCCCTGACGTCGGCCGGCGCGGTCGGGGTCGCCTTCGGCGCCCGGCGGCCGGGCATCGACGGCGAGCGGCTGGACCGCGGCGTGCGCGGCCGCGGGTGCGGCAAGCACGTGACGGACGGACAGGGGGTGCTCCTTCTCCTCGTACGACCCCTGCTCCCGGATGCCGCCCGATCCTGTCCGCCGCGCCTGCCGCCGGTCGTCCCGCACAGGCACCCACCTCGCGCTGCCGCCGGTGGCGTACGCGGCTACCGCGGACGCGGCAGAAGCCGCGCGCGTACCGCGGACGCGGTAGGCGGCCGGTCGTCCGCGAGCCGGACTCGCCCGCCGCGACGTCTGGCTAGGGTGCGCACATGGGCATACGACGGTTCGGCGTACCGGCAGGTGTCGGGGACCGGGTGATCGCCGTGGGCGTGGCAGCGCTGATGCTGGGCGACGGGTGGTCCGGAGAGCGCCTCGGCGCGGGGTCCGGCCCGCTCGGCTACGCCCTCCTCGCGGCAGGCGGCCTGGCTCTGGCCGCGCGCCGCAGGGCTCCGGTCGCCGTCCTGGCCGTCACCGGACTGTGCGCGGTGGGCCACCAGGCGGCCGGGTTCGACGTGCTCACCGTCGCGTACCTGGTCGCGGTGTACGGAGCGGTGCGGGCCGGGCGCCGCGTGCTGGCGGTGACGGCGTCCGCGACCCTGCTGGTGTCCCTGCAGCTCACCGCTCTGGTCTTCCGCGACGGGCCCGTGGGCGAGGTGTCGGTGCGGGCCCGCGGCACCCTGGAGATCGCCTGGCTCATCGCCGCCTTCGCCGCGGGGGAGGCCGTGCGGCAGGCGGAGCAACGGGCGGAGGAGGCCGAGCGCACCCGGGAGGAGACCGCGCGGCGCCGTGCCGACGAGGAACGACTGCACATCGCCCGGGAACTGCACGACTCGCTCACCCACCAGATCTCCGTCATCAAGCTGCAGTCCGAGGTCGCCGTCCACGTGGCCCGCCGGCGCGGCGAGAACGTGCCGGAAGCACTGCTGGCGATCCAGGAGGCCGGACGCGAGGCGAGCCGGGAACTGCGCGCGACCCTGGAGGCGCTGCGCGACGACGGCACGGCCCCGCCGCGCGGGCTCGCCGACGTGCCGGAACTGGTGGAGCGGGCCGGCAGGACCGGTCTGGAGGCGACGCTGACGATCGAGGGGCAGCGGCACGACGTGCCGGCGGCGGTGGGTCGGACCGCCTACCGGATCGTCCAGGAGTCGTTGACCAACGTCGTCCGGCACGCCGCCGCCACCACGGCATCGGTCCGGATCGACTGCCGCCCCGACGCCCTGACCGTACGGGTCGACGACGACGGGAAGGCGGCGCCGGGCGCCGTGCCGACGCCCGGCACGGGGCTGGTCGGGATGCGCGAACGCGTCACCGCTCTCGGCGGCCTCCTGCTCGCCGGACCGCGCGGCGAGGGTGGCTTCACCGTCCGGGCCGAACTCCCCCTGGAGCGAGCGTCGTGATCCGCGTCCTGCTGGTCGACGACCAGCCACTCATCCGCAGCGGTTTCCGCGCGCTCCTCGCCCTCGAGGACGACATCGAGGTGGTGGCCGAGGCGGCCGACGGCGAGGAGGGCCTGGAGCTCGCCAGGGAACACCTGCCCGACATCGCTCTCATGGACATCCAGATGCCGGTCGTCGACGGCATCGAGGCGACCCGGCGCATCGCCGCCGATCCGGCCCTGTCGGGGGTGCACGTCGTCATCCTGACCAACTACGGCATGGACGAGTACGTCTTCGACGCGCTGCGCGCCGGCGCCGCGGGATTCCTCGTCAAGGACATCGTCCCGGACGACTTCCTGCACGCCGTCCGCGTGGCCGCGCGCGGCGACGCCCTGCTCTCACCCTCGATCACCCGCAAGCTGATCGACAGGTACGTGTCCCAGCCGCTCGAAGCCGATGCCGAGGCGGGGCTCGAAGAGTTGACCGGTCGCGAGCGCGAGGCCGTCGCCCTCGTCGCGCGGGGCCTGTCCAACGACGAGATCGCCGACCGCATGGTGATCAGCCCGATGACCGCGAAGACCCATGTCAACCGGGCGATGACCAAGCTCCACGCCCGCGACCGGGCCCAACTCGTGGTCCTCGCCTACGAATCCGGCCTGGTCACCCCACGCGCGTCCTGACGCCCACGGGCCGCCGTCGGCCCGGGCGGAGGCGGCGAAGCCGTAGCGGCCGAGTACAAGGCTTCGTCCGGAGTGAACGAATACCTGCATTCGCGAACCGAGGATTTGACCGCCCCCGCTCAGAGAGTTTTTACCGGCAACACGCAGGAGAAAATTCCGGTCGCGCACGGGCCGCGGTGACGTGCTACTGTCGAAATCAGTTGCAGTTTTGGTACCCAAAGACTCCAAGCGCCTCCCGCCGGCCCCGTGCCGCACGGAAGCGCTTTGTATTTCCGGTCATTTTCCGGGCAGGGCATCATCGCGGCGACACGGCGTCCGTAGGGTACGGATTCCGGCGTAATGCCCCAAGGAGATATGACATGGCTACTGGCACCGTGAAGTGGTTCAACGCGGAAAAGGGCTTCGGCTTCATCGAGCAGGACGGCGGCGGCCCCGACGTGTTCGCCCACTACTCCAACATCGCCTCGCAGGGCTTCCGCGAGCTCCAGGAGGGCCAGAAGGTCTCCTTCGACATCGCGCAGGGCCAGAAGGGCCCGACGGCCGAGAACATCGTCTCCGCCTGACGCCGACGCGCAACACGCAGCTGGGGCCCGCATCCCTCGGGGTGCGGGCCCCAGCCGTATGCATTTCGCGGGACTTTCACGTACACCCGCGCCTCTCGAATTTCTTCGCCCGCCCGGTTGCAGCGAAAATTCACTGCCCTGGGCCGCGCCGCCTGCCGGACGCATTTCATCGGCCCGTGCCTGTGATTCCCGACGCCGCCCGTCCGCTGCCGGAATTCCTCGATACGCGCCGCATCAAGGAAGGTTCTGAATGAACCCCACCCGCACGAACGGCCGTTCCTCCCGCACCCGCCGCAACGGCGGCCGTGCGTACGGCTCCACCGCCGGTTCGGTCCTGAGCAGCCGCTTCGGTTCGTCCGCCCCGAGCCGATCGGGAGCTCCGGGGCGCTTCGGCGGAGGCGGTCGGCGTGCCGCCCCGGCACAGGGCGAGTTCGCCCCGCCGAAGACGGTCACCCCGGCACTGCCCGCCGTCGAGGCGTTCGCCGACCTGGCCCTGGACCGGCGCCTCCTGGCCGCGCTCACCGCGCAGGGCGTGTCCGTCCCGTTCCCCATCCAGGGCGCGACGCTGCCGAACTCCCTGGCCGGCCGCGACGTCCTCGGCCGCGGCCGGACCGGCTCCGGCAAGACCCTCGCCTTCGGTCTGTCCCTGCTCGCCCGCACCGCCGGACAGCTCGCCGAGCCCCGCCGGCCGCTGGCGCTCGTCCTGGTCCCCACCCGGGAACTCGCGCAGCAGGTCGCCGACGCCCTCACCCCCTACGCCCGTGCCGTGAGGCTGCGCCTGGCCACCGTCGTCGGCGGCATGCCGATCCGCCGGCAGGCGAACGCGCTGCGCGGGGGCGTCGACGTCGTCGTGGCCACCCCCGGCCGCCTCAAGGACCTCATCGACCGCGGCGACTGCCGGCTGGACCGGGTCTCGATCACCGTCCTGGACGAGGCCGACCAGATGACCGACATGGGCTTCATGCCGCAGGTCACGGCGCTCCTGGACCAGGTCCGCCCCGGGGGCCAGCGGATGCTGTTCTCCGCGACGCTGGACCGCAACGTCGACCTCCTGGTCCGCCGCTACCTCACCGACCCCGTCGTCCACTCCGTGGACCCCTCCCAGGGCGCGGTCGCCACGATGGAACACCACGTCCTCCACGTGCACGGTGCCGACAAGCACCGGCTGACGACCGAGATCGCGGCGCGCGACGGCCGGGTGATCATGTTCCTGGACACCAAGCGCGCCGTGGACCGCCTCACCGAGGACCTCCTCGACTGCGGCGTCCGCGCCGCCGCCCTGCACGGCGGGAAGACGCAGCCACAACGCACCCGTACCCTCTCCCAGTTCAAGACCGGGCACGTCACCGTCCTGGTCGCGACGAACGTCGCCGCACGCGGCATCCACGTCGACCACCTCGACCTCGTCGTCAACGTGGATCCGCCGACCGACCACAAGGACTACCTGCACCGTGGCGGCCGCACCGCCCGGGCCGGCGAGTCCGGCAGCGTCGTCACCCTGGTCACCGCCGGCCAGCGCCGCGACATGGCCCGCCTCATGGCGACCGCCGGCATCGTGCCCGAGACCACCCAGGTCCGCTCGGGCGAGGAGGCGCTCGCCCGGATCACCGGCGCCCGGACCCCGTCCGGCGTCCCCGTGACGATCACCGCGCCGCCCGCCGAGCGGCGCGAGCGGGACGCGACCTCCCGCGGTCGACGCCGCCCCGCCCCGGCGGCGCGGCGCGCCGACGCGCGGCGTGCCGCCGGCTCGGCGGCCTGAACCCCACGTGATCCGGAAGCCGACCCATCCCCTCAGGAGGCACGTGGTGACACCGGTCCAGACGCAGCCCTGTTCGGTCCCTGCCCTCCCCGCGGCCAGGACGGTGCCCGACCCCGTGGACACGGGAGGTCTCCAGGTCGGGGGCCACATGACCGTCGAGGTGGCCTTGGCCGTCATGGCCGGTGCCCGCGCCGGGCGCCTGCTCGTCTGCGACGACGACGGCCTGTGCACCGGACTGGTGACCCCGGCCCAGCTCACCGCCGCCCGCGAGAGCCCCGCCTACACGGACCGCCTCCGGCTGCGCGACCTCCCCGCCGACGGCGCGCCGCACGCCGGGCACGCCGGGCACGCCGGGCACGCCGGGCCCGCGCCGCACGCCGGGCACGCCGGGCTCGCGGGGCACGCCGGAAGCCATGCCCGGCTTCCCGTCCCGTGCGTCCCGGACGAACGGGACGGCGGCCCGGACGCCCCCGGGCCCGCCCTCGCCTGAATCCCCCGCCCCCTTGCCGAAACCGGCCCCTTCCTCTCCCCTGTGAGGCATCGTGCGCTGTGTCATCGCCCGCTTCCCCTTCGAGCTCACCAAGAGCGGTGTCCTGGACTCCATGAAGGGCGTCAAGCCCGAGGAGATCACCGGCGAGTCCGTGGTCATCGGTCGTCGCGCCTACCCCGTCAAGCAGGTCGGCCAGGTCATCACCCGCCAGGACCGCCGCGACTTCACCGCCGGCGAGGTCCTCCGGGCCATGACCAAGCTCGGCTTCACCTGTCACGGCCTTCCCCGGACGCCCGCGCCGCTCCCGGACCCCGCCCCTCTCCAGCACGCCTACGCGCTGCTCGGCACCCCGACGGGGACCTGACCCCGCGCACGGACGGGCGTGCGCCGGCATCCGAACAGCCACGGGAGCCCTGCCGGTGCACAGCCGACGCCGTCGGCACGCCCCTCCGCGCCTCCTCTTCGCCCCGCCGGTCATCCGGCGGGGCGAAGTGCTGTGGGGCGGGCCTTCCGTACGCGGAGGCGGGCGGTGAGCTGCGGGAGGACCGCACCACGGCGGTGAGGTGTGTCGTCATGCCTGTCGCACAGCCGAACGGGACCGAGGACCTCACTGCCGGACACCTGAAAATCTATTGCCGCCAAGGTAGACATTGGGCGTTGACGTGGCTATGTTTTTTCTCGTAACCCAGAGAGACAATGGGGCCTGGCAGAGATGGACTGCCGGCCGGCAGTACACGTGGCCGCGGTAGACGGGCCCCGTGACAAGTGGTCGACCGCCGAGGAAGAACGGAGGAACCCCGCGCCATCAGGATCGCCCGGGCGGAGCTCTTGAGTCCGGGTACCGCAGGACATCGATAGTGAGGTGGTCTCCGGTCAGGCAACCGCGATCCCCGCGCCCCCGACAGCAGCCGGGTCGGGGCGACGGACACAGGAGGCCGGCGCGATATCAGGGCCGGCAGATGGTGTAGTAGTTCCTTCGGGGCCCTGGTGCCGTACGGCACCAGGGCCCCTCGACGCGTTCCGCAGAGAGGTGCAAATGACAGCAGACGACTCGTACGACCGTCTCGACGACGACGACTACCCCGCCTACACGATGGGCCGGGCCGCCGAAATGATCGGCACCACCCAGGGCTTCCTCCGCGCCATCGGAGAAGCACGCCTGATCACCCCGCTGCGCTCCGAGGGCGGCCACCGCCGCTACTCCCGTTACCAGCTGCGCATCGCCGCTCGCGCCCGGGAACTCGTCGACCAGGGAACCCCGATCGAGGCCGCCTGCCGCATCATCGTCCTGGAAGACCAGCTCGAAGAAGCCCAGCGCATCAACGCCGAGTACCGCCGCGCAGCGGCCCAGCAGTCCGATCACCCCGCTGCCGGCTGAAGCGGTTCCGGGCGCTCGACGGGCACGGCGCCGCACGAGACGTCATGCGATCGGCACCGGGCCGCGAACGGACGGGTCTTTCGCCTCTCCCCCGGCGCCGGCGGAATCCGCTCCGACCGGAGGGGCACGGCGCCCGACCGAAGGCGTACGGCTCCGCCCGGCCATGTCGTCCGACCACGGCCGGGACCGCGCGTGGCCGGGCCGCCGGGCTCGGGAACGGAAGGCCCGCCCGACTGTTGATCGCCGGGCACCGGCCCCAGCAGGGAAGTCCCGCGCCCGAGGAAGCCGTCGTGCCCTTCGGAGCGGACAACAGCGGGCGGCCGGTTCCACGCGCCGGCGGGTGAGGCACTCCCACGGGCCCCGGCCGACGGCGGATGTGAAGCGGGCCGCGAGGGTGGAGCGCGAGACGGCGCAGGCGCGGTCGCCCTCCGCGTCATCGCCCTGTTCGTCGCCGTCCTCCACCACGCCTACGGGGCATGACCCCGGCCGGTCGCGCACCGCCGACTCGGGGGAACCGGCCCAGAAATTGCGCATCGCGCCGGAGGACCGGATCGTGAAAATCATGCAGAGCCGCCCCGGCCCCCGCAGCGACGTGCCGACATGAGCAGCGCGTCGTTCGCCTCCGTGCGCCGCAGCGTCGCCCCACTGGAGCTGTTCTTCGACCTGGTCTTCGTCTTCGCGATCGGCCAGCTGGCGGAGCACCTGCTCCACGAACTGTCCTGGCGCGGGGCCGCCGAGACCGCGGTGATGCTCGTCGCCGTCCTCAGCACTTGGGCACTGACCAGCTTCGACGCCACCTTCCTCGACGTGACCAGGTCCCGGACCCGGTGGCTGGTCCTGGCGGTGATGGGCCTGGGACTGTTCATGAACGCCCAGATCCCGCACGCCTTCGCCGGCCGGCCGTGGGCGTTCGCGATCCCGCTGGCCGCCATCCTCCTGCTGGTCGACCTCGCCGCCGCGGTGACCGCCCCGACCCCCGTCCTGCGTCGGCACTACCGCCGCGTGACGGCCTGGGCCGTCGTGTCGGTTCCGCTGTGGCTGATCGGCGCGGCCATGGACCACGGACCGCGACTGGCCTGGTGGGCGGTGGCAGCGGCCGTCGACATGCTGGGCGTCTGGCTGGCCCATCCCCTGCCCCGCGACCGGCTCTCCTCCCGGGGCCTGGTCTTCGACGCCGAGCACATGGTGGAGCGGATCCGCCTGTTCATCATCATCCAGCTCGGCGAGACGGTCCTCACCATCGGCACCGCGATCTCCGGGGCCCCGGTGGACGCGGCGACCGTGACGGCCGGCCTCGGCGTCTTCGTCGCCCTCGTATGCCTGTGCGCCAGCTACTTCCAGGGCGGCGAGGACATCCTCGCCCGGCACGTCGCGACCACGGCCGACAAGCTGCTGCCGGTCCGCCGCGCCGTCAGCGGCCAGTACCCGACGCTGGCCGGCCTGGTCGCCCTCGCCGTGGGCGCCGAACTCGCCATCAGTCACCCCACCGGCCACGGCAGCACCACCCTCAGCCTGCTCCTCTTCGGCGGCCCGTTCCTCTACGTCATCACCCAGGCCTGGTGGTACCACGCCTCCACCGGACAAGCCTGGGGCGCCCGCCTCCTCGTCTGCCTGGCCCTGGCCCTCGCCGGTGCCGTCACCCTCCGGCTCCCCCCGCTGGCCTCGGTCCTCATCCTGGACCTCGTCCTCGTCGCCCTCGTCGTCACCCTGCGGAAGGTGCACCACCGGGTCCTCACGGGAATGACCGCCGGAACGCGCACCTAGGCGGTTCCTCCGGCCCCGCACGGGGAGGAACCGTGCCCTCTCCGCGCCCTCGGGGAAGGCCGGAACCACCGCCACGCCGAGACCACGGGCGGCGAGCTGTGCGAGGAACGACGGGCCCGCTCCCTCGAAGGCGATGCGGGGCTGAAACCCGGCCCGCGCGTACGGCAGTACGGCCTCGCCCATCTCCACCCCGGGTTCGACGGCCCGCCTCAGCCTTGAGGCGCTATGACGCAGGTCACATCCCGATCCTGTCAGGGAACGGGCGGCTGTCCGGTTCAAGGGGCGACACCGCGCCGGACCACGGCAGCCCCGCCCAGACAGGAGCACGGACATGGAGCACCGCATCGTCGTCCTCGGAGCCGGCTACACCGGAGCCATCGCCGCCGGCCGCCTCGCCAAGCGGCTGCACCGCGAGGACGTCGCCATCACCCTCGTCAACCCCGAGCCCGACTTCGTCGAGCGCGTCCGGCTGCACCAGCTGGCGGTCGGCCAGGACCTCCCGCACCGGCCCTTCAGCGAGATGTTCGCCGGAACGGGCGTGGAACTGAAGCTCGCGAAGGTCACCGCCGTGGACGTGGACCGCAAGACGGTGACGGTCACCGCCGGGAGCACCACCGAGGAGCTGGCGTACGACACCCTCGTGTACGCCCTCGGCAGCGGCTGGAACACCCAGGGCGTCCCCGGCACCGCCGAACACGCCCACGAGATCGCCGGCCGCCCCGGGGCCCTCCGCCTCCGCGAGCGCCTGGCCGCCCTGGAGGCCGGACGGTCCGTGGTCGTCGTCGGCGGCGGACTGACCGGCCTGGAGGCCGCGACCGAGATCGCCGAGGCCCGACCGGACCTCGCCGTCGCCCTGGCCGTCCGCGGCGAACTCGGCGACTGGCTCTCGGAGAAGGGCAGCGCCCACCTGCGGAAGGTGGTGGACGGGCTCGGCATCACCGTCCACGAACACGCCGCGGTCGACGCCGTGTCGGCCGACCGGGTCACGACCGCCGACGGCCGGACCCTCCCGGCCGCGGTCACCGTGTGGACCACCGGCTTCGCCGTCCACCCGATCGCCCGCGCCACCACCCTGGAGGTCACCGACAACGGCCAGATCGTGGTCGACCGCACGATGCGCTCGGTCTCCCACCCGGACGTGTACGCCGTCGGCGACGCGGCCCTCGCCATGGGCCCGTCCGACAAGCCCCTCCGCATGTCCTGCGCCTCGGGCACCCCCATGGCCTGGCAGGCCGCCGACGCCATCGCGGCCCGCCTCACCGGCACCAAGGTCCCGAAGACGCCGCTGCGCTACTTCAACCAGTGCATCTCGCTGGGCCGCAGGGAAGGCCTCATCCAGTACGTCACCGCCGACGACCGAGCGGTCGACCGGGCCCTGACGGGCCGCATGGCCGCCCGTTACAAGGAACTGATCTGCAAGGGCGCGGCCTGGAGCGTCGGCAGGCCGACCCTGGGCATGCCGACCCGGCGCCGGCGTGTCGTACGGCGGGAGACCCCGAGCCGCGCACGGGTGGAGGCAGCGGCCTGACCGCTCCACGGCCGGACCCCGGCCAACGGCAGGCGGGGCGCGCCGCCCCGGCGGGCTTCAGCGCGACCGGGTCACTGGGCGGAGGCCCACCAGGTGGAGGGCGCCGCGACGGTGTAGCCCAGGGACTCGTACAGCGGCCTGCCCAGCTTCGAGGCGGTGAGCGTGACCGGCAGGTCCGTCAGGTGGGCGAGGGAACCGAGCATGACGGCCCGTCCCACGCCGCGCGACCGGAAGGCCGGCGACGTGCCGACCCAGTAGTGGCTGCCGACGCCGTCGGCCACGACGCTGACGCCCGCTCCCGCGGCCACGCCGTCGTGCAGGGCGACGAACACGTCCACGCCCGGCTGCTCGATCAGCGCCGACGGGAACAGCTCGCCGGGGCGGTAGGGCTCGAATCCGGTCAGCTCGAAGCCCTCGATCACGATCCGCTCGGCCGCCTGGAGGTCCTCGGGCCGCCGCGCCTTGATCACCTCCATCGCCGGTTCGCCGACGGGGCCGGGCGGGCGCAGCATGACCGGCATCTGCCAGCTGCGCATGCCCAGGTGGCCCAGGTCGGTCGAGCTGAACGGGTCCTCGGCGTTCACCGGGCCCGTGGCCCGGCGCACCAGCTCGCTCAACTCGGCCAGTTCGTCCGGGTCGAGGTCGGGCTCCTGGATCAGGACCCGCAGGCCGGCGCGCTCGCCGCCGTCGACCGCGACGAACCCTCGGCGCCCGACGACCTCGTGCCCCCGGCTCCGGCCGGTCGCGGTCCACAGGGCGGCGGAGTTGCGGGCCTGTCGCAGCGGCGCCTCGGACGAGTCCACGGAAGCGGGCCGGTCGGCCGAAGCAGATCTTGTTGTCATTGCGCCTACGCTAGTGCGCAACTGGCCCTTCCCACAGGCCGATTACCCGTGGGCCGACGCGTACGGCCTTCGTCTGCGGGTCACTTGGCGCTGTCCTCGGCGAGGGTGTGGGCGACGAGGGCGTTGGCGTGGCCGTGGCCGAGCCCGTGCTCGGACTTGAGCCAGTCGACCAGCTCCATGTGCTTGGCCAGCGGGGAGGAGCGGATGAGGTCCTTCCATTCGGCGATCGGACGGCCGTACTTCTTCTCGATGGAGGGGAAGTAGCTGGCAGGACCCTTCACGGCGTCGGTCATGGGTGCCCCGTTTCCTGAAGTGATGATCTTGGTGGTGTCGATGTCGATGATGCCCGCCGTGGCGGCGGTCGGCTAGCGGTCGGCCGGAGCGCCGGCCAGGCGGGCCGTCACCGCGCTCAGCCACAGCAGGCCGAGGCCGGCGCCGACGGTGAACGCCAGGACGGAGGCGGCCGAGGCCATGAACCCGGCGAGGACGGCCGCGGGGACGACGCGGGACGCGACGGCCCAGCCGCGCAGGCCCCGGGCGGCGAGCGGACGGGCCAGCACGACGAACACGGCGCACAGGGCCAGGTAGCCGACCATCCCGCCGAACATGTGGACGGCGCCGTGCCCGCTCATCACGGTCGCCTCGGGCGCCCCGGCGGGAAAGCCCGCCCCGGCGTCGGCGGGGAAGGCCGCCGCGACCCAGAAGGAGACGCCGAAGACACCGACCAGGGCCGGGCCCCACGTCCCGCCGGGGCCGCCGCGCAGCGCCCGCCGCAGTCCGGTCGCGCCGGCCAGCAGCAGCGCCCCGGTGAGCAGGAAGTTCACCGTCTGGATCCAGCCCGCCTCGCCGAGGGCGAGCTGGCTGATCGCGTTGCGGGTGAAGTCGAACCCGTCCCGTGCGACGCCCTGGGCGATTCCGGCCAGGAGGAACAGCGGGCCCGCCACCACGCCACCGGCCAGAGCCCGCCGTGCCACGACTCCGGACGCGGGCCCGGCGGATGCGACGTGCTGGGGGGCGTTGAGCGTGTGGGTCATGAACGGGCCTTCCTCGCGTCGGTGTTGTCGCTGATACGACCGACGGCAGGGGGCGAAGTCATCGCTCCGGGGGATGTGCGCCGCGTCACAGTCCCGGGGAGCCGGTGGGCGGTTCCCGCCGGCGCGACGGGCGCTCGGCCGACGGCGGGGACACCTGGCGGCTCGGCCAGGAGGTCGACGCCCGTCGCCTCAGCCCGCCGCCTGCTTGAGGAGCGCCGCGACGCGCTGCTCCGTGGCCGGGGTCAGGGCCGTGAGGGCGTACGTGGTGGGCCACAGGTCACCGTCGTCGAGGGCGGCCTGGTCGCTGAAACCGAGCGTGGCGTAGCGGGACTTGAACTTCTGGGCGCTCTGGAAGAAGCAGACGACCTTGCCGTCCCGGGCGTACGCGGGCATCCCGTACCAGAGCTTCGCGGTGAGCTCCGGGGCGTTCTCCTTGACGAGGGCGTGCACGCGCTCGGCGAGGACGCGGTCCGCCTCCTCCATCTCGGCGATCTTCGCGAGCACGTCGGGCTCGGTGTCCGCCTTCGCGCCGCGGCGCTTGGACGCCTTCAGCTCCTTGGCGTGCTCCTTCATGGCCTCCCGCTCGTCCTCGGTGAAGCCGTCGTAGGACTTGGCGCTCGCAGTCATGATGGTTCGTTCCTCTCGCGGATGGTCGGGGGGCGGTGGTGGGGCGGCGGTGCGCCGGTCACGCCGGCTGCGGTTCCGTTCGTGCGCCGTGCAGTCGCAGGGTCCGGGCGCGCTCCGCCCGGCGTTCGAGCAGGTAGCCGTAGGGCGAGGCCCCGTACGCGGTCCGGAACCGGCGGCTCAGCAGGCCGGCCGCCATGTCCGCGCCGCGGGCCAGCTCCAGGACGTCCAGGGGGCGGGCGTACTCGCGGTCGATCCGGTCACGGACGCGCCGCAGACGGGCGAGGTCGTCCAGGCGCTGCGCGGCGACGCGCGCGCGTGCCCACGCGGGGTGGCACATGGGGAGCTCCTCTCGTCCCGGCCGGCGCTAGCGGAGTTCCTGGATGCGGATCAGGTTGCCCGCCGGGTCGCGGAACGCGCAGTCGCGGACGCCGTACGGCTGCTCCGTCGGCTCCTGGACGACCTCGGCGTCGGTGGCCCGCACCTTCTCGAAGGTGGCGTCGAGGTCCCGGGTGGCCAGGAGGATCCAGCCGTACGTGCCCTTGGCCATCATCTCGGCGATGGTGCGGCGCTCGTCCTCGGTGATGCCGGGGTCGACGGCGGGCGGCGCCAGGAGGATGGACGTGTCGGGCTGCCCCGCGGGCCCGACCGTGATCCACCGCATCCTGCCCTGGCCGACGTCGCTGCGGACCTCGAAGCCGAGGGCGTCCCGGTAGAAGGCCAGGGAGGCGTCCGGGTCGTCGTGCGGAAGGGCGCTGGTGTGAATGCTGATGTCCATGGCCTTCACGCTAGTGGCGGCCCCCGGCGCGGCGCTTCTCGAATCCTGATCCGTCCCGGACGGATCGTCTCAGTGGTGGAAACCGGCGCGGTCGGCGTCCGCCGGCACGCCCTGCGTCAGTCGCTCCAGCGAGCGGCGGATGTCCTGGGCCAGCAGGTCGATCTCGTCGCGGCCGATGCCGTGGCGGATCAGGACGCGCTGGATGACGGTCTCCTGCCGGGCGGGGGGCAGCGGGTAGGAGGGGACCTGCCAGCCGCGCATCCGGAGCTGGTCGGAGAGGTCGTACAGGCTGAAGCCCGCGCCCTCCGGGTCGGTGAGGGTGTACGAGACGGCGGGCAGCGCGCCCTGGCCGTCGTAGAGCAGGGTGAAGGGGCCCATCGCCTCGATCTTCCCGGCGAGGTACTGGGCGGTCAGCGCGCAGGCCTCCTGGACGCGCCGGTAGCCGGCCCGCCCCAGGCGCAGGAAGTTGTAGTACTGGGCGACGATCTCGCCGCCGGGGCGGGAGAAGTTCAGGGCGAAGGTCGGCATGTCGCCGCCCAGGTAGCTCACCCGGAAGACGAGGTCCTCCGGCAGGAGTTCGGCGGTGCGCCAGACCGCCCAGCCCACGCCGAGGGGCGCGAGGCCGAACTTGTGGCCGGAGGCGTTGATGGAGGACACCCTCGGCAGCCGGAAGTCCCAGACGACGTCCTCGTGGAGGAAGGGGGCGACGAAGCCGCCGCTCGCCGCGTCGACGTGGATCGGGACGTCGAGGCCCGTCTCCTGCTGGATCCGGTCGAGTTCGGCGGAGAGTTCGGCGACCGGCTCGTAGTCGCAGGTGTAGGTGACGCCGAGGATCGCGACGACCCCGATGGTGTTCTCGTCGACGTACTCCTTCAACTGGTGCGGACGCAGGCCCGTGGCGCCCGGCTCCAGCGGGACCTGGCGCAGTTCCACGTCGAAGTAGCGGGCGAACTTGTCCCAGCAGATCTGCACGGGACCGGTGACGATGTTCGGGCGGTCGGTCGGCTTGCCCTCGGCCCGGCGCCGCTCCCGCCACCGCCACTTCAGGGCGAGGCCGCCGAGCATGGCGGCCTCGCTGGAGCCGGTGGTGGAGCAGCCGATCGCCGCGCCCTCGCCGTTCTCGCTGCCGGGGGCGTGCCACAGATCGGCCAGGATGTTCACGCACCGCGACTCGATCTCCGCGGTCTGCGGGTACTCGTCCTTGTCGATCATGTTCTTGTCGAGGCACTCGTTCATCAGCCGGCGGACCTCGTCGTCCGTCCACGTCGTGCAGAACGTCGCCAGGTTCTGCGCCGCGTTGCCGTCGAGCAGCAGCTCGTCGTGGAGCATCGCGTAGACGACCGAGGGGAGGTTCGGCTCCTCCGGCATCCGGTGCTTCGGCAGGACCCGCTCGCTCAGGGCCGAGGCGAACACGTCCGTCACCGCATCGGCGACGCTCTTCGGTGCCTTCATCTCGTGGAGCGCCACAGTTTCCCCTTCGATCAGCGGACTCGTCGACAGTCCTCTCATCAATCCACGGGACCGGGCGGGACGCCCGGTGGCGGCCGGGACCGTTGGCCCACCCGGGTGAGCGCGGTGCCCAGGCCCTGTCCCGCGGCTCCCCCGACCAGTACGTTCCGGACGAAATGGATCATCATCGGAAGGCCCCACATGACCCCTCGCACGACCTCGCACCCGATCAGTGACACGGCCCGGCTCGACGCCGACGGCACGGCCCGGCTCGACACCGACGGCACGGCCCGGCTCGACACCGACGCCGAAGCCCTCGACCCCGCCGCCCGGTTCGACGCCGAAGCCCTCGACTCCTACGACGACCTCCCCGAGCGCCTCATCGGCTACCCGGCCGTCTTCCACGCCCTCGGCATCGGCTCCTGCGCCGTCCGTACGGTCCTGGACTACGGCTGCGGGCCGGGCAAGGTCGCCACCCGCGTCGTCGAGGCCTCCGACGCGCGCGTGGTGGCCGTCGACGTCTCGCCCTCCATGCTGGAGATCGCCCGCGAGCGGCGCCCGCACCCGCGGATCGACTACCGGCTCACCGAGGACGGCGGGCTCGGCTTCCTCGCCGACGGCTCCGTCGACGCCGCCATGGCCTGCTTCGTCTTCGTCACCACCGGAGACATCGCCGACCTGCACGACATCGCCGCCGAGACGCACCGGGTGCTGCGGCCCGGCGGCCGGTTCGCCGTGCTGGACGCCAACCCCCGCACCACGGGCATCCGGTTCTCCACCTTCCGCCGCGGCGAGCCCGGCCGCGTCTACACCAAGGGCGAGCGGCGCCGGTCGCGCCTGGAGCGCCCGGACGGCGGGGCCCCGCTGGAGCCGGTCGACCACCACTGGCCGTGCCAGACGTACCTCGACGTGCTCGGCAAGGCCGGGTTCACCGACCTGGACGTCCACGAGCCCGTCCTCACCCACCGGTCGGCGCTCCTCGGCCACGATCCGGCGGAGGCCGGGCACCCGCCGTTCCTCGTGGTGTCGGGGGTCAAGCAGTAGCCGGGGCCGTCAGCTGTCGGAGTAGCTGAAGTCCCCCACGGTCCAGGCGCTGACGTCCGCGATCGCGACGCGGTACATCCCGCCGGTCTCGGGCATGCCCACGGTCCCCTGGAGGATGCGGGCGAGGTGGAAGTGGAGGTGGGTGGGGGGCTCCGCGTCCTTCGCCTTCTTCCCCGCGTCGGGGGCGAAGACGCCGGAGAACTCGGACAGCCGGGTCGAGTCCGTCAGGACCTCCGACACGCGCTGTCTCCACAGGGCCTCGGGCGCCAGCCGCCCGGTGATGACCACTCCCCCCGCGACCACGGTCAGGGACATCTGGTTGCTCCGCCCGGATTCCACGGTGGCGGCGACGTCGACGAGCAGTTCGTCAGGGATCGACATGGAAGCCGATTCTAGGGGCGCGGGCCCGCGGGGTGGAGGTCTCCGGGGCGATGCGGTGCCCGTGTGGCGCGGTACCGGCGGGCGGGGCGCCGACGGGGACGCGGTCTCAGGGGGCGGTGTCAGTGCGGAGCGCTGGTCGCGGCCCACCGCGCCGGGGCCTTCGCGCTCGCCGCGGCCGGGCTGCTCGACGGGCCGCGGGCCACCACCCGCCGGCGGTTCGCCGGACTCCTGGCCGAACGGCACCCGGAGGTGACCGTCGACCCCGTCACCGGGGCCGCCCCGCACGACCCCGTCACCGGGGCCACCCCGTACGCCCCCGCCGGAAGCCCCTCCCCCGTACGGCCGACCCCCGCTTGCCGGGGTCACCCGGCCGTTCGAGCGTGAGGTGATCATCCGACGTGCGGGAGGGCTCCTTGAGCAGTATCGAAACCCCGGCCGAAACACCCCGGGCGGCGGGCGCACGGCCCGCCTCCCCCACGACCATGTCCTGGGTGACGCTCGCCCTGATGACGACCGCGTCGGTCGCGAGCCTCCGGGCCGCCCCCACGATGGCCGTGTACGGCCTGGCCTGCGTCTTCCTCTACCTCGTCCCGGCGATCGTGTTCCTGCTGCCGACCGCCCTGGTCTCCGCGGAGCTCGCCTCCGGATGGAGCGGCGGCGTCTACCGCTGGGTCGCCGAGGGGCTGTCCAAGCCGCTCGGATTCCTCGCGGTCTGGTGCCAGTTCGCGATGACGATCTTCTACTACCCGAGCCTGCTGGCCTTCGTGGCCTCGACCATCGCGTACGTCATCGACCCGTCCCTCGCCTCAAACGGCGTCTACACCGCGATCGTCATCATGGTCCTGTACTGGACCGGCGTCTGGGTCTCCTCGCGCGGCACCAAGGCCCTGGCCGGACTGTCCAGTTGGGGCCTGGTCATCGGCACGCTCGTGCCGGGCACGATCCTCGTCGTGCTCGGCATGGTCTTCCTCGGCCAGGGCAATCCCTCCGCCGCCCCGATGGACGGCGGCCACCTGCTGCCGCAGTGGACGGGCCTCGCCAGCCTGGTCCTGATCGTCAACAACTTCCTGTCGTACTCCGGCATGGAGATGAACGCGGTCCACGTCTCCTCGCTGAAGGACCCGGCGAAGGAGTACCCGAGGTCCATGTTCCTGGCGATGGCGCTCGTCCTGCTGATCTTCATCCTGCCCGCCCTGGCCATCAGCTGGGTCGTGCCGGCCGATCAGCTCAGCCTCACCGCCGGCGTGATGCAGGCCTTCGACGCCTTCTTCTCCTACTTCGACGTCGGCTGGATGACCCCGATCGCCGCCGTCATGCTGATCTCCGCCTCCCTGGCCGGCATGCTGACCTGGCTCGCCGGTCCGTCCAAGGGCCTCCTGGAGATCTCCCGCCAGGAGGGCTACCTTCCGCCGTTCCTGCAGAAGCTCAACAAGTTCGGCATCCAGCAGAACATCCTGGTCACCCAGGGCGTCGTGACCTCGGCCATCGCCCTGATGTACGCGCTCATCCCGAACGTGTCGAGCGTCTACTGGATCTTCTCCACGATCACCACGCAGGTGTACCTCATCGTGTACCTGCTGATGTTCGCCGCCGCGATGCGGCTGCGGAAGACCCGGCCCGACCACCCCCGCGGCTACCGGGTGCCCGCCCTGGGACTGGTGTGCACGGTCGGCCTGCTCGCCTCGCTCGCGGCGCTCGCCATCGGATTCGTACCGCCCTCCCAGTTCGGCGGCAGCAGCGTCTTCTCGTACGTCCTCTTCATCGGCTGCGGCCTGATCGTCCTGGGCCTGCTGATCCCGTGGCTCTTCCTGAAGTTCCGCAAGCCGGAATGGCGCACCGCCGCCGACGCCCCGAGCGAGGGAGACCGGGCATGAGCCCCACCCGCTTCGCCTCCGAGCACAAGTGGATCTACTGGGGCGCGATCGTGATCCTCGTCGGCCTCGTCGTCACCGGAATCGTCCGCTACGAGAGCGTGAAGACGGGCAACGAGACGCTCTCCAAGGCCCACCGGCTCCAGGAGGAGCTGGTGAAGGCCGGATACCCCTCCCCCGACACCGACACCGTCGAGCGGCTGCTCGGCACCGACGGCGGCCAGGTCTGCGAGGAGCCGGGCAACGCCCTCAAGACGGCGCTGTGGAAGATCCAGCAGGCCAACGGCGCCTCAGGACCCGGCATGCGGCCCGTCATCTCCGACACCAGGGCCGTCGAGGCCGAGCGGATCGTCCTCCAGGTCTACTGCCCGGACAAGGTCGACGACTTCCAGGACGAGGTGAAGGACCTGGAGACCGACGACACCGTCCGCCGGTGAGACGCGGACCCCACGAGTCCGAGCCCGACGCCCTCCACGACTTCCTGCGCGAACTGGCCCGGTTCATGCTGTCGTTCAGCGGGGAGGGCGCCGAGGGCGTCGCCCGGGGCGTCCGGAGCGTCGCCCGGGCCTACGGCGGGCGGGCCGAGACGGTGCTCGTCGCCGACGGCGCCGTGCTCTCCGTGACCGTCGGGGGGCGCACCCTCACCTCGACCGTCACCGCCTTCCCCGACGTCGCCCGGCTCGACCGGGCGGTCGCCCTCAAGGAGTTCGTCGAGCGCGTACGGGACACCCGGCCGGCCCTGCCCGAGGCGGCGACCGGACTGCGGCGGATCGAGAACCTGCCCGCCACGGTGCCGCGCTGGGCCCGCGGGGCGGGCATCGTGCTGTTCTCCGTCGGGTTCGCGCCGGCCGTCCAGCCGACCTGGTACGAGATCGGCACCACCGCCCTCCTCGCCGCCCCGGTCGCGACGCTGACCGTCCTGTCGGACCGGCGGCAGCGCCTCGCCCGCGTCCTGCCGCTGCTCGCCGCCGGCCTGGTCTCCCTCGTGACCCTGGGGCTGTTCCAGCCGGGCCACGACCACGGCGGGCCGGTGCTGATCATGCTTCCGGCGCTGTTCTTCTTCGTGCCCGGCGACCTGCTCAGCGCGGCCACCGCCGAACTCGTCGGCGGCTTCCTCACGACCGGCGCCGTCCGACTCGTCTACGCCCTCGTCCTGCTCCTCCAGCTGTACGTGGGCGTGCTCATCGGCGTGGCCGTCACCGGCACACCGACCGGGGCGCTCTTCGACACCGCGCAGGACGCCGACCTGTCCCGGTGGGTGCTCGTCGCGAGCTGGGCCGTCTTCACGGCGGGCCTGGTCCTCGCCTTCGGGGTGCCGTGGCGGGCCGCGGGCTGGGTGACCGCCCTCGTCTACCTGTCGCTCGGCGTGCAGGCGGCGGTCACGGCCCTGGTCGGGGAGGTCGCCGGCACCTTCGTCGCCGCCACGGCCCTCGCCGTCGCGGCGGATCTGCTGTCCCGGCCGGCCGGGCGCCCGCCCCGGCTCGTCCTCTTCCTGGGCGGCTTCTTCACCCTCACCGTCGGCTCCCTGGGCCTGCGGGCGCTCACCTCCCTGGCGGGCGGTCACGTCCTGCACGGCTTCCACGACCTCGTGGACCTCGTCACGATCGTCACGACGATCGCGGTCGGGCTCCTCGCGGGCGCGGCGCTCGTACCGGCGCGGGGCGATCAGGGCTGAAGGGCGAGCAAGGCCGAGGTACCGGTGGGGGGCGATCAGGGCCGAGGGGCGCTCCGCGCGGGTGTCTCCGCCTCGGTGGGCTCCTCCGCCAGGAAGGCCGTCACCGCCAGGGCGAAGAGCAGGCCGAGGGCGACGCCGACGACGACCCAGGCGGTGGGGTGGGGCCAGAACACGACGGCGGCGGCCGCCCCGACGACGAGGATCCAGGTGATCCAGGTGCGGTACCGGTGGACGAACGGGCCCACCGGTCCGAGGCGCATGCCCGCGTGGTCGGCGGTCGCGCGGGACGCGGTGATGCCGGAGCGCCACAGCCCGCGGACCAGGACGGCGGGGCGGCTCGGGCCGGAGAGCCAGGCGGCGAGGGCGATCAGGACGCCGAGGGTCGCGAAGACCCGGACCGAGGTGCGGAGGAAGCGGACCAGGGTGTCGTAGACGGAGCCCGCGGCGGCCGGGGAGACGGTGGCGGGCAGGGCGTTCAGGTAGACCGTGCGGAAGACGGTGAGGCCGGCGCCGAGGACGATCGCCGCCACGGCGACGCCGAGGGCCGCGGCGACCAGGGTGCGGCGCCGGTGCACGGACAGCAGCACACCGCCGGCGACGAGCAGGACGGCGATCACCGGCAGCCACATGCCCATGGCCTGGAGCAGCGAGAACGCGGTCTTCACCTTGCCGATGTCGTCCGACTTGACCACCGTGAAGTCGGTGTGGATCTCGGGGATCTTGGCCGCGACGTCGAACCCGGACGCCACGAGCCGCTCCTTCACCCGCTCGATCACGGGCGCCAGGTCGATGGTGACGGTGTTCGTCTCGATCTTCACGGCGCCCTCGTCGCTGCCGGTCAGGGCCCGGTCGAGGGAGGTGTGGATCGCCCGGTTGGCGTTGGTCCAGATCGTCTCGAACTCCGGTGAGGCGACGATGTCCTGCGCCCGGTCGTGGACGAAGCTGGCGACCGCGCTCTGCAGGGAGCCCCCCAGCTTGCCGAGGGCCTTCTCCGCCAGCGGCCGCTGGTCGGGGGCGACGCCCTCCAGGAGGGAGGGCAGGTCGATGTGTTCCATGACCGCGTTCGTCACCCGGTTGGCCACGGCCGCCTGGACGTCCGGGTCCGAGGCCAGCGGCTTGACCGTCTGCACGTACCGGTCGGTGTCGCCGACGATGTCCGAGGTCCAGGAGGCCACGAGGCCCAGCGGGACGAGGACGCAGCCGATGACGATGAGCAGGGCGGCGAAGAAGGACCGGACGCGGTGGTGGGGCGGCCGGGCGGTCGCCTTGTCCGCCTCCAGTGCCGCCACCCGGGCCCGGAGCACCGCGAGTTCGTCGTCACTGGCACCGGCAGCGTCCATGACACCAGCCTTCCCGAAGGGAACAATTCGGGAAAATTCTCCGCGAGGCGGGCGTCCTTGTCGCCCGGAGCGTGGCATACGGGCCGGGGGCGCGGATCCGATCGGCGATCATGCGGTCATGAAGCTGCGCTGCGCCGTACTCGACGACTACCAGGGCGTCGCCCTCTCCTCCGCCGACTGGAGCCCGCTCGCGGACCGCGTGGACGTCCGCGTGCTGCGCGAGCACCTCACCGACCGGGACGCCCTCGTCGCCGCCGTCGAGGACTGCGAGATCCTCGTGGTGATGCGCGAGCGGACCCCGGTCGACGCCGGGCTCCTCGCCCGCCTCCCCCGGCTGCGGCTCCTGATCACCTCCGGGATGCGCAACGCCTCGATCGACCTGGCGGCCTGCCGGGCGCGGGGCGTCACCGTCTGCGGCACCGCCAGCAGCTCCGAGCCGCCCACCGAGCTGACCTGGGCCCTCCTCCTGGGCCTCGCCCGGCACGTGCCGGCGGAGGCGCGGGCCCTGCGCGAGGGCGGGCCGTGGCAGTCGACCGTCGGCGCCGACCTCGCCGGCCGGACGCTCGGCCTCGTGGGCCTGGGCAAGATCGGCGCCCGGGTGGCCCGGATCGGTCTCGCCTTCGGCATGGACGTGACCGCCTGGAGCCCGAACCTGACGGAGGAGCGGGCCGCCGAGCACGGTGCCCGGCTCGCGAAGGACAAGCGGGACCTGTTCGCCGGCGGCGACTTCGTCTCGCTGCACATGGTGCTGTCCGACCGCACCCGGGGCATGGTCGGGGAGCCGGAGCTGCGGGCGATGCGCCCGTCCGCGTACCTCGTCAACACCTCGCGGGCGGGTCTCGTCGACGGCGGGGCGCTGCTGCGGGCGCTGCGCGAGGGCTGGATCGCGGGAGCGGGCCTCGACGTGTACGAGACGGAGCCGCTGCCCGCCGACGACCCGTTGCGGACGCTGCCGAACGTCCTGGCCCTCCCCCATCTGGGCTATGTGACGGAGGGGAACTACGGGCGCTACTTCGGCCAGGCGGTCGAGGACGTCGAGGCCTTCCTGGCGGGGGCACCGGTCCGCGAGCTGTCCTGAACCGAGCAGGCCGCGCGGTCTCCGGGCCTGGTCCGCAAGGCGGGGCCTAGTCGAGGCTCGTCCGTGCCAGGGCCACGAACTCCTCGTCCGTGAGGCCCAGTTCGCGGGCCTCGGCCGCCGCCTCGCGGAGGCGGGAGACGAGGCGGGCGCGGTCGGGGGCGGTGGCGCCGGGGACGATCAGGGCGCCCCGGCCCCGGCGGAGCTCGATCAGGCCCTCCTCGCGGAGCCGCTGGTAGCCGCGGAGGACGGTGTGGACGTTGACGCCGAGGGAGTCGGCGAGCTCCCGGGCGGCCGGGAGGCGCTCGCCGGGGGCCGCGGAGCCGTCGGCGAGGGCGCCCCGGACACAGGCGGCGATCTGGTCGCCGAGGGGCACGGCGGAGGCCGGGTCGACACGGAAGAGCACGGTCAGACCTTCCCATGCCGCTCGGCGAGCGTGTTGAGGAGGGCGGCGGCGGTCCGCGCGTCGGGCACGGTGACGGCGAACTCGCGGCCACCGGACCGCCGTACGACGAGGGCCTCGCCGCTCCGGACGATCACGCCCGTGCGGTGGGCCCGGACCCGGTAGCCCCAGCCGCCGAACTCGGCGAGGACGGCCGCCGTGTCGAGGTCCCGGACGCTCGCGCCCGCGACGTCGTCGAGCGGGATCCGGGCGCGGGGCCGGGAGGCCAGCGCGGAGCGCACGGTGACGCCGCGCCGGTCGACGGTGACCCTGACCCGGGCGAGGGCGAGCCCCGGGAGGCCGACGACGAGGCCGAGGAGGCCGAACAGGGCGGCAGGCCGGGGCGCGAGGAGCAGGACGGCCGGGGTGGCGGCGAGGGCGAGCACCGCGAGGACGGTGAGCGGCCGGGAGGCGGTGGCGCGGGTCCAGCCGGCGACCTCGCTCGCGCCGAGCGGGAGCCGGGGGCCGTCGGAGGGGCCGGGGTCCGCGGCCGGTTCGTCGCGGGGGACGAGCCGGGTCAGCCCCCACCCGGCGAGGGCGAGGAGGGCCGCGGTCGCCGCCGCGAGCAGGAGGTTGCCGAGCGGGGACTCGACCCGCGCCGGATCGGTGGCGTCCAGGTTGTCCCGTACGAGGAGGACGAACAGGGCGCCGGTGAAGCCGGCGGTCGCCCAGGCGCCCCAGAGGGAGCCGCGGCGGACCAGGAGGGTCCAGCCGGCGCCGAGCGTGAGGAGCAGGCCGGTGCTGACGGCGGTGAAGGCGGCACGGCCGGTGAAGCCGTCGGCGTGGCCGCCGTCGGGGCCGAAGTGGGTGGCGAGGGTGTCGGGCAGCCGGTCGTACCGGAGGGCGAGGAACACCAGGTGGACGGCGAGGGCGAGCGCGAACGGGAGCGCGGCGAGGGCGCGGAGACGGGGTGCGGCACGGTTCATGGGACCTCCCTTGTTCGCATCACCATAGAACAAGTTGTTCGCACTCCGCTAGAACAATGCGATCGATGTGCCGCCGACCCGCCCCTCTCGCCGCCCTCCTCCCCTCCTCCCCTCCTCGCCGCCCCGCCCCCGCGCGGAAGCGCCGCGTCAGACCCGGTCGCCGTCCAGGGCGGCGCGCAGGGCCTCGGCGAACTCCGCCGGGGCGCCGTGCTGTCCGAACTCGCCGCCCAGGAAGCCGCCGTGGTGGCTCGGGAAGACGGCGAGCGGGGTGCCGAGTCCCTCGGCGACGGCGAGGGCGGCGCGCGCGGCGAACGTGCCCTCGGACTCCTTCCCCGCGGCGACGACGATCCGGGTCGGCGCGGCGCGCAGGGCGGTGAAGTCGGGGCGGTAGGAGGTGCAGCCGCGCATGTTCTGCCCGAGCAGGGGGTCGCCGCGCGTGCCGTCGTCCTCGGCCGGCAGGCCGAACGCGGCCGGGTCGGGGGCGGGCTCCTCGGCCCAGCCCGCCGGGAACTCGCCCTTCCGGCTCGTCAGCGCGAGGAACTTGGCCATGGCGGGCCCCCAGCCCTCCCGCAGATACGTGGCGTGGACGTCGGCGCAGACACCGAGGGCCGCCTCCCGGTCCGGGACGACCTGGGCGGTCGGCGGCTCGTGCGCGACGAGGGTGTGCACGAGGTCGCCCCGGCGGGCCACCAGGGCGAGGGCGTTGACGGCGCCGCCGCTGCTGGCGAAGACGTCCACGGGACCGGCGCCGAGCGCCTCGACCAGCCGGACCAGGTCGTCGGCGTGCTCCTCGGGGAGCGTCTCCGCCGCGCCGTCGGTGCGCTCGCTGCGGCCCACCCCGCGCGGGTCGTACGTCACGACGGTCCGGTCGGCGAAGTGGGAGGCGAGCGTGGTGAAGCCGCTCGCGTCCATGGGGGAGCCGATCAGCAGCAGGGGGCGCCCCTCGGGCCCGGTGCCGGGGCGCACGTCGTAGCGCAGGGTCGCGCCGACGGTCTCCAGGGTGCGGGTGTCGGTCTCGGCCATGGTTCTCTCCTCCGGGGTGGAACGGTCATGGGGTAGACCGTCCGCACCCTCGGAAGTCATCGCCGAGGACGAACCTTTTTTCGCTCTCCTGGCGACTACTCGCCACATTCGTGGACGGTCGGGTCCACGACGACGCGGTCCAACAGGCCGCGCAGCAGGGCCTGTTCCGCCTCGGTGAGGTCACCGAAGAGCTCCCGCTCGGCCTCGCGCACGGCCGCGTCGATGCGCTCCAGGGCGGCGGTGCCGGCCGGGGTGATCTCCACGATGTGCCGGCGCCGGTCGGCCGGGTCGCGGCGGCGCTCGGCGAGCCCGGACGTCTCCAACTCGTTCAGGATCGCGACCAGTTGGCTCGGGTCCACCTCCATCGCGACGGCGAGCTCGCGCTGGCTCGTGGCGCCCGGGGCCAGCTGCATCAGCGTCATCGCGTTGCGCGGGTGCAGTCCGGCGACGCCCAGGGCGGCGCGGATGCGCGCGCCGGTGAGCTCCCCGCGGAAGGAGAGGAGGAAGCCGAGGCGGTCGGTCGGAAGAGCTGCCATGCCGTCCACCGTAACAACAACGCAATTGTGGAGCGAGAGAAATCGTTGTTACTCTTCAACGGTTTCCGTCCCCGCATCGTTGGAGTTCTTCCATGTTCATCGCCTACGCCGTCGTGGCGGGCCTGCTCGCCCTCGCCTCCGCCGGCTCCGCCTTCATGACCTTCACCAAGAACCCGCAGGTCGTCGGCAGCATGACCAAGGTGGGCGTCCCGGAGGGCGCGCTGCCGTGGCTCGCGACCGCGAAGGCGGCGGGCGCGCTCGGCCTGCTCGCGGGGCTCTTCGTGCCGCTGCTCGGCCAGGCCGCGGCGGTGGGCCTGGTGCTCTACTTCGCCGGCGCGGTCATCTCCCACCTGCGCGTGAAGGACTTCGAGCTGGCGCCGGCGGCGGTCCTCACCCTCGTCTCGGCGGCGGCCCTGGTCCTGCGCATAGCCTCCGCCTGACCCTCCCCTGACAACACGAGACGTCTCGTATTGTCAGATCCCTCCGCATGCCGTACCGTCCTCCAAACGAGACGTCACGTCTCGCGCCCGTGTCCCCGACGGCAGGAGGTCGCCCTTGTTCCGTGCCCGATTCATCGACGTCACCCGGCGGTACGACGACCGGCACGTCCACCGCCGGACCGTCCTCGACCGCGTCTCGTTCACCGTCCGCCCCGGCGAACGCCTCGGCGTCGTCGGCGACAACGGCTCGGGCAAGTCCACCCTCCTCCGGCTCCTCGCCGGCCTGGAGACCCCCGACAACGGCACGGTGACCGTCGAAGCCCCCGGGGGACTCGGCCACCTCGCCCAGACCCTCGACCTCCCTGCGGACGCGACCGTCGGCGACGCCGTCGACCACGCGCTCGCGGAGATACGGGAGCTGGAGCGGGCGATCCGTACGGCGGAGGCCGAACTGTCCACCGCGGGCAGCGGCACCGGCCCCGGCCCGGACGCCGCCCTCGCCTCGTACGCGGAACTGCTCGCCGCCCACGAGGCGCGGGGCGGCGCCGGAGCCGACCGGCGCGTCGAGACCGTCCTGCGGCGGCTCGGCGAGCCCGGCCCGATCGACCGGGACCGGCCCCTCCGCACGCTCTCCGGCGGCCAGCGGTCCCGGCTCGCCCTCGCCGGCGTCCTCGCCGCCGACCCCGAACTGCTGCTGCTCGACGAGCCGACGAACGACCTCGACGACGAGGCCGTGGCCTGGCTGGAGGAGCGGCTGCGCACCCACCGGGGCACGGTCGTCGCCGTCTCGCACGACCGCGCCTTCCTCGACCACGTCACCACCGCCGTCCTGGAGGTCGACGAGGACCGCCACACCGTGCGGCGGTACGGCGACGGCTACCGCGGCCACCTCGCCGGACGCGCCGCCGAGCGGGCCCGCCGACAGCGGGAGTACGCGGAGTGGAAGGAGGAGCTCGCCCGGTACCGGGCCCTGGCCGACACGCACATCGACCGGTTCTCGGCGATCCCCCGCAAGGCCCCGGCGGCGTTCAGCGGGGCGGGCGCCTTCCGGGCCCGGTCACGGGCGCACGGCGCGATGAGCAGGATCCGGGCCGCCCGCGAGCGGCTCGCCCGGCTCACCGAGCACCCCGTGCCGCCGCCGCCCGAGCCGCTCCGCTTCCGCGCGGACCTGGCGGGCGAGGGCGCGGCGGTCGACCTGACCGGCGTACGGGTCGGGGGACGGCTCCGCCTGGACGCCCTGCACCTGGAGCCGGGCGGACGACTCCTCGTGACCGGCCCCAACGGAGCCGGGAAGACCACCCTCCTGAAGGTGCTCGCGGGCGAACTCGCCCCCGACGCCGGCACGGTGAGGACGCCCGCCCGGGTGGGCCTGCTCCGGCAGGAGGTGGCCCCGCCCACCGACCCCCGTACGGTGAGCGAGGCCTTCGGCGAGGAGCGCACGGAGGAGTTGCTCTCCCTCGGGCTCTTCGCCGCCCGGGACCTGACGGTCCCGGTGTGCCGCCTGTCGGCCGGCCAGCGCCGCAGGCTCGAACTGGCGCGGCTCGTGACCGCGCCGGCCGACCTGCTGCTCCTGGACGAGCCGACCAACCACCTGGCGCCGGGCCTGGTGGAAGAACTGGAGGCGGCGCTGGCGGCGTACCGGGGGACGCTGGTGATCGTCAGCCACGACCGCCGCCTGCGCTCCCGCTTCCGCGGCCACCACCTCGAACTGCCCCCGCCCGCTGCGGACCGGCCTCCCGTGGTGGACCTCCGCCCCGCCGGGGCGATGCCCGCCCCCGCACCCCCCGTTGTGGGCAGTCGTTCCGCAGGGCGGAACGGGTGGGCACAACGGAACGGCGCCCCTTGCCGGGCCCAGGCTCCCGCGCCCTGACCCGCGCCCTTTGGCGCGCCCGGCTCGTGGTGCGGGTCCAGGCGCGGAACGCGGAGGCGCCGCTCAAGGGCGCCGTCCCGTGTGCCCACCCTCCCCCAAGCTCTCGGCTTCGCTCGAGCAGGGGGGACCCCCTCGCCCTGCGGGACGACTGCCCACACGGGCGGGTGGCGGGGCGGGTGCTACTCGTCGGACTCCAAGTCGCCCTCCGTCTCCAGGAAGACCTGGCGCAGCGCGGCCAGCGTCTCCGGGTCCGGCTTCTCCCACATCCCGCGCGACTCCGCCTCCAGGAGCCGCTCCGCGATGCCGTGCAGGGCCCACGGGTTGGCCTCCTTGAGGAAGGCCTGGTTCTCCGGGTCGAGGACGTACTCCTGCGTGAGCTTGTCGTACATCCAGTCGGCGACGACACCCGTCGTCGCGTCGTACCCGAAGAGGTAGTCGACGGTCGCCGCCAGCTCGAACGCGCCCTTGTAGCCGTGGCGGCGCATCGCCTCGATCCAGCGCGGGTTGACCACGCGGGCGCGGAAGACGCGGGAGGTCTCCTCGACCAGGGTCCGGGTGCGGACGGTCTCGGGGCGGGTCGAGTCGCCGATGTACGCCTCGGGCGCGGTGCCGGTGAGCGCGCGGACGGTCGCGACCATGCCGCCGTGGTACTGGAA
This sequence comes from Streptomyces sp. NPDC004266, assembly GCF_042874095.1. Taxonomy (NCBI): domain Bacteria; kingdom Bacillati; phylum Actinomycetota; class Actinomycetes; order Kitasatosporales; family Streptomycetaceae; genus Streptomyces; species Streptomyces sp. NPDC004266. The sequence continues at coordinate 285,828 of NZ_JBIAMM010000002.1, forward strand.
GTAGTCGTCGGAGTCGGCGATGTCGTGCTCGCGCGTGTCCGTGTTCTTCGCGGCGACCGCGATCCGCTTGTACGCGGTCTCCATCTCGGCGCGCGCCGGGCGCCCTTCGAGCCCGCGCCCGTACGCGTACCCGCCCCACACCGTGTAGACCTCGGCGAGGTCCGCGTCCGTGCGCCAGTCGCGCGAGTCGATCAGCTGGAGGATGCCCGCGCCGTACGTGCCGGGGCGGGAGCCGAAGATGCGGGTGGTGGCGCGCCGTTCGTCGCCGTGCTCGGCGAGGTCGGCCTGCGCGTGGGCCCGCACGTAGTTGTCCGAGGCGGACTCGTCCTCCAGGCCCGCCACCAGCCGTACGGCGTCGTCGAGGAGGCCGATGACGTGCGGGAACGCGTCCCGGAAGAAGCCCGAGATGCGCAGCGTCACGTCGACGCGCGGGCGGCCGAGCTCGGCGAGCGGAATGGGCTCCAAGCCGTTGACCCGGCGGGAGGCCTCGTCCCACAGCGGGCGGACGCCGAGCAGGGCGAGCGCCTCGGCGACGTCGTCGCCGGCGGTGCGCATCGCGCTGGTGCCCCAGAGGGAGAGTCCGACGGACGTCGGCCACTCGCCGTTGTCGGCGCGGTAGCGCTCCAGGAGCGAGTCGGCGAGCGCCTGGCCGGTCTCCCAGGCGAGCCGGGACGGCACGGCCTTGGGGTCGACGGAGTAGAAGTTGCGGCCGGTCGGCAGGACGTTGACCAGGCCCCGGAGCGGGGAGCCGGACGGGCCGGCCGGGACGAAGCCGCCGTTCAGGGCGTGCACGGCGTGGGCCAGCTCGTCGGTGGTGGCGGCGAGACGCGGCACGACCTGGAGGGCGGCGAAGGTCAGCACCTCGCGGACCTCGGGGCCGTACGCGGCGGCGACCGTGTCGATCGCGTGCACCGCCCAGTCGGCGGCCTCCATCGCCTCGACCAGCTCGCGCGCCTTCGCCTCCGCCTCGTCGGCGGTGGTGCGGGTCGCGGCCGACTCGTCCAGGCCGAGGGCCTCGCGCAGACCGGGCAGCGCCTGCGTGCCGCCCCAGATCTGGCGGGCGCGGAGGATGGAGAGGACCAGGTTGACCCGGGCCTCGCCCTCCGGCGCGCCGCCGAGGACGTGCAGGCCGTCGCGGATCTGGGCGTCCTTGACCTCGCACAGCCAGCCGTCGACGTGCAGCAGGAAGTCGTCGAAGCCGTCGTCCTCGGGCCGCTCTTCGAGCCCCAGGTCGTGGTCGAGCTTGGCGGCCTGGATCAGGGTCCAGATCTGGGCGCGGATGGCCGGGAGCTTCGCCGGGTCCATCGAGCTGATCTGCGCGTACTCGTCGAGCAGCTGCTCCAGGCGGGCGATGTCGCCGTACGAGTCGGCGCGGGCCATCGGCGGCACCAGGTGGTCGACGAGGGTGGCGTGGACGCGCCGCTTGGCCTGGGTGCCCTCGCCCGGGTCGTTGACGAGGAACGGGTAGATCAGCGGGATGTCGCCGAGGGCCGCGTCGGGGCCGCAGGCGGCGGACAGGCCGGCGTTCTTGCCGGGCAGCCACTCCAGGTTGCCGTGCTTGCCGAGGTGGACCATGGCGTCGGCGCCGAAGCCGCCGTCCTCGGCGCGGGCGGCGATCCAGCGGTAGGCGGCCAGGTAGTGGTGGGACGGCGGGAGATCGGGGTCGTGGTAGATCGCGATCGGGTTCTCGCCGAAGCCGCGCGGCGGCTGGATGAGGATCAGGAGGTTCCCGCGCCGCAGGGCGGCGAGGACGATGTCGCCCTCCGGGTTGCGGGAGCGGTCGAGGAACATCTCGCCGGGCGCGGGGCCCCAGTGCTCCTCCACCTGCTCGCGGAGTTCGGCGGGCAGGGTCGCGTACCAGCGCTTGTAGTCGGCGGCCGGGATGCGGACCGGGTTCTTCGCGAGCTGCTCCTCGGTCAGCCAGTCCTGGTCGTGGCCGCCGGCCTCGATGAGGGCGTAGATCAGCTCGTCGCCGTCGCCGGAGACCAGGCCGGGGAGGTCTTCGACGGGCCCGAAGTCGTAGCCCTCGGCGATGAGGCGGCGCAGGAGCGCGACGGCGGAGGCGGGGGTGTCGAGGCCGACGGCGTTGCCGATGCGGGAGTGCTTCGTCGGGTACGCGGAGAGGACGAGCGCCAGCTTCTTCTCGGCGTTCGGGATGTGGCGGAGCCGGGCGTGCCGGACCGCGATCCCGGCGACGCGTGCGGCGCGCTCGGCGTCGGCGACGTACGCGGGCAGTCCGTCCTCGTCGATCTCCTTGAAGGAGAAGGGGACGGTGATGAGGCGGCCGTCGAACTCGGGCACGGCGACCTGGCTGGCGGCGTCCAGCGGGGAGAGGCCCTCGTCGTTCTCCTCCCACGCGGACCGCGAGCCGGTCAGGCACAGGGCCTGGAGGATCGGCACGTCGAGCGCGGCGAGCGCGCCCGCGTCCCAGGCCTCCTCGTCGCCGCCGGCCTGGGCCTCGGCGGGCTTGGTGCCGCCGGCGGCGAGGACGGTGGTGACGATCGCGTCGGCCGTACGGAGACGGTCGAGCAGCTCCGGCTCCGGGGCGCGCAGGGACGCCACGTACAGCGGGAGGGCGCGGGCGCCCGCGTCCTCGATCGCCCCGCACAGGGCGTCGACGAAGGCGGTGTTCCCGCTCATGTGGTGGGCGCGGTAGTAGAGCACGGCGACGGTCGGGCCGGTCACGTCGGCCCTGGGGGTCCGCTCCAGCGGGCCCCAGGTGGGGGCGGCGGCCGGGGCGTCGAAGCCGTGGCCGGTGAGCAGGACGGTGTCGGAGAGGAAGCGGGCCAGCTGCTCCAGGTTGGCCGGGCCGCCGTGTGCCAGATAGGCGTGGGCCTCGGTGGCGACGCCGACCGGGACGGTGGAGGCCTCCATGAGCTGGGCGTCGGGGGCCTGCTCGCCGCTGAGGACGACGACCGGCTTCCCGGCGGCGAGGACCGCGTCCAGGCCCTCCTGCCAGGAGCGGACGCCGCCGAGGAGGCGGACGACGACCAGGTCGGCGCCGTCGAGGAGGGCCGGGAGGTCGGCGAGCGGGAGGCGGGAGGGGTTGGCGAAGCGGTACTCCACCGGCCCTCCGGCCGCGCGGGCGCTGAGCAGGTCGGTGTCGGAGTGCGACAGCAGCAGGAGCATGGCGAGCTCAGGCCCTTCCTCGGGGTTGTCCGCGCCCCGGGTGGTCGAGTGGACGGCGGGAGTTCCTGACTCACCCGTCCCTCGCGGGTACGGGCTCACAGTGGCGGGACCGCGCCGGATTCTCACCGGGCTTCCTCCCCGGGGTCCTGGGACCCCATGCCGATCTGCATCCTAGATCGTGGCGTCGGCGGGCCCCAGGGAGCGGCGGGGTCGACCGGATCACACTCGGTGGCCGGCCGGTTCCCCGTGGGTATGCTCGCCGCCATGCCGCCCACCCCACCCCCGACGCCCGAACCGGGTGAAGTTCGCATACGGGACCGTGGCGACGCCTGCCCCGGGGCGCTGCGCCTGCACCCCGCCGACGACGGACGCCTCGCCCGACTGCGCCTGCCCGCCGGTCGCCTGACGGCCCGTCAGGTCGAGGTCCTGGCCCGCGCCGCCGAGTCCCTCGGCGACGGGCGGATCAGCATCACCTCGCGCGGCAACGCGGAGCTGCGCGGCCTCGGCGAGGGCTGCGGGGCGGAGCTGGCGGAGCTCCTGGCCGGGGCCGGTCTGCTGCCCTCCCCCACCCACGAGCGCGTCCGCAACATCGTGGCCTCGCCCGGCGCCGGGCTCGACGGACTCGGCTGCGCGGACGTGCAGTTGTGGGCGCGCGAGCTGGACGCCGCCCTGTGCGCCGAGCCCCGGGCCGCGTCCCTTTCGGGACGGTTCCTCTTCGTCCTCGACGACGGGCGCGGGGACGTCGCCGGACTCGGCGGCGATGTGAGCTTGGTCGCAGGCCTGGACGGGTCCGCGCTGCTGCGGCCCGGCTCCCCGGGAGCACCTCCCCGGCCGAAGGCCCCGGGGGCCCCGGGGGTATTCCGCCTCGCCGCCGACGACGCCGTACGGGCCGCCCTCGCCACCGCCCTCGCGTTCCTCGACGCCGCCGAGGCCGCCGGGAACGGCGCCTGGCGGCCGCACGAACTGCCCGACGAGCACGTCCCCGACTGGGCCGGTGCCCTCGCACGGGCCGGGATCGCGGCGGAGCCCGTACCCGTACCGCCGCTGCCCGCGGCCCGGCCGCCCGCGCCCGGCCCGCTCGGCGACCACGCCCTGCACGTCCTCGCCCCCCTCGGCCGGCTGACCGCCGCGCAACTGCGGGCCCTGGCCGACGGCGCCGACGAGCTCCGGCTCACGCCCTGGCGGGGCGCGGTCGTCGTCGGAGCCCGTGCCGACCGGCTGCCCGAGCTGGAGACGTACGGCCTGGTCACCCGGCCCGACCTGCCCTCGGTCGGGGTCAGCGCCTGCACCGGGCGGCCCGGCTGCGCCAAGTCCCTCGCCGACGTCCGGACGGACGCCGCCCTCGTCCACCGCGGGGGCCTGCCCGTCCACTTCTCCGGGTGCGAGCGCCGCTGCGGGCACCCGCACGGCACCTGGGTCGACGTCCTCGCCACCGGCGACGACGCCTACCTGGTGGACGGCGCCCCCACCCCCCGCACCTCCCTGCCCGAAGCGGTGACCACGGCCCGCAGCCTGCCGGCCCACACGAGATGAGCGAGAGCACCAGGATGTTCGACTACGAGAAGGACGGGACGGAGATCTACCGCCGGTCCTTTGCCACGATCCGCGCCGAGGCGGACCTCGCGGGCCTGCCCGCCGACGTCGCCCAGGTGGCGGTCCGGATGATCCACGCCTGCGGCATGACCGACCTCGTGCAGGACATCGCGTACTCGCCGCGGGTCGTCGCGAACGCCCGCGCCGCCCTCCGGGCCGGCGCTCCCGTCCTCTGCGACGCGCAGATGGTCGCCAGCGGCGTCACCCGCAAGCGGCTGCCCGCCGACAACGAGGTGCTCTGCGCCCTCTCCGACCCGGCCGTGCCGGGCCTCGCCGCCGAGCTGGGCACCACCCGCTCCGCCGCCGCGCTCGAACTGTGGCGGGACCGCCTCGAAGGCTCCGTCGTCGCCATCGGCAACGCCCCGACCGCCCTCTTCCACCTCCTGGAGATGGTCGCGAAGGGCGCCGGGAGGCCCGCCGCCGTGCTCGGCATCCCGGTCGGCTTCATCGGCGCCGCCGAGTCCAAGGACGCGCTCGCCGAGAACACCCTCGGCCTCGACTACCTGGTCGTACGGGGCCGGCGCGGCGGCAGCGCGATGACGGCCGCCGCGATCAACGCCCTCGCCCACGAAGCGGAGATCCAGGAGATCCAGGCATGACCACCGTGACGCCCGGCAAGCTGTACGGCGTGGGCCTCGGCCCCGGCGACCCGAACCTGATGACCGTCGCCGCCGTGAAGGCGATCGCCGAGGCCGACGTCATCGCCTACCACTCGGCCCGCCACGGCCGCTCCATAGCGCGCTCCATCGCCGCCGAGCACATCCGCGAGGACCACGTCGAGGAGCGGCTGATGTACCCGCTCACGGTGGAGACCACGGACCACCCGGGCGGCTACCGGGGCGCCCTGAACGACTTCTACGAGGAGGCCTCGGCCCGCCTCGCCGCCCACCTCGACGCCGGCCGCACCGTCGCCGTCCTCGCCGAGGGCGACCCGCTCTTCTACGGCTCGTACCAGCACATGCACAAGCGGCTCGCCGACCGCTACGACACGACCGTCATCCCCGGCGTCACCTCGGTGAGCGCCGCCGCCGCCCGGCTCGGCGAGCCGCTGTGCGAGGCGGAGGAGGTCCTCACGATCATCCCCGGCACCCTGCCGGAGGACGAGCTGACGGCCCGTCTCGCGGGCACCGACTCGGCGGTCGTCATGAAGCTCGGCCGCACCTTCCCCACCGTGAGGCGGGCCCTGGAACGGGCGGGCCGGCTGGACGACGCCCGTTACGTGGAGCGCGCGTTCATGACGGGCGAGCGGACGGAGCGGCTGACGGACGTGGACCCGTCCTCGGTCCCGTACTTCTCCGTCGCCGTCCTCCCCTCCCGCATCGACCAGGAGCCCCCCGTACGGGAAGCGGGCGAGGTCACCGTCGTCGGCACCGGCCCCGCCGGGGCGCCCTGGCTCACCCCCGAGTCGCGCGGCGCGCTCGTCAACGCCGACGTCCTCGTCGGCTACACGACGTACCTCGACCGGGTCCCCGTCCTGCGCCCCGGCCAGATCCGCCACGGCTCCGACAACAAGGTCGAGTCCGAGCGCGCCGAGTTCGCCCTCGACCTGGCCCGGCGCGGGCACAGGGTCGCGGTCGTCTCCGGCGGCGACCCCGGCGTCTTCGCCATGGCGACGGCCGTCCTGGAGGTCGCCTGCGAACCGGAGTACGCGGACGTGCCCGTACGGGTCCTCCCGGGGGTGACCGCGGCGAACGCCGCCGCCGCCGCGGCCGGCGCCCCCCTGGGCCACGACTACGCCACGATCTCCCTCTCCGACCGCCTCAAGCCCTGGGACGTCATCGAGGCCCGGCTGCGCGCGGCGGCGGGTGCCGACCTGGTCATCGCCCTCTACAACCCGGGCTCCAAGTCCCGCACCCACCAGGTGGCCGCCGCCCGCGACCTCCTCCTGGAACTCCGCGCCCCGGAGACCCCGGTGGTCGTCGCCCGCGACGTCGGCGGCCCGGAGCAGTCGGTCCGGGTCCTCACCCTCAAGACCCTGGACCCCTCCGAGGTCGACATGCGCACCCTCCTCCTGATCGGCTCCTCGCAGACGCGCGCGGTCGAACGGGGCGACGGCCGCACGATCGCGTGGACGCCGCGGCGGTACGGCTGACGGCCGGGGCCCAGACGACGGTCAGAACTCCTGCTGCTCGACTCCGGGCGGCAGGAGGCAGGGGGTGTTCACGCCGAGGGTGATCAGCTCGTCGGACACGTCCCCAGCGGTCACGAACTGGCGGTCCTTCGGATGCTCGGCATCTACCAGGTCGGACGGGTCCAAGGCCGGATCAGATCGATAGCCGACGATCCTGAAGCCCTGCTTCTCGAGCTCTTTCTTGATCGCCAGGATGCCCGCGGCCTGCTGGGCCTTGGGAAGCTTCGCGCGGGCGTCGTACGCCAGCGTGAACCGGCCGTCGTCTGCCGACTCGCCGTTCTTCCCCAGGCAGTTGGTGAAGTTCGCCTGGTAGGTCGACGGCACGATCTCAGCCTCTGCGGTGCGCGCCATGGACTCGACCCAGTGCTTGGCCCATGCCTCGGCCTTCGCCTTGGTCATCCGGGGAAGAGGATCGTTCTTGGCTTCGTCGGACACACAGCCTCCCAGCAGCAGTACGAGAACGGGAACGAGGGCGAGAGACGCCCTCCGCAACGTGGGCATGGGCCCGCAGCTCCTTCTGGTCATGGGCGGGGTCCGATATTCGGCTGCTTGCCCGCGATAATGCGTCCCTGGTTGTTCAGACTCTGGCTGCCGTCGTTCCAATAGCCGCTGTGGCCACTGGTATCGACGTACATCCGCTGACCACCGAATTCGGGCTCCTTCGGATCGGCGCCAAGGGTTTTGCCCGCCGTCCAATTCACCACGCCGTCGTCGGGCGCAGCCCCAGCCCAGAGGTGTGAGGGCGAGACATGGAGCTGGTCGGCCCGATCCACGCTCAGGCCCGGGCTGCCGACCACGACCATGTCGTCGGTGTCGAGGCCCCGGCCCCCCGCGTCCGCCGTGCCCACCATGGTGGAGCCGTAACTGTGTCCGATGACGGTGAGGTGGGTGCGCTCGCCCTCGTGTGATGCCCGCAGCCCGTGGGTGAAGTCCCGCAACGTCTCGGCGTCGTCCTCGGCCCGACCGGTCGTGGCGATCCCCAGGTTCAGTTCGGGGTCGTTCGCTTCGAAGTTGGCTTCGGGAGCGTCGTAATCCAGCCAGCTGATGACCGCCACATCGGTGCCCCGGCCCTCGCTCCACCGGCCCGCCGCCCCCTGCAACTTCTCCGCCCGGTCGATCTGGTCCCCGAAGTTGTCCAGCTGGTTGCTCGTCCCCGCCACCGAGACCGCCGTGTGCCGGGCCGTGTCCGGGTTGCCGACCGAGACGATCGCGCGGCCGTCCTTCTCCGTGCCGAACCCCAGCAGGTACAGCTGCTTGTGCGCCGGAGCCGTGTCGGAGCGGTCCAGGCGGTCCTTCATCGCGAGCAGCCCCCGGTAGCTGTAGCGGTCGTGGTAGCCGAGGCCGCCCTCCCGCAGCGCGTAGTCGTTGATGCGCGTGTCGAGCACCGTCCGGTTGGCCTGGTCCCGGGTGGTCGCGGGCAGGCCGTCGAGGGAGCCGAGTTGTTCGGGGTAGGCCGCGAGGTAGAAACGCTGCTTCTCCTCGTCCAGGCCGGCCCACCAGTCGGCGGCCTTCTGGGGGTCCTTGCCGTCGGGGATGTCCTTCGCGTCGATGCCGGCAAACGCGGCGACCCTGGCCGCGTCCTCGTGGGCGTTGGCCCCGCCGTACCTCTTGTCGAGGTCGAAGGGGTCGATCTGGCGCAGGACCTCGGCGGCGTCGGTGCTCGCCGTGGTCGCTTCCGTGACGGCCTCGTCGATCCGGGCGCGGAAGCCACCGAGGCCGGCGTTGGCCTGCTGCTGGACGGCCTGATAGTCCGGATCGTTGTGGTACTTCGGGTCCACGGCCTGCTTCGGCTCGACCCAGCCGTCGTCGCGGACCCGATGGCCCGCGGCCTCCGCGTCGGCCACCGCGGTTCGCAACTTGCGCTGCGCGGCCTGCATCTTCGTGTTCAGGGTGTCCAGGGTCGTGGCGATCAGCTGGGCATCGGTGCGGGCCGTGCCGAGCTTGCTCTCGGTGGCCTCCATGGCACCGAAGCCGTAGGTGGCGCTGAGGCCCGTCCATCCTGCCCTGTGCAGCGGCCCGGTCACCCGCTTGCCGCTGCTCGTCTGGGTTCCGGCCAGGGCTTCGGCGAGCTTCTTCCAGGAGGCAACGGCACTGTCCAGGTCCGCGAAGTCCTGCTTCATCAGCTGGGCGAAATTCTCTGTCATGTCCGTCACCAGCCCTGGAAACAGGAGATGACGTCCTGCTCCATGACGTCCCGCCCGTCAGCGAGATGTCGCATCCCTTGGGCGTGTTCGGAAAGGCGTCCCCGCAGCGTCTCCAGGGCCGAGCTCCAGCCTTCGCCGGTCTGCGTCATCTGCGGCCCCACGGTCCACGAGCCGAAGGCCGTTGCGGCGGAGGCCAGGTCGGCGCCGGCCTTGCGCAGCGGCTCCTGCAGATCCGCTGCCAGAGTGTCGGCGGCCCCGGCCGAGGCCCGCAACTCCCCCGCCGAGACATTGAGATCCCAACCCATGTGTGTCCCCCCGTACCCGAGTTGCTTGCGATACCCGGGCGAGGGTAGCCGATGCCATCTCGACGTAACCGAGAGCAAACCATGAGAGGCTGGTTTACTCCCGTGGCTCGACGGTCTTTCCGTCTACAGTGTTCGCGATCGCACCGACGCGACGACATGGCTGAGCGATCCCGTCGAACAGGTGGAGGGCGAGCGCACGCCCCTGCCCCACTCACGAATCACATCGGTCTTCACCTGTTTCACATGCCACACAGAGGTCCGGAAAGGGCCCTCTCCCTGTGACGAGTCGTATCGTTCTCAGCGTTGCCGGCCGGTGTCGGCCGAGCTGTCGCGGACCGACCGGTGATGGCCTGATGACCTCGCGAACGGTCTTCGAGCTCGGGGAACGGCGCGAGCCGGTCAGCTCGGTGCGGTCGGATCTTGCCGCTCCCGTGCGGCGTGCTCGCCGTCGACACCTCGTACCACCGGATCTACCTCGACGACCCGAGCCTGAACTGGGCCGAGGTCACCGAACTCGGCACGCCCGTCACCCCGTAGCCACCCAGGCGGCGGCCTCCTCCGGGGTCGCCGCCACCGGGACGCCTGAGGGGACCGGCGGGCGGCGGACCACCACCACCGGGAGGCCCGCCTCGCGGGCCGCCGTCAGTTTCGGGGAGGTCGCCGCGCCGCCGCTGTCCTTCGTCACCACCACGTCGATCCGGTGCCGGGCCAGGAGCTCGCGTTCGCCGTCCAGGGTGAAGGGGCCCCGGTCGAGGAGGATCTCGGTGCGGGCCGGCATCGGGGCGTCCGGGGCGTCCACCGAGCGGACCAGGAACCACTGCGGGCAGCCGGCGAAGGCCGCCAGGCCCATCCGGCCGGTCGTCAGGAACACCCGGTCGCCCAGGCCGTCCAGGGCCCGGGCCGCCTCCTCCAGGGACGCCACGGAACGCCAGTCGTCGCCCTCCCCCGGGACCCACCCGGGACGGCGCAGCGCCAACAGGGGAACATGGGCGGTGGCGGCCGCCCGGGCCGCGTTGAAGCTGATCCGCTCGGCGAAGGGATGGGTGGCGTCGATGACCGCGTCCACGGCGTGCTCCCGCACCCACGCGGCGAGCCCCTCCGGCCCGCCGAAGCCGCCGATCCGGACCTCCCCGACCGGCAGCCGGGGGCTCGCCACCCGGCCCGCGAGGGAGCTGGTGACCCGGACCCGGCCGTGCAGCAGTCCGGCGAGGGCGCGGGCCTCGGTGGTCCCGCCGAGAACGAGTACGTGCACAGGAGCCCCTTCGTGACTTCAGGCGGCGGGCGTGAGGCCCAACTCAAGCACACCGGCCTCCGCCCGGGATGGACGACCGGTGCCTGCGCGACGGCGGCCACCACCGCCGCGTACACCGCGCTGCTCACCGGCGACTTCCCGGACCCGGTGACGATCACGCTGCCGAAGGGCCAGACGCCGTCCTTCGCGCTGACCGCCGAGGCCCTGACGGCCGATGCCGCCATGGCCGCCGTCGTCAAGGACGCCGGCGACGACCCGGACGTCACCCACGGGGCCGTGATCCGCTCGACCGTTCGGCTCCTGCCGGCCGGCTCCGGCGTCGTCTTCCGCGCGGGTCCCGGCGTCGGCACCGTCACCCTGCCGGGCCTGCCCCTGGAGGTCGGCGAACCGGCCATCAACCCCGTGCCCCGACGGCTGATGCGCGAGCACGTCGCCGCCGTCGCCGCCGCGCACGACGCCCCCGGGGACGTCGAGATCACGATCTCCGTCGACAACGGCGCCGAGATCGCCCGCTCCACCTGGAACCCCCGCATCGGCATCCTCGGCGGCCTGTCGATCCTCGGCACGACCGGCGTCGTCGTCCCCTACTCCTGCTCCGCGTGGATCGACTCCATCCGCCGGGGCGTCGACGTGGCCCGCGCGGGCGGCCTCACCCACGTGGCGGGCTGCACCGGCTCCACCTCCGAGCGGACCGTCACGGAGCTCTACGACCTTCCGGAGATCGCCCTCCTCGACATGGGCGACTTCGCGGGCGCCGTCCTCAAGTACGTCCGCCGCCACCCCGTCGACCGGCTCACGATCTGCGGCGGCTTCGCCAAGCTCTCCAAGCTGGCCGCGGGCCACCTGGACCTCCACTCGGCCCGCTCCCAGGTCGACAAGGCCTTCCTCGCCGAGCTCGCCCGCACGGGCGGCGCCTCCGGGGCCCTCGCCGCCGAGATCGCCGACGCCAACACGGGCCTCGCCGCCCTCCGCCTCTGCGAGGCCGCGGGCGTGCCCCTGGGCGACCTCGTCGCCGCCCGCGCCCGCGACGAGGCCCTCGCCGTGCTGCGGGGCGCCCCGGTCACGGTGGACGTGATCTGCATCGACCGCGCGGGCGTCGTCGTGGGACGGTCGGCGCCGGCAGGACCGTAGGACGGGGCCTCACACACGCGAGTACGGGCCTCGAATGGACGCGACAGCCCGTGCGGCGGCCACCGAGAATCCCGGAATGACCGACTTCTCGCACAAGCCCACCCTCACCGGCGACCGCGTGGTCCTCCGCCCCGTCACCGAAGCGGACGTGCCCGCGCTGCTGCCGCTGTTCGAGGACCCCGGGGTCACCCGGCTGACCGGCGGCCACACCCGCTTCGACGAGGCGGCCCTGGTGCGGTGGTACGGCTCGCGCGGCGCGCAGGAGGACCGGCTCGACCTCGCCGTCGTCGAGCGGGCGACCGGGCGGGTCGTCGGCGAGGCCGTCCTCAACGAGTGGGACCCCGGCAACGAGAGCTGCGCCTTCCGGATCGCCTTCGTCCCCGAGGCCATCGGGCGGGGCCTGGGCACGGAGGCGACCCGGCTGATCGTCGGCCACGGCTTCGAGACGCTCGGCCTGTACCGGATCTGGCTGGAGGTGTACGCCTTCAACCCCCGCGCCCGCCGCGCCTACGAGAAGGCCGGTTTCCGCGCGGAGGGCGTGCTGCGGGGCGCGCTCCTGTGGGAGGGCGAGCGGGTGGACGCGACGGTGATGTCGGTGCTGGCGCCGGAGTGGGCGGCGGCCGGTCAGGCCGTCGGGTAGCCGATCTCCGCGATGTCCTCGGCCAGGTCCACGAGCGACGCCTCGGGGTTGAGGGTCGCCACGAGCTCAGGGGTCAGCGGGCGCAGGGCCAGGACGTGGCGTACGGCTTCCAGGTCGACCGGGGTCTCGTAGTAGTCCGACGCCCATGCGGCGTACGCCTCCGCCGAGCGGTCGGTGAGCAGGTGGAGGAGGCGGCCGGAGCCGTCCGGGTCCTCGTGGCCGTCCGGGTCCGGGAACTCGACCGGGCCCGTCCGCCAGGCCGTGTCCGTGGTCTCGCGCCACAGGCAGGCGGTGGTCACGTGCACCCCGTCCTCGTCCGTGAACGCCGGCTCCGTCAGGTACTCCCGGAAGGCCTCGGGGACCCCGTCGAGCACCCCGGGCCAGGTCTTCCCGTCCGCGAGCGGTCCGTACGGGCTCAGCGGCGACTCGTGGTCGAAGACGCGCGCGTACGCCCCCGCCGGGCAGAGGACGATCGTGTACTCGGCGCCGGGGCCGTCCTTCATCGACGCCAGCTGCTCGGTCTCCGACCAGTGCGCGTCGAAGGAGTAGTACCGGTCCTCCCACTCCGGGCTCAGGACGGCGTCCAGCATCGCGAGCCCCCGGGAGTGGTCGCGCAGTTCCTCGATGCCCGGCAGCGCCCGGGCCACGTCGTAGACGGTCACGGGACCATTCAAGACGGTGGCACCGACGTGCGGCACTCCGGCCCCGATCCTAGGCTGGCCCCGGAAGCGTTCCCCGAGCGAGAGGGAGTCCCATGGCGAAGCGCGGCAACAAGAAGCGGGCCCGCAAGAAGAAGAAGGCGAACCACGGCAAGCGGCCCAACGCCTGAGGCGCCGGGCCACGAACGGGACCGTCAGCAGGCGTGGCGGTCCCGCGCCGGGTCGTACAGGTGGCTGTCGCGGAACTCCGAGGCCCCCAGCGTGCGGCCCACGAGGATGACGGCGGTCTTCGTGATGCCCGCCGCCTTCACCTGCTCCGCGATGTCCTCCAGGGTGCCCCGCAGGACCACCTCGTCGGGGCGGCTGGCCATGGCCACGACGGCGGCCGGGCAGTCCGCGCCGTAGTGCGGGACCAGCTCGGAGACGATCCGGTCGACGTACCGCGCCCCCAGGTGGAGGACGAGCAGGGCGCCGCTGCGGCCGAGGGTGGCGAGGTCCTCGCCCTCCGGCATGGGGGTGGCCTGCTGGGCGATGCGGGTGAGGACGACGGTCTGGCCGACCGTGGGGACGGTGAGCTCCCGCTTCAGGGCGGCGGCCGCCGCCGCGAAGGCCGGGACGCCGGGCACGACCTCGTACGGGATGCCGGCCGCGTCCAGGCGGCGCATCTGCTCGGCCATGGCGCTGAAGACCGACGGATCGCCGGAGTGCAGCCGGGCCACGTCCTGGCCGGCCTCGTGGGCGGCGGTGATCTCGGCGACGATCTGGTCGAGGTCCATCCTCGCCGTGTCGACGAGCTTCGCGTCCGGCGGACACTCGGCGAGCAGCTCGGTGGGGACGAGGGAGCCGGCGTAGAGGCAGACCCCGCACTTCGCCAGGGTCCGCGCGCCGCGCACGGTGATCAGGTCGGCCGCGCCGGGGCCCGCGCCGATGAAGTAGACGGTCATTGCTCTGTTCAACCCTTCGTTACGGACCACTGGGTGACGGGCATGGCCTGGCGCCAGCCGGTGAAGCCGCCCACGGGCACGGCGGTGGAGACGGCGAGCCGGACCAGTTCGCCGCCGTGGCGGCCGTACCACCGGGCCAGCAGCGCCTCGGATTCCAGCGTCACGGTGTTGGCGACGAGCCGGCCGCCGGGCGGCAGGGCCTCCCAGCAGGTGTCGAGCAGGCCGGGTGCGGTGAGGCCGCCGCCGACGAAGACCGCGTGCGGGGTCTCCAGGCCGGCGAGCGCGGCGGGCGCGGGGCCGGTGACGACCTCCAGGCCCGGTACGCCGAGGGCGTCGGCGTTCCGCGTGATGCGCGCGGCCCGCTCGGGGGACTTCTCGACGGCGACGGCCCGGCAGGAGCGGTGGGTCCGCATCCATTCGACGCCGATGGAGCCGGAGCCGCCGCCGACGTCCCAGAGGAGTTCGCCGGGGGCGGGGGCGAGGGCGGCGAGGGTGGCGGCGCGCACGTACCGCTTGGTGAGCTGGCCGTCGTGCTCGTACGCCTCGTCGGGGAGGCCGGGCGCGGCGCCGAGCCGGAGGGTGCCGGGGTCGCGGGCGCAGTCGAGGGCGAGGACGTTGAGGGGGTCGGTGCGCTCGTGCGGCCAGTCGGCGGCGGTCCCGTCGAGGACCCGCTCGGCGGGGCCGCCGAGCTGTTCGAGGACGCGGAGGCGGGTGCCGCCCCAGCCGGTCGTGCGCAGCAGCTCCGCGACCCGCGCGGCGGTGTCGGCGCCTTCGCTGAGCACGAGGAGGCGGCGGCCCTGGTGCAGGGCGGCGGAGAGCGCGGCGAGCGGCCTGGCGACGACGGAGAGGGTCTCGACGGCTTCGAGGGGCCAGCCGAGGCGGGCGCAGGCGTACGAGACGGAGGAGGGGTGCGGGTGGATCCGGAGGCGCTCGGCGCCGGCGGTCTCCGCGAGGGTGCGGGCGATGCCGTAGAAGCTGGGGTCTCCGCTGGCGAGGACGGCGACCGCGCGGCCCCGGTGGGCGGCGAGCAGGCCGGGGACGGCGGGGCGGAGGGGGGAGGGCCAGGCGGTCCGCTCGCCGGGGCAGTCGTCCTCCGGGAGGAGGCCGAGCTGGCGGGGGGCGCCGATGAGGACCTCGGCGGCGCGCAGGACCCGGCGGGAGCTCTCGGGGAGCCCGTCCCAGCCGTCCGCGCCGATCCCGACGACCGACACCACCGATATCGCAGCGTTCACGTCCGGGACTCTACGTGAGGGCCGCAGGTGGGCGGCACGTGGCGGCCCTCACTTCTGGGCGTTCTGCCCCACGTAGAAGAGCAGCCAGACGAAGCCGGCGAAGGCGTGGGTGGCGAAGACGTACACGAAGACGCGGAGCATCACGCCCCGCTCCTTCCAGCGCTCGTTGTCGTGGGTCTTCTCGGTCACGCGCTCCAGGGTACGGGGAGCGGAATACGGCGGGGGGTCGCGCCGTTCGAGGTAATAGTTTAAGCTTCAACCACTAGCAGGAACCGCGAGAGGTGAGCACGATGCAGTTCGGGATCTTCACCGTCGGCGACGTGACGACCGACCCCACCACCGGCCGCACCCCCACCGAGCACGAGCGCATCAAGGACACCGTCGCGATCGCGCTCAAGGCGGAGGAGGTCGGACTCGACGTCTTCGCGACCGGCGAGCACCACAACCCGCCGTTCGTCCCGTCCTCCCCGACGACCCTCCTCGGGCACATAGCCGCCCGCACGGAGAACCTGATCCTGTCGACCTCGACCACCCTGATCACCACCAACGACCCGGTGAAGATCGCCGAGGACTACGCGACCCTCCAGCACCTCGCCGACGGCCGCGTGGACCTGATGATGGGCCGCGGCAACACCGGCCCGGTCTACCCGTGGTTCGGCCAGGACATCCGCCAGGGCATCCCGCTCGCCATCGAGAACTACGCGCTCCTCCACAAGCTGTGGAGGGAGGACGTGGTCGACTGGGAGGGCAAGTTCCGCAGCGCCCTCCAGGGCTTCACGTCCACCCCGCGCCCGCTCGACGGCGTCCCGCCGTTCGTCTGGCACGGCTCCATCCGCTCCCCCGAGATCGCCGAACAGGCCGCCTACTACGGCGACGGCTTCTTCGCGAACCACATCTTCTGGCCCAAGCAGCACACCGAGAAGATGGTCCGGCTCTACCGCCAGCGGTACGCCCACTACGGCCACGGCACCCCCGAGCAGGCCGTCGTCGGCCTCGGCGGCCAGGTCTTCCTGCGGAAGAACTCCCAGGACGCCGTACGGGAGTTCCGCCCGTACTTCGACAACGCGCCGGTCTACGGCCACGGCCCCTCCCTGGAGGAGTTCAGCCGCGAGACCCCGCTGACCGTCGGCTCCCCGCAGGAGGTCATCGAACGCACCCTGTCCTTCCGCGAGTACGTCGGCGACTACCAGCGCCAGCTGTTCCTGATCGACCACGCCGGACTGCCCCTCAAGACGGTCCTGGAACAGCTCGACCTGCTCGGCGAGGAGGTCGTCCCGGTGCTGCGCAAGGAGTTCGCGAACCTGCGGCCCGCCGGAGTGCCGGAGACCGCCCCGCTCCACCCCGCCGTCACCCGGAAGGAGAACTGACACCATGCAGACCCTGAAGCTCGTCGCCGTGTCCGCCGGACTCAGCGCGCCCTCCTCCACCCGGCTCCTCGCCGACCGGCTGCTCCAGGCGGCCCGGTACCGGCTGGCCGAGCAGGAGTACGCCGTCGACGTCGAGGTCGTCGAACTGCGCGACCTGGCCGTCGACATCGCGAAGAACTTCGTGACGGGCTTCCCGTCGGCCGCGCTCCAGGAGGCGATCGACAAGGTCACCGGCGCGGACGGGGTCATCGCCGTGACCCCCGTCTTCACCGCCTCCTACAGCGGCCTCTTCAAGTCCTTCTTCGACCTCGTCGACCCGGCGGCGCTCACGGGGACCCCGGTCCTCATCGCCGCTACGGGCGGCACGGCCCGCCACTCCCTCGTCCTCGACCACGCCCTGCGGCCCCTCTTCGCCTACCTGCGGGCCCTCGTCGTCCCCACCGCGGTCTACGCGGCCTCGGAGGACTGGGGCACCGGCGGCGACGAGTACACGGAGGGCCTGCCGGCCCGGATCACCCGCGCGGGCAACGAGTTCGCGGACACGGTGGCGGCGAGGCCGGCGCGGCGCGCGGACGACGACGAGGTCGTCCCCTTCGAGAAGCAACTGGCGGACCTGCGCCTGGACTGACCGGTCCGGTGGCCGCACGGCGGCCCGGGAGGCCCCTCCCGGGCCGCCGTGCGGCTCACCACCGCCCGGCGCATGATGCCCCCATGGACATCAAGCTGGAACTGATCGGCGTCCCCGTCACCGACATCGACCGGGCCAAGGCCTTCTACGAACGGGTGGGCTTCCACGCCGACCACGACGTGACCGTCAGCGACGAGATCCGCTTCGTCCAGATGACCCCGCCCGGCTCGGCCTGCTCGATCGCCTTCGGCAAGGGCATCACCGAGATGACCCCGGGCTCCCTGGACAACATGCAGGTGGTCGTCGCCGACATCGAGAAGGCACACGCCGACCTCACCGCCCGGGGCATCGAGGTCAGCGAGATCGACGACCGGCCCTGGGGCTCCTTCGTCCACTTCGCCGACCCCGACGGCAACCGCTGGTCGGTCCAGCAGACCGCCCCGCGCGGCGGATGACCCCCGCTCGCGGTCGTACGGCCGCACCGTGACCGCGCGGGCACACCGGCCCCCGACGGGCGCGGCGCGGGCGCCGGAGGACGAGACCGCCTCCCCCGCGCGGCGGAGGCGGTCGGGCCCCGGGGCCGACGTGCCGGGGCGCGCCCGGGCGGACGCTGGACGCGTGATGAGGATCAGCGCCCTTCCCGGCGTGCCCCGTTGGGCCGCCGTCGCCGCCCACGCCGTCCCGCCGGCCGTCCTTCCGTCGGGCCTGTGGCGGCTCGCGCTCGCCGCGGGCCTCCCGGTGACCCTGGACGCGGCCGACGGCACGACAGGCCCCGGCGAGACCGTCTACGTCGTCTCCCTCAGCGTCGTGTCCGAGCTGCTGGCGTTCCTGACGCTCGGACTGGTCCGCCCCTGGGGCGAGGTGTTCCCCCGGTGGATGCCCTTCCTCGGCGGGCGCCCGGTGAACCCGGCCGCCGCGGCCGGAGCCGCCCTCGCCGGAGCGGCCGGGCTGTGCGCGATCGCCGCCTGGGGGGCCTACGCGGCGTACGCCGGTCTCGGCCCGGACATCCCGACCTCGCCGGCCCAGGAGGCCCTCCTCCTCGCCTGTTACGCGCCCCTCGTGGCCTGGCCGCCGCTGCTCGCGGCGGTGGCCGTGGCGTACCGCCGGCGCCGGGTGGTGGACCCGGCGCCGGCGGTACGCCCGACGGACGCCTCCTAGTACGGGGCGGGATGTCCCGTGGCGTCCTCGTGCGTGTAGAAGAGGTAGAACGCCGCGCCGCCCGAGACCACTCCCACGATGAGTCCCAGCAGCACCGACGAGTAGATGCTCGCGCCGGTGACGCTGTACAGGAAGCCGACGGCGATGCCGGCGAGGGCGCCCCAGGCGACGCCGCGGGCCTCGCGGGGCAGGGCGTGACCGTACCGCCTGAGGGCGTACAGGGCGACGGCGAGGACGACGGCGGAGACGAGGCCCAGCCAGAACTGTCCCCAGCTGAGCGCGCCGCCGTCGCGGGCGTTCACCTCCGCGTAGAACCCGTACAGGACGCCGATCGTGACCGGGAGTCCCCAACCGTGCGTGCTGACTCGGCGCCGAGCGGGCGCGGCTGCGTGTGCGGCCATGGCAGGAGCTCCTTCGTTTCCGGCCCCCCTGGTTCCCGGTTCCCGCACCCTCCAGGGCACACCCCCGCCCGGCGCCCCGCAAGTGGATCACGCCCCCCCGGCCGCCACCGCCGCCGGCCGGGCCGGGGCCGCTTCCCGCGCACCCTGCGCAAATACCTGATTGCACCGTGCAGTTGGAGCTGCCTAGCCTGCGGCCATGTCCACCTTCCACGAGGACCGGGGCACCGGCCCCGCTCTCCTCCTCGTCCACGGCCACCCCTTCGACCACACCATGTGGCAGCCGCAGATCGACCGCTTCTCCCGCACCCACCGCGTCATCGCCCCCGACCTGCGGGGCTACGGCGCCACACCCCTGGGCGCGACGACCGGCGCCACCGGTCTCGACGACTTCGCCGAGGACCTCGTCGCCCTCCTCGACGAACTCCGCGTCGACGACTGCGTCGTCGCCGGCCTCTCCATGGGCGGCCAGATCGCCATGGAGCTGGTCCGCCGCCACCCCGAGCGGGTCCGGGGCCTCGTCCTCGCCGACACCTTCCCGGCCGCCGAGACCGAGGACGGCAAGAAGGTCCGCAACGCCATGGCCGACCGGCTCCTGCGGGAGGGCATGCGCGGGTACGCCGACGAGGTGCTGGACCGGATGGTCGCCCCGTACAACACGCACGCCGCGCCGCACGTCCACCGCATGATGTGCGCCACCGACCCGGTCGCCGCGGCGGCCGCCCTGCGCGGCCGGGCCGAGCGCCGCGACCACCGGGAGACGCTCGCCGGCGTCACGGTCCCCGCACTCGTCGTCGTCGGCCGCGACGACACGTACACGCCCGTGGCGGACGCGGAGGAGATGCACGCCCTGCTCCCCCACTCGACGCTCACCGTGATCGAACGGGCCGCGCACCTGCCCAACCTGGAGCGGCCCGAGGAGTTCGACGCGGCCCTCGACGCCTTCCTTCGCTCACTCGTTCGGCCCAGCTGAAAGTTCGGAACCGTACGAACGCCCCGACGATGGGGCCATGAGCCAGAACACCACCCCGCGCAAGGCGGGCACCCAGCCGGGCGCAGCCGGATCCTGGGCCTCCGGCGGCACCCTCTTCGCCGGCGTCCTCATGCTGGTCACCGGCTTCATGGACGTCTTCCAGGGCATCGCCGGCATCGCCGAGGACGACGTCTACACCCGCATCGGCGACTACGTCTTCAAGTTCGACCTCACCACCTGGGGATGGATCCACCTGATCCTCGGCGTCATCGTCGCCATCACCGGCGTCGGCATCCTCAAGGGCGCCGAGTGGGGCCGGGTCGCCGGCATCTCGCTGGCCTCCCTCAACATCCTCTTCCAGTTCCTCTTCCTGCCCTACCAGCCGTGGTGGGCGCTCTTCTCCATGGCCATCTCGATCTTCGTGATCTGGGCGCTGGCGACGGACAAGGCGTACGGCCCGGACGAGCCGTTCTGAGACGCCGGCCCATGAAACGAGGAACCGGAACCGTCCTCGCCGCCGCCACGCTCCTCGCCCTCACCGGCTGCGACACCGCCAAGGACAAGGCCGGCGAGATCGTCTCCTCCGCCACCGCGGCCGTCGCCTCGGCCGCCCAGGAGAAGATGAACCAGGTCAAGGACGGGGTGAACGCCACCGGTGACGTACGCGCCGGGGCCACGCGCACCGACGGGGACCGCACGGTCGCCGAGATCACCGCGACCAACCCCGAGGACAAGAACGCCGACTACACGATCCTGGTCGACTTCCGCGACGGCGAAGGCAATCTGCTCGACGCCGTCGTCCTGAACATCGACGGCGTCGAACCGGGAAAGTCCAAGACCGGTACGGCCCGCAGCAACCGGACCCTCTCGGGCGAGACGAAGGCGGAGGTCTCACAGGCGCTGCGCCACTGAGACGCCCGGCCGCCCCTCGCCTCGACCTGCGCACCCGGCGCCGATCCGCCACGCTGGAAGGCATGGACAACGACGAGATCCTGGACGACATCGGCGCCCTCGTCGAGGAGGAGCGCGCCCTGCGGCAGCGCACCGGCGGGCTCCTCCCCGAGGAACGCACCCGTCTCGCGGAGCTCGAGGTACGCCTCGACCAGTGCTGGGACCTGCTGCGGCAGCGGCGCGCGAAGGCGGAATTCGGGGAGGACCCGGACACGGCGGCCCTCCGCCCGGCGGCGGAGGTCGAGTCCTACCGCAACTGACGGACCTCCCCCGCGAGCCGCGCCGGGCCGGGCGGTGGCCCCCCCCCGTGTGGGCAATCGTCCCGCTGGGCGGGACGGGTGGGCACACGGGACGGCGCCCTTGAGCGGCGCCTCCGCGTTCCGCGCCTGGACCCGCACCCGACGGAGTGGGGACGCGGCGTACGTTGGTCGCATGGCTCGGCCCGTACGGATCACCCCACCCGCCTGGCTCACCGCCGGCCTGAAGCCGGCCCCCGCGCCGATCCCCTGGGCCGCCGTCGCCCGGGCCTCCGTCGCGCTGTCCGTACCGCTCGCCGTCGGCCTGGCGGCGGGGCAGCCGGCGTACGGGGCGCTGGTCTCGATGGGCGCGCTCTCCGGCGTGATCGGCGACACCGCCGACGCCTACCGGATGCGGGTCTTCAACATCGCGGTGCCGCAGGCGCTCGGCGCCCTGGGGGTCACCCTGGGGACCCTCGTCTTCGGGGAGGGCTGGCTCGCCGTCGCCGTCCTGACGCTCGTCGCCCTGGTCTCGGGGATGATCTCCTCGATCGGCGCGGTCGCCTCCGTCTCCGGCCTGCTCCTGCTGCTCAACGCGGTCGTCGGCGCCGGTCTGCCGATGCCCGACCCGTGGTGGAAGGCGCCCGTCCTCCTCGGCCTCGGCGGGCTGTTCGTCCTCGCCCTCACGCTCCTCGGCTGGCCGATGCGCCGCGCCGCCCCCGAGCGGGAGGCCGTGGCGGCGACGTACCGGACCGTCGCCGAGCTGTACGAGGCGACCGGCACGGCCGCGTACGACGAGAAGCGGCAGGCCGTCACCGCCTCCCTCAACCAGTCGTACGACCTGGTCCTCGCCCGCCGGGCCCGCCAGCACGGCCGCGCCGCCCCGCTCGTGCGGATCCTTGCCCAGCTCAACGTGGTCGTCCCGCTCGTCGAGGCCGCGGCCGCCGCGCATCTGAGGGCCCGGCTGATCGGCCCCCTGCCCCCGGCGGTCCCGGCGGCGGTGCGGCAGCTGGCGGACGCCGTCGAGGAGGGCCGCACGGGCGCCCCCGCCCTGGACCTGCCCGTGCCCGAGCGGCCGGCGGAGAGGGCCGTCGACCACGCCCTGCGGCACGCGGCGGCCGTCGTCCACGAGTCGGACCCCGACCCGTACGACGTCGACGACCGCCTCGGCCGCCCCGCCACGCTCCGGATCCGGGCCCGCCGGACGGCCCGCGCGGCCCTGCTCTCCGAGGCGTCCTGGCGGTACGGCCTGCGGCTGGCGCTCTGCATCGGCCTCGCGCAGGCCCTGGTCTCGCTGATCCCCGTGCCCCGCTCGTACTGGGTGGCGCTCACCGTCACGTTCGTCATGAAGCCCGACTTCGGCTCGGTCTTCTCGCGGGCCGTGCTCCGCGCCGCCGGCACGGCCGCCGGGCTGGTCCTGGCCGCCCTGGTCCTGTCCGAGGTGCCGCGCGGCTGGTGGGACGTGCCGGTGATGACGGTGCTCGCGGCGCTCATCCCGGCCTTCTCCGCGAAGGGGTACGCCTTCCAGACCGCGGCCATCACCCCGGTCATCCTGCTGCTCTCCGACACGCTCAACCACCAGGGCTTCGACCTCGTCCTGCCCCGGCTGTACGACTCGCTCATCGGCTGCGGGATCGCGCTGGTCGCCGGTTATCTGCTCTGGCCGGAGTCCTGGCACTCCCGGATCGGGGACCGGCTCGCGGACGCGGTCGCGGACACCGCCGCGTACGTGACCTGCGCGTTCGACGGATCCGGTCCGGACCAGGGCGGGCGGCTGCGGGCCCGCCGGAAGCTCTACCGGGACCTGTCGGCCGTCCGCTCGGAGTTCCAGCGGGCCCTGACCGAGCCGCCGCCGACGGGTGCCCGGGCCGCCGCCTGGTGGCCGCTCGTCGTCGCCGTGGAGCGGATCGTGGACGCCACGACCGCCGCCCGGATCCGGGTGAACCACGGCGCCGCCGCGCCCGACCCCGCGGAGGTCGCCGCCGTCGAGCGGGAGTTGCGGGAACTCGCGGACGGACTGCGCGGCACGGACACCCTCGTGGAGGTCCGCGCGGAGCTCCCCGGCGACGAGAACGGAGTCCTGGCGCCGCTCCGCCAGGAGGTCGGCGCGGCCCGCGCCATCGCCGGTCCCGACCTGCGGTGAACCCTCCTCGGGGGGCGTACGGGAGAACTTACCGGCGGTCACGGAACGGAACCCTCCCCACCACCGTTACCGGAAGCCACCCGGGCGACTACGATGCGCTCGATTCACCGTGATCCGCGCCCGCCGCCGCCGGCAACCGGCCCGGCGGACGGGCCACCCAGCCCTGCCTCAGCCCCCGCGCCCCCGAGGACCCGCCATGCGCACCACCACGAACAGAGGGCTCCAGCCCAACGTCCTCGGTACCTTCGACACGATCGTGATGGCCGTCGCCGGCAGCGCCCCCGCCTATTCGCTGGCCGCGACCACCGCCGTCCTCTTCGGCGCGGTCGGCCTCGCCGGGCCCGCCGCGCTGCTCTACTGCGCGATACCGATGCTCGGCATCGTCATCGCGTACGCCCGCCTCGGCCGCATCGACGTCAACGCCGGCGCCGGGTACTCCTGGGTGGGCCGCACCCTCCACCCCTTCCTCGGCTTCCTCTCCGGCTGGGCGCTCGTCTTCGCCGCCACCGTGTTCATGGTGGCCGGTTCGCTGCCCGCCGGCTCCCTCACGCTCTCCCTGATCGACCAGGACCTCGCCGCGAACACCCCGCTCGCCGCGGCCGTCGGCGCCGGCTGGTTCCTGATGATGCTGCTCGTCGTCCTGGGCGGCGCCCGGCTCACCGTACGGGCGCAGCTCGTGATGTCCGGCGTCGAGATGCTGATCCTGCTCGCCTTCGTCCTGGCCGCGGTCGCGCACCGGGGCCGGGCCACCGCCTTCGACTGGTCCTGGTTCGCCCTCGACCACTTCCACGGGGCGGACACCTTCGCCGCCGGGGCGCTGATCGCCGCGTTCTACTACTGGGGCTGGGACGTCACCAGCAACCTCAGCGAGGAGACCCGCGACAGCCGCCGCACCGCCGGGCTCGCCGCGCTCGTCGGCGTCGGCTTCGTCTTCCTCCTCTTCGAGGCCTTCACCGTCGCCGTCAACGTGCTGCTGAGCGCCGAGGAGATCCGGGCCGCCGGACCCAACGTCCTCGCCGTCCTCGGCCAGGAGATCTGGCCCGGCGTCGGCGGCAGACTGCTCGTCGTGGCCGTCCTGCTGTCCACGGTCGCCACCCTGGAGACCACGCTCCTCCAGGTCACGCGCTCGCTCTTCGCGATGGGCCGCGACCGGACCCTGCCGGCCGCGCTCGGACTCGTGCACCGCCGCTGGAACACCCCGTGGGTCGCGATCGCCGCCGTCGGCGCCGCCGCCCTCCTGATGTTCTGCGCGGCCGCGGCCGCGGGATCGGTGCAGCGGATCCTCAGCGACGCCGTCGCCGCGATCGGCCTCCAGATCGCCTTCTACTACGGCCTGGCGGGCATCGCCGCCGTCGTCGCGTACAAGGCGGTCCTGTTCCGCTCCGTACGGAACCTGGTCCTCGGCGGCCTCTGGCCGCTGTTCGGCTCCGCGTTCATGCTCTGGGCCTTCGTCGAGTCCCTCGGCGAACTCTCCACGACCGCCCTCACCATCGGCCTGGGCGGACTGCTCCTCGGGGTGGTCCCGCTCCTCGTGTACTGGCGGAAGGGCAGCGACTACTACCGACCGGCCCGCCTCGACGCGGTCCGCGCGCTCGCCGCGGCCGAGGGCTCGACCCCGGCCACCCGCCCGCGCACGGGAGCCCGCGACAAGGGCTACGCGACGGACTTCTGACCCGCACGCACCTCCGCGAACAGCGACTTCTGACGGCAGCCGAACCCGAAGGAGGCCCCCGATGGCCGTACGCCGCCGCTCCGCGCGCCCGGCGCGACCGGAGCGCTTCGCGCCCGACTTCGACCCGGACTTCGGGGACCGGGCGCTCACCGAGGCGCGCCACGACATCGTCATCGGCCGCTGGCAGGGCGTACGGGACCTGCTCGCCGCCACCGGTACGGACTGGGCGCGCCGCACCCACCGGCTGCGGCTCCTCTCGCACGCCGCCGCCGGCAGCTCCACCGTCGAGACCTGGCGGGCCGCCGAGCCCGGCAACCCCGACGCCGCCGTGCTGCGGGCCGCGACCCAGGTGGTCCGGGTCTTCGACGCCGCCATCGCGGCCGGCCGGGGCGCCACCGTCGACCGGGGCCGGATCGACGCCGCCGTCGACGCCTGCCGGAGCGCGGCCGAGGCCGCGCCGGCCGACCCGATGCCCTGGGTGTCGCTGCTCTCGGTGGCCCGGCTGTACGAGGGCGGGGTGCCGCGCCGTGAACTGCGCCACTGGTTCGACGAGTTGCGGCGCCGCGACCCGTACAACACCGAGGGTCACATCCAGGTGCTCCGCTACTGGTCGGCGCGGTGGCACGGCACGCACGGCAGCATGTACGACTTCGCCCGCGACGCGGCCGGCGTGGCACCGCCCGGCTCGCCGCTGCCGGTCCTGGTGCAGGTGGCCCGGGTCGAGGAGTACCGGTACATCGCGGACGGGGCGCTCGGCCGGGGGCCGGTGCGCGGCTTCGACCAGCACTGGAAGCACGAACTGGCGGTGACCGAGCTGCGCCGCACCCACGCGCGCTGGATCGGCGGGCGGGACCCGGAGCGCCCGGTGGCACCGGAAGAGGTCGGGGACCTCAACTTCCTTGCTCACGCGGCCTGTTACGCCGGTCAGGTGGAGATCGCCCGGGAGCTGATGGGGCTCCTCGGCACGCGGGCGGCATGGGTGCCGTGGTCGTACACGGGCGACCCGGAGGAGCAGTTCACCAGGTTCAGGGAGGGCCTGGGAGTGGGGTGACCCCCCTCCCAGGCCCGGAGGACTTCCTAGACGCCGATGTCGCTGCCGTCCTTGCGCCAGACGGAGACGACCGCCGGGCGGACGATCTTCCCCGGCCCGTCGGGCCAGGTGGAGGCGGGCTTCTCGACGGAGGCTCCGTCGACCTCTCCCGGGTGCTGCACGGAGACGAGGACGCGGCGGTCCTGGACGAGCGGGCCGCAGGTCTCGGCGCCGGTGGGCACGGTCAGGAACTGCTTGAGCTCACCGCGCCGCTCGCCGCGCGTGGCGACGCCGAACAGGCCGTCGTGCGAGCCGAGCTGGTTGCCGTCGGTGGAGATCCACAGGTTGCCGTGCGGGTCGAAGGCGACGTTGTCCGGGCAGGAGATCGGGGAGACCTTCTCCTTGGGGAAGCCGGCGAAGTAGGTGGCCGGGTCGGTGGGGTCGCCGGCGACGAGGAACAGCCGCCAGGCGAAGCCGTCGCTCGACGGGTCGTCCCAGTGCTCGGAGAGCTCCAGGATGTGGCCGTGCTTGTTGACGTTGCGCGGGTTGGCCTCGTCGGCGGGGGCGTTGCCGGTGGTGCCGCGCTTGGAGTTGTTGGTGAGCGCGACGTAGACGCGGCCGCTGCGCGGGGACGGCTCGACGTCCTCGGGACGGTCCATCTTCGTCGCGCCGACCTTGTCACCGGCGAGACGGGTGAAGACGTACACCTCCTCGGCGGTCATGCCGGGGACGTGCGAGACGGCACCGTCGGGGCCGGCCGTGGCGAGCGGGATCCACACGCCGGAACCGTCGAACTCGCCGTCGGAGGGCAGCTTGCCGCTGCCGTCGACCTCGCCGGCGGGCGAGTCGCCGGTGAACCGGGCGACGTACAGGGTGCCCTCGTCGAGGAGGGTGAGGTTGTGCTCGTGGGCGGAGCGGGAGGAGCCCTTCTTCATCCGCTTGGACGAGACGAACTTGTAGAGGTAGTCGAACCGCTCGTCGTCGCCCATGTAGACGACCGGACGGCCGTCCTCGGTGAGCCGGGGCTGCGCGGCCTCGTGCTTGAAGCGGCCGAGCGCGGTGCGCTTGCGGGGCGTGGACTCCGGGTCGTACGGGTCGAGCTCGACGACCCAGCCGAAGCGGTGCACCTCGTTGGGCTCCTGCTTGAGGTCGAAGCGCTTGTCGAAGCGCTCCCACTTCCGCTCGGAGGCGCCGGTGCCGACGCCGTACCGCTTGTCGGTGGCGCTCGACCCGTTGGCGAAGTACTGGTTGATGTTCTCCTCGCCGTGGAGCGTGGTGCCCCACGGGGTGGTGCCGCCGGAGCAGTTGTTGAGCGTGCCGAGGACGGTGCGGCCGTCCGGGTCGGCGGAGGTCCTGACGAGGCGGCTGCCGGCCGCCGGGCCGGTGAGCTCGAACTCGCTGGTGGCGGTCAGACGCCGGTTGAGCCGGTGCCGGGTGACGGCGGTGAGCTTGCCGGTGCGGTGCTCCTCCTGAACCACGACGACGCCGAGGCCGTGCGCGGCCCAGGCGATCTCGACCTGCTCGCGGGTCGGGTTCTCGGGGTCGTACCCCCGGAACATCAGCACCTCGTCGGTGTACTCGTGGTTGGCGACGAGGACCTGGCGGTGCGGCTCGTGGCGCAGCGGCAGCAGGGAGAGGAAGTCGTTGTTGTAGCCGAACTGGCCGGCCTGCGCCTTCGCGGTCTGGTTCTCGGAGTCGAAGGCGGGCGCGCCGCGGAGGATGGGCTCGCCCCAGCGGATGACCACGTTCTGCTCGTACCCGGAGGGGACGGTGACCTGGTCGGCGGTGTTGGGCGCGACGGGCGCGAAGCGCAGGCCGCGGGCGCCGTCGACCGGCTTCTGCGGCTGGGCGGCGGCGGCCTCGGGGGCGTTCCCGACGGTCACGGCCCCGCCGACGGCGGAGGCGACGGTCACGACGGCGGCGGCGCGCAGCGCGGAACGGCGGGAGAGCGCGCCGGCTATGACGTCGCCGACGTACTCGTTGTCGCTGGTGTTGGGCACCTCGTGGAAGCAGGCGTCACCGCAGCGGAACCGGCAGGTGAGGGCGGAACGCCCGCCTCCGTGCGGGTTCGTGCTCAGCAGCGGCAGCAGTTTGCGCACTTCGTCCTCCTCCGGCGCAGACCGCGCCGACATGGTGTCGGGATTGCTTCGGCGGCGACGCTATGTGCGTAGATCTGCACGGGGACGGCGCCGGAGTGAACGACGCATGAATGCACGGCGACCGGCGGCGACCGGGTCGCCGGAGGCGGGAGGGGCGGCCGCTAACCTTACGTATCCGCCCTGGCCAGGGATGAACGTCCCGAAACGCCCAGTACGGACATTCACACTGCACCCCCACTCATGCGAAAGGGTTCGCCCATGGGTATTCGGAGCATGCTGCGCAAGGTGTTCGGCCGGGACCGCGAGGAGTCCCCGGCAACCTCCGTCCCGCCCCAGACGCGTGAGACCCCGGAGGCCGTGGAGGCCGTGAAGCCCGAGGGGACCGCGGGGGCCGTGGAGACGGCGGAGACCGCGGAGACCGCGGAGACGTCGGGGGCCGTGGAGACCGCGGAGCCTCGGGAGGCCCCGGAGACGGCGGCCCGCCGAGCGGCGGACGACCTGGTGGCGGCGGCCTTCGACAACCCGCAGATCCCGAAGGCGCGGACGGCCGACGCCGGGGAGACCGGCAAGACGACCGCGGCCGCCGCTGCGGCGGAACCGGACGCGGAGGCCTCTGTCTCCGTGGCTCCGGCTGCGGAGCCTGTCGCCGAGGAGCCGGCCGAGGCCGAGGCCCTGGTGGACACGGCGGCGCCGGAGGCCGAAGAGCCGACCGCGGCCGAGACGGCGGAACCGGAGGCGGAGGTGGCTGCCGAGACGGCGGAGCCGGAGGCGGTCGTGGCCGACGAGGCTGCGGAGCCGAAGGCGGAGGTCGACGACGAGCCGCAGGCCGAGGCGGACGCACCGGCGGAGCCGGAGGCGGTCGTCGTCACGGACACCGACGCGGAGACGTCCGAACCTGCCGTCGAGGTGGAAGCCGACGTCGACGACGAGGCGCAGGCCGAGGCCGACGCCACGGCGGAGCCGGAGGCGGTCGTCGTCACGGACGGGCCCACCACCCCGGCCGCGCCGGAGGCCCAGGACGTCGAGGCCCAGGACGTCGAGGTCGCGGCCGATGAGGTCGCGGCCGATGAGGCGGCGGCTGTCGTCGCGGAGGACACGAACCCGGCGGAGCCGGAGGCCGACGAGCCTCGGGCCGAAGCCACCGCGCCGGTGGAGCCGGAGGCGACCGTCGCGGACGAGCCGCAGGCCGGGGCCGACGCCCCGGCCGAGCCGGAGGCGGCCGACGCCACGGACGAGCCGGTCGCCGTCGCGGCGGCCGAGACGGAGGCGCAGGACGCCGAGGTCCAGGACGCCGAGGCGCAGGACGTCGAGGTCCAGGACGCCGAGGCGCAGGACGTCGAGGTCCAGGACGCCGAGGTCCAGGACGCCGAGGTGCAGGACGTCGAGGCCCAGGACGAGCCCGTCGAAGAAGCCCAGGCCACGGACACGGCCACGGACGCCCCCGTCCCCGCCCCCGCCCTCCCCCTCGCCGCCGTCAAGGCCGCCGCCCCGCACCTCGCGGACGCGTACAAGGCCGCCGGGGCGCAGCTCAAGAAGCAGGGGCTCACGGGCGCGCGGACGGCCGTGTACCTCGTGGTGGACCGGTCCGGTTCGATGCGCGGTTACTTCAAGGACGGTTCCGTGCAGCGGCTCGCCGAGCAGGTCACCGCGCTCGCGGCGCACCTCGACGAGGACGCCACGGTGACGACCGTGTTCTTCTCGACGGACATCGACGGCACGGTCGACCTGACCCCCGCCGGCCTCACCCCCACCCGGATCGAGGAGATCAACGGCACCCTCGGCCGCCTGGGCCGTACCAACTACCACCGCGCCGTGGAGGAGGTCCTCGCCCACCACGAGAAGGCGGACCCGGCCCGCCCGGCCCTGGTGGTGTTCCAGACGGACGGCGCCCCGGAGTCGAGGACGGCCGCGACGCAGGCCCTCGCCGAGGCGGCCGAGAAGCCTCTGACCTGGCGGTTCGTGGTCTGGGGCGAGGAGGACAACAAGGCCTTCGACTACCTCCGGAAGCTCGACGGCACCCCCCGCACGGCGACGTACTTCGCGGGCGCGACCCCGGTGGAGACGGCGCACGCGGCGTTCTACCGGGGCCTGCTGGCCGGCCTGGAGCTCTAGGCGGGGACGACGGTGGCGGTGACCGGCAGGGTCACCGTCACCACCAGCCCGCCGCCCTCCGCGGCGGACCGTGCCACGGCCCGTACGGACCCGCCGTGCGCGACGGCGATCGACCGCACGATGGAGAGCCCGAGCCCCGCGCCGGGCCCCGTCCGGTCCCGCCCCTCGCCCCGCCGGAAGGGTTCGAAGAGCCCGTCGACGTCCCCGGTGGGGACGACCGGCCCGGTGTTGACGACGGTGAGGACGCCGTCCTCGGCCCGTACGTCGACCCGGCCGCCCGGCACGTTGTAGGCGACGGCGTTCGCGACGAGGTTCCGTACCAGCTGCGCGAGCAGCACCCGGCTCCCCCGTACGACACCGCCGTCGGCGACCACGCACGCGTCCGGGTGCTCCTCCTCGACGACGTCCCCGAGCCGCACGGCCTCCCGCTCGGCGAGCCCCGCGAGCCCCCGCTCGCTCCGCGCGAGCAGCAGCAGCCCGTCGATGAGGCGCTCGCTGCGCCGGTTGGCGTCGAGGAGGACCTGCCGGACGTCGCAGTCGTCGTCGAGTCCGATCTGGATCGCGGCGCGCTGGGTGGCGAGCGGGGTCCGCAGTTCGTGGGAGGCGTTGGCGATGAACCGGCGCTGGCTGTCGAAGGCGGTCTCCAGGCGTCCGAGCAGCGCGTCGATCGTGTCGCCGAGTTCCTTGAGCTCGTCGTCGGGCCCGCGCACGGCCAGCCGGTCGCCGAGGTTGCGCTCGGAGAGCCGCCGGGCGCGGGCGGTCATCTCGTGGACGGGCCGCAGGACGCGCCCGGCGGTCCACCAGCCGACGACGACGGCGCCGCAGGCCATGACGAGCAGGGCCAGGGACGACCACATGAGCATCTGCTCGCCGGCGGCCCGGCTGACGTCGTCGCCGATCCGGTACGCCTCGGCGAAGGCGGCGTCGCCGTTCGCCCGGGCGACGATCGCGTCGGCGTCGGCGTCCGTACCGGCTCTGACCAGCACGTTCACGAGGAGCAGCAGAACGGCTCCGAGGACGAGGAAGACGCCTCCGTAGACGAGGGCGATGCGGGTACGGATGGTGGACCCGGCGCCGAGGAGCCCGGGGCGGCTCACAGGGCGTACCCCACGCCCTGCACGGTCCTGATGAGGCCCGGCTCGCCCAGCTTGGCCCGCAGCTTGCTCATGCAGACCCGTACGGCCCCGGTGAAGGGGTCGGCGTGGGCGTCCCAGGCGCGTTCGAGGAGCTCCTCGGCGGAGACGACGGCGCCGTCGGCCTCCAGGAGGAGCTGGAGGACGGAGAACTCCTTGGGGGAGAGGTCGAGGTCCCGTCCGTCGCGGACGGCGGTCCGCCGGACGGTGTCCACGAGGAGGCCGTCGCGTGCGAGGAGGGGCGGGAGGGCGGGGCGGGCGGAGCGGCGCCGGAGGGCGCGGACGCGGGAGACGAGCTCGGGGAAGTCGAAGGGCTTGCCGAGGTAGTCGTCGGCGCCGAGGTCGAGGCCGTCGACGCGGTCCTCGACGGCGGAGGAGGCGGTGAGCATGAGGATCCGGGTGGGGGACCCGGCGGCGACGAGCCGCCGGGCCACGTCGTCGCCGTGGACGCGGGGCAGGTCACGGTCGAGGACGAGCACGTCGTACGGCCCGGGACCGTCGTACGCCCCGGCACCGCCGTACGCCCCGGCGGCCCCGTGCGGGGGCAGTCCGAGCGCCTCCAGGGCGGCGTCCCCGGCGTGGACGGTGTCGACGGCGAAGCCCGCCCGCCGGAGGCCGGTGGCGAGGAGCGCGGCGAGGTCGGGCTCGTCCTCGGCTACGAGTACACGCATGCCGCCCATCCTCCCCCGGGTCCTCCCGGGTCCTCCCCCGGTCCTCCCCCGGTCCTCCCCCGGGCTTATCGATGTGAGTGGATCTTCGTACGACGGTTAGGATTTCGACCATGGCGGCCACTGGATCCGAGAAGCAGGGGGCGAAGGCGTACTACGTCACGACCCCCATCTACTACGTCAACGACGCTCCTCACCTGGGCCACGCCTACACGACCGTCGCAGGCGACGTGCTCACGCGCTGGCACCGTCAGCGCGGCGAGAAGGTGTGGTACCTCACCGGCACGGACGAGCACGGTCAGAAGATCATGCGCACGGCCGAGGCGCACAACGTCACGCCCCAGGCCTGGTGCGACAAGCTCGTCGAGGAGGCGTGGAAGCCCCTCTGGGAGCACCTGAACATCGCGAACGACGACTTCATCCGCACCACGCAGAAGCGTCACACGGACCGCGTCCAGGAGTTCGTGCAGGACCTGTACGACAAGGACGAGATCTACAAGGGCGGCTACGAGGGCCCGTACTGCGTGGGCTGTGAGGAGTACAAGCTCCCCGGCGATCTCATCGAGGCGGAGGACGGCACCAAGCTGTGCCCGATCCACAAGAAGCCGGTGGAGATCCTCAAGGAGGAGAACTACTTCTTCAAGCTGAGCGAGTACGGCCCGAAGCTCCTGGAGTTCTACGAGGCGAACCCGGGCTTCATCCAGCCGGAGTCGGCCCGCAACGAGGTCGTGAACTTCGTCAAGCAGGGCCTTCAGGACCTCTCGATCTCGCGCTCGACGTTCGACTGGGGCATCCCGATCCCGTGGGACGAGAAGCACGTCATCTACGTGTGGGTCGACGCGCTCCTGAACTACGCCACGGCCGTCGGCTACAACGAGAACCCGGCGAAGTTCGAGGAGACGTTCCCGGCGGACGTGCACCTGGTCGGCAAGGACATCCTGCGGTTCCACGCGGTGATCTGGCCGGCGATGCTGATGGCGCAGGGCCTGCCGGTCCCGGGCCGGGTCGCGGCCAACGGCTGGCTGATGGTCGGCGGCGAGAAGATGTCGAAGTCGAACCTGACGGGCATCAAGCCGCAGGACCTGACCTCGCACTTCGGCGTGGACGCGTACCGCTGGTACTTCCTTCGGGCGATCGCCTTCGGCAGCGACGGCTCGTTCTCGTGGGAGGACTTCACCGCCCGCTACACGAGCGAGCTGGCGAACGACTACGGCAACCTCGCCTCGCGCGTGGCGGCGATGGTCGGCAAGTACTTCGGCGGCGAGCTGCCGGCCTCGACGGCCGACGGCGACGCGGAGAAGGCGATCCACGAGGGCCTGTCCAAGGCCGTCGCGACGGCCGACGCGAAGATCGGCGAGGAGCTGGACTTCCAGGCCGGCATCCTGGCGATCTTCGACTTCGTGAAGCAGGTCAACGGCTACATCACGGAGCAGGAGCCGTGGAAGGTGGCCAAGGACGAGTCGGAGGAGGGCCGGGCCCGCCTGGCGACGATCCTCTACACGGCCGCGGAGTCCCTGCGCGCCGTCGCCGTCCTCCTCAACCCGATCATGCCGGAGACCTCGCAGGCCCTCTGGGAGTCGCTGGGCGCCGAGGCGTCCCTGGGCACCCTGACCGACCAGCCGGTCCAGTCGTCGGGCACGTGGGGGCAGCTCCCGGCCGGTGCGACGGTGACGAAGGGCGCGGTGCTGTTCCCGCGCCTGGAGGACCCGAAGAAGGACTGACGCCGGTCCCGTACGCGTCGCGTACGGGTCGGGACGGAGGCCGCCACCCGCACCGGGTGGCGGCCTCCGCCGTTCCGCTAGTTGTACGGCGGGTTCAGGGTGAAGACGACCCGCTTGCCGGGGCCGGAGTAGTTCGCCCGCTCGTTGACGCCCCAGAGGCGGTGGACCGCCGGGGACCAGGAGAGGTTCTGGGTGAGCGGCGGCGCCTCGGTGAGGACGTGCGGCGCCTCGCCCGGCTTCGCGCGGTGGATGCAGTACGGGACGTCGGAGTCGGTGGAGCCGGCGTACGCCGGGCACTCGCCGCTGAAGTAGTAGTACGTGCCGTCGGTCGCGGCGCCCTGCACCTTCCAGACGGGGACGCTGTAGGCGGCGTTCGCGGTGACCGCGCCGGTGTAGTTGGTGGCGCCGTCCGTGTCGAGGAGCGCGTCCGTGGCGTTCAGGGGCCAGCGGATGACGGGGGCGCCGCCGTTCGCCGCGAACTGGGCGGTGACGAGGCTGTCGGTGCCGGTGCGGTCCAGGCTCAGCGAGTTCAGACACGGCTCGGTGGCCGTGCAGGCCGCGCCGTAGGCCGCGTTGGAGTAGATGCCGATCATCGGCAGGACCCAGTCGTGGTCCTCGGAGTAGGCGGTGCCGTCGACGATGCCGACGGTGCCCTGCGCGCCGCGGGTGGTCTTCCACAGGTGGCGCAGGTCGTAGACCTGGATCTGGTGGCCGGTGGCGACGAACAGCTTGTTGCCGTACCAGGAGACGCCGTCGGCGTGGCCGCCGGGCCGGGGGCTGTAGCCGCTGGCGGTGCCGACGGCCCGGTAGTTGGCGGTGTCACCGGTGCCGTACGGGTCCACGAGCAGGATCCGGTGGTAGACCGGCGGGACGCTCGGGCTGCTGTTGTTGACGACCGTGATGCGGGCCCGGCTGTCGTCGCCGTTGTGCCAGGAGGCGATGTAGAGGTACTTGCCGTTCCAGGTGCCGGTGGGCTGCGCGTCGTGGGAGCCGGTGAAGCCCTGCGGCGTCCACGTGCTGGAGATGTCGTCTGCCTGGTTCCAGCAGAAGCCGCCGATGCTGTAGGCGGTGTTCAGGTTGCTCTGGTGGCAGAGCCCGGCGACGCCGGTGACGCCGGTGACCCCGTTGGCCGGGTCGAAGAGCGGGGCGAGCGCCGGCTGGCCGGTGTAGCTGGTGACCCGGCCGGAGGCCTCCAGGGCGTCGATGGCGGCCCAGCGGCTGGTGAAGTCACCGGCGGTGAGCTTGAGGCCCGCGGTGGGGAGGGGGGCCACCGGGGTGGCGGCGGCGGCCTGCGGGGCGGCTGTCAGGGTGAGGCCGAGGAGGCCGAGCGCCGACACCATCGCGGCGGCGGCGCGCGAGCGCCATCGGCTGTTCGTACGGGAATTCGTCACCGGGGGAGGTTACGCGAGCGCGAGGACGGCGACGGCGGGGGCCATGTAGATCAGCGGGAAGGCCACGTGCCCGTACGCCCCGGCCCGGATCACGGTGATCACCGCCCCCGCGAAGTACAGGACGAGCCCGATCGCGGCGAGGGTCCCGATGACGGGGACGTAGAACCCGACGACGAGCCCGACGGCCCCGGCGACCTTGGCGGCCCCGAGCAGGTTCCAGATCGAGCGCGGCACCCCGTACTCGGCGAGCGGCCCGACGACGAACGGGGCCTTGGCGAAGACCGACACCCCGGAGAATCCGGCCATGAACGCGGCGACGGCGGTGACGACGACGGCGGTGGTGGACATCTCGGCGAACATCTCGGCTCCTCAGGTCTTTCCCGTATCCGTCTCGAACGAGCCGGACACCGCACTGACGGAGGCGGGACGGGGTGTGTGACAGCCCCGGGGAGTTTCCTTCCGGCGGCCCGGGAGCCCCGGACGGGACGGTGAGTTCTGCGTGCCGGCGCCGGGGCCAGGCGGTCACGGGACGGGGACGACACGGCACTGCCGCCTCAACGTGCCTTCAGCATGGCGGGGTTGGCATCCACATCAGGGACGGACACGTCCACGCGGACCACACCCGGGGCGGAAACCGTCGACGCAGCGGCCGCGGCACGACGGCGGTTTGCGCGGTTGCTCGGTGAATTGAGGATTCCGTGGCCGGCCCCTCGGATCTCTTTCGGGATCTCGAGGAACGGCCCGCATTCCAGTGGGACGCGAAGGGCCCGGAATCCATGAGGATTCCGGGCCCTTCGTCAGGCGTCAGCTCTCAGGCTCACCGCGCCGCGTCCGGGTGGACCGACTCCGTCACCGGGCGGTCCTCCGTGACGGCCTTCTTCTCGACCGGCTTGCGGAGCTGGATGTTCAGCTCGCGCAGGCGGGACTCGTCGAGTTCCGTCGGGGCGCCCATCAGGAGGTCCTGGCCGTTGCCGTTGAGCGGGAAGGCGATGATCTCGCGGATGTTGGGCTCGTCGGCGAGGAGCATCACGATGCGGTCGACGCCCGGGGCGATGCCGCCGTGCGGCGGGGCGCCGTACTCGAAGGCGCGGAGCATGCCCGCGAACTCGTGCTCGACCGTCTCGCGGGAGTAGCCCGCGATCTCGAAGGCCTTGAACATGATCTCGGGCTCGTGGTTCCGGATGGCGCCGGAGGAGAGCTCGATGCCGTTGCAGACGATGTCGTACTGCCAGCCGAGGACGTCCAGCGGGTCCTGGGTCTCCAGGGCCTCCAGGCCGCCCTGCGGCATGGAGAACGGGTTGTGCGAGAAGTCGATCTTGCCGGTCTCCTCGTCCCGCTCGTACATCGGGAAGTCGACGATCCACGCGAAGCGGAAGACGTTCTCCTCGAACTGGCCGGCGCGCTTGGCGGCCTCGACCCGGACCGGGCCCATGATCTTGGAGACCTCGTCGAACTCGCCCGCGCCGAAGAAGATCGCGTGGCCCGGGACGAGGCCGAGGCGCTCGGTGAGGACCTTGACGTTCTCCTCGGTGAGGAACTTGGCGATCGGGCCGGTCAGGGCGTTGCCCTCGCCGACGCGGACCCAGGCCAGGCCCTTCGCGCCCAGGGAGACCGCGAAGTCGCCGAGGGAGTCGAAGAACTTGCGCGGCTGGTCGCCGGTGTTCGGGACGGCCAGGGCACGGACGTGCTTGCCGGCGAAGGCCTTGAACTCGGAGTTCTCGAAGACGTCGGTGAGGTCGACGAGTTCGAGGTCGGTGCGCAGGTCGGGCTTGTCGTTGCCGTACTTGAGCATCGACTCGCGGAACGGGATCCGCGGGAACGGCGAGGTGACGTGGCGGCCGCCGCCGAACTCCTCGAAGAGCTCCGTCATGAGCTTCTCGATCGGCTGGAAGACGTCCTCCTGCTCGACGAAGCTCATCTCGACGTCGAGCTGGTAGAACTCGCCGGGCGAGCGGTCGGCGCGGGCGTCCTCGTCGCGGAAGCAGGGCGCGATCTGGAAGTACCGGTCGAAGCCGGAGATCATCAGCAGCTGCTTGAACTGCTGCGGCGCCTGCGGCAGCGCGTAGAACTTGCCCGGGTTCAGGCGGGAGGGGACGACGAAGTCGCGGGCGCCCTCGGGGGAGGTCGCGGCGAGGATCGGGGTCGCCATCTCGTTGAAGCCGAGGGCCACCATCTTGGAGCGGATGGAGGCGATGACGGCGGAGCGCAGCATGATGTTGCGGTGCATGCGCTCGCGGCGCAGGTCGAGGAAGCGGTACTCCAGGCGCCGCTCCTCGTTGACACCGTCGTCGGTGTTGATGGTGAAGGGGACCTGCTTGGCGGCGCCCAGGACCTCGACCTCGGCGGCCTCGATCTCGATCTCGCCGGTCGGCAGCTCGGGGTTGACGTTCTCCGCGCCGCGGGAGACGACCTTGCCGTCCACGCGGACGACCGTCTCCTTGGTGAGCTTGTCGAGAACCTCGGCGGCGGGCGTGCCGGGCCGGGCGACGAGCTGCGTGATGCCGTAGTGGTCGCGCAGATCGATGAAGAGGATGCCGCCCAGGTCGCGCCGATTGTGCAGCCAGCCGCTCAGCCGGACGTCGGTGCCGACGTCAGAGGCGCGGAGCTCGCCGCAGGTGTGGGACCTGTACCGATGCATCGTCGTTCATCCAGTCTTCGGGATCTTGGGGTGGGTCGCCGCCGGCCGTGACCGCTGTCACAGATGTCACAGGACACGAGGGCAGACCCACCCAGGGTACCGGCCGGGCCAAGATCGCATCTCGAATACCCTCGGTGGCGACCCGCTGTCCGATATTCATAAAGTGGGGCAATGCGCACCGAGGACGTCCTGGCCGCGATCGCGACCGGCCTGTGGCGCTGGGACAACGCGTCCGGGATCGTCTCGCTCGACGCCGAGGCCGCCCGGCTGCTCGGGCTGCCCGCCGAGCCCGTGCGGCTCACCGAGGCGGCCGTACGGTCCCGTTTTCATCCGGTCGACTGGAACGAGATCGACGGGGTGGTCAACCTCGCCGTCGCCGAGGGCACCCTCGCCGAGGCCCGGCTGCGTGTCATGGACGGGCACGGGCGGGTGATCCGTACCGTACGGAGCAGGTCGAAGCCTCTCATCGAGGGGAACGACTACCAGCTGGTCGGCACCCTCCAGGAGGTCGCCGAGCAGCTGCCGGACGCCGCCGCCCGCACCCCCGTCACCGGTGACTGGCGCCGCTCCCGCGAGGCCTTCCTCCTCGACGCCGGGCGGGCGCTCGCCGAGGCGCGGTCGACGGCCGAGGTGCTGCGGGTGGCGGCCTCGCTGTCGATGCCCGGCTTCTCGCCGGACGGGCTCGCCGTCTTCGGCGTGGCGGGCGAGCGGCTGACGGTCATCGGCCACCACGGACACAGCGAGGGCGACGAGGGGCCGTTCTCCTCGATGTCGCTGGACACGGACTACCCGGCGGCCGAGGTCGCGCGGACCGGGCGGGCGATCTACCTGCCGACCCCGGAGGAGTACCTGCGCCGCTTCCCCACGACCTGGCCGCTCGCGCGGCGCTTCGGGCGCCGCTCCTGGGCCTTCGTGCCGCTCGTCGTCGCCGGGCGCACGATGGGCGCCTGGATGGCGGCCTTCAAGCACCCGGTGGCGTTCACGCCCGACGAGCGTTCCGTGCTGACGACCGTCGCGCGGATGCTCGCGCAGGCCCTCGCACGCGCGGGCGTGGCCGAGTCCGAGCGCGAGCTGTCGCTCGGCCTCCAGCGGACGATGATGCCGGTCCTCGGGCCGGGCATCCCCGGCATCCAGGTCGCCGCGCGGTACGTGCCGACCGGCGGCGGCCTCCAGGTCGGCGGCGACTGGTACGACATGATCCGGCTGCCCGGCGGCTCCTCCCGCACCGGCGGGCACGGTCCGGGCCGGATCGCCCTCGTCATCGGTGACGTGCAGGGCCACGACGTGCGGGCCGCCGGCCTCATGGGGCAGCTGCGGATCGCCCTGCGCGCGTACGCCTCCGAGGGCCACCGGCCCGACGCGGTCCTCTCGCGCGCCTCCCGCTTCCTCTACGGCGTCACGGACGGCGACGGGGACGGCGGCCCGCGCTTCGCGACCTGCCTCTACCTGGAGGTCGACCTGGAGACGGGGACGGTCGACATCGCGCGCGCGGGACATCCGGACCCGGCGGTGCGGATGAACGACGGAACGGTCCTCCTCAGGCCCACGGCCGGCGGGCTGCCCCTCGGCATCGACCCCGACACCGACTACCCCACCACCCGGCTCACCCTGGACCCCGGCGAGACCCTCATGATCTGCACCGACGGCCTGCTGGAGACCGGCGGACACGACCTGGACAGCGGCTGGGAGCGCGTACGGGAGCTCCTGGAGTCCCACGACGGCGACGACCTGGAGCGGCTCGCCGACGCCCTCGTGGAGGCCGTCCACGGCCCCGGCTCGCACCACACGACGGGCCCGCTCGCCGACCGCCGCGAGGACGACATCGCCGTCCTGCTGCTCTCCCGCCGGCCCGGCGGCGGCGTCCCGGAGGCCCCGCGCCGCACCCTGATGACGATCGCCCAGGCGGAGCCGGAACGGATCGCCGAGGCGCGCGAGCAGGTCCGGCAGCTGCTGCACGACTGGTCGGACCAGGACCAGCTCGACGCGGCGGTCCTGATGGTCTCCGAGATGGTCACGAACGTCCTCGTCCACACCGACGGCGACGCGCTCCTGGTCGCGGAGGTCGCCTGCGGCGAGAAGACGCGGCGACTGCGCGTGGAGGTCTCCGACGGCAGCGACGAGCTGCCGCACAAGCGGCACCCGGGGGAGATGGCGTCGAGCGGGCGCGGCCTGGTCCTGATGGAGATGCTGGCCGACGCGTGGGGCGTCGACCCGCGGGGCGAGGGCAAGGCGATCTGGTTCGAACTGAACGAACCGGAGTCGGAGGACGCCCGCGCACAGCCTCCGCAGGACGACCGGCGCCCGTAGCCGGGCCGACGGCGCCCCCGCCCCCGCGCGCGCTCCCTCCCCCC
Organism: Streptomyces sp. NPDC004266; assembly: GCF_042874095.1. NCBI lineage: Bacteria > Bacillati > Actinomycetota > Actinomycetes > Kitasatosporales > Streptomycetaceae > Streptomyces > Streptomyces sp. NPDC004266. Next base: position 325,657 of record NZ_JBIAMM010000002.1, read on the forward strand.
GGCGCAGACTGGTGTCGTACGGCCGCCGGGGGGACCACGGAGCGCGTCATGGACACCCACAAGGTCGGCAGCGACACCACGGTGATCGCCGACAGTCTCGAGATCCCGGGCGTCGGGCACATCCCCGCCAACGCCTACGTCCTCACCGCCGCGGAGCCCGTGGTCGTCGACACCGGGCTCTCGGTCGGCGACCGCGACTTCGTCGCCGCGCTCAGCGGGGTCATGGACCCGTCCGACGTCCGCTGGATCTGGCTGACCCACCCCGACCGGGACCACACCGGAGGGATCTTCGACCTCCTCGACGCGGCCCCGCACGCGCGCGTGATCACCACCTTCCTCGGCTCCGGCATCATGTCGACCGAGCGGGCGCTGCCCATGGACCGGGTGTACTTCCTCAATCCGGGCCAGTCCCTCGACGTCGGCGACCGGACGCTGCACGCCTTCCGGCCGCCGCTCTTCGACAACCCGGCCACCGTCGGCTTCTACGACGACCGGACGCGGATCTGCTTCAGCTCGGACTGCTTCGGCGGTCCGATGCCGAGCGCCGAGCTCGCCGAGAGCGGGCACGCGAGCGACCTGAAGCCGGAGGAGCTGCGGGAGGCGCAGGTGCTGTGGGCGACGATCGACAGCCCGTGGGTGCACCTGGTGGACGCGGAGAAGTACCGGGCCTCGCTCGCGCCGCTGGCCGAGATGAACCCGGAGATCGTGCTGTGCACGCACCTGCCGCCGGCCGTGCGGATGACGGACCGGATGCTGGGCACGCTCGCGTCGGTCCCGGACTCGGACCCGTTCGTGGGCCCGGACCAGGCGGCCCTGGAGCGGCTGCTGGCCTCGTTCGAGCCGGGCGGCCTGACCCCGGCCTAGCCCTCCGCGGCAGGTGTTCCGTACCGCGTCCGCAGCACCCCCAGGACCCCCGTCCCGGCGGCCGTCAGCGGGACGGCGAGCAGCATGCCCAGGACGCCCGCGACGGACGCGCCGGCCGTGATCGCCAGCATGACCACGGCCGGGTGCATCTGCACGGTCCTGCTCTGGACGAGGGGCTGGAGGAGGTGGCCCTCGATGACCTGGACGGCCAGGACGACGCCGAGCACCCACAGCGCGATGACGAAGCCGCGGTCGGCGAGGGCGACGAGGACGGCGATCGCGCCGGAGAGGAAGGCCCCGAGGTACGGGATGTAGGCGGTGACGAAGACGAGCGCGGCGAGCCCCACGGCGCCGGGCACGTCGAGGACGACCAGGCCGATGCCGATGAGGACGGCGTCGACGAGGGCGATGAAGGTGGTGCCGCGCATGAAGCCCTCGACGGCCTCGAAGGCGCGGCGCGCCATGGCCTCGACGAGGTCGCCGGTGCCGCGGGGGGCGAGCGAGCGCAGGGCGCCGGCGGCCCGGTCGGAGTCCTTGAGGAAGAAGAAGATGAGGAAGAGGGCGAGGACGCCGGTGGCGAGCGCCTGGCCGACGACGCTGAGGCCGCTGATGACGCCGGAGGCGGCGGTGCCGCCGAACTCCTTGAGGAGCTTCTCGGCGTTCCCGGCGAGGTCGTCGAGGGAGGTGCCGGCGGCGCCGAGGTGGCCGGCGATGTCGGAGGCGGCCTGCCGGAGCGAGGCGATGATCTGGTCGCCGGTCTCGACGAGGGCGGCGACGACGATGTACGTGGCGCCGCCGACGACCACGAGGACGGCGACGACGGTGAGCAGGGCGGCGAGGCCCCTGCGCACCTTCATCCGCAGCAGGCGCCGGTGGAGCGGGCCGAGGAGGGCGGCGCCGAGGATCGCGAGGAGGACGGGGGTGACGGCCGTCTTGAAGACGACGCAGAGCCAGACGAAGACGGCGGCGACCCCGGCGGCGAGCAGCAGGACGACGCACCAGGCGGCGAACCGGCGGGCGGATGCGGGGAGCAGGGGCTCGGGAGGGAGGGGCGCTGGGCTCGGCTGCACCCGACCACCGGACCACGTCCGTGGGCGTGTCGTCGTGTGCTGACGGGCCGTCCGGGTGACGGCCCGTCAGTGATTCCGGTCTACCGCTCGTCCGGTGTCACCGGTCGCCGCTCATTCGCCCATTCCGTGGACCGCCGGGATCGTGCCGAGGCGGCCGGCCTGGAAGTCCTCGAAGGCCTGGCGCAGTTCGGCCTGGGTGTTCATGACGAACGGGCCGTAGTGGGCCATGGGCTCGCGGATCGGCTGCCCGCCGAGGAGGACGACCTCCAGGTCCGGGGTGTTGCCGTCCTGCTTCTCGTCGGCGCGGACGGTGAGCGAGCCGCCCTTGCCGAAGACGGCGGTCTGTCCGGTGTGGACGGGGCGCCGGTCGGTGCCGACGGTGCCGCGGCCGGCGAGCACGTACGCGAGGCCGTTGAAGTCCTCGCGCCAGGGCAGGCTGATCTCGGCGCCGGGGCGCAGGGTGGCGTGGATCATCGTGATCGGGGTGTGGGTGATGCCGGGGCCCTCGTGGCCGTCGAGCTCGCCGGCGATGACGCGGAGCAGCGCGCCGCCGTCGGGGGTGGTGAGCAGCTGGACCTGGCCGCCGCGGATGTCCTGGTAGCGGGGGGCCATCATCTTGTCGGAGGCGGGGAGGTTCACCCACAGCTGGAGGCCGTGGAAGAGGCCGCCGCTGACGACGAGGGACTCCGGCGGGGCCTCGATGTGGAGGAGGCCGGAGCCGGCGGTCATCCACTGGGTGTCGCCGTTGGTGATGGTGCCGCCGCCGCCGTTGGAGTCCTGGTGGTCGAAGGTCCCGTCGATGATGTAGGTGACGGTCTCGAAGCCGCGGTGGGGATGCCAGGGCGTGCCCTTGGGCTCTCCGGGCGCGTACTCCACCTCACCCATCTGGTCCATCATGATGAACGGGTCGAGGTACTGGTAGTTGATCCCGGCGAACGCACGGCGCACCGGGAAGCCCTCGCCCTCGAAGCCCGAGGGGGCCGTGGTGACGGCGAGCACGGGGCGGGAGACGGCGTCGGCGGGGGCGGCGACGCGCGGCAGGGTGAGCGGGTTCTCGACAGTCACAGCGGGCATGACCGGACCTCCTAGGTGCGACCTTGTACGACCACTTTAGTTGAACACTGAACTTCTTGCCACCCGGAACGCGGATCCGCTCCGCGGCATTCCCGGGCACCCCGTCCGGACGGCCGAAAGCCGCCCGCCCGTCCGAGTGAGCCACGCCTCCGCGCCCCCGGCCACTCGGGCACGCTGTCTCCGCCGGGCGGACCTCCCGGCACCCCGACGGCCCCTGAAGGAGCCCGCATGCAGCAGTACCCGGAGCACCTGAAGTACTCGAAGGACCACGAGTGGGTGGAGGTGACGCGCGACAGGCGCGTGCGCGTGGGCGTCACCGACTTCGCACAGAGGCAGCTCGGCGACATCGTCTTCGTGGACGTCACGGCGGTGGGCCGCGACGTGGAGGCGGGGGAGGCGTTCGGCACCCTGGAATCGGTCAAGTCGGTGAGCGAGCTGTACGCGCCCGTCTCCGGCCGGGTGACGGCCAAGAACGCCGACCTCGACGACGAGCCCGATCTGATCAACACCGAACCGTACGGCGAGGGCTGGATCATCGAGATCGAGATGTCCGGCACCGGCGCGCCGGCCGGACTGCTCGACGCCGCGCAGTACGAGGCCCACGTCGCGGCGCAGGCGGACTAGGGCCCACGAGGAACGGGCGGGCCCGGCACCCCTTCGGGGATCGCCGGGCCCGCCCGTACACGTCCGCGCGGCCGCGCGGCCGCGCCTCCGTCAGCCGTACGCCTCAGCCGTACATCCGCCGCATCGCGAAGTCGACCATCTGCTCCACGGCCTTCGCGTCGAAGACCATGCGGTGGTCGCCCTCCATGTCCAGGACGAAGCCGTAGCCGGTCGGCAGCAGGTCGATCACCTCGGCCCCGGTGATCACGAAGTACTTCGACTCCTTGCCCGCGTACCGCCGCAGCTCCTTCAGCGAGGTGAACATCGGGATGACCGGCTGCTGGGTGTTGTGCAGGGCCAGGAAGCCGGGGTTGTCGCCGCGCGGGCAGTAGACCTTGGAGGTCGCGAAGATCTGCTGGAAGTCCTCGGCGGCCAGGGTGCCGGTCGTGAAGGCGCGCACGGCGTCCGCGAGGGAGGGCGGCGAGGGCTCCGGGTAGAGCGGGGGCTGCTGCTGGGCGTACCCACCGGGGACACCGCCCTGCATACCGCCCTGCGGCGGGTACTGCCCCTGCTGGGGAGGCGCGTACTGCTGCTGGGCACCCGGGTTCTGCTCGTAGCCGTACATGGGGGCAAGACTATCGAGCGGCGGGGCCCTGGGCGGGCGCACGGGTGCCTCTCGCCCCCTCTTCGCGCCGCGTCCGCCCTCTCGCCGGGTTCGCGGAAGCGATTCGGCCACCACGGGGGTGACGGACGGCGCTCGACGCCGGATGGCAGGAGATCATCGGCGGACCGCCCGCCACCACGAGTCTCGCGGGGCCCGCCGCCCCGGACGGCGGTGGCGGTGGCGGCGGAGCCGGCCGCAAGGCCGACGTGGGCCCCTGGCACAGCGCCGGGAACACCGCGGGCGAGCCGAGGACCTCCACCTCAAGTCGCCCGAGGGGAACGCCGCCTGGTGGAACGGGCTGAGCCAGGAGCAGCGTGACGAGTGCGCGACGCCCTCCCCGGCCTCCGTCGGCGCCCTCGACGGCCTGCCGTCCTCGGTCCGCGACGACGCCCACCGCATGGTGTTCGCGGAGACCGGGGCGCGGATCCGGACGGATCCGGCCAGGCCCGCCCCGAAGCGGAAGAACCTGATCGCCGTCACCGTCGTCTCGGGCCGCTTCCGGGCCCCGGAGGGCACCGACCTGACGAATCCGTACGGAGCGCGCTCGGGGGACGTACGGACCGCACGTCCCCCGAGAGGGGCCCGGGGCGTGTGCCCCGGGCCCTTTTCGTGCGGCTCGCGTCACAGATGGCCGGATAGGGGTTGCCCTTATTACCGGTGGGTAGCATCATCGTAGAGAAGTGTTGGCTACTCGTCGGTAGTACGGGCGCCGGCACACGCGCGTACCAGGACATCCGCCTCCCCGAGCCTTTACGGAGCCGTCGCCATGGGGCACTACAAGTCGAATCTCCGCGACATCGAGTTCAACCTCTTCGAGGTCCTCGGCCGCGACAAGGTGTACGGCACCGGGCCGTTCGAGGAGATGGACGTCGAGACCGCCAAGAGCATCCTCGACGAGATCCGCCGTCTCGCCGAGAACGAGCTCGCGGAGTCCTTCGCCGACGCCGACCGCAACCCGCCGGTCTTCGACCCGGAGACCAACACCGCGCCCGTCCCCGCCACCTTCAAGAAGTCGTACAACGCCTTCATGGAGTCCGAGTACTGGCGCCTGGGCATCCCGGAGGAGATCGGCGGCACCGTCTCCCCCCGCTCCCTGATCTGGGCCTACGCGGAGCTGCTCCTCGGCTCGAACCCGGCCATCTGGATGTACTCCTCCGGCCCGGCCTTCGCCGGCATCCTCTACAACGAGGGCAACGAGGCGCAGAAGAAGGTCGCGCAGATCGCCGTCGAGAAGCGCTGGGGCTCCACCATGGTCCTCACCGAGCCCGACGCGGGCTCGGACGTCGGCGCCGGCCGCACCAAGGCCATCCAGCAGGAGGACGGCTCCTGGCACATCGAGGGCGTCAAGCGCTTCATCACCTCCGGTGAGCACGACATGGAGGAGAACATCCTCCACTACGTCCTCGCCCGCCCCGAGGGCGCCGGCCCCGGCACCAAGGGCCTGAGCCTCTTCCTCGTCCCGAAGTACGAGTTCGACTGGGAGACCGGCGAGCTGGGCGCGCGCAACGGCGTCTACGCCACCAACGTCGAGCACAAGATGGGCCTCAAGGCGTCCAACACCTGCGAGATGACCTTCGGCGACCAGCACCCCGCCAAGGGCTGGCTGATCGGCGACAAGCACGACGGCATCCGCCAGATGTTCCTCATCATCGAGTTCGCCCGCATGATGGTCGGCACGAAGGCGATCTCCACCCTCTCCACGGGCTACCTCAACGCCCTGGAGTACGCCAAGGAGCGCGTCCAGGGCACCGACCTGGCCAACTTCATGGACAAGGCCGCGCCCAAGGTCACCATCACGCACCACCCCGACGTCCGCCGCTCGCTGATGACGCAGAAGGCGTACGCCGAGGGCATGCGCTCCCTCGTCCTCTACACGGCCTCCGTGCAGGACGAGATCGCGATCAAGGAGGCGGCCGGCGAGGACGCCAAGGCCCTGCACGGCCTGAACGACCTGCTCCTGCCGATCGTGAAGGGCTACGGCTCCGAGAAGGGCTACGAGCAGCTCGCGCAGTCGCTCCAGACCTTCGGCGGCTCCGGCTTCCTCCAGGAGTACCCGATCGAGCAGTACATCCGGGACGCCAAGATCGACACCCTCTACGAGGGCACCACGGCCATCCAGGGCCAGGACTTCTTCTTCCGCAAGATCGTCCGCGACCAGGGCGCCTCCCTGAACGCGCTGTCCGAGGAGATCAAGAAGTTCCTCGCGGTCGGCACCGGCGGCGAGGAGCTGGCCGGCGCCCGCGACGCGCTCGCCAAGGCCGCCGTCGACCTGGAGGCCATCGTCGGCAAGATGATCACCGACCTCACCGCCACCGGCGAGGACGTCAAGAACATCTACAAGGTCGGCCTCAACACCACCCGCCTGCTGCTCGCCTCCGGCGACGTCGTCGTCGGCTACCTGCTCCTCAAGGGTGCGGCCGTCGCCGCCGAGAAGCTGGCCGAGGGCGCCACCGGCAAGGACGTCGCGTTCTACCAGGGCAAGATCGCGGCCGCGAAGTTCTTCGCCGCCAACGTCCTGCCCGGCGTCTCCGCCGAGCGCGCGCTGGCCGAGGCCGTCGACGGCTCGCTGATGGACCTGGACGAGGCCGCGTTCTAGGACGCGCCTCGCTCCGACCGAACGGCCCGTCCCCGGGGAGGGGGGCGGGCCGTTCTCTCTGCCCGGGGCCGGTCCGGCCCCGGTGCGCCATTTCCGGGGCCCCGTATTCGAAATCCGGTTCCTGCGTAAGGTGAGCCCATGAGCAGCGCAGCTTCCCGTCCCACCGCCGGCCCCTTCGACCGCGGCCACACCGACGACCTCATGGCCTTCCTGACGGCTTCCCCCTCGCCGTACCACGCGGTGGCGAACGCCGCCTCGCGGCTCGAGAAGGCCGGCTTCCGCAAGGTGGAGGAGACCGCGGCCTGGGACGGGACCAGCGGCGGGAAGTACGTGGTCCGCGGCGGCGCGATCATCGCCTGGTACGTGCCTGCGGGCGCCACCGCCCACACCCCGTACCGGATCGTCGGCGCCCACACCGACTCCCCCAACCTGCGCGTCAAGCCGCAGCCCGACATGGGCGCCCAGGGCTGGCGGCAGATCGCCGTCGAGATCTACGGCGGGACCCTGCTCAACACCTGGCTCGACCGCGACCTCGGCCTCGCCGGCCGCCTCACCCTCCGCGACGGCAGCCACCACCTCGTCAACGTCGACCGGCCGCTGCTGCGCGTCCCGCAGCTCGCCATCCACCTCGACCGCCAGGTCAACGACGGGCTCAAGCTCGACCGCCAGCGCCACATGCAGCCCATCTGGGGCATCGGGCAGGTCCACGAGGGCGACCTGATCGAGTTCGTCGCCGCCGAGGCCGGCGTCGATGCCGAGGACGTCAGCGGCTGGGACCTCATGGTCCACGCCGTCGACGCCCCCGCCTACCTCGGCCGCGACCGCGAGCTCCTCGCCGGCCCGCGCATGGACAACCTCCTCTCCGTCCACGCCGGCGTCGCCGCGCTCGCCTCCCTCGCGGGCCGCGACGACCTCCCGTACATCCCGGTCCTCGCCGCCTTCGACCACGAGGAGAACGGCTCCGAGGCCGACACCGGCGCCCAGGGCCCCCTCCTCGGCAACGTCCTGGAGCGCTCGGTCTACGCCCGCGGCGGCTCCTACGAGGACCGGGCACGCGCCTTCGCCGGCACGATCTGCCTCTCCTCCGACACCGGCCACGCCGTCCACCCCAACTACACGGAGCGCCACGACCCGACGCACCACCCGCGCGTCAACGGCGGCCCGATCCTCAAGGTGAACGTCAACCAGCGGTACGCCACCGACGGCAGCGGCCGCGCGGTCTTCGCCGCCGCCTGCGAGAAGGCGGGGGTGCCCTGGCAGTCCTTCGTCTCCAACAACGACATGCCCTGCGGCACCACGATCGGCCCGATCACGGCCGCCCGGCACGGCATCTCGACCGTCGACATCGGCGTCGCGATCCTCTCCATGCACAGCGCCCGCGAACTCTGCGGCGCGGACGACCCGTACCTCCTCGCGAACGCCCTGGTGGCCTTCCTGGAGGGCTGAGCCTCCGCATCGGCTCCGGCGAAACATCCGCGAAAGGCCGCGCCGGGCAGGGTCGTCCTCATGCATCGTCATGAGGGCCCGCCCCGGGGCAAGTCCGCCGCCGTCCTGGCCGCCGCCGTCGTGCTCGCCACGGCGGCGGGCGGAGCCGTGATCGCGCGGTACGACGGACGGCCCCCGTGGGGCACGGACATCGCCTACGAGGGCGGATACCTCCAGGCCGTCCGGATCGTGAAGTGGCGCCCCCTGCGCGAGGGCGAGTGCGCCGACATGGAGCGCCAGGGGATGGGCGGCGAGCGGGCCGCGCACGATCCGGCGGCGTGGGTGGAGGGGTGCCTGGACGGGGCCGCGGGGCGCCCGTCCAGGAACCAGGGGATCGTCCGCTGACTAGCCGTCCATGCCGGCGAGGATCAGCGGCAGCCGGGCGACGCCCTCGGCCGTGACCTTCACCGGGACGCCCCAGTCCTGCTGGTGGACGTGGCAGGCCGGGTACTCGTTGGCCGGGTCGTCGTCGCAGGAAGCGGCCATCGCGGACACGTGCAGCACGCCCTCGGTGACCTCCGGGTTCAGGTCCAGCTCCCGGAAGAGGTCCGTCCCGGTTCCCTCGCCGCCGAGCAGCAGCTCCGGCGGGGTCGAGGAGACCAGGAGGCGGGTCGAGGGACCGTACCGCTCGTCCAGCTTCTGCCCGGTCGGTGCCTGGAAGACGACGTCGAGGCGGAGCCGGCCCGGGGCGACCTCGGTGGCCTCGCGCTGCGTCCGGTAGGCGGCGGACTCGACCTGGACGGCCTCCTCCGGCAGCCGCAGCCGGGTCAGCCGGTGCCGGGCCGACTCGACGACCACGATGTCGCCGCCGACGAGGACCGCGTCGCTGGGCTCGCGCAGATCGGTGGCGAGGGTCGTGACCTCGCCGGTGGCGGGGTCGAAGCGGCGCAGGGCGTGGTTGTACGTGTCGGAGACGGCGACCGAGCCGTCGGGCAGCGCGGTCACGCCCAGCGGGTGCTGGAAGAGCGCCTGGCCGGCGGCGCCGTCACGGTGACCGAAGTCGAAGAGGCCGGTGCCGACCGCCGTGTGCACGACGCCCTCGGTGTCGATCCAGCGCACCGCGCTGGTCTCGGAGTCGGCGATCCACAGCCGGTCCTCGGTGGCCGCGAGCCCGGAGGGCTGCGCGAACCAGGCCTCGGCGGCGGGCCCGTCGACGAGCCCCTCGTTCGTCGTCCCGGCCGCGACCCCGACGGTCCCGCTCTCCGGGTCGTACGTCCACAGCTGGTGCACACCGGCCATGGCGATCCACACCTTGCCCTGCCACCACGCGACGTCCCACGGCGAGGACAGGTCGACCTCGAGGGCGGGGCCGGAGGTCGGGGACCCCTGCCACCACTGCCTCCCGGTGCCCGCGACGAGCTCGATCGCCCCGCTCTCCGGGTCGTACGTGCGCAGGGCGTGGTTCACGGTGTCGGCGACGACGACCTTGCCGCCGGGAAGCAGCGCGAGCCCCTGGGGCTCCCGGAAGACGCCCTCCCCGATCCGCCGCACCACGGTCTCCCCGTCCTCGGCGAGCTCGACGAGCTGGTGCCGGGTGGTGTCGGAGACGAGGAAGTTCCCGGACGGCAGCGTGACGGCCTTCCCGGGGAAGCGCAGGTCGGTCGCGACCGGCTCGGGCGCCACGTAGGGCCCGTCGCCGCGCCGCAGCGTCCCCTTGGCCTCGTGCTCGGCCTCCAGCTCCTCGACGAGCGTCCGGATCGCGTTGGCGTGCCCCTCGCCGGCGTGCTGGGCGACGACGTACCCCTCGGGGTCGATCACGACGAGCGTCGGCCACGCCCGCACGGCGTACTGCTTCCAGGTCGCGAGCTCCGGGTCGTCGAGCACCGGGTGGTGCACCTCGTACCGCTCGACGGCGTCGACGACGGCCTGGTGCTCGGCCTCGTGCACGAACTTCGGCGAGTGCACGCCGACGATCACGAGCGTGTCGCGGTGCTTCTCCTCCAGGTCCCGCAGTTCGTCGAGGACGTGCAGGCAGTTCACGCAGCAGAAGGTCCAGAAATCTACAACAACACACTTACCTCGCAGGTCGGCGAGGGTGAGCTCTTTGCCTCCGGTATTGAGCCAGCCGCCCTTGCCGATCAGCTCGGGGGCACGGACACGGGCACGGCGGCGGGGCGCAGGCGCGGGGGTGGGCGCCGGGGCAGCATCGTTCATCCTTCAAGCTTGCCACCCTGGTATGAACGTCGGATCACACGCGTACGGCAGGACCTACGACAGGGGGCCGAAGGTTGGCTACGGACGAGGACGAGAAGACTGCCGGCGAGACGGCGCGGACGGTTCAGGGGTTCCTGGCGCTGCCGGGGCCGGTGGAGGACCGTAGGGAGGTGTTCGCCAGATGCGTGGCGGAGGTCGTCCGGGTCCTCGGGCTCGATGTCGCTCCGGAGCCGCAGCCCGACGATCCACGAACCTGGGTGAACCATGCTCGGACGGCGCTGTACAAGGCCTGCCGCCGGGAGCTGATCCTTTCCGAGGAGTCCTTCCAGACGCTGATCAAGGCAGCCGTCTACGACCCCGACCCGAGCTTCAACCGCCATTTCCTCGAGCCCGCGCTGAACGCGTTCGGGCACAGGCGGGTCCAGGCCTCGCTGCTTGGATACCTGCGGGCCGGCACGGACCTCGAGCGGGCGGGCGCAGCGAATGCCTGGTACTGGTCGGCTCTACCCCTGCGCATGCCCACCGTACGGGCGGAGCACCCCGCAGCCACCGGTCCGGCGGAACCCGACGACGCCGCAACCGTGAGGGCCGAGTGGTACGAAACCGCGCTGCGCGAGTTCGTGAGCAACGAGCACCTGGACGTCCGGCGCTGCATCCTGCCGGGCCTGCCGCTCCGGAAGTCGGCTTATCCGCCGGCACTGCACGATCTCGTGGACGCGGCCGTGGCGATAGCCCGGTCCCATCCGGACGAGTACCTCCGCCACCGCGTGGAACACCAGGTCGGTGACTGACGCCCTCACTGGGCGCGCTCAACCACGGCGATTTCCGAGAACTCCCGCAGGAAGGTCATGTGACCGGTCCGGCCCGTGTGCTCGATGCACATATCCGTACACACGTCGGCGTTCCCGGTAGGCGCGGCAGTCCAGCGGCAGTCCGGGTTCAGGCACCGCGCTGTGGCCGTCGTCTCCGCCGAAGGGTGGCGGTGCATGACGTAGCTGACATACCGGAGCACGGCTCTCACGGTCATGCCGCTTCCTTGGGGTGCGGGTGGTTCCGGAGCTCCACGTTGCAATCGCTGACCGTGGAGTGGTCGCCCCGGAGACGGGCTTCCCGGCGCTGTGCGGCCAGGGCGGCGCAGACCCCGCAGCTGGCCACCGGTACGGGCTCCGGGTCTGTTCGCAACGGCAGCTCTACCGGGGATTGCGCATACGTGATCGCCTTCACGGCCCCGCTCCTCGTGTCGTCCGTGTAGCGACCACGCTAGGAACGCCGGAGCTGCAACTCCCAGAAGATCGCACGAGGTTGCACAGTCGTCACCTGAGCGACTGAATGGCGCTCGTGATCAGCGTGCGGGCCTTCACTCCATAGACGGCCATGTCGGCCAGTTCGGTAAAGGTGTCCGCGTACGCGGCAACCTCGCTCGGCTGGGTCAGTGTGAGGTAACCGGAGACAAGCTCAACGTTGACCTGTCCGGTGCCGAAGATCCAGAACCCTTCCACCGGCATCCGGGACCGGTCAGTCCGGCTGGGAACGACGCCCAGGCTGACGCTGGGCAGGGAGCCGATGGTGAGGAGGTGCCTGAGCTGTTCCTCTTGCACGTCCGTCCCACCGAGCCCGTTCCGCAAGACCGATTCCTCAACCAGAAACGCAAACCGCCGGTCGCCCTCGTAGAGGACGCGCTGACGCTCCATGCGCACGGCCACCGCGTCGGCGACGTCGTCCACCTCCACGCGCCTGCGCTGGACGGCCCGCAAGACCGCGAGGGTGACGAGCGCGGGGTCTCAGGGATGTTGAAGTGCCCGCCGTGCGGTTTCACAGGGCTTCAGCGGCCCTCAAGGGCGTTAACCGGGTCGTTCGCGAACCTTTAGTGGCACGTGTTCCCAGGCCAAGGCGCATACGGCCCCCAAAAAGCGGCACACCCAGGTCGTGTTCTCCGAGCTGGGGCCGGGGCCGCTGCGAGGGCTTCGCCTGAACTTTGCACATCCCGAGTGACGAAGTGACGGAATGACGATTACTTCTGATCCACTCATAGAAACAACAACACTTCTATAAGGGGTAACCGGGCGAGAGCGTCATTCCGTCACTTCGTCACGCCTGCGCGCTGCCGACGGGCGCTTAAGCGGGGGTTTCGATTTCCACCAGCTTCGCCCAACGGATCTGGATGCGTTGCTCGGGGATGATCCGCTGACCGCGCACTCCCTTGCTCACCTCAACCCGGTCTATGGCGAGCGACAACCGACTGCGCCGGTCTTCGTTCGTCGCATCAGCCCATGCCTCACGCAAGGTGAGGCCGTCGAGCATCGGTGACACGTCCACGGATGGCATGGGGAGCTTGTTCAGATCGGCGCGAAGCCCCTGGATACGCCCCCTCAGGCGCTCTGAAAGCCGGTTGTAGCGCTCCACAGCTGCGGCGCCGCTGAACTCACCACGCACGTATCGCGCATCTTCCAGATCAGCCAGGCGTGCTTCCTCGTCCTGGATCTCCGCAGTGAGGGCATCACGTTTCGCGAAGGTCTCCGGGTCCACACGGTGCACCCAGCGATCTGCGATCGCGACAAGCAGCGGGTCGTCCGGTTCGAGCGCCGGCAGCTTGGTGAGGAACTGTTCCGTCACGTACTGGTCCACCGCCTCAGCCAACGCCGACGCCCCGATGCACTGGTTGCCCGCGCGGCGGGCCATGCACTGATAGCTGCCACCCACACGGTGCATCCGGCGGCCGCAGCCAGGAACCGCGCAGAAGACGAGTCCCGTGAGCAGCGCCGTCCCTTCCGGCTTCGGTCGCCGCTTTCCTGCGTGCACGAACGTTCTCGACTCCAGCGTGCGGATGATCTGTTCGCGCTCTCCGACCGTGATGATCCCCTCGCCGATCTCGACAGTGTCCAGTGTCTCGGGATCGCGGTACGGGAAAACCCTGCCCGTGTACTTCCGCTCGCCGTCATCCGTCTCGACGCTCTCGGTCTCCGGCATCAGGCCGGCGAATGCAGGGGAACGAAGGAGCTGCATGATGCTGGCCGCGTTCCACTGCCCGCCCCTGGGCGAGAGGATCTCGTACTCGTTGAGGCGTCGGGCGATCTTGACCAACGATGTCCCGGCGAGGGCTTCATCCGCGATCAGGCGGGCATAGACGGCGTGCTCCGGGTCATGGACGAGCTTCTTGGTCTTCGGGTCGATGAGCAGCCCGTACGGAGGCTGTCCGCCGATCCACTGCCCCTTGCTGCGGAGGTAGCGCTTCGCGTGCCCGACACGCGTCCCGAGATTCTTCGACTCGGACCGGGCCAGCTCAGCGAGCATCGCGACCACCGTGCGCGCCGAGTCGTTCGAGGTGTCGAGGCCGTCCACGACTGAGACGAGACGGCCGCCGACCTTCTCAATGTCGTCCAGCACCTTGCCCACCTGGCCGATGCCTTTGCGGGACAGGCGGTCCAGTTTCCAGACGATCAGCGTGCCGACGACGCCCGCCGTGACGGCCGCCAGCGCGGCGTCGAAGCCCTTGCGCTCAACGGTCTTGTAGCCGGAGCGCCCTCTGTCTATGTGGACCTTGCGGACGGTCAGTCCGTTGCGTTCGGCCCAGGCACGGCAGTCGGCTTCCTGCCGTTCGATTGCGGTCTTGCCGTCCCGGTCGAGGGACAGGCGGAGGTAGAGATCACAGATCGTGTCTTGGTGCACACACTCAGTGTGGCGAAGAGTTCGGTGCTCTGTTGTCTATTTTCAGAAGTCGAGCAGAACGATCTTTCCTCGCAGGTCGGCGAGGGTCAGTTGTTCTCCACCCGTGTTGAGCCAGCCGCCCTTGCCGATCAGCTCGGGGGCGCGGACACGGGCACGGCGGGGCGCGGGGGTGTGCGCGGAGTCGTTCATGGTTCAAGGGTGCCGTACGGGTGGAAAACGGGGGCCGGGTGGGGGGCCGGGGCGTGTCCCGGGTGCGGGTGGGCCGGGGGCGGGCGGTGGCATGGGGCGCATGACGCGCGCGGGCAGATCATCGGACTATTACGGCCGCCGGGTGAGCGGGGGACTGCTGACGGCGGTGCTGCTCGCGCTGCCCGGAGCCGCCGCACTGCCCGGAGCCGCCGCGTGGGCCGGTGGGGCCGGGGACGGGGCCCTGCGGATGACCGTCACCGTGAACGAGCGCTCCGACAGCGCGGTGCGCCCGCCGGCGGTACGGGTCGGGGCGCGGATCGTGAAGCGGTACCGCCTGGTGAACCGGGGCGAGGCGCATCTGTACGGGGTGCGGGTCGTCGACCCGGGCGCGCCCGACGGGGCCGTACGGTGCCCCCGGCAGCCGCTCGCCGCGCTCGGGGAGACGGAGTGCGTCGCCCGTTTCCGCGCCCTGCCCGGCGCGCACCTCGCCACCGCGCGGGCCGAGGGTGACGTCCCGTCCCTCGGCCGACGGATCGGCGCGACCGCCCGCTCCGGGTACGTCGGCGTCGCCGGAGGCCTCGTGCTCACCGAGCGGGTCGCGGTCCGGGACGGCCGGGCCGCCGTCACGTACACCGTGGCCAACCGGGGCAACCAGACCCTCCACGCCGTACGCGTCGAGGACACCGCCCTGCGGCTCGGCCCCGGCGCCGTCGACTGCGGCGGGCGCGCCGGGACCGTGCCCCTGCTCCTCCCGGGCGCCTCGGTCCGCTGCACGGCCACCGTCCGGCGCCCGCCCGGCACCCACCGCAGCACCGGACTCGCCACCGGCAGCGACCGGGTCCCGACCCTCGACGCCGGGGGCTCCCTCGTGCCCGCACCGACGCTCACCGCCCGCTCCTCCACCGCTTTCACCGTCCTTTCGCCGACACCGGGGGCGGTGGGCGGTGGGGGGAGCGGGGGGAGTGGAGGCGGCGGGGGGAGTGGGGGGAGTGGAGCGGGCGGGGGGAGTGCGAGGAGTGGGGTGGGGGGTCCGGCGGGGGCCTCTGGGGCTGCGGGAACCTCTGGGGTGGCCGGGGCTTCTGGAGGGGCCGGTGCTTCTGGAGGAGCTGGGGATTCTGGAGGGGCGGGGGCTTCTGGAGGGGCCGGGTCGGCGGCCGGGGCCGCCGGCGCCGGGGCTGCTGGTGCCGCCGGGGCCGCCGGGGTTCCTGGCGCCGGCGCCGGCGCCGGGACCGCAGGTGTCGCCGGTGCACCGGGAGCCCCTGCGGTTCCAGGGGCTCCGGGGGCTCTAGGGACTCTGGGGACTCCAGGGGCTCCGGCGCCCCCAGGTGCCGTTTCCGGAGGTGTGGCTCAGGCCGTGCCTCCCGCCGCTCCGCCCGCCCTCCCCCCGTCCGTACCGCGAACCGCCCCGACCCGTGTCCCGCCGGCACCGGCCCGTACCGCCGCCGCCGTCCCCGTGGCCCCGCCCCGGGACGTGCCGGAGACGGTGCCCCCGACCGGCGACAGGCAGCGGCAGCGGGCCGAGGCCGTGCCGGACGACGAGGGGCTGCCGGGGCGGTTGCGGCGTCGGGCGCGGGAGGCGCACGAGTTCGGGGTCGTGGCGATGCTGCTGCTCCTCCTGATCCCGGCGGCCCTCGCGGCCGCCCTGCTCGGCAGCCGGGTGAAGTGACCGTGGCCCTGTTCGAGACGCTCGTCGTCGTCCTCGGGGTCGCGTTCGTCTCCGCCCTCGCCGTCTTCGCCAAGACCAGGTTCTTCCCGGGCGGCGAGGACGAGGAACCGCGCGAGGACGTCGCCGAGTACATCGCCATGATGGTCTCGGTCCTCTACGCCGTGGTGCTGGGCCTCTGTCTGGTGTCCGTCTGGGACACCCGTTCCGACGCCGCCGACAACGTCCAGGCCGAGGCCAGCGCCCTGCACCAGACGTATCTCCTCGCGGACGCGTTGCCCGCCGCCCAGCGGCAGCCCCTGAGGGAGGCGGCCCGTGCGTACGCCGACCACGTCGTCGGCGTGGAATGGCCGAGGATGGCGGAGCGCGAACAGCTCGACCCGTCCGGCTGGCGGCTGCTCGACCGGCTCCGGAGGGCCGGCGAGGTCGGGGACTCGGCCGAGGTGCCGGAGCAGATCGCGGCCCAGGAGGTCCTGGCCCAGCTCGGCTACATCGACGACGCGCGGCGGGGCCGGGAGGCGGCGGCACAGGAGCGGCTCTCCCCCGTGCTGTGGACGGGGCTGCTGATCGGCGGTGCGCTGACGCTGGCGTTCATGTTCCTCTTCGGGATCAGGAGGAGCGTGACGCACGTGGTGATGGTGATGGGGCTCTCCGGGTTCATCGCCTTCACCGTGCTGCTGATCCATCAGCTCGACGCGCCGTTCGGCGAGATGCTCGGCGCGTCTCCGGAGCCGTTCACCCGCTACTTCGGGTGAGAAACGCCCCTGGCCGGGCACACATAGGCGCGTGAAATATCTCGTACGGGACAAACTCTTCGCGATCGGCGACGACTACTGGATCGAGGACGAGCAGGGCCGCCACGCCTTCCTCGTCGACGGCAAGGCCCTGCGGCTGCGCGACACCCTGGAGTTGAAGGCCCCCGACGGGCAGGTCCTCGTCACCCTGCGGCAGAAGATGTTCAGCCTGCGGGACGCGATGACGATCGAGCGGGGCGACCGTCCGCTCGCGACCGTCCGCCGCAAGCGGCTCTCCCTGCTCCGGAACCACTACCGGGTGATGCTCGTCGACGGGACCGAACTGGACGTCAGCGGCCGGATCCTGGACCGGGAGTTCACCGTCGAGTACGAGGGTGAACTCCTGGCCCACATCTCCCGGCAGTGGTTCCACGTCCGCGACACGTACGCGGTGAACGTGGTCCGCGAGGACGCGGACGCGGCGCTGCAGATCGCGGTCGCCGTGTGCGTCATCCGGATGGCGGAGCGGGAACGGGAGGACTAGGCGGCCTTCCCCAGCGCCTGCTCCAGGTCCGTCCAGAGGTCCTCGACGTGCTCGATGCCGACCGAGAGCCGCACCGTGCCGGCGCCGATGCCGGCCGCGGCGAGCGCCGTCGCGTCGAGCTGGTGGTGGGAGGTGGACGCCGGGTGCATGACCAGCGTCTTCACGTCGCCGAGGGAGACGCTCAGGGAGGCGAGCCGTACCGCCTCGACGAAGGTGCGGCCCGCCTCCCGGCCGCCCGCGAGGTCGACCGAGACCACCCCGCCGCCGCCGGCGGGCAGCAGGCGTGCGGCGATCGCCCGGTCCGGGTGGCTGGCGAGGGCCGGGTGGCGGACGGCCCGGACCGCCGGGTGGGTTTCGAGCCGGGCGGCGAGTTCGGCGGCGCTCGCGCACTGGCGCTCCATGCGCAGGGAGAGGGTCTGCATGCCGCGCAGGGTGAGCCAGGCGGCGAACGGGTCGGTGGACGCGCCCTGTTCGACGGAGTGGTGGCGGACCCTGCCGTACAGCTCGGGGTCCTTGAAGACGGCGACGCCGCCGAGGACGTCCGCGTGCCCGGCCAGGTACTTGGTGGCGGAGTGGACGACGATGTCGGCGCCGTGGTCGAGGGGGCGGCAGAGCAGCGGGGAGGCGAAGGTGTTGTCGACGGCGACGGGGACCCCGGCCTCGGCGGCGACGGCGGCGAGCGCGGGGACGTCGGCGACGCGGGTGGTGGGGTTGGCGATGGTCTCCAGGTAGAGGAGCCGGGTCTCGGGGCGCAGGGCCGCCCGCACCTCCTCCGGGTCGTCGCCGGAGACGTACGTGACGTGGACGCCCCAGCGGGCGGCGAGGTCGGTGAGGACGGCGTACGTGCCGCCGTACAGGCAGGTCTGGGCGATGACGTGGTCGCCGCCGGAGAGCAGGCCGAAGAGGACGGCGTTGACGGCGCCCATGCCGGAGGCGAAGGACCGGGCGGCGACCCCGCCCTCCAGGCGGGCGACGGCGTCCTCCAGGGTGCGGACGGTGGGGTTGCCGAGGCGGGAGTAAAGGAAGGCGTCCGGCGAGGTGAACCCCTCGGCGAGGGCGTCGGCCGAGTCGAAGGCGAAGACGTGGCCCTGGTGCAGGGGCACGCCCAGGGGCCTGCTGCCCGTGATCTCGACGTGCGGCGGGTGGACGGTGAGGGTCTCGGGGCGGGGGGACACGGGTTCGGCGTGGGTCATGAACTCAGTCTGCGCAAAGGCCGTTCGGCTTCCCAGGTCCAATCCTCGCGGATTGGTCACGGCCTTGCGTGCCGTGGGTCGCCACGGAACCATGCGCGGGAGGAGGGCCGTGCCGCGCGCACGGCCGGGACCGAGCCGGAGCCGGAGAGAGATGCACACCCGGGTGACACCGTTCGACCTGCGGGCGTGGCGGGAGGGGGACCGGCACGACCACCGGGCCGGCTGGAAGGGGGTCTCGCCGGAGTTCGGCGAGATCACGCTGACCTGTCCCCTTCCCCGCACCTCTCCCGATTCGATCGTCTCGGAGGTGCGCGGCGGCCTCCTGCCGACCGCCTCCTTCGAGGCGCGCGGGGCACACGTCGAGGGGATCCGGCTGCCGACCCTCAACCGCTTCACGCTGCGGGTCGGCGACCGGGTGGTGTACGTGACGCGGAACCGTTTCGGCGTCACGTCGGAGCAGCGGTCCCTGGCGATGCGGTACGCGGGCGACCACTACCGGCTCGCCGCCCTCGACAGGCACGGCTACGTCCTGACCCGCGCCGCCGACGACGAGGACCCCGGCGTCACGATCACCGTCCGCGGGACCGGCCGTGGCAAGGGCCGCAGGCTCTCCGTGCACGTCGGTGGGCGTGCCGAGGGCGGGGATCTCGCCCTCGGCCTGGTCTTCGCCGGTGTCGACCGCTCCGCCCTGACGCGGATCGGCGCGGTGAGGGCGGGGCTCTCCCGGGCCGCCCACTTCTGGACCGAGGCCTCCTACTGAGGCCGTCCGTCGGGCCCTGGTCGTCGGTCGGGTTCTGGTCCGTCGGGCCCTGGTCCGTGGGGCCCTGGTCCGTGGGGCCCTGGTCGTCGGTCGGGATCTAGTCGTCCGCCGGGCCGTACGGATCGAAGTCGATGACGTCCAGCGGGTCCTCATGGGGGCGTACGAGGCCGGGGAGGCCTTCCGTGCGGAGTTCGCCGCGCAGCCAGGCGAGCAGGGTCTCGGTGAGGGTGCCGGTGAGCGGCGGGCCCTGGTCGGCGTGGCGCGGGATGACGATCAGGGGCCAGTCGTCGGGGGTGTCGCCCTCGGTGAGCCAGCACAGCTGGTCGCCGTCGACGGTGTCGGCGAAGGGCAGGAAGCCGCCCGGTTCGGGCCAGACGGCCAGCGGGTGGTACTGGGGGTGGTTCGCGCGCAGGCCGCGGTAGGCGTCGCCGTACCACTCCTCCGTGCCCGCCAGGTCGTAGTGCCCGGTGCCCAGCGGGACGCTGAAGCGGAGCCACTGGCACCACTCCCCGCCGCCGTACGTCTCCATCAGGCGGACGTACTCGGTGGGGAGGCGGGTGCCGAGGCGCTCGTGCAGCCACTCCCAGCTCTGCTCGCCGAGGTACGGATCGGCGGGCGGCGGGATCAGGGCGGTGAGGGTGCCGAGGCCGGTGCCGGCGGCGAGCGCCGCGCGCTGCTCGGGGGTCGGTTCGGGGCGGCGGGGCGGCGGGGTCCAGGCGGACGGTCCGCCGCCGGCGAGGCCGCTGCGGGCGAGGACCGGGCGCAGGCCGTCTGCGACGAATCCGGCGAGGGTGGGCAGGAGGGTGGTGCCGGGGCGGAGCCAGGGGTCCTTGCCTGCGTTCGCGAGGTCCTGCACGTGGACGACGACGGGCCATCGGTCCGGGTCGTCGGAGGCGGTGGTGTCCCAGTACAGGGTGTCGGCCATGCGGGTGGCGCCGAAGGGGAGGACGCCGGGGGCGTCCCGGCGGCCCTCCTCGACGAAGCGGCCGTAGTCGAAGAGCTCCGCGTCGCCGGCGAACGGGGTGTGGAGCCAGAGCCGTTCGCCGATGTCGAGCGGGCCGTAGGCGGTGGCCACGGCCTTGTAGTCGGCGGGCAGGGGCAGCCCCAGCCATTCCTCGACCGCCTCCCAGTCGACGGGCGGGGCCGGGGCGGCGGGCGGCTCGGGCGGAGGTCCGAAGAGCCCGGCGAAGGCGGCGACGGCCGCCTTCTCCTGGTCGTTCACGAGGTGCCTCTCGAAGAAGGCCCGGCCCCCCGGCGGGCGGCCTCGCGGGAGGCCGTCCCGGCCGGGGCCCGGGCGCGGCGGGTGCACGTCCCGGGCCCGGCGGGCGGGCCTGACGGGAGGCCGCCGGGCCGGGGCCCGGGCGCGGCGGGTGTGCTTCTCAGGCCCGGCGGTTGCGTGGCGTCGCGACTCCGAGCACCCGGTCCTTGAGCGCGGGGAACTCCTCGCGGGTCGTCCGGACCTTCGCCGGGTCGAGGACGACCCGCAGGATCTCCTCGTCCGGACCGGCCTCCGCGAGGGTCTCGCCCCAGGGGTCGACGACGATCGAGTGCCCGGCCTGCTCCACGCCCGCGTGGGTGCCTGCGGTGCCGCAGGCGAGGACGTACGCCTGGTTCTCGACGGCCCGGGCCCGGGCCAGGAGGGTCCAGTGGGCCCGTCGGCGGGCGGGCCAGCCGGCCGGGACGACGAAGGCCTGGGCGCCCGCGTCGACGAGGCCGCGGAAGAGTTCGGGGAAGCGCAGGTCGTAGCAGGTGCCGACGCCGACGGTGAGGTGCGGCAGGTCGACGGTGACGAGGTCCTCCCCGGCGGCCATCAGCACGGCCTCGCCCTTGTCGAAGCCGAAGCGGTGGATCTTCCGGTAGGAGGCGACGAGTTCGCCGTCGGGGGAGAGGACGAGCGAGGTGTTGTAGAGGGCGCCGCCCTCCGCCTCGACGAAGGAGCCGGCGTGCAGCCAGACCCCGGCGTCACGGGCGGCCTCCGCCATCGCCCGGTGGGTGGGGCCGTTCAAGGGCTCGGACTCGGCGGCGAAGAGGTCGGACGCGAAGGCTCCGACGGTCCACAGTTCCGGCAGGACCACGAGGTCTGCGTGGCCGGATTCCTCCCGTACGAGACGCGACGCACGGGCGCGACGGGCATCGACCGGTTCGTCCGGGTCTACCGCGATCTGGATCAGCGAGGCGCGCACACTACCACCGTCCTGGCATTCGAGCCGTCAACACCGGCCTACGATCGTCACACGAAAGCACTGCCGGGGTGCCTTCGGGCAGCGTAACTTAGCGTCCGAGCCTCCCACCCAGTCGTGTTTTCAGCCCGCGCACCGAAGAACCGCCGAGGGGTCCCGTGACCGTCCATCCCAGCCTCCAGAACTACGCCGACGCCTGGACCCATTCCATCGAGGCGATAGCCGAGCTGGTGCAGCCGCTCGTGGAGGGCGAGTGGAACCGGCCGACCCCGTGCATCGGCTGGTCGGTGCGGGACATCGTCTCCCATGTGATCGGCATGGAGACGGAGATGCTCGGCGATCCGCGGCCGATCCACTCCCTGCCCCGCGACCTGTACCACGTGCGCAGTGACTTCGCCCGCTACATGGAGGTCCAGGTCGATGTGCGGCGGCACCACACCTCCCCGGAGATGACCTCGGAGCTGGAGTACATCCTCATCCGGCGGGCCCGTCAGCTCCGCAACGAGAACCGCTCCCCCGAGCATCTGATACGCGCCCCCCTCGGCGCCGAGTGGACCCTCGAACGGGCCTACCGGGACCGTGCCTTCGACGTGTGGGTGCACGAGCAGGACCTGCGGACGGCGCTGGGCGTGCCGGGGAACCTGGACTCGGCCGGGGCGCTCGTGGCCCGGGACGTGCTCCTGGAGGCGCTGCCGGACGTGGTCGCCAAGGACGCGGGGGCGCCCCCGTCCTCGGCGGTGGTGCTCGACGTGACCGGTCCGGTGGAGTTCCTGCGGACGGTGCGGGTGGACGCGGAGGGCCGCGGTTCGATCGACGGCGCGCCGTCGCTGGGCCCCGCGGTGACGCTGGCGACGGACTGGGAGACGTTCGTCCGCCTCGCCTGCGGCCGGGTCCGGCCGGCCGAGGTGGCCGACCGGGTCAAGACCGAGGGCGACGCGGACCTGGCGGCGGCGATCCTGGACAACTTCGCGGTGACGCCCCGATAGGCCGCGGCGCTCTCCACGCGTGGATCGCGGCGGTTTCCCTCCGTGGACCCCGGCGCTCTCCACGCATGGATCGCGGCGGTGTCTACACGGGCACGTGCACGGCCTCGACGCGGCTGGCGACGAGCCGTTCCCGTTCCCTGCGGTGGGTGCGGGCCTTGAGGCGGAGGATCTGCACGACGCCGAGCGCCTCCAGGACGAAGACCGAGGAGAACGCGATCCGGTAGTCGTCGCCGGTCGCGTCGAGCAGCACGCCGACGGCGAGCAGCGTCGTCATCGAGGCGACGAAACCGCCCATGTTGACGATGCCCGAGGCGGTGCCCTGACGCTCCGGCGGGTTGGCCGGGCGGGCGAAGTCGAAGCCGATCATCGAGGCCGGTCCGCAGGCTCCGAGGACCAGGCAGAGGGTGACGAGCAGCCACATCGGCGCGTGGTCGCCGGGGTACGCGAGGGTCGTGCCCCACAGCAGGGCGGTGGCCGCGACCGTGCCGAGGGCGAGCGGGGCGCGGGCCGCGTGGTGGCGGGCGATGATCTGCCCGTACGCGAGGCCGACGGCCATGTTCGACAGCACGACCAGGGTGAGCAGCGTGCCGGCGGTGGACCGGGAGAGGCCCTGCGCCTCGACGAGGAACGGCAGGCCCCAGAGCAGCAGGAACACCATGGCGGGGAACTGGGTGGTGAAGTGCACCCACATGCCGAGCCGGGTGCCGGGCTCCCGCCAGGACTCGGCGATCTGGCGGCGGACGAAGGCGGCACCCGCGTGGCGGGCGGGCTCCGGTGCGTGCCCCTCGGGGTGGTCCTTGAGGAAGAGCAGCAGCAGGACGAGGACGACGACGCCGGCGAGGGAGCTGCCGACGAAGGTGGTCGTCCAGCCGAGGCCGTGCAGGGCGCGGGCGATGAGGACGGTGGAGACGAGGTTGCCGGCCATGCCGAAGAGGGCGGCGACCTGGCCGATGAGCGGGCCCCGGCGGGCGGGGAACCAGCGGCTGCCGAGCCGCAGGACGCTGATGAAGGTCATGGCGTCGCCGCAGCCGAGGAGGGCGCGGGAGGCGAGCGCCGTGCCGTACGAGGGGGAGAGCGCGAAGCCCAGCTGGCCGACGGTGAAGAGCACGACGCCGAGGGCCAGGACCTTCTTGGTGCCGAGCCGGTCGACCATGAGGCCGACGGGTATCTGCATGCCGGCGTAGACGAGCAGCTGGAGGATGGAGAAGGTGGAGAGCGCCGAGGCGTTGACGTCGAAGCGGTCGGCGGCGTCGAGGCCGGCGACGCCCAGGGACGTGCGGAAGATGACGGCGACGAAGTAGACGGCGACGCCGACGCCCCAGACGAGGGCGGCCCGGCGGCCGCCGGGCGGATCGTCGGGCAGGCTGACCGGACTCATCGGGCCTCACCCCGGACCAGGACCTTGACCCAGCTGAGGTGCTGGCGGACGCAGTGCGCGGCGCCCTCGACGTCGCCGGCCTTGACGCGGTCGAGGATCTCGGCGTGCTCGGCGATGTTCTTGGCGACACGGTCGGGCTGGGACTGCATCACGGCGACGCCCATGCGGAGCTGGCGGTCGCGGAGCTGGTCGTAGAGGCGGACGAGGATCTGGTTGCCGGCGTGCTTGACGATCTCGGCGTGGAAGCAGCGGTCGGTGACGGCGACCTCGGCGAGGTCACCGGCCTCGGCGTGCCGCTTCTGCTCCTCCAGGAGCTCTTCGAGGCGGGCGATCAGGGAGGCGGACGCGGGCACGGCCCGGCGGACGGCGAACTCCTCGACGAGCAGCCGGGTCTCGACGACATCGGCGATCTCCTGCGCGGAGACGGCGAGGACGAGCGCCCCCTTCTTCGGGTAGAGCTTCAGCAGCCCTTCCATCTCCAGCTTGAGCAGCGCCTCGCGGACGGGGGTCCTGGACACCCCGACGGCCTGGGCGAGTTCGCCTTCGGTGAGGAGGGTTCCCCCCTCGTAGCGCCGGTCGAGTACGGCCTGCTTGACGTGCATGTAGACGCGGTCGGCAGCGGGGGGCTGCTTGGTGGGCAGGGGGGCGGGACCGGCTGGCGCTGATGGCATGCGCACAGCATAGATACAACAGGGGTGCAACAGACAGCCGCGTCCGCATCATGGACTGCTTACCGGAGCCTCATCGGAGCCGGTACCCGTAGTAGTCCTCGCCGCCGACGAGGACGGAGGTGAAGTGCACGGGGAGGCCGTCGGGCCGGCGCGGGACCTCCTGGGAGGTACGGCGGGTGAAGCCGAGCGAGAGGCCGGGGACGAACGGGTCCTCGCCGTCGGCGTCGTGCGCCGAAAGGCCCTTCAGCAGCTCGTCGGCGGGCGTACGGAACACGTCGACACCCGCCAGGAGCACCCGGGTCGAGCTCTCCCGCCGCTCCCCCGGCCACCACAGCTCGACGGCCGTGACGGTGTTCTCCTCTTCCAGGAGGACCTCGACGCCGACGCGGTCGCAGGCGGTCGAGACGGTCACCGGGACGCGGTTCGGCCGGGTGCGCACGCGGGGTTCGCCCCAGGGGGAGACGGCGGCGACCGCCTCGTCGAGGGACATGCCGAGGCGTACGGGTCCGGCGCCGCGCGGCGGTTCGAGGCGGAGGTCCATGCCCTCAACCCAAACATCCGGTGGCGGCTGGTGCCACCACCGGATGTTTCACGTGAAACGGTCACATGGGGCGTCACGCCCAGGTGATGAGCCTCTTCGGGTTCTCCAGGATCGCGGCGACGTCCGCCAGGAACTTGGAGCCGAGCTCGCCGTCGACCAGGCGGTGGTCGAAGGAGAGGGCCAGCGTGGTGACCTGGCGCGGCTTCACCTTGCCCTTGTGGACCCACGGCTGGAGCTTGATCGCACCGACCGCGAGGATCGCGGACTCGCCGGGGTTCAGGATCGGCGTACCGGTGTCGACGCCGAAGACGCCGACGTTGGTGATGGTGAAGGTGCCGCCCTGCATCGCCGCCGGGGTCGTCTTGCCCTCACGGGCGGTGGCGACGAGCTCGCTCAGGGACTGCGAGAGCTCGGGCAGGGTCTGGGCGTGCGCGTCCTTGATGTTCGGCACGATCAGACCGCGCGGGGTGGCCGCGGCGATGCCCAGGTTCACGTAGTGCTTGAGGACGATCTCCTGCGCCGCCTCGTCCCAGGCCGCGTTGATCTCCGGGTTGCGCCTGACCGCCACCAGGACGGCCTTGGCGATGATGAGGAGCGGGTTGACCCGCAGGCCCGCCATGTCCTTGTCGGACTTGAGCTCCTCGACCAGCTTCATCGTGCGCGTGATGTCGAAGGTCACGAACTCGGTGACGTGCGGGGCGGTGAAGGCCGAACCGACCATCGCCGCCGCCGTGGCCTTCCGCACGCCCTTGATGGGCACACGGGTCTCCCGGGCGTCGGACGCCGCGGCCGGCGCGGCGGCGGGCGCCGCGACCGGGGCCGGTGCCGCCACCGGCGCGGGAGCCTCGACGACCGGGGCGGGCGCCGGAGCGGCCGCCGCGTGGACGTCCTCCCGGGTGATGATCCCGTCCGGGCCGGTCGGGGTGACCGTCGCCAGGTCGACGCCGAGGTCCTTGGCGAGCTTGCGCACCGGCGGCTTGGCCAGCGGGCGGCCGGTCACGGGACCGTGGCCGTTCAGCTGCTCGGGGACCACCGGGGCGGGCGCGGCGACCTCGGCCGCCTGGGCCGGGGCGCCCGGCGTCGCCTTGCGGGCGCGCCGCTTGGTCGAGCTCGCGGCCACGCCGTAGCCGACGAGGACCGGCTGACGGCCCTCCGACTGGGCGGTCTCCGGCTCGGCCACCGGCTCCTGGACGGGAGCGGCCGCCACGGCCGGGGCCGCCGGGGCCTCGGGCTCGGCGCCACCGCCCACGTTCACCGAGATGATGACCTGGCCGACGTCGACCGTGGTGCCCTCGGGGAAGAGGAGCTCGTGGACCGTCCCGTCGAAGGGAATCGGCAGCTCGACGGCGGCCTTGGCCGTCTCGACCTCGATCACGACCTGGCCGTCGGTGACGGTGTCACCGGGCTGGACGTACCACTTGAGGATCTCGGCCTCGGTCAGGCCCTCGCCCACGTCGGGCATCTTGAATTCGCGGATCGTCACGGTGCTCTCCTCAGTACGCCAGCGAGCGGTCGACGGCGTCGAGCACGCGGTCCAGGCCCGGCAGGTACTCCTCCTCCAGGCGCGCCGGCGGGTACGGCGCGTGGTAGCCGCCGACCCGCAGGACGGGGGCTTCCAGGTGGTAGAAGCAGCGCTCGGTGATCCGGGCGGCGATTTCCGCGCCGGAGCCGAAGAACACCGGCGCCTCGTGGACGACGACCAGGCGGCGGGTCTTCTCGACCGAGGCCTGGATGGTGTCGAAGTCGAGGGGGGAGATCGAGCGCAGGTCCACGACCTCGATCGACTTGCCCTCCTCGGCGGCGGCCGCGGCAGCCTCCAGGCAGGTCTTCACCATCGGGCCGTAGGCGACGAGGGTGAGGTCCGTGCCCTCGCGGGCGACCCGGGCCTTGTGCAGCTCGCCGGGGATGGCCTCGGTGTCGACCTCGCCCTTGTCCCAGTAGCGGCGCTTGGGCTCGAAGAAGATGACCGGGTCGTCGCTCTGGATCGCCTGCTGGAGCATCCAGTACGCGTCGGAGGAGTTCGCCGGGGTGACGACCTTGAGGCCCGCGACGTGCGCGAAGAGCGACTCGGGGGACTCGGAGTGGTGCTCGACGGCGCCGATGCCGCCGCCGTACGGGATCCGGATGACGACCGGCATCTTCACGGTGCCGAGCGAACGGGCCCGCATCTTCGCCAGCTGCGTGACGATCTGGTCGTACGCCGGGAAGACGAAGCCGTCGAACTGGATCTCCACGACCGGCCGGTAGCCGCGCAGGGCGAGACCGATGGCGGTGCCGACGATGCCGGACTCGGCGAGCGGGGTGTCGACGACCCGGTCCTCGCCGAAGTCCTTCTGCAGACCGTCGGTGATCCGGAAGACACCGCCGAGCTTGCCGACGTCCAGGCCCATGATGACGACCTTGGGGTCGGTCTCCAGGGCCTTGCGCAGCGACTCGTTGAGCGCCTTCGCCAGGGGAAGCTTCTGAACAGCCATGATTACTCGGCCTCTCCGCCCGTGAAGGACTCCTGGTAGGCGGCGAACTGCGCGCGCTCCTCGTCGACGAGCGCGTGCCCGTCCGCGTAGGTGTGGTCGAACATCGCCATGTGGTCCGGGACGGGCATGGCGCGGACGACCTCGCGGACGTTCTTGCCGAGGGCCTCGCTCTCCGCTTCCAGCTCCTCGAAGAAGGCCGCGTCGGCGTGGCCCTCGTTCTCCAGGTACGCCTTCAGGCGGAGGATCGGGTCCTTGGCCTCCCACGCCTCGCGCTCCGCGTCGCGGCGGTAGCGCGTCGGGTCGTCGGAGGTGGTGTGGGCGGCCATGCGGTAGGTGAAGGCCTCGACCAGGGTCGGGCCCTCGCCGCGGCGGGCGCGCTCCAGGGCCGCCCTGGTCACGGCGAGGCAGGCGAGGACGTCGTTGCCGTCGACGCGGACGCCGGGGAAGCCGAAGCCGCGGGCGCGCTGGTAGAGCGGGACACGGGTCTGCTTCTCGATGGGCTCGGAAATGGCCCACTGGTTGTTCTGGCAGAAGAACACGACCGGAGCGTTGTAGACCGCGGAGAAGACGAACGACTCGTTGACGTCGCCCTGGCTGGAGGCGCCGTCACCGAAGTAGGCGAGCACGGCGGAGTCCGCGCCGTCCTTGGCGATGCCCATGGCATAGCCGGTGGCGTGCAGGGTCTGCGAGCCGAGGACGATCGTGTACAGGTGGAAATTGTTGCTGTTGGGGTCCCAGCCGCCGTTGTTCACACCGCGGAACATTCCCAGCAGGTTCGTCGGGTCGACCCCGCGGCACCAGGCGACGCCGTGCTCGCGATAGGTCGGGAAGACGTAGTCGTCATCGCGCAGGGCCCGGCCCGAACCGATCTGGGCGGCCTCCTGGCCGAGCAGCGAGGCCCACAGGCCCAGCTCGCCCTGACGCTGCAGGGCGGTCGCCTCGGCGTCGAAGCGTCGGGTGAGGACCATGTCGCGGTACAGACCGCGCAGTTCCTCGGCGCTCAGATCGATGTCGTAGTCGGGGTGCTGGACGCGCTCCCCCTCGGGCGTCAGCAGCTGAACGAGCTCGGGCTCCGAGGCCGTGGCGGCCGTCGCCTTCTTGGTGGTGCTCGTGCTCGCGCTTGCGGTGCGCTTGGTGCCGCTGCTGCGTCGCGTCGTCTTGCGCGCGGCAGTGCTCTCCACGGTCACGTGCGTGCTCCTCCGTCGGTCCGGCCCCCGGGTTCGCCGGTGAGGCCAGTGCGGCTCCGCCTTGTCCGTACCTTCGCACGGGGTGGGTGCGACGCGGCCGGAGTCGGGCGTGAAAGGTGCCCCGGCGAGCGCCGTCATAGGCACGTTACCCATTACGCGGCATTCCCGCGAAACCCCACTTGACCTGCGATTTTGCTTGGATTTCCAAGTAAATCGAGAAAAGGGGGACTCATCCCTGGTCAGAGCATGGACAACGGCCCGACGCCGTCGTCGGAACACCCGGCACGTTATCCCGCGCACCCCGGGCGCCGGAAGACCCAATATGTGAGACTGACCGCGTGCGCGAAGATGGAAAAATCCGGGTATTTCTGCTGGACGACCATGAAGTCGTCCGGCGCGGCGTCCACGAGCTGCTCTCCGTGGAGGACGACATCGAGGTGGTCGGCGAGGCCGGGACGGCGGCGGACGCGCTGGTCAGGATCCCCGCGACCCGCCCGGACGTCGCCGTGCTCGACGTCCGGCTGCCCGACGGCAGCGGGGTGGAGGTGTGCCGGGAGATCCGCTCGCGGGACGAGTCGATCAACTGCCTGATGCTGACCTCGTACGCGGACGACGAGGCGCTCTTCGACGCGATCATGGCCGGGGCCTCGGGCTACGTCCTCAAGGCGATCCGGGGCAACGAGCTGCTGAACGCCGTGCGGGACGTCGCGGCCGGCAGGTCCCTGCTGGACCCGGTGGCCACCGCCCGGGTCCTGGAGCGGCTGCGCGACGGCAACAGCCCGAAGGGCGACGACAGGCTCGCCAACCTGACGGAGCAGGAGCGCAGGATCCTCGACCTGATCGGCGAGGGCCTGACCAACCGGGTCATCGGCGAGCGGCTCCACCTCGCGGAGAAGACCATCAAGAACTACGTCTCCAGCCTGCTGTCGAAGCTGGGCATGGAGCGGCGCTCGCAGGCGGCGGCGTACGTGGCCCGGCTCCAGGCCGAACGTCACTGACGCCCGTCGGCCCGGCCCGCACCAGGGCCGGGGCGGGCCGACGGCCCGTTCTCGGGACCTACGGCCCCTCGAACCGGGGCAGGGGCCCCTTTTCCGACACGGCGCCGGTGGCGGAGAGTGGAGGCCATGTCCACCGACGAGATCCGCGCCATCGAACTGCTGGGCCGTGTGTCGTACGGCCGGGTGGCGACGAGCATGCGGGCGATGCCGTTCGTCGCCCCCGCCCGCCACGTCGTGGCCGACGGCCGCGTCCTGCTCCGGATGCACCGGGGCCTCGGCTACCACCGCGCCTGCAACGGCAGCGTGGTGGCGTACGGCGCGGACAACTGCGACTCCGGCGCCGAGCACATCTGGTCCGTGCAGTTCACGGGCACGGCGGAGATCGTCGAGCCGACCGCGGAGGAGCTGGCGGCCTTCGGCCCCGAGCCCGTGCGGGTGGACGGCGAGCCCTTCTCCCCGGTGTTCATGCGGATCGAGCCGCAGTTCGTGACGGTCCACGAGCTGGACTACAGGGAGGACGCGGGAGCCGGGGCGCGGGCCGTGAGCCCTGCTGGGGCCCTCACGGAGGGCCCGACGCGGGAGGCGGCCGAGGACGGCCCCGAGACCCCTTCGGAGCCCGCTGCAGGGGCGTCCGGCGGGGCGCCCGGCGAGAGGCCTTCCGAGGCCGGGCCCGAGGCCGGTCCTCAGGGCCGCCCCGAGACCGCCCCCGAAGCCGGCTCCGATCCCCGCACCGGAATCGGCTCCGATCGCCGTGAAGTCGGCTCCGGCCCCCGTGAAGCCGGCTCCGCCCCCCGTCCCGAGACCGTTCCCGAGGCCGGTACCGACCCCCGCACCTTGGAGCGACGCCTCCACCACGCAGCGTGATCTAACATCTGCGGAGTGCCGCGCTCATCTGCACCCCACGCTCCGCCCGTCCGCCCCCTCCTGCGTCGCTACACGGACGTGGGCGAGCCCCTCTCCTGCGTCCCCGTGACCGAGGGACTGCTCAACCGCGGCTACCGGCTCTCCACCACCCGCGGGGCGTACTTCCTCAAGCAGCACCTGGACGCCCCCACCTCGGACCGGGCCACCATCACCCGCCAGCACCGCGCCACCCAGCGCTTACACGCCCTCGGCCTGCCCGTGGCGCCGCCGCTCCCCGACAGCCGGGGCCGCACGGTCGCCCTCCTCGGCGGCCACTGCTACGCCCTGCACCCCTGGGTCGACGGCCGCCACCGCGACGGCGCCCAGCTCTCCACCGGCTGCTCCCGCCGCCTCGGCACCCTCCTCGGCCGCGTCCACACCTGCCTGGAGCAGGTCATGGAGTCCCCGCCGCCGGGCGGCGAACACGAGAGCGCCCGCCCCGAGGACACCTTCCGGGCCATCGAGGAGCTGCTCCGTCTCGCCCGCGCACACCGCCCCCGCGACAGCTTCGACGCGCTCGCCGAGCACCGGCTCAGGGAGCGGCGCAGGCTGCTCGCGCAGCACGCCCACCACCGGCCGCCGCCCGCCTCCGCCGCCGGCTGGGTGCACGGGGACTTCCACCCGCTGAACCTGCTGTACCGGGGCGCGGAGCCCGCCGCGATCGTCGACTGGGACCGGCTCGGGGTCCGCCCCAGGGCCGAGGAGGCGGTCAGGGCCGCCGCGATCTTCTTCGTACGGCCGGAGGGGGAGCTGGCCCTGGAGAAGGTGCGGGCGTACGCGCGCGCGTACCGGCGGGCGACGGGCGCGGACGGCGCCGAGCTGGCCGCGGCGGCGCACCGGGTGTGGTGGGAGCGGCTCAACGACTTCTGGACCCTGCGCTGGCGCTACCAGCTGCACGACCGGCGGGCCGACCCGCAGTTTCCCGCGGTGTCGGCCCTGGCGGTCTGGTGGACGCGGGAGTACGCGGCGGTCCGCGACGCCTTCGCCGGCTGAGCGGGGCGCCGGCGGGCCCGGCAGCCGTCAGCCGGTCTCGGTGCCCGTGCCCGGCGGCGGGGTGTCCGGGTTGCCGTTGCCACCGGAGGAGTCGTCCGTCGCCCCGCCCGTCGGCTCCGTCGGCGTATCGGTCGTCGGCTCGCCCGTCGTCTCCGTCGGCTTGTCCGTCGGCGTGGTCGGCGGCGTGGTCGTCGGCTGCGTCGGCGCCTCGGTCGTCGGCTCGCCCGTGGGCCAGGTCGGCTCGTACGTCGTCGGCGGGTTCCACGGCTGCTGCGTCTCGCCGCCGGTCGACGTGCCCGAGTCCTGGGTGGGCTCCTGGGTGGGCTCCTCCGAGGGGGTGGGCTCCTGGGAGGCGGTGGACGGCGTGCTGCTGACGGTCGTCGGCGTCTTCACCTCGCCGCCCGGGCCGCCCGCCTTGTTGACCGCGTACGCGACACCCGCGACGACCGCGATCAGCGCGAGCGCGGCGAGCAGCCACGCCTTGCCCCGGCCGCCGCCGCCGTTCTGCGCGCCGTACCCGTCCTGGCCGTAGCCGCCGGTGGCGCCGTCGTAGCCGCCGTCGTTCGGGTTCATCGGCGGAAGGATCGGGCCCTGCGCGGTCTCGCCGTGCACGGGGTGCCCCATCGCGGTCGTCGCGGCCATGCCGCCGACCGGGGTGTGCCCGCCTTCGTACATCTCGACCGGCCCGGTGTTCCACGTGCCGGTGTACCCGCCCTGCTGCTGGAGCATCGACAGGCCGTACTGGATCAGCCCGCGCATCTCCTCGGCGCTCTGGAACCGGTCGTCCGGGTCCTTCGCGAGCGAGCGCATCACCAGGCCGTCGAGCTCCGGCGGCACGGACCCGGTCACCTCGGACGGCGGGACCGGCGCGTCCTGCACGTGCTGGTACACGACGGACAGCGGCGTCTCACCGGTGAAGGGGGGCCGCAGCGCGAGGAGCTCGTAGAGCAGGCAGCCCGTCGCGTACAGGTCGGAGCGGTGGTCGACCGCCTTGCCGAGCGCCTGCTCGGGGGAGAGGTACTGCGGGGTGCCCATGACCATGCCGGTCTGGGTCATCGTCGACTGCGCGCCGTGCAGGGCGCGCGCGATGCCGAAGTCCATGACCTTCACCGCACCGCTGTGCGTGATGATCACGTTCGCCGGCTTGATGTCGCGGTGCACGATGCCGTGCTGGTGCGAGTAGGCCAGCGCCTCCAGGACGCCGGAGACGATGATGAGCGCCTGCTCGGGACCGGGGGCCTCGGCGCTGAGCAGCAGGTCGCGGATGGTGCGGCCCTCGACCAGCTCCATCACGATGTACGGCACGGGCCGGCCGCCGACGAGGTCCTCGCCGGAGTCGTACACGGCGACGATCGCGTGGTGGTTGAGTCCGGCGACGGACTGTGCCTCGCGGGTGAAGCGGGCCTTGGAGACCGGGTCCTCGGCGAGATCGGCGCGCAGCAGCTTGACGGCCACGGTGCGGCCGAGCCGTACGTCCTCGGCGGCGAAGACCTCCGCCATGCCGCCCCTGCCCAGACGGTGCGTCAGGCGGTAGCGGCCGTCGCCGACGACGCCGCCCTCGCCCCACGATTCCGCCGACGCGTCCGGCACACCGCCACCTGCTCCGGATTCGGGTGCCATCAGTCCTCGCCGTCGTCTGTCGTGCCGTGTCCAGTCGTCACGCTACAGGCTCCGTACGACACCACGGTCCGAGATGGACCGGCCATCAAACCCTCTCGACGTACACCTGTGCAAATTCGTCGGGTTTCCCCCGGCCGTGCGGAGACGCTCCCTGTGCGGAGGGTCACGGAACGGGTACCGAACCGGGGCGCGGCTTGACGTGTCACTGCCCTGCGGCAGACTTGCGCCAGGAAATTCCGGATCAACGCCGCCACGCGCGCGTAGGGGGAAGCACAGATGAGCCAGGACGGCGCACAGGGCCGCTACGCGGGCGGTTCGGTCGCGGGCGGCCGGTACCAGCTGCGCGACCTTCTCGGCGAGGGCGGCATGGCGTCGGTCTACCTGGCCTACGACAGCGCCCTCGACCGGCAGGTCGCCATCAAGACGCTGCACACCGAGCTCGGCCGGGAGCAGTCCTTCCGCGAGCGGTTCCGGCGCGAGGCGCAGGCCGTCGCGAAGCTGTCGCACACGAACATCGTCTCGGTCTTCGACACCGGCGAGGACACCCTCGACGGCGCCGTCATGCCGTACATCGTCATGGAGTACGTGGAGGGGCAGCCGCTCGGCTCGGTCCTCGCCGCGGACGTCCAGCAGTACGGCGCGATGCCGGCCGACAAGGCGCTGAAGGTCACGGCCGACGTGCTGGCCGCGCTCGAGGTCAGCCACGAGATGGGCCTGGTCCACCGTGACATCAAGCCGGGCAACGTGATGACCACCAAGCGCGGTGTGGTCAAGGTCATGGACTTCGGCATCGCGCGGGCCATGCAGTCCGGGGTCACCTCGATGACGCAGACCGGCATGGTCGTCGGCACCCCCCAGTACCTCTCCCCCGAGCAGGCCCTCGGCCGCGCGGTGGACGCCCGCTCCGACCTTTATTCGGTCGGCATCATGCTCTTCCAGCTGCTGACGGGCCGTCTCCCCTTCGACGCCGACTCGCCGCTCGCCATCGCCTACGCGCACGTGCAGGAGGAGCCGGTCGCCCCGTCCTCCGTCAACCGCTCGGTGACGCCGGCGATGGACGCGCTCGTCGCCCGCGCGCTGCGGAAGAACCCGAACGAGCGGTTCCCGAGCGCGGCCGCCATGCGCGACGAGTGCCTCCGGGTCCTGGCCGCCGGCCAGACCGGTGCGCCGATGATCGTCCAGGGCGGTCAGGTCAGCAGCGGCGCGGGCGTCTCCTCGGCGGTCTTCCCGCCCGTCGGCCAGACCCCGCCGCCGACCCCGCACCCCGGCGTGCAGCAGCCCTACCTGCCGCCGACGCCGCAGCCCGGCCCGTACGGCCCCACGACCCCCGCGCCCGCCCCGGCGTACGGCTACCCGCAGCAGGCGCCGACGCCCGCGCCGTACGCGCCCACCCCGGCCCCCGCGCCGTACGCCCCGACGCCGGCGCCCATGCCCGCTCCCGTCGCGACCGGCGGCTCGGGCTCCCGCCGGAACACCCCGGTCCTCGTCGGCGCCGTCGCCGTCGCGCTGCTCGCGATCGGCGGCCTGCTCGTCGCGCTCAACATGAACAAGGACGAGGACCCGCAGGCCGGCGGCACCGGCGGCACGGAGACGCAGCAGAGCCAGACGGCGGCGCCCGGCCACAAGGGCCCCGACCTGACCAAGACCATCGACACGAAGAAGTGCACGCAGCCTTCGGAGTCGCAGGACGACCCCGCCAAGTTCGAGGTCCCCAACTTCACCTACAAGAACATCCAGTCGGTGAAGGCGTGCGTCCAGGCGGCGGGCTGGAAGATCATGACGCAGACCCCGGTGGACGAGGCCACGTACGGCGAGGGCACGGTCCTGGAGCAGTACCCGCCGGCCGGCGAGGACATCACGGACGAGGGCGCCGAGTTCACCCTCAAGATCTCGACGGGCAACCCGCCGCAGTAGTCCCGGAGCCGCCGTACACCCCCTGGCCCCGTCCCGGATGCCGGAACGAATCGGGCATGTGACGCTGAGTCGGACGTCTCCGCGCCTCGGTACGGGAGGGGGTCACCCGGTGACTCCAGCACTCCGCAGGGCACGCGCGCGGGCTCTCCGCCCCGCGCTCACCTGCGTGTTCACCTGCGCCTACGCCTTCTACGCCACGCCCTTCGCGTACACGGCGCAGGGCCCCGGCACCTCGATGGGCAGCGTGGTCCCGCCGGCGGCGAACCCGTCCTCCGCCACGCCCTCCTCGACCGCCCCGCCGGGCTCGCCCTCCCCGTCCGCCTCCCCACCCGTGTCCCCCTCGGCTTCTCCGAGTGGTGACGGGGGGACCCGCGCGCCCGTCTCCCCGGCGCCCGCGCCCACCGGAGCGGGAGCGCCGTCCTCCCCGCCGGCGCCGAGCGCCGAGCCCTCCGACGCCCCCGCCCCCAGCCGATCCGCCTCCCTCGCGGGGCGGCCCGCGGGCGAGGGGAGGGCCCGCCCCGGGCGCCCCGCGTCCGCCGGACCCGCCGCCTCGGCGAGCGCCAGGACGTCGCCGCCCCGCCCCTCTCGTACCGAAACCGCTACAACCTCGCGCGAGCACGAGGCCGCCGAGGAGACGAGCGAAGCGGTACGCGAGGGGGACCCGCTGCCGCCCGAGGCGGCGCCCGCCAGCCTGCCCGCCGCGGCCCCCGGGCTGGCGGGCGAGGCCTCCTCCCCCCTCGTCGACCAGCGGATTCCCGTGCTCACCCTGGGCGTGGGGCTGGCCCTGATGGGGTGCGGGATCGGCTTCCTCGGGCTCCGGATGCGCCGCCGCTGACCCCGCCGGGGCGGCCGGGGTCCCCCTTGAGTCGGACCTCCCGCTTCCCCCTCAGGACGGTTGTCCGTCGCGACATACCCGGTATACATACTGAGTATGTCGATCCGCCACGGGCTCCTCGCCCTCCTCGAACGCGGCCCTCGCTACGGCTCCCAGCTCCGTACGGAGTTCGAGTCCCGCACCGGCTCCACCTGGCCGCTCAACGTCGGCCAGGTCTACACGACCCTCAACCGGCTCGAGCGCGACGGCATGGTCGCCCAGGGCGGCGAGGACGCGGCCGGGCACACGCTCTACACGATCACCGACACCGGCCGGGCCGAGCTCAGGACCTGGTTCGAGAAGCCGGTGGACCGCACCAGCCCCGCCCGCGACGAGCTGGCCATCAAGCTCGCCATGGCCGTGGGCGCGCCCGGCGTCGACATCCGCGACGTCATCCAGTCCCAGCGCCGGCACACCGTGAAGGCGATGCAGGACTACACCCGGCTCAAGGCGCGGGCCCTGCTCGCCGTCGAGGGCGGCGGGGCCCGGGAGCGGGACGACGTGGCCTGGCTGCTCGTCCTGGAACAGCTGATCTTCCAGACCGAGGCCGAGGCCCGCTGGCTGGACCACTGCGAGTCCCGGCTGATCCGCCTGTCGGCGATGGCGACCGCGGGGAGCCCGGCGACCGCGCCCACGGACCCGACGGCCCCGGTCACCCCGGTCGCTCCGACGGTCCCGGCGGTCGCGAGCGTCCCGGCCTCCCCGGCGGTCTCCGGCGCCCCGGCGGGCCCGGGCGCCCCGAGTGCACCGACCGCCCCGGGGGCTCCGGCCTCCTAACGCCCTTCGACCACCGGTACGCCCGGGCCGCGTCGACCGCACCCTCGCGCCCCTGCCGTACCGCTGACGCACCACCTTCCACCGCACGCTCCCGTACCCGGCCCGTCCGCCGCGTACGGCCAACGGGGGGACCCCTCCATGTCGACACAGCAGCCCGTGCTGCAACTGCAGAACCTGACCCGCGTCCACGGCGCGGGCGCCACCGAGGTGCACGCCCTGCGCGGCATCGACCTCGCCGTGTACCCCGGCGAACTCGTCGCCGTCATGGGCCCGTCGGGCTCCGGAAAGTCCACGCTGCTCACCATCGCCGGCGGCCTGGACGCCCCCAGCTCGGGCCGGGTGATCGTCGAGGACACCGACATCACCACCGCGAGCGTCAAGGAGCTCGCGGCCCTGCGCCGCCGCAGCATCGGTTACGTCTTCCAGGACTACAACCTCATCCCGGCCCTGACCGCCGCCGAGAACGTCGCCCTGCCCCGCGAGCTGGACGGGACCTCCGCCCGCAAGGCGCGCGTCGAGGCCGTCGCCGCCCTGGAGGAGATGGGGCTCGGCCACCTCGCCGACCGCTTCCCCGACGAGATGTCCGGCGGCCAGCAGCAGCGCGTCGCCATCGCCCGCGCCCTCGTCGGCGACCGCCGGCTGGTCCTCGCCGACGAGCCGACCGGCGCCCTGGACTCCGAGACCGGCGAGTCCGTCCTCGCCCTGCTCCGTTCCCGCTGCGACGCGGGCGCCGCCGGTGTCCTCGTCACCCACGAGCCGCGGTTCGCCGCCTGGGCCGACCGGGTCGTGTTCCTGCGGGACGGCGCCATCGTCGACCAGACCGTGCGCAGCGAGGCGGATTCGCTCCTGTCGGGTCAGGTGGCCGACGCGTGAAGACCTGGTTCCACTCCTGGCGGGCCGCGATCCGCATAGCCCGCCGCGACGCCTGGCGCTCCAAGGGCCGCAGCGCCCTCGTCCTCGCGATGATCGCGCTGCCCATCCTGGGTGTCAGCGCCCTCGACCTGACCTACCGCAGCTCCGAACTGTCGCCCGCCGAGCGGGTGGAGCGGGAGATCGGCGCCGCCGACGCGCGTTTCAAGGACGCCGACGTCACCGGTGTCCCGATCTTCCAGGACCCGACCGGCGAGATGCACACGACGGTCAAGGACTACGAGAACGAGCCGTGGCCGAGCGGCCCCACGGACGTCACCAGGACGTTCCCGGCGGGCTCCACGGTCCTCACGGACACCACCGGTTCGGCCAAACTGACGACGGCCCACGGTCTGCTCATGACCGAGGTGCGTGAGCTCAAGGCGTCCGATCCGGTCGCCCGCGGCATCATGACGCTCCTGGAGGGGCGCTTCCCCGAGAAGGGCGACGAGGTCATGGCGACCGCGCACTTCCTGGAGAGCAGCGGTCTGTCGGTCGGCTCCACCCTTTCCGCCCGCAACTTCGAACGTCCGTACCGGATCGTCGGCTCGTACGAACTTCCCAACACGCTCGACCTGGATCAGGTCAACGCGCTGCCGGGAACCTTCCTCGCCCCGTACGCAAAGGCGGTCGAGAAGGCCGGCCTGCCGGCGCCCGACACCTCCGTCTCGTACCTGGTGCGCGCCTCCGGTGGTTTCACGTGGAACAGCGTGAAGGAGATCAACACCAAGGGCGTCGCCGTCTTCTCCCGCGCCGTTGTCCTCGACCCGCCCGCCAAGTCCGAGATCCCGCTCTTCCAGAAGGACGGCTGGGGCGACTACGAGTCCAGCGCGGGGGCCGATGCCGCCGAGCTCGCCTCCCTCGTCACTGTCGTCGGCCTGGCGATGCTGGAGATCTGCCTGCTCGCCGGACCCGCCTTCGCGGTCGGCGCCCGCCGCTCGCGCCGCCAGCTGGGCCTGGTCGGGGCCAACGGCGGTGCCCGCAGCCACATCCGGGCGATCGTGCTCAGCGGTGGCCTGGTCATCGGCGTCGCCGCCGCCGTCACCGGCACCGTCCTCGCCGTGATCCTGACGCTGCTGCTCCAGCCGGTCCTCGAAGGCACCATGGGCCAGCGGTTCGGGGCCTTCGACATCCGGCCCCTGGAAATCCTCGGCATCGCGCTGCTCGCGGTCCTGACCGGTCTGCTCGCCGCGATCGTCCCGGCCGTCACCGCCTCCCGGCAGACCGTCCTCGCCTCGCTCACCGGCCGGCGCGGGATCCGCCGCAGCAGCCGGGTCCTGCCCCTGATCGGTCTGGGCGCCCTCCTGCTCGGCGGCGCGGTCGCCCTCTTCGGTTCGGTGGTCTCCCAGCAGGTCACCCTGGTGGCCGCTGGCTCCGCCCTCGCCGAACTGGGTGTCGTCGCCATGACCCCGGCCCTGGTGGGCCTGTTCGGGCGGACCGGCCGCTGGCTGCCGCTCTCCCCGCGCCTCGCGCTGCGGGACGCCGTCCGCAACCGGGGTCGTACGGCACCCGCCGTCGCCGCCGTCCTCGCCGCCGTCGCGGGCACGGTCGCCGTCACCACGTACATGGCCAGCCGCGAGGCCCAGAACAGGGCCGCGTACGAGGCCTCCCTGCCGTACGGCGTCGCCGCGGCCTTCGTCCAGGAGGAGGGCGGCCGGGACGTCCCCGCCGTCCGGGACGCGGTCCAGCGCGCCTTCCCCGTCGACGTCCGCGCCGACGTCGGGCGCGTCTCGGTCGGCAAGCCCGGCTGCCCGCCCTGGGGCGGCGACGCGGGCTGCGGACGCTACGAGGTCCTGATCCCCAGGGCGAACGAGTGCCCGATGTACGCGTCCGGCCCGGGCGACAGCGACCCCTCGGAGAAGTTCACGCCCGCTGAGCGCCGGAAGATGCTCACCGAGGACTGGCGCTGCAAGGACTCCTCCAGCAGCGGCATGTACATCACGGACGGCGGCCTCGTCATCGGCGACGCCAAGCTGCTCCAGGTCCTCGGCGTCGACGCCCCCGCGACCGTGAAGGCCCTCGCCGACGGGAAGGTCGTCACCTTCAACCGCACCCTGGTCGACGCGAAGGGCACCGTCGGCATCAAGCAGATCACCGACATCGCCGCCGCCGACAAGGCCTCCGAGCAGGGCCGCCCCGCCCCCGGCAAGGTCAGCTCCCTGCCCGCCTACCTGGTGCCCGGCGACCAGAAGTCGTACGGCGTCCAGGCACTCATGACCCCCGCCACCGCCAAGGCCGCCGGCCTCTCGACGGTGCCGATGGGCCTCTACGTCAGCACCGACCGGCTCCCGGACGGCGACCAGCGCCAGAAGCTCGACGGCGACCTCGCCAAGCTGGGCAGCAATGTCGAGCTGCACCTGGAGGAGGGCTTCGTCAACGAGTACGGCATCGTCCTGCTCTCGCTGGCCATCTTCGCGGGCCTGGTCACCATCGGTGCCGCCGGCATCGCCACCGGCCTCGCCCAGGCCGACGCCGAGGCCGATCTGAAGACGCTCGCCGCCGTGGGCGCCCCGCCCCGGGTCCGCCGCACCCTCAGCGGTTTCCAGTGCGGAGTCGTCGCCGCGATGGGCGTGGTCCTCGGCTCGGCCGCGGGTCTGCTGCCCGCCGTCGGGCTCCGGCTCACCGAGGAGCGCGACCAGATCCGCTTCTACGAGCAGAACGTCGCCGAGGGCTGGAGCGGCGACCTCACGCCGCCCCACGTGCCGATCGTCATCCCCTGGGAGACGCTGGCCGGCCTGCTCGTCGCCGTCCCGCTCGGCGCCGCGCTCCTGGCGGCCCTGGTGACCCGCTCGCGCGGTGCGCTGGCCCGCCGCGCGGCGACCTGACGGTCTTCGTTCCCGTCCTGTGCCCCTGTACGAGGGTGGATCACCCTCGTACAGGGGCACACCCTGTGGTGACGCATGTGTACGAGAGAATGGCGGCATGGAGATGCCGAGGAATGACAGGTCGCAGGAGAGCCCCCAGGTCCTCATCGTGGGACAGGACGGGATGGCGCTCGGCGGCACTCAGGGCGACGACGAACCCCGCGAGGTCCCGGTGACGGAAATGGTCGAGCAGCCTGCGAAGGTCATGCGGATCGGCAGCATGATCAAGCAGCTCCTTGAGGAAGTACGGGCGGCCCCTCTGGACGAGGCGAGCCGGGTCAGGCTGAAGGACATCCACGCCAGCTCCGTGAAGGAGCTGGAGGACGGGCTCGCGCCCGAACTGGTCGAGGAGCTGGAGCGGCTCTCCCTGCCGTTCACGGACGAGGCGATCCCCTCCGAGGCGGAGCTGCGCATCGCGCAGGCGCAGCTGGTGGGCTGGCTCGAGGGCCTGTTCCACGGCATCCAGACGGCCCTGTTCGCCCAGCAGATGGCGGCCCGCGCGCAGCTGGAGCAGATGCGCCGCGCACTGCCTCCGGGGGCGTCCCA
This sequence comes from Streptomyces sp. NPDC004266, assembly GCF_042874095.1. Taxonomy (NCBI): domain Bacteria; kingdom Bacillati; phylum Actinomycetota; class Actinomycetes; order Kitasatosporales; family Streptomycetaceae; genus Streptomyces; species Streptomyces sp. NPDC004266. The sequence goes on from NZ_JBIAMM010000002.1 coordinate 366,731, forward strand.
CGACGATGACGACGACCAGGGCCACGGGCACGCGGTGCGCTCGGGACCGTACCTGTAGGTCGCGTCCGTACGCGAGGAGGGGCCCGGCACACGAGGTGTGCCGGGCCCCTCCTCGCGTGTGCGGGTCAGGCGTGCGCGCGGGTCAGGCGTGCGGCGTGATCAGCAGCACCTTGCCGACGTGACGGCCGTCCTCCAGAGCCCGGTGCCCCTCGGCGGCCTCCGGCATCGGCAGCGTCCGGTCGACGACCGGCCGGACCGTGCCCGCACCGACCAGCGGCCAGACGTGCTCCCTCACGGCCGCGACGATCGCCGCCTTCTCCTGCGCCGGACGGGACCGCAGCGTCGTCGCCAGGACGGCGGCGCGCTTCGCGAGCAGCGCCCCGAGGTTCAACTCGCCCTTCACCCCGCCCTGGAGGCCGATGACGACCAGCCGGCCGTTCACCGCCAGCGCCTTCACGTTCCGCTCCAGGTACTTGGCGCCCACGATGTCCAGGATGACGTCCGCGCCCGCTCCGTCCGTCGCCTTCGCCAGCTCCTCGACGAAGTCCTGCTCGCGGTAGTCGATGAGGATGTCCGCGCCCAGCTCGGCGCAGCGCGCCAGCTTCTCGGGACCGCCGGCGGTGACCGCGACCCGCGCGCCGACCGCCTTCGCCAGCTGGATCGCCATCGTGCCGATCCCGCTCGCGCCGCCGTGCACGAGCAGCGTCTCACCGGGCCGCAGGTGCGCGAGCATGAAGACGTTGGACCAGACCGTGCACGCGACCTCGGGGAGCGCGGCGGCCGTGGTCAGGTCGACGCCCTCCGGGACGGGCAGCAGCTGGCCGGCCGGGACCACGACCTTCTCCGCGTAGCCGCCGCCGGCGAGCAGCGCGCACACCTCGTCGCCGACGGCCCAGCCGGACACCCCGGGGCCGAGCGCGGCGATCCGGCCCGCGCACTCCAGTCCGGGGTACGGAGAGCTGCCCGGCGGCGGGTCGTAGAAGCCCTGCCGCTGGAGCAGATCGGCGCGGTTGACCGCGCTGGCCGCCACCTCGACGAGCACCTCGCCCTCGCCGGGTACGGGATCGGCCACCTCGGCCCAGACGAGCGCCTCGGGACCGCCGGGTTCCGGAATCGTGATCGCATACATGGCGGCGAGGCTACTCGTCCGGCGGGCCTGTCCTCCGGCGAGTCGGCGCTCCGGCGGGTCAGTCCTCCGGCGGCGTGGAGAGCGGGGCCACCGGCGCGGCGCGCACGATGGTGATCACCCGGTCGGTGAGCTGGAGCGGGCTGGCCGCGGGGTCGTCGTAACCGAGGAGCCGGTGGCCGCGGAGCACGCTCACCACCAGGTCGCCGGTGTCCCGCACGCTCTTGCCGGCCTCGCTCTTGGTCACCGGCCGTTCCACGAGGTCGAGGCCCGAGCCCTGCTGGATGAGGTCCTCCATGACCGTGCCCGCGCTGGGGCTCAGCACGGACAGTCCGAGGAGGCGGCCGGCGGCGCTGGCGCTGGTGATGACCGCGTCCGCGCCGGACTGACGGAGCAGCGGCGCGTTCTCCTCCTCGCGGACGGCCGCGACGATCTTCGCGCCCCGGTTGAGCTGGCGCGCCGTGAGGGTGACCAGGACCGCCGTGTCGTCGCGCTGGGTGGCGATGACGATCTGCCGGGCCCGCTGCACCTCGGCGCGGAGCAGCACGTCGCTGCGGGTCGCGTCGCCGATGACGCCGACGAACCCGTCCGCGTTCGCCGTCTCGATCACCTTCGTGGAGGGGTCGACGATGACGATCTGGTCCTTGCGGAGCCCGGTCGCGCAGAGGGTCTGGATCGCGGACCGCCCCTTCGTACCGAAACCGACGATGACGGTGTGGTCGCGCAAGGTGGACCTCCAGCGGTTCAGCCGGAACTCCTCCCGGGTCCGTTCGGTGAGGACCTCGAGAGTGGTGCCGACCAGGATGATCAGGAAGAGCACGCGCAGGGGCGTGACCAGCAGGATGTTGGCGAGCCGCGCCGAGTCGCTGTACGGGACGATGTCGCCGTATCCGGTGGTGGAGAGCGTCACGGTCGCGTAGTAGACGCTGTCGAGGAAGTCGAGCTTCTCGTCGGCGTTGTCGTGGTAGCCGTCGCGGTCGACGTAGACGATGAGAACCGTCAGGACCAGCACGCCGAGCGCCATGAGCAGCCGTTTGCCGACCTGGCGCAGCGGCCTCTCGACGACCCTGCGGGGCAGCTGGACCCGTGGGCCCGAGACCCGTTCCTCCGCGTTGCGGGCCATCACGTCACGACTGGGAAGTTTCACGTGAAACACGCTCCTTGGGCCGGTACGGCGCCCGACGTCGGCGGCCAGGGAAGGTCGAGGACGTCCAGCTCCTGGCCGGACCGGGCGCCGCCGGGCGGGACGACGGCCATGCCGTCCGCGACGGCGATGCCCCGGAGCATGGCGGGCCCGTTGTAGCGCAGCGGAACGAGCCGCTCGCCCCGGCGGACGACCGGGACGAGCCGGGTGTCATGGGGATGCCCGTGCACCTCGTCCAGGACGGGGGCGCGGCCCTCGGCGGGAGAGGTGCCGCCCAGGGCGGCGAGGAGCGGCTCGGCGAGCGTGAGGAGCCCGGAGACGGCGGCGAGCGGGTTGCCGGGCAGGCCGACGAGGTGGCGGCCGCCGCCCAGGGCCGCGAGGAGCATCGGATGGCCGGGGCGGACCTTCACCCCGTCGACCAGGAGCGTGGCGCCCGCCTTGTCGAGGACGCGGTGAAGGTGGTCGACGGGTCCGGCGGCGGTGCCCCCGGTGGTGACGACCAGATCGGCGGCGGAGCCGGTGACGGCCGCGTACAGCTCCTCGGCGTCGTCTCCGATCCGCCGGGTGCCGAGCACCTCGGCGCCGAGCGCCGCGAGCCAGGGGCCGAGCATCGGGCCGAGGGCGTCACGGATGAGCCCCTCGTGGGGGAGACCAGCCGTGAGCAGCTCGTCGCCGAGGACGAGGACCTCCACCCGGGGACGCGGCGGCACGGGCAGCTCGTCGTAGCCGGCGGCCGCGGCGAGGCCCAGCACGGCGGGGGTCACGGCGGTGCCGGCGGGCAGCAGCTCGTCGCCGGACCGGCACTCCTGGCCCCGGGGCCTGATGTCCTGCCCGGAGACCACCTCGCGCAGCGCGTGCATCAGAAGGCCCGGCCCGGGAAGGGACCCGTCCCGCTCCGTGCGGGAGTGCTCGGCGCGGATGACGGCGGTGGTCCCGGACGGAACGGGGGCGCCGGTGGCGATCCGTACGGCCTCGCCGACGGTCAGGGCGGCGACGGGCGCGTGACCTGCGAGGACGGGGGTCTCCGCGCGGACCCTCCAGGGGCCCGGGCCCGCGACGGCCCAGCCGTCCATGGCGGAGGTGTCGAAGGAGGGCAGGTCGGTGAGGGCGAGGAGCGGCTCGGCCAGGACCTGGCCGAGCGCCTGCCCGAGCGGGCGGCGCCGCGGCCCCCGGCCGGCCCGTGCGGCGCTCCCGGCGCGGGCGGCGGCGGCCCTGGCCTCGGGCCAGGCGGTGGCCCGGTGCGGCGGGCCGGCCTTCGTGCCTGCGGCGGTTCCGGGGGCCACGGGAAGGGGCTCCTTCGAAGTCATCCGGTCTCGTCCTGCTCGGCGGCCCAACGCTGCGCGAGCGCCGCGGCCTTGCGGGCGGCCTCGGCGACGGCCTCCGGCCCTCCCTCGGCACCCGCGCGGGCGGCCGCGTAGCCGACCAGGAAGGTGGTCAGGGGCGCGGCGGGGCGGGCCACGCCGTGGGCGGCGTCACGGGCGAGGTCGAGCAGCACGCCGGTGTCGACGTCCAATTCGATGCCCAGTTCGTCCTTGACTGCGGTGATCCATTCATCCAGCACGGTCCCATGCTCCCTGATGCGGGCCCGGGCCGTGGCGATGTCCTCCCAGGTGTCGCAGTCGAAGGAGGTCAGGGGGGCCGCGGCGACCCGGGTGAGGTGCAGTCCCCCGGTGAGGAGACGCAGCGGACCGCCTGCGAGGGTGCCCCGCCGGCCGGTGATGAGATCCAGTTCACGTAGGAGCGGGGCACGGCGGTAGGCGGCGACGAGCGGCTGGTCCCGCCCCTCGGCGTCGGTGAGGAGCGCGGCCTCGGCTCCGGGGGTCGCGTCGAGCGCGTCGAGGAGGCGCCGGACGGCGGTCCCGTGCAGGAAGGGCAGGTCGGCGGAGAGGACGAGGAGGACGTCGGCCCCGGTCTCCCGGACGCCGGCGCCGAGCGCGGCCAGCGGTCCGCCGCCGGGCGGGTCCTCCCTGGTCCAGCGGACGGGGCGGGCGGTCGGGCGGGGGGCCGCGACGACCACGGTCCGGCCGGCGTCGGGACAGGCCGCGAGCACCCGGTCGAGAAGGGTCCGGCCCCCGACCCGTACCCCTGGCTTGTCGGAGCCGCCGAGGCGCCGGGCGGCGCCCCCGGCGAGCACGACGGCGTCGTATGCGGTGGTCACCCCAGCAGTATGGGCCGCCCGGGCCCACCGCCGACGGGGCCGTCTCCCTTGCTGAGACGGGCCGCAGCGAGGCGGGCCCGCGCGAACGACCGCACGGCCGACCGGGCCCACCGGCGGCCGGTGCGCACCGGGCGGCCGCACCGGGTGGGGGTCCGGTGCGGCCGTTCCCGGTCAGACCGTGCGGAGCAGGACGGCAGGCTGCTCGACGCAGTCCGCCACGTACCGCAGGAAGCCGCCCGCCGTGCCGCCGTCGCAGACGCGGTGGTCGAAGGTGAGCGAGAGCTGCACCACCTGACGGACCGCCAGTTCGCCCTGGTGGACCCAGGGCTTGGGGATGATCCGGCCGACACCGAGCATGGCGGCCTCGGGGTGGTTGATGATCGGCGTGGAGCCGTCGACCCCGAACACCCCGTAGTTGTTCAGGGTGAACGTGCCGCCGGTCAGATCGGCCGGGGTGATCGCCCCCTGCCGGGCCGCCTCCGTCAGCCGGGCGAACTCCTCCGTCAGCGACTCGGCCGTCCTGCTCCCCGCGTCCTTGACCACGGGGACGACGAGCCCGCGCGGGGTCTGGGCCGCGAAGCCGAGGTGCACGGACGGCAGCCGGACGATCTCCCGGGCGGCCGTGTCCACCGTGGAGTTGAGCTCGGGGAACCGGGCCAGGGCGTGGACGCAGATGCGCGCGAGGAGCGCGAGCAGCGAGATCTTCGGCCCGCCGGCCGCGTTCATCGCCGCCCGTGCCGCCATCAGCTCGGTCGCGTCGGCGTCGACCCAGCAGGTCGCGTCGGGGATCTCCGTACGGCTGCGGGACAGCTTGTCCGCCACCGCGCCACGGACCCCGCGCAGCGGAACCCGCTCGCCGGCCGTCGCGACGGGCGCCACGGCGGCGCCGGGTGCGGACGCCGGGGCGGCGGCCGGCCGCTCCAGGACCGCGAGGGCCCGCTCCACGTCGGCCCGCAGGATCAGCCCCTCGGGCCCGGATCCGCGCACCTCCCGCAGATCGAGGCCCCGGTCGCGGGCCAGCTTCCGCACGAGCGGCGAGATGACGGGCACCGGTCCCGCGTGCCCTCCGGCGACCGGAGCGGCGACCGGAGCCGCCGGAGCGGCCACAGGAGTCCGGGCGGCGTCCGGGGCCCGTCCCGCGACCGGCGCCGGAGCGGCCGTCTGCGCCGGGGCGGTCGCCGGGTTCGTGTGCCGCACCCGGCGGCGGCGGGCGGCGGGCCCGGCCGTGCCGTAGCCGACGAGCACATTGCCCGAGTACTCCGAGGAGACGGCCGACTCGGCGTCGGCCCGGCCCTCCGTGGGGGCCGCTCCCGGAGCGGCCTCCGCGAGCTCCTCCGGAGCTCCCGTGCCGCCGACGGCGACCGTCAGGAGCGGTGCGCCGACGGGCAGTTCGGTGCCCTCCTCGCCGTACCGGGCGGTGACGACACCGCCGTACGGACAGGGCACCTCCACCATGGCCTTGGCCGTCTCGACCTCGACGACCGGCTGGTCGATGGCGACGACGTCGCCGACGGCGACCAGCCAGCGCACGATCTCGGCCTCGGTGAGGCCCTCGCCGAGGTCGGGCAGCTTGAACTCCAGGACCTGTGCCATCAGCTGCCCGCCTCCCACTGCAGTCGCGCCACCGCGTCCAGGACCCGGTCCACGCCCGGCAGATGGTGCCGCTCCAGCATCGGCGGCGGGTACGGGATGTCGAAGCCCGCGACCCGCAGCACCGGCGCCTCCAGGTGGTGGAAGCACCGCTCGGTCACGCGCGCGGCGATCTCCGCGCCGGGGCCGCCGAAGCCGGTCGACTCGTGGACGACGACCGCGCGGCCGGTGCGACGCACCGAGGCGCAGACGGTCTCGTCGTCGAACGGCACGAGCGAGCGCAGGTCGACGACCTCCAGGTCCCAGCCCTCGGCCTGGGCGGCCTCCGCCGCCTCCAGGCAGACCGGCAGCGAGGGGCCGTAGGTGATCAGGGTGGCCCCGGTGCCCCGGCGCCGCACGACGGCCTTGCCGATCGGCTCGACGGGCGCGGGCTCCTCGGGGGACCAGTCGGACTTGGACCAGTAGAGCCGCTTGGGCTCCAGGAAGATCACCGGGTCGTCGGAGGCGATGGCCGCGCGCAGCAGCCCGTAGGCGTCCTCGACGGTGGCCGGGGTGACGACGTGCAGTCCCGGCGTGGCCGTGTAGTAGGCCTCGGAGGAGTCGCTGTGGTGCTCGACGCCGCCGATCCCGCCGCCGTACGGGACGCGGATGACGATCGGCATCGGCATCGCGCCGCGGGTGCGGTTCCGCATCTTCGCCACGTGCGAGAGCAGCTGCTCGAAGGCCGGGTACGCGAACGCGTCGAACTGCATCTCCACGACCGGCCGCAGGCCGTACATGGCCATGCCGACGGCCGCGCCGAGGATGCCCGCCTCGGCCAGCGGGGTGTCCGTACACCGGTCCTCGCCGAACTCCTTGGCGAGTCCGTCGGTGACCCGGAAGACGCCGCCGAGGGTACCGACGTCCTCGCCCATCACATGGACGGTCGGGTCCTCGGCCATCGCGTCGCGCATGGCGCGCTGGAGCGCCTGCGCCATCGTGGCGGGCTTCGGCTTCGCGGCGTTCCCGCCGGCCTTGGCCGCGGTGGGGCCGGTCGTCGCGGTCGTCATCACGCCTCACCCTCGGCTTCGAGCTCGGCGCGCAGCTGCGCCGCCTGTTCGCGCAGCTGTGTCGTCTGCTCCGCGTAGACGTGGGAGAAGAGCTCCATCGGGTCGAGCACCGGGTCGGCGTTCATCCGTTCGCGCAGCTCCGCCGCCATCGTCTCGGCGGCCTCGGCCGCCGCACGCCTGCCGTCCTCGTCGAGCAGGCCACGCTCCGTCAGTTCCCGTTCGAGGATGAGGATCGGGTCGTGCGCCCGCCAGGCCTCGACCTCGTCGGCCGTGCGGTAGCGGGTGGCGTCGTCGGCGTTGGTGTGGGCGTCGATCCGGTAGGTGACCGCCTCGACGAGGGTGGGGCCGCCGCCGCGCCGCGCGCGGGCCACGGCCTCGGTGAGCACCTGGTGGACGGCGACCGCGTCGTTCCCGTCGACGAGCCGGCCCGGCATGCCGTATCCGACGGCCTTGTGGGCGAGGGAGGGGGCCGCGGTCTGCTTGGCGAGCGGCACGGAGATCGCGAAGCCGTTGTTCTGCACGAGGAAGACCACGGGGGCCTGCCAGACGGCGGCGAAGTTCAGCGCCTCGTGGAAGTCGCCCTCGCTGGTGCCGCCGTCGCCGACCATGGCCAGGGCCACGACGTCGTCGCCCTTGAGGCGGGCGGCGTGGGCGAGGCCCACGGCGTGCGGCAGCTGGGTGGCGAGGGGCGTGCAGAGCGGCGCGATGCGGTGCTCGTGCGGGTCGTACCCGGTGTGCCAGTCGCCGCGCAGCAGGGTGAGGGCCTGGACGGGGTCGAGGCCCCGGGCGACGGCCGCCAGGGTGTCGCGGTACGAGGGGAAGAGCCAGTCCCGCTCCTCCAGGGCGAGGGCGGCGGCGATCTCGCACGCCTCCTGGCCGGTGGTGGACGGGTACACGGCGAGCCGGCCCTGCTTGGTGAGGGCGGTGGCCTGGGTGTTGTACCGGCGGCCGCGGATCAGCTCCGCGTAGAGCCGGAGCAGCAGCGCGGGGTCGGCGTCGGCCACGGCGTCCGTGCCGAGCACGCGCAGCGGCTCGGCCTCCGGCAGCAGCGGGGCGGGGTCGGTACGCGGCCGCCACGTCGGCGGGGTGTGCCGGTCGGCGGGGACGGCACCGGGCGGCTCTTGGACTGTCGAACTGCGCTGTTGCAACGAGTCCACCTCCTCATGGGAGCGGGCATAAGACCCGAAGGCGGGTGGCGCGAGTGTGGCGCGCCTCACCTACCGATTGTTCGGTCGTGGAGGCATTTTGGCTACAGGCACCTCCAGCCTGTGGACAAACGGTTCTCCACAGCCTGGGATAAGGGCAGGTCGTCCACCGGAGAGAGGCGGGGGCACATGGCGGATGAACAAATGGCCGACGACTGGGAGCAGGTCGTCGCCCCGGCGCCGACGGCGGGGCCCACGGGGTCTCCGGCGCGCCCGCTGGACGCCATCGACCGCGACATCCTCCGCATCCTGCAGACGGACGGCCGCGCCTCGATCCGCTCCGTGGCCGAGCGGGTGCACGTCTCCCGGGCCAACGCGTACGCGCGGATCAACCGGCTCATCGACGACGGGGTGATCCGCGGCTTCAGCGCCCGCGTCAACCACGAGCGGGCGGGGCACGGAGCCTCCGCCTACATCACGCTCAAGATCGTCCAGAACTCCTGGCGGACCGTGCGCGAACAGCTCCAGGCCCTGCCGGGAGCCGCGCACATCGCCCTGGTCAGCGGCGATTTCGACGTCCTGCTGCTCGTCCACACCCCCGACAACCGGACCCTGCGCGAGCTGGTGCTCACCAAGCTCCAGTCGATCCCGGAGGTGCTCTCGACCCGGACCCTGCTGGTCTTCGAGGAGACGGACCTCGACCCGGACCACCGCACCCCGGGCCGCTGACCCCGCCGCCACGCCCGCGGTGGGCCGTACGGGGGAGCGGCGGGGCCGCGGGCCCGGCACGGAGCCGGCCGAGACCCGGCAAGGGGCCGCTCAACGGCCCGTACGACGCCTCAGCGGGCCGTCCGCAGCCCGTCGAAGGCCAGGTGGACGACGGTCTCGGCGAGCTTTTCCCGCTCCGCCGTCGTGTCCGGATGCGGCCGGTACCACTCCACCAGCGAGTTGATCATGCCGAAGAGGAGCCGGGTCGCGAGCCGGATGTCCACGTCGGCCCGCAGGTCCCCCTCGGCGGCGGCGGCCTTCAGCAGCTCGGCCACCCGGTGGTCGAACTCGCGGCGCCGTTCCATCGCCCACCGCTCGGTCCCGGTGTTGCCCCGCACCCGCAGCAGCAGCGTCACGTACGGCAGCTCCGCGATCAGCACCTCGACGGTGCGGCGCGTGACGTACTCGACCCGCTCGACGGCCCGGCCGCGCCCGGCGCCCGGCTCGTCCAGGATCGTGAAGAGCCCGTCGAGCGCCCGGCTGACCGCGCGCCGCAGCAGCTCCTCCTTGCCCGCCACGTGGTGGTAGATCGAGGACTTCGAGATCCCGGCCGCCTTGGACAGGTGCTCCATCGACGTGCCGTCGTAGCCGCGCTCGTTGAAGACCCGCACCGCGACCGACAGCAGCGTGTCGGGGGTGTACGTGTCGCGCTTCGCCGTGGTCATCAGGAGTCCTCCGCTTCCTCGGCGCAGCTCCGGCGCATGAGGGCGACGCTCGGGGCGTACCGTCCCGTCGGGTACCGCTCGTGCAGCTCCTGCAGCAGGTCCGCCGTACGCCGGTACCCCACCTCGGCGGCCCACTCCAGCGGGCCCGCCGGGTAGTTGACCCCGAGCCGCATCGCCGTGTCGACGTCCTCGGCGGTGGCGACCCCGCGGCCGACCGCGTCGGCCGCGACGTCGGCCAGCATCGCGACCGTACGGGCGACGATCATGCCGGGCACGTCGCCGATCACGGACACCTGCTTGCCCAGGGCCTGGAAGAGCCCCACGGCCTCGGCGAGGGTCTCGGGTGCCGTCCCCTCTCTGGTGGAGAGCACGATCCGGCTCGCGCGCGCGTAGTCGAGCGCGAGGTCGAAGTAGACGATCTCCTGCGCGTAGTACTCGAAGGAGGTCTCCCCGTCCGCGAGGCTGAGCTCACCGCCTCCCGGCAGCTTGATGTGCCCGCCCTCCCCCTTCTCGCGCCGGACCTCGATCCCGGCCTCCTCGAAGAGCGCGACGAGCGGCTCGGCGGGCCCCAGGTCTCCCTCGACGACGATCTCCGCCGGCGCCGGGGCCGGCGGCGCCGTCTGCGGCTCGGGCCGCTCGGCGCCCTCCGCGTACGAGAACCAGCCGTGCCCCGACTTGCGGCCGAGCCGCCCCGACTCGACGAGCCGCCGCTGCGCCAGCGAGGGGGTGAACTTGGGGTCCTGGTGGAAGGACTCCCACACCGACCGGGTGACGGCCTCGTTCACGTCCTGCCCGATGAGGTCGGTCAGCTCGAAGGGCCCCATCCGGAATCCGCCGCACTCGCGCAGGGCCGCGTCGATGGTGGCGGGATCGGCCCCGCCCTCCTCGAACACCCGCAGCGCCTCCGCGTAGAAGGGGCGGGCGACCCGGTTCACGATGAAGCCGGGGGTGTCCGCGCAGCGCACCGGCGTCTTGCCCCAGCCCTTCACCGTCTCGTACGCGCGCGTGGCGACGTCCGCGTCGGTGGCGAAGCCGCTGACGACCTCGACCAGGGGGAGCAGCGGCGCCGGGTTGAAGAAGTGCAGGCCGACGAACCGGCCGGGCAGCCGCAGCCCTCCCGCGATGGCGGTGACGGAGAGGGAGGAGGTGTTCGTGGCGAGGACGGTGCCGTCGCCGACGATCTCCTCCAGGTCGGCGAAGAGCCGCTGCTTGACCGAGAGGTCCTCGACGATCGCCTCGATCACGAGGGCGGCGTCCGCGAGCTCGGCGGGGTCCTCGGCGGCGTGCAGCCGGCCGGCGGCGGCCTCCCGCGCGGCGGCGTCGAGGCGCCCCTTCTCCACCAGCCGGTCCAGGCGGGCGGTGACGGCGGCGACGGCCTCGGCGGCCCGGCCGGGGGCGCTGTCGTAGAGGCGCACGGGGTGGCCGGCGACCAGCGCGACCTGGGCGATGCCCTGGCCCATGGTGCCGGTGCCGACGACGGCGACGACGCGGTCCCGCCCGATGGCGGTGCGGTCCTGCTCCACGGCGGCGGTCTCACTGGCGGTCACGTCGTCGCTCCCCCTGACGGTCACGTTGGCGCTCATAGGAGTGATCCTCCCCGATGGGTTCTCCACAGGATCGACGGACCCCCTTGTCCCGACCGATCGTTCGGTTACTCTAACTCCGTACGCGTCTCCCTGCCCAGCTCGACGAGGAGTTGGTCCATCGATGGCCACCGCTCAGCTGACCACCGACCGTCTGGCCGAGAAGCACCGGTCCACACTCGACCAGGCGCTCGCCACCATCCGCACCCGCGCCTACTGGTCGCCCTACCCCGAGCACCCGAAGGCGTACGGCGCGGACGGCTCGCTCGACGCCGCGGCGGGCCTCGCCGCCCACCAGTCCGCGCTGAACACCCGCTTCGACCTCGACCAGCCGGGCACCGACGGCTGGACCGGCGGGGAGACCTCGCCGTACGGCCCGTCGCTCGGCATCGAGTACCCGCACGCCGACCTCGACGTGCTGCTCCCCGCCATGCGCGCGGGCATGGGCGCCTGGCGGGACGCCGGCGCCGAGACCCGCGCCCTGGTCTGCCTGGAGATCCTCGCCCGGATCTCCGCCCGGACCCACGAGTTCGCCCACGCCGTCATGCACACCAGCGGCCAGGCGTTCATGATGGCCTTCCAGGCCGGCGGCCCGCACGCCCAGGACCGCGGCCTGGAGGCCGTGGCGTACGCGTACGAGGAGCAGACCCGCACGCCCGCCGGGCGGGCCGGCTGGTCCAAGCCGCAGGGCAAGCGCGACCCCCTGGAGCTGAGCAAGGAGTTCACCCCGGTCGGCCGCGGCATCGCGCTGGTCATCGGCTGCAACACCTTCCCCACGTGGAACGGCTACCCGGGCCTGTTCGCCTCCCTCGCCACCGGCAACCCGGTCGTGGTCAAGCCGCACCCGCGCGCCGTCCTGCCGCTCGCGCTGACGGTGAAGATCGCCCGCGAGGTGCTCGCGGAGACCGGCTTCGACCCGAACCTGGTCGCGCTCGCCGTCGAGCGCCCCGGCGAGGGCATCGCCAAGACCCTGGCCGTCCGCCCCGAGATCCGGATCATCGACTACACCGGCTCCACCGCCTTCGGCGACTGGCTGGAGGCCAACGCCCGGCAGGCCCAGGTCTACACCGAGAAGGCCGGCGTCAACACGGTCGTGGTCGACTCCACCGACGACTACAAGGGGATGCTGTCCAACCTGGCCTTCTCGCTGTCCCTGTACAGCGGCCAGATGTGCACCACCCCGCAGAACCTGCTGATCCCCCGCGACGGCATCACCACCGACCAGGGCCCGAAGTCGTACGACGAGGTCGTCGCCGACCTCGCGGCGGCGGTCGGCGGCCTGCTCGGCGACGACGCCCGGGCGAACGGTCTGCTCGGCGCCCTGGTCAACCCGGACGTGAAGGCGCGCCTGGAGGCCGCCGCCGGGCTCGGCGAGGTCGCGCTCGCCTCCCGCGAGGTGGTCAACCCGGAGTACCCGGACGCCGTGGTCCGGACGCCGGTCATCGTGAAGCTGGACGGCTCCAAGCCGGACGCCCAGGCCGCGTACTTCTCGGAGTGCTTCGGCCCCGTCTCCTTCGCCGTCTCGGTGGACTCCACCGCCGACGCCCTGGAGCTGCTGCGCCGCACGGTCCGTGAGAAGGGCGCGATGACGGTCGGCGCCTACACGACCTCGGCGGACACCGAGCGCGCGGTGGAGGAGGTCTGCCTGGAGGAGTCGGCCCAGCTCTCGCTGAACCTCACGGGCGGGGTGTACGTGAACCAGACGGCCGCGTTCTCCGACTTCCACGGCTCCGGGGGCAACCCGGCGGCGAACGCCGCGCTGTGCGACGGCGCCTTCGTCTCCAACCGCTTCCGGGTGGTGGAGGTCCGCCGCCAGGCCTGATCCGCGGTCTCGTGGAGGCCCTCCGGGGCCTCCACGAGAGCCCGCGAGAGGTCAGGGAGCCTCGATCTCCGCGTACCGCTGCACCCACGCGTGCATGGCGATCGCGGCGGCCGCGCCGGCGTTGATCGACCGGGTCGAGCCGAACTGGGCGATCGAGCAGACCATCTCCACATGGGCACGGGCCTCCTCGGTGAGCCCTGGGCCCTCCTGTCCGAAGAGCAGCACGCAGCGGCGGGGCAGCACGGTCCGCTCCAGCGGGACAGCGCCCGGCAGGTTGTCGATCCCGATGACGGGGATGCCCTCGGCCGCCGCCCACGCGGTCAGCGACTCGGTGTCCGGGTGGTGCCGGACGTGCTGGTAGCGGTCGGTGACCATGGCACCCCGGCGGTTCCAGCGGCGGCGGCCCACGATGTGGACCTCCTTCGCCAGGAAGGCGTTCGCGGTCCGCACGACCGAGCCGATGTTGAAGTCGTGGCCCCAGTTCTCCACCGCCACGTGGAAGTCGTGGCGCCGGGTGTCCAGATCGGCGACGACCGCCTCGCGCGTCCAGTACCGGTAGCGGTCCACGACGTTGCGCCGGTCGCCGCCGGCGAGCAGTTCGGGGTCGTACCGCTCGTCCCGCGGCCACGGCTCCGGGTGCGGCCCGACGCCGATCTCGGGGCCGAACCCCTCGTCGTACTGGACCGGCTCGGGCTGTTCTTCCGTGGTGCTCACCCGACGAGGGTACGGGGGCCGGGCTCCTCGGCCGTACGGCGCTGCTCGGGCAGCGTCCCGGCGGGGGTCCGCCTCAGCAGCCGGTCCCTGCCCCCGGCCACCCGGGCGCCCAGCCACACCAGGAACGCCGTCGGCAGGAACACGGCGTCGGCGGAGATCATCGCGAGCGAGAAGACGGGCAGTCCGAGGAGCACCGCGATCCCGGCGTGCTCCATCATCATCGCGACCAGCAGGACGTTCTTGACCTTGCGGTTGAAGAGCGTGAAGGGGAAGGCGACCTGGACGATGACCGTGCCGTAGGACAGCAGCATCACCATGACCCCGCTGGCGCCGAGCAGCTCGGAGAGGGCCGGCCAGGGCGAGAAGTAGTCCAGGTGCAGCGGGTAGAACAGCGCGGTCCCGTCCTGCCAGCGCGAGCCCTGGATCTTGTACCAGCCCGCCGTGGCGTAGATCAGGCAGACCTCGGCCATGATCACCACGAGGGCGGCGTTGTGCGCGAGGTTCGCCAGGACGTCGAGGAGGGTGCGCGGCTCCCCGGGGGCGATCCGGCAGACCAGCCACCACAGCCCGTTGCCGAGCCACAGCACCCACAGCAGCACCGGCACCCACCACTCGCCGGAGACGTCGCTGAACCAGGTGGCGGCGAGGAGGAAGCCGCCGAGCACCACCCACAGCAGCGGTCCGGCGACATCGCGGCGCGCGGGCTCCCCGGCCCGGGCCGCGCGGTCCTCACGGGCCGCCCGCCGGGCGTCCAGGGACCACACCCGGCCGCAGCGGGTGAAGACGAGGTAGATCGAGACGATGTGCAGGACGTTGTCGCCGCCGTCGCCCACGAAGACGGAGCGGTTCAGCAGCGAGAGCACGCCGACCATGAAGACCACGGACACGGCCCGGGTCCGCCAGCCGACGAGGAGCAGCGCGGCCGAGAGCACCGCGAGCCCGTAGACGGCCTCGAACCAGATCCGGCCGTCCGACCACAGGAGCACCGTGAAGGCCCGGTTGTCGGCGATCAGCCGCTGCGCCAGCTCCCAGGACCAGGGGCCGTCGGGTCCGTACAGCTGGTGCCGGTGGGGCAGCTCGCGCAGCAGGAAGAGCAGCCAGGTCAGCGAGAAGCCGATCCGGATGATCGCGCTCTGGTACGGGGCGAGGGGACGGCTCGTGACGGCCTGCACCCCGCGGGCGAGCCGGCGGGCGAAGGGTTCGCGGGCACGCGCGGGCGTGGCGGTGGACGTGCTCATCGGCCCGCCTCCGTGCGGCTCGTGACGGCGCCGGCGGTCCGGTCGGCGTCGGTGATCGTCCACCACGGGAAGTCGCGGTAGGAGGGGGTGGTCCGCGTCCTCTCGGTGCTCCACCGGGCGGCGGGGACGGTCCGGGAGACGGTGCGGAGCTGGATGCGCCGCGCGTCGGGGCCGACGGTCCGCCCGTCGGGTCCTTCGACGGCTCCGAGCCTGAGCATCGCGATCCGGCGGATGTACTGCTCCGAGAGGGTGCCGCGCAGTCCGTTGGGGCTGTTGTCGTCGTCGTGCGTGTTGAGGTAGAAGTCCACGGCCCTGCGGAGCTGGTTCTGCTGCGCGTGGCTGGGCATCGGGTTGTGGCGGATCCCCTCGATGTCCTGGGCGGTGAGGTCGATCCAGCCGGTGGTGCGGCGGCCCCCGTCGGCGCCGGCGAGCTCGGCCCGGACCTCGACGGAGATGTTCGCCTGGAGCGGGTTGGGCGCGAAGAGCTTCCAGTTCTGCTCGAACTCGGGGTAGATCCAGTCGCCGACGGCCTCGCCGTGCCGCTTGGTCAGCGTGTTGGACGGCGCCACGTGCAGGAACACCATCGCCAGGTGGACGCAGGCGAACACGCCGACGACGGCGAGCGACACGGCGGCGACGACCTGGTACGGCAGCGAGAGGGACATGATCCCGGCACCGGCCCCCTCGGCACCGGAAGGGGCACCGGGGGCGTCCGGGGCCCCGGAAGGGGTGGCCGACGGATTCTCGAGGTGATTCGGCCCGTGGACCGGCGGGTCCTCGGGGGGTCTGCGCCCGTCGTCACTCATCTCGACCGCGTCCTTTTCGACGTACGCGTCCATCCCGCCCCGATCCCGATCAGCCCACCTCGGTTATCCACAGGGTTGACACCATACGGGCCGCCGACCCACCATTGAAGTCATTCAACCGAACGATCGGTCGGTAGGGGGTCTGATGACCGCAGTGACGGCAGGGACGGCAGGGACCACGGGCGCGCCCGGCGTGTCGGACACGGCCGCGGCGGCCGAGCAGGCCGCCTACGAGGCCGTGTTCGACGCCGCCGTCGCCGCCGACGAGCGGATCGAGCCGCGCGACTGGATGCCCGAGGCCTACCGCGCCTCCCTCGTCCGGCAGATCGCGCAGCACGCCCACTCCGAGATCATCGGCATGCAGCCCGAGGCGAACTGGATCACCCGCGCGCCCTCGCTGCGCCGCAAGGCGATCCTCATGGCCAAGGTGCAGGACGAGGCCGGCCACGGCCTGTACCTGTACAGCGCGGCGGAGACCCTCGGCACCAGCCGCGACGAGCTCCTCGACAAGCTCCACTCCGGCCGCCAGAAGTACTCCTCCATCTTCAACTACCCCACGCTGACCTGGGCCGACGTCGGCGCGATCGGCTGGCTCGTGGACGGCGCCGCGATCACCAACCAGGTCCCCCTCTGCCGCTGCTCCTACGGCCCGTACGCCCGCGCGATGGTCCGGGTCTGCAAAGAGGAGTCCTTCCACCAGCGCCAGGGGTACGAGGCACTGCTCGCCCTCTCCCGCGGCACCGAGGCCCAGCACGCGATGGCCCAGGACGCCGTGAACCGCTGGTGGTGGCCCTCGCTGATGATGTTCGGCCCCCCGGACGACGAGTCCACCCACACCGCCCAGGCGATGGCCTGGAAGATCAAGCGCCACTCCAACGACGAACTGCGCCAGCGCTTCGTCGACATCGCCGTGCCGCAGGCCGAGGCCCTCGGCCTCACCCTCCCCGACCCCGACATCCGGTGGAACGAGGAGCGCGGGCACTACGACTTCGGCCCGATCGACTGGACCGAGTTCTGGGACGTCCTCAAGGGCAACGGCCCCTGCAACGACCAGCGGCTGAGCAAGCGACGCCAGGCCCACGAGGACGGCGCCTGGGTCAGAGAAGCGGCGGCGGCCTACGCGGACAAGCACACCGGAAAGCACGGGGAGGCACAGGCATGACGACCGACGGTTGGCCGCTGTGGGAGGTGTTCGTGCGCTCCCGCCGCGGACTGTCCCACACCCACGCGGGCAGTCTCCACGCACCCGACGCGGAGATGGCCCTGCGCAACGCCCGCGACCTCTACACCCGCCGGTCCGAAGGCGTGTCCATCTGGGTCGTCCCCTCCACGGCCATCACCGCCTCCTCGCCCGACGAGAAGGACCCCTTCTTCGAGCCGGCCGCGGACAAGCCCTACCGCCACCCGACCTTCTACGAGATCCCGGAAGGGGTGAAGCACCTGTGACCGGCACCACCGACACCCTCACCGCCGCCGCGGCGCTCGCCCTCGGCGACGACGCCCTCGTCCTCTCCCACCGCCTGGGGGAGTGGGCCGGCGCCGCCCCCGTCCTGGAGGAGGAGGTCGCCCTGGCCAACATCGCCCTCGACCTCCTCGGCCAGGCCCGGGTCCTGCTCTCCCTCGTCGGCGACGAGGACGAACTCGCCTACCTCCGCGAGGAGCGCTCCTTCCGGAACAGCCAGCTCGTCGAGCAGCCGAACGGCGACTTCGCCCACACCATCGCCCGGCAGCTGTACTTCTCCACCTACCAGCACCTCCTCTACGGACGGCTGGCCTCCGGCGACGGCCCCTTCGCCGGCCTCGCGGCCAAGGCCGTCAAGGAGGTCGCCTACCACCAGGACCACGCCGAGCACTGGACCCTCCGCCTCGGCGACGGCACCACCGAGAGCCACCGGCGGATGCAGCTCGCCTGCGACGCCCTCTGGCGGTACACCGGCGAACTGTTCCAGCCCGTCGACGGCCTCGACCTGGACCTCCCGGCGCTGGAGACCGCCTGGCTGGACTCCGTCACCGACGTCCTCGGCCGGGCCACGCTCACCGTGCCCTCCGGACCGCGCACCGGCGCCTGGAGCGCGGGCGCCGGCCGGCAGGGCCTCCACACCGAGTCCTTCGGACGGATGCTCGCCGAGATGCAGCACCTGCACCGCAGCCACCCGGGGGCGACATGGTGACCATGACGGCCCTGGAGGAGGAACTGAGCCGCATCGCCGGCTCCGTCCCCGATCCGGAGCTGCCCGTCCTCACCCTGGAGGAACTCGGCGTCATGCGGGGCGTGCAGGTCCTCGGCCCCGGCCGGGTCGAGGTCTCCCTCACCCCCACCTACACGGGCTGCCCCGCCATCGAGGCCATGGCCTCCGACATCGAGCAGGCCCTCCACCGGCACGGCGTGCCGGACGTCACCGTCGTCACGGTCCTCGCCCCGGCCTGGTCCACCGACGACATCAGCGAGGAGGGACGCCGCAAACTCACCGAGTTCGGCATCGCCCCGCCCCGCCCCCAGGGACCCGCCGGCGGCCCCGTGCCCCTCACCCTGGCGATCCGCTGCCCGCACTGCGGATCCACCGACACCGAGCTCCTGAGCCGCTTCTCCTCCACCGCGTGCAAGGCGCTGCGCCGCTGCACCGCCTGCCGCGAACCGTTCGACCACTTCAAGGAGTTGTAGATGGTGTCCTCAGCCGCCGGACGGGCCGGGTTCCATCCGCTCCGGGTGAGCGAGGTCGACCGCCTCACGGACGACTCCGTGGCCGTCACCTTCGCGGTCCCGCCCGAACTCCACGAGGCGTACCGGCACCTCCCCGGACAGCACCTCGCCCTGCGCCGCACCGGCGAGCAGGGCGAGGAGATCCGGCGCACGTACTCGATCTGCGCCCCCGCCTCCCCGGCCGGCGAACCCCCCGTCCTGCGCGTCGGCATCCGACTCGTCGACGGCGGCTCGTTCTCGACGTACGCGCTCAAGGAACTGGCCGTCGGCGACCTCGTCGAGGTCATGGAGCCGATGGGCCGCTTCTCGCTCACCCCCTGCCCCGGCCACTTCGCCGCCGTCGTCGGCGGCAGCGGCATCACCCCGGTGCTCTCGATGGCGGCCACCCTGCTCGCCCGCGAGCCGGAGGCCCGGTTCTGCCTGATCCGCAGCGACCGCACCGCCGCGTCCACGATGTTCCTCGACGAGGTCGCCGACCTCAAGGACCGCTACCCGGACCGCTTCCAGCTCGTCACCGTGCTCTCCCGCGAGGAGCAGCAGGCAGGCCTGCCCTCCGGTCGCCTCGACCGCGAGCGGCTCGCCGAACTGCTGCCCGCGATGCTGCCGGTCGACACGATCGACGGCTGGTTCCTCTGCGGCCCCTTCGGACTCGTCCAGGGCGCCGAACAGGCACTGCGCGGCCTGGGCGTCGACCGCGGCCGGATCCACCAGGAGATCTTCCACGTCGACGACGGCTCCGCGCCCGCCCCCGCCCCCGCGGCGGACGCCCCGGCGCACGCCACCCTGACGGCCACCCTGCACGGCCGGTCCGGCACCTGGCCGGTGGAGCGCGGTGAAACGCTCCTCGACACCGTGCTCCGCGCCCGCGCGGACGCCCCGTACGCCTGCAAGGGCGGGGTGTGCGGCACCTGCCGCGCCTTCGTCGTCGGCGGAGAGGTGCGGATGGACCGCAACTTCGCCCTGGAGCCGGAGGAGACGGAAGCCGGATACGTCCTGGCCTGCCAGTCCCATCCGGCCACCCCGGACGTGGAGTTGGACTTCGACCGCTGACGATTCTCGAGCACTGACGAAGTGGCGGCGCCGCCGAAGTACGGTCGGCGCCGCCATTCCCTTCCCCTAGAACCTGTTCTATCTTGACGATCCGTCAGACATCCAGGCGTCGGCAACGGGAAGGCAGCACAGTGGACTTCACCTTCACCGAGGAACAGCAGGCGGCCGTCGAAGCCGCCAAGGCGGTCTTCTCGGACGTCGCACCCGACGCGGTGCCCAGCCCCGCCCTCACCCCGGGCGCCGTGGCCGAGGACTTCGACCGGCCGCTCTGGACACGCCTCGCCGCCGCCGACCTCCTCGGACTCACCCTGGACCCCGAGCACGGCGGCGCCGGCCTCGACCCCGTCGCCCTCTGCCTCGTCCTGCGCGAATCCGCCCGCGTCCTCGCCCGCGTCCCGCTCCTGGAGACCAGCGCCGTCGCCCTCACCGTCGAGCGGTACGCGCACCCCCGCACGGCCGCCGCACTGCTCCCCCGCATCACCCGCGGCGAACTCGTCCTCACCGCCGCCGCCCACGGACGCACCGGCCACGAACCCGCCGCCCACGCCGTCACCGCGCGCCGCGACGCCACCGGCTGGACCCTCGACGGCCTCCAGACCGCCGTCCCCTGGGCCCACCGCGCCGACGTCATCGCCGTACCCGCACGCACCACCGAGGGCGGCACCGTCCTCGCCCTGCTGCCCCGCACCCACGACGGCCTCGGCCTCACCGACCAGTACTCCACCAACGGCGAGCTCCTCGCCGAACTCCGCCTCGACGCCGTCCACCTCGACGACACGGACGTCATCGACACCGACGGCGCCTGGGAACGACTGCGCGACATCCTCACCACCGGCACCTGCGCGCTCGCCCTCGGCCTGGGAGAGGCCGTCCTCGCCATGACGAGCCAGTACACCGGAAAACGCGAACAGTTCGGCCACCCCGTGGCCACCTTCCAGGCCGTCGCCGTCCAGACCGCCGACCGCTACATCGACCTACGCGCCATGGAAGCCACGCTCTGGCAGGCCGCCTGGCGCCTCTCCCACGACACCGACGGACCGCTGCCCACGGCGGGGGACATCGCCGTCGCCAAGATCTGGGCCTCCGAAGGAGTCCGCCGCGTGGTGCAGACCGCCCAACACCTGCACGGCGGCTTCGGCGCGGACACCGACTACCCGCTGCACCGCTACCACGCCTGGGCCAAGCACCTCGAACTGTCCCTCGGCCCCGCGGCCGCCCACGAGGAGGCCCTCGGCGACCTGCTGGCCACCCACCCCCTCGACTGACGCCCCCGAGGGCCGTGGAAGGCTCAGAGGACGAAGGCCGGGCTTCCGCTCTCCGCCACCATCGGACGCCCGGCGCCGTCCCAGGCGAGCATCCCGCCGTCCACGTTCACCGCGTCGAAACCCTGCTGCACCAGGTACTGGGTGACCTGCGCAGAACGGCCCCCCACCCGGCACATCACATAGGCCCGACCACGCTCGGCCACGGCCTCCGTCACCTCACCGAAACGGGCCACGAAGTCACTCATCGGCACGTGCAGCGCACCCTCGACATGACCGGCCGCCCACTCGTCGTTCTCCCTGACGTCCAGCACCAGGGCATCGGCCGGCACGGAAGCCGCGTCCACGGAGGGCAGCGGGGAGAAATTCATGGGAAGGGCCTTCTCTCGTCAGAACCGCCCGAACGACTCGGGCGCACGGAAAAACTACTGCACCAGCCCGGCCAGCTCGTTCTCCCGCTCGGAGACCTGCGCGAGCAGCTGCTCGGCGATCTCCTCCAGGAGCTGGTCCGGATCGTCCGGCGCCATCCGCAGCATCGCGCCGATCGCGCTCTCCTCCAGCTCGCGCGCCACCGCCGACAGCATGTCCTTGCGCTCGGCCAGCCACTCCAGACGCGCGTACAGCTCCTCGCTCTCGCCGAGCCGCTCCTCGGCGGGCACCGGCCCGGCCTCCCACTCCGCGGACAGCTCCCGCAGCAGCGCCTCGTCGCCCCGGGCATAGGCGGCGTTCACGCGCGTGATGAACTCCTCACGCCGCTTCCGCTCGTCCTCCTCGAGCGCCAGGTCGGGATGGGCCTTGCGGGCCAGCTCGCGGTAGAGCCTGCGGGCCTCCTCGCCGGGGCGGACCCGCTTCGGCGGCTGCACCGGCCGGTCGGTGAGCATCGCGGCGGCCTCGGGGGAGAGGCCGTCGGTGTCGATCCAGTCGTTGAACAGCTCCTCCACGCCGGGCATCGGCAGCACCGCGGCCCGCGCCTCCTGCGCCCGGCGCAGGTCCTCGGGGTCCCCGGTCCGCGCCGCCCGCGCCTCGGCGATCCGCGCGTCGAGCTCGTCGAGCCGCGCGTACATCGGCCCGAGCTTCTGGTGGTGCAGCCGCGAGAAGTTCTCCACCTCGACCCGGAAGGTCTCGACGGCGATCTCGAACTCGATCAACGCCTGCTCGGCCACCCGCACGGCCCGCTCCAACCGAGCCTCAGGCCGCTGGTCCCCCACCTGGGCACCCGCGCCCTCCGGGCCCCCGACCTGCGGATCTCCGGCCTCGGCGTCCACGGCCTCCTGCGCCCCGGCCTGCGGTCCACCGACCTGGGCGTCCACGGCCTGCGGGCCCCCGACCTGCGGGTCCATGGCCTCCGGGTCTGCGACCTGTGGATCCACAGCCTGCGGATCCACAGCCTCCGGGTCCGCGACCTGCCGCGTGCCGACCCGCGGGTCCGCAGACGGCCGGCCACCGGGCTCCTCGGCCTCGGGTCGCTCGTCCCCGGGTCCCTCGTTCACACCCTGGTCCACGCTCACGTCCACGCCCGCCAAGTCCTCGTTCCGCCTCGTCCCACCCAGCCTACGGTCCTCGCGGGGGGGCCTCCCCCCTCCCTCCCCTCCCCCGTTTTTGCTCTCGTCGCCCCCGCCGGGCGTCAGACGCCCGGTTCCGCCGCCACGCGACCCGTGCGGACGGCCGAGAGCAGGTCGGCGTGGTCCTCGGTGGTGCGGTCGGCGTACGCGACGGCGAAGGAGGCGACGGCCTCGTCGAGCTCCTCGTTCTTGCCGCAGTAGCCGGATATCAGGCGCGGGTCGGCGCTGTGGGCGTGCGCGCGGGCGAGCAGGGCCCCGGTCATCCGCCCGTAGTCGTCGAGCTGGTCCGCGGTGAGGGCGGCGGGGTCGACGCTGCCCTTGCGGTTGCGGAACTGCCGCACCTGGAACGGACGCCCCTCGACCGTGGTCCAGCCCAACAGGATGTCGCTGACGACCTGCATCCGCTTCTGTCCGAGCACCACGCGCCGCCCCTCGTGGCCGGCGTCCGGCACGGTGAATCCGGCGGCCCGCAGATGCGGCAGCAGGGCCGACGGCCGGGCCTCCTTCACCTGGAGCACCAGCGGCTCGCCCCGGTGGTCGAGCAGCAGCACCACATAGGAGCGGGTGCCGACGCTTCCGGTGCCGACCACCCGGAAGGCCACGTCGTGGACGGCGTACCGGGCCAGGAGCGGCAGTCTGTCCTCGGACACGGTCTCCAGGTACGCGCCGAGGGATGCGGCGACCTCGGCCGCCTCGGCGTCCGGGACCCTGCGCAGCACCGGGGGAGCGTCCACGAACCTGCGGCCGCCGCCCTCGGCGTCCGTCACGGCCTCGGTCGACCGGGCGGCGAACCGGGCGCTCGTGTTGTTGCGGGCCTTGGCGGAGACCCGCTCCAGGGTGCCGAGGAGGTCGCGGGCGTCGGTGTGCGAGACGAGTTCCTCGTCGGCGATCGCGTTCCAGGCGTCGAGGACGGGCAGCCGGGCGAGCAGGCGCATGGTGCGCCGGTACGCGCCGACGGTGTCGAACGCGGCGGCCCGGCACACGTCCTCGTCCGCTCCCACTTCCCGTCCGGCGAGGACGAGGGAGGTGGCGAGTCGCTTGAGGTCCCACTCCCAGGGGCCGACGACGGTCTCGTCGAAGTCGTTGAGGTCCATGACGAGCCGTCCGCGCGCGTCACCGTAGAGACCGAAGTTGGCGGCGTGCGCGTCGCCGCATATCTGGGCGGCGATCCCGGTGACGGGCGTCCCGACGAGGTCCTGGGCCATGAGTCCGGCGGAGCCGCGCAGGAAGGCGAAGGGGCTCGCCGCCATCCTGCCGACCCGTATCGGCGCGAGCTCGGGGACCCGGCCCCGGTTCGATTCCTCGACGGCGCGCACGGCGTCGGGGCGGTCGGCGGCGAGGGCCGGCCGGTCGTGCGAGGAGCGGGGCACCCGCTCGCGCAGCTGCTTGCCCCGGTCCTTGGGGGAGACCCCGGTGGTGAGGGCGGCGCGGCGCGCGAAGCCCGGCACGTGCGGGACGCGTGCCCCGTCCTGCCTTTCGTCCGTACCGCGCTGGCCTGGCACGACGGCCCGGATCCCGTCCATGGGACGCCTCCCCCGATGTGATGTCCGACATCATCCGGCCCTGACCGTACCGCCGTTCACGATCACCCGTCTCCCCCTGTGGACAACGCCCCGCGAGCCTGTGGACAACCCCGGGAGGAAGCCCCTGCGCCAGGCTTCCGGAGCAGGCCTCGGCCCCTGGACCGCCCCTCAGACCGCGACGGCCTCCTCCATCTCCTCCTCGGCCTCGGCCCGGGCCCGGGCATCGACGCCGGCATCGGCATCGGCGCCGTCCTCGACCGCCCCCGTGGTCCCCGTGGTCGCCGCGGTTCCCGGCGTCCCCGGTGCCCGGCCCCGGCCGGCGGCCGCCTGCTTCCGCCGGGACTCCGTGAGTCCGGCGAGGACGACGAGCGTGACGCCGGCGAGGAGCCACAGGGCGAGGACGAGGACGTGCCCGCCGAGCCCGTGGCCGTCGAAGTAGACGTGAGCGCGCACGCCCTCGACGAAGCCCGCGCCGTTCCAGAAGGCGTGCAGCGCGCCGAAGAAGCCGGGCTGGAGCTCGGGCCGGTAGATGCCGCCGGAGCTCGTGAAGTTGAGCATGACGAAGAGGACCATCACGCCGAGCGTGGTCCAGCGCCGCAGGAAGGTGTGCAGGCCGACGCCGACGGCGAGGATCCCCGCCGCGTACAGCCAGGACATCGCCCAGACACCGCCGAGGCCCTGGTCGACCAGGTGGAAGAGCGGGCCGGCGAAGAGGGTGCCGATCAGGCTGACGACGAGCGACATGCCGGCGGCGAGGAGCGCCCTGGTCCGCATGGGCAGGACGGCTCCGGCTCCTCCGATGACGGCGACGGAGGCGTACGAGCCGATGCTGAGGGCGACGAGCAGGAAGAAGACGCCCTGGCCCGTGGGGTCGCCGGAGGCGGTGGGGGCGACGTCGGTGACCTCGAGGGGCGCGCCCTGTCCGGCGGCGACCTCGGTGAAGACCTTCTCGACGGCCATGGCGCTGGTGTCGGAGGAGCCGGAGGCGACGAGCAGTTCGGGCTTCGCGCCGGGGACGTAGGCGCCGAAGCTGCGCTGTTCGCGCAGTGCGGAGACGGCGGTGTCCCGGTCGGCGACGGTGCGGACGTCGAGGGCGCCGGCGCCCTTGTCCTGGAGCGTCTGCGCGAGGACCTGGGTGGCGGGACCGGAGCCGACGACGTCGACGCGCAGGTCGTGGGGTTCGGGCGCGTGGAAGGCGCCGAGGTAGGCGAGTCCCATGCCGACGCACATCAACAGGGGGGTGAGCAGATGTCCGAGGACATGCCGCAACGCGCCGCTGGTGTTCGGTCCTGCGGACACCGAGACCTCCATGGTTGGCTTTTACAACTAAATAACCGTTGTACTATACAACCGAAAGTTCGTGAGAGGCGACCCGCCCCGAACAACCCCGACCGCCGGCGACGCACCGGCGGCCACGCACCGACCACAACAGGGAGCGCACGATGACCGGCGCCGCAGAGCCACCCCGTGAGGCGTCGGTGGACGTCATCCAGCGCGAGCTGACCGCCTTCGCACGCAGGGCCCGTGCCGCGGCGGCCCGGGTCCACCCCGAACTCCCGCTCGTCTCGTACACGTTGCTCGCCCACATCGAGGAGCAGCGCGGCTGCCGCGCCACCGACCTCGCGGCCCACTACTTCCTGGACAAGTCGACGGTGAGCCGCCAGGTCGCCGGCCTGGAGAAGCTGGGCTTCGTGGAGCGCCGCCCCGCTCCCGACGACCACCGGGTGCAGGTGCTGCACCCCACCGAGGCCGGCACCCGGGTCCTCGCCGCGGCCCAGACGAGCCGCATGGCCGCCTTCCAGGAACGCCTGGAGGACTGGTCGGCCGAGGACCTCGCCCACTTCGCCGCGTACCTGCTGCGCTACAACGCCGCGGCCGCGAGCCCCCTCCCCGGCACCCCGGCGAACTGACCCCGGCCTTCACACGCCGTCCCCCGGCGCCGGCCCCTCCTGCGGGCTACAGCCCCGCGTCCCGCGCGAGCAGCGCCGCCTGCACGCGGTTCTCGCAGTCCAGCTTGGCCAGGATCCGGCTCACGTACGTCTTCACGGTGGCCTCGCTCATGTGCAGCCGCTTCCCGGCGTCCGCGTTGGAGAGCCCTTCGCCGAGGAGTGCCAGGACGTCCCGCTCCTTCTCGCTGAGCGCCGCCACCCGTGCCCGCGCCTGCTCGGCGCGTTCCACCTCCCGGCCCATGGCCAGCCGTTCCACCACGTGCCGGGTCGCAGCCGGCGACAGATACGCGTCCCCCGCCGCGGCCGCCCGCACCGCCCGGATCAGCTCGGCGGGCGCCGTGTCCTTGAGCAGGAAGCCGGCGCCCCCGTGCTCCAGGGCCCGCAGCACGTTCTCCCGCTCCCCGAAGGTCGTCAGGACGATCACGCGGGCCGCGGGCGCGGCCCGGCGCAGCTCCGGCAGTGCGGAGAGGCCGTCGAGCACCGGCATCTGGATGTCGAGCAGCACCACGTCGGCGGCGTGCGCCCGGGCGGCCTCGACCGCCTCCCGCCCGTCGGCGGCCTCCCCGACGACCTCGATCTCCGGGTCCGAGATGAGGATCATCCGGATCCCGGCCCTGATCAGAGGCTCGTCGTCGGCGATCACGACCCTGATGGGCTGCCCTGCCACTGCTTCTCCCCCACGCCTCCGGTACGGGCCGTCCAGCGCTAGCGCTGCTCGACCGAGTACGACTTCTTCTCGATCAGCTTGCCGTCCTTGAAGCAGAACCGGAAAACGGGCTCCTTGTCATAGGCATCGCCCATGTCCGAGGACATCAGCACCAGGCAACTGGAGCCCGCCGGCCTGGTGGGCCCCGTGCCGTCCAGTCCCGCCGTGGCTATGGTGTCGCCCGGGGGCAGCTGGTCACGGACCTCCTTCTCGGCCGTCCCGACCTTCACCGCCTCGTACTGCGCGGGGTCGATCATGCCGTCCTTCACGGAGCCCATGAGGAAGTAGAGGCCGAAGCCCCCCGCCACCACCAGCAGGACGAGTGCCGCGAACGCGATACCGCAGCCCAGTGCGACCGCCCCGCCCGTGCTCCTGCCCCTGCCCCCACGCATCGCCATCGCCAGCTCCCGCTCCGTGAACGTCCAGTCGGCCGGTCCGACCTGGACCGGACGACCATCGCCCACCAGCGGCTTCGTGGTCTGCTGTCGGAAGTCGTCGGCCGCATCGACCAAAGGCGCTGCCTCGGCGACCGGCGCCGCCCCGTACGGCAGCATCCCGGCGACCCGGAACCCGCCGCCGTCGGCCGGGCCCGCATGGCACATGCCGCCCACCAGACGGGCCCGCTCGGCGAGGCCGGTCAGCCCCTGCCCGCCGCTCACCACGTCCTTCACCGGACCGTCCACCGGCTCGCCGTTGACGATCTCCACGACGAAGGTGTCCGGCTCGTACCGCAGCTCGACGCCGATCGGCGCCCCCGGCGCGTACTTGTAGGCGTTGGTCAGGGCCTCCTGCACGATCCTGTACGCGGCGTGGTCGGCGGCCGGCGCCAGTGGTCTCTCGTCCCCCAGCCGCCGCAGTCCGACGGAGGTGCCGGCCGCCCGGGCCGCCGCCACGAGTCCCTCGATGCCGGCGGTCCCGCGCGCGGCCCGCCCCGTCTCGTCCCCGGCCGGGGCGGGCGCCGACGGGGTGCCGTCCTCCGCCGCGACCCCGTCGCGGAGTATCCCGACGACCTCCCGCAGTTCGTGCATGGCGGTCACCGAGGCGTTCCGCAGGACGCCGACCACCTCGCGCTGCCGCTCGCCCAGCTCCCGGTCCACTTCGAGGGCGCCCGTGTGCACGGCGATCAGCGCCAGCTGGTGACCGAGGCTGTCGTGCATGTCCTGGGCGATCCGCTGCCGCTCGCGCAGCCTGGCCTGCCAGACCACCATGTTCCGCTCGCGCAGCAGCTGCGCGTTGCGCTCCTGGAGCGCGTGCAGCAGGGTCCTCCGCTGGGTCCAGTAGCGGTGGGCGAGGCCGGGGGCCAGCGTGGTGCCCAGGTAGTAGAGGGTGGCCATGAAGGCGACGGTGAGGAGCCGCTGCCGGTCCCAGGTCTCCAGGAGCGTCCCGCCGACGTTCAGGACGAAGGCGGCGATGAACGCGGCCAGCGCCCGCCCGGGGCTGGCGACGTACCGACCGGACGACCAGCCGAGCACGATGAGCAGGGGCCCGAGGCCGGGCAGGAAGGGCGCGAGGCCGGCGGTCAGGACGAGCACGCCCGCGGGGAGTCTGCGCCGCAGCAGCGACAGCACGGCCGCGCCCGCGGCGACGGCGGCCAGCCGCCATCCCTCGCCGCCCAGGAGCTCCTCGGAGCCCGCCGCCAGCAGCGCGACGACCACGGCGAGGGCCACCTCACCGGTGATCCTGCGCCGTGACCAGCGCCCGGGCATCACGAGCCAGTTCCACCAGGCGGCGGCCCTGGCCGCGGTCCCCCGAGCGGTCCGGCCCTCCGACTTCGGCATCGCGGCCCGGCCCCCCGACTTCGACATAGCGTCCACGCTCGAACCCTAGGCAGCGCCCCGCACCCCGGGCTTCCCTCTTTCGTCTCGCCCTCGGAAGACAAAAGTCGCGGCCCTGCGCGCCCTCGGCACGAGCCCCCGACGTGGGAAGGCTCACATCCGCCCCGGCATACGCGGAAGCCCCGTAGGTCGATGACCTACGGGGCTTCCGTCTGGTGCGCGAGGGGGGAGTTGAACCCCCACGCCCTTGCGGGCACTGGAACCTGAATCCAGCGCGTCTGCCTATTCCGCCACCCGCGCATTGGGTGATCTCCCTGCCCTCTCGCTTTTCAGCGGGAGCGCCTGGCGACATCTGAAGATTAGCACGTCGCAGACCGTGGATTCACATCCGTTGTTTCGCCCCCGCTCCCGGAGAACAAGGAGAGGGGGGAGGGGCGACGTGACCGGGTGGGGCGCGAGCCGGAAGGAGCGGGCACGTCCGGGAGGGGGAGGCGGGAGAGGAGGGGGAAGAAGGACGGCGGAGGAGAGGAAGAAGGAGGGCGAAGGGGACGGACCGGTCCGGAACCCCGGCCCGAGCCTCCGCTCCCACAGCCGGGTGCGGGACACTGTCCACAGGCCGCCTCTACGATCCGTGGGGAAAGCCTGTGAGAGGTGACACTCGTCCACAGGGCAGAGAAGGGGAACCAGCCGATTTCCCGACGCGTGGATACGATCAGTAAGCAGTACCAGGGCGACAACGACGGAGGAGGTGCCCCATGGGAGTCCTGAAGCGTTTCGAGCAGCGTCTCGAAGGTCTGGTCAACGGCACCTTCGCCAAGGTCTTCAAGTCCGAGGTCCAGCCCGTCGAGATCGCCGGCGCGCTCCAGCGCGAGTGCGACAACAACGCGACGATCTGGAACCGCGAGCGGACGGTCGTCCCCAACGACTTCATCGTGGAGCTGAGCACGCCGGACTACGAGCGTCTCAGCCCCTACTCGGGCCAGCTCGGCGACGAGCTCGCCGGCCTGGTCAGGGACTACGCGAAGCAGCAGCGGTACACCTTCATGGGCCCGATCAAGGTCCACCTGGAGAAGGCCGAGGACCTCGACACCGGCCTGTACCGGGTCCGCAGCCGCACGCTGGCGTCGAGTACGTCACAGCCCCAACCACAGCAGCCCCAGCAGCAGGGCCGCGGCGGCTACGGGTACCCCCCGGCCGGCGCCCCGCCCATGCCCGCCTCCCCGCCTCCGGGCGCGCCCGGCCACCGGCCGACGGCGCCCGCCGGGCGGCCGGCGGGCGGTCCCGGATCCATGCCCGGCCCCGCCACCCACGGCGGAGCGGGCGCTCCGGTGCGCCGCTGGATCGAGATCAACGGCACCCGCCACCAGATCTCCCGCCCGACCCTGGTCCTCGGCCGCAGCACCGACGCGGACGTGAGGATCGACGATCCCGGCGTCTCCCGCCGGCACTGCGAGATCCGGACCGGAACGCCCTCGACGATCCAGGATCTGGGATCCACCAACGGCATCGTGGTGGACGGGCAGCACACCACCCGCGCTACGCTCCGCGACGGCTCGCGGATCGTCGTGGGCAGCACCACCATCGTTTACCGGCAAGCCGAAGGGTGAAGCGGGGGCAATGTCAGAGCTGACCCTGACGGTCATGCGGTTGGGTTTCCTGGCCGTTCTGTGGCTGTTCGTCATCGTGGCCGTCCAGGTCATTCGCAGTGATCTGTTCGGCACACGGGTCACCCAGCGCGGTTCGCGCCGCCAGGAGGCGCGACCCCAGCAGAACGCGCGCCAGGCGGCGGCCACGCCTCCGCAGCAGCGCGGCCAGCAGAACGCGGGGGGCCGCCAGCGCCGCGGCGCACCGACCAAGCTGGTCGTCTCCGAGGGCACCCTCACCGGCACGACCGTCGCCCTCCAGGGCCAGACGATCACGCTGGGCCGGGCGCACGACTCGACGATCGTGCTCGACGACGACTACGCCTCCAGCCGCCACGCCAGGATCTACCCGGACCGGGACGGCCAGTGGATCGTCGAGGACCTCGGGTCCACCAACGGCACCTACCTCGACCGGACCCGCCTCACCACCGCCACGCCGATTCCGCTGGGCGCGCCGATCCGCATCGGCAAGACCGTCATCGAGCTTCGGAAGTAGTGCCACGACATGAATGAGCGCGAGCGGAGCGAGCGAGCCGGGACGGTCCCCGCCGCGGGACGTGCCGCGCTCCCGACCGGAGCGACTGAATCGACCGGTGTGACCGGAGCGACCGGAGGGTGGGCAGTGTGGGTCGAGACCGGCTCTACCCCGATGCAGCGTCGACAGGGCAGGTGCGCATGACTCTGTCCCTGCGATTCGCCGCGGGCTCGCACAAGGGCATGATCCGCGAGGGCAACGAGGACTCGGGCTACGCCGGGCCCCGGCTGCTCGCCATCGCCGACGGCATGGGCGGACAGGCCGCCGGCGAGGTCGCCTCCTCCGAGGTGATCTCCACGCTCGTCACGCTCGACGACGACGTCCCCGGCTCCGACATCCTCACCTCGCTCGGTACGGCGGTGCAGCGCGCCAACGACCAGCTGCGGATGATGGTCGAGGAGGACCCGCAGCTGGAGGGCATGGGCACCACGCTCACCGCCCTCCTGTGGACCGGCCAGCGGCTCGGGCTCGTGCACGTCGGGGACTCCCGCGCCTACCTGCTCCGCGACGGCGTCCTCACCCAGATCACCCAGGACCACACCTGGGTCCAGCGCCTCGTCGACGAGGGCCGGATCACCGAGGAAGAGGCCACCACCCACCCGCAGCGCTCGCTCCTCATGCGCGCGCTCGGCAGCGGCGACCACGTCGAACCCGACCTCTCCATCCGTGAGGTCCGGGTCGGCGACCGCTACCTGATCTGCTCCGACGGCCTGTCCGGCGTGGTCTCCCACCAGACCCTCGAGGACACCCTCGCCAGCTACCAGGGCCCGCAGGAGACCGTGCAGGAGCTGATCCAGCTCGCGCTGCGCGGCGGCGGCCCCGACAACATCACGGTGATCGTGGCCGACGTCCTCGACGTCGACGGCGGCGACACCCTCGCCGGTCACCTCAGCGACACCCCGGTCATCGTGGGCGCCGTCGCCGAGAACCAGGCGCAGCTGAACGACGGGGGGGCGATGCAGACCCCGGCCGGCCGCGCCTCGGGCCTCGGGCGCACCGCGCCGCACCACCAGCCGCCCGCCGGCGGCTTCGGCCCGCCCGGCAGCGGCGACGACCACGGCTACGGCGGCATGCCCCCGCAGGGCTCCTTCGACTCGTACACGGACGACGACTTCGTCAAGCCGCGCACCGGCCGCAAGTGGCTCAAGCGCTCCTTCTTCCTCGTCCTCGTCCTCGCGCTCCTCGGCGGCGGGCTGTACGGCGGCTGGCGCTGGACGCAGACGCAGTACTTCGTGGGTTCCAAGGACCAGCACGTGGCGCTGTACCAGGGCATCAGCCAGGACCTGGCGTGGGTGTCGCTCTCGAAGGTCGAGAAGGACCACCCCGAGATCGAACTCAAGTACCTCCCCGCCTACCAGCGGAAGCAGGTCGAGGACACGATCGCGGGCGGCAGCCTCGGCAAGGCCGAGACGAAGATCTCGGAGCTGGCCCTGCAGGCCTCGGCCTGCAAGAAGGCCGAGCAGCGGCACGCCGCCGCCGAGAAGGCCGCCGACCAGGCGAGCAAGCCGCCGGCCACCCAGAAGCCCGGCACCGCCACTCCTGAATCCAAGCCCACCACAGCCGCTCCGTCCCCGGGTCCCACCCTCACCGCGGAGGAGCAGAAGCTGGCCTCGAACTGCGGCAAGCAGTAAGCACCCGTAGGGGGCCTTTCACCACCATGAGCGTTGTCACCAACACGACCACCATCGGCGCGATCGAGGCGCCGAGCCGCCGCAACACCGAGCTGGCGCTGCTCGCGTTCGCCGTCGTCATCCCGGTGTTCGCGTACCTCAACGTGGGCCTGGCCATCGACGGCAAGGTCCCGGCCGGAATGGCCGGGTACGGCCTCGGCCTGGCGCTGCTCGCGGGCGTCGCGCACCTCGTGGTGCGCAAGTGGGCCCCGTACGCGGACCCGCTGCTGCTGCCGCTGGCGACCCTGCTGAACGGCATGGGCCTGGTGCTGATCTGGCGTCTCGACCAGTCGCCGCGGCTGATCTCCCTGGCGAAGCGCACGTACGGCGCGTTCAGCGAGTCCGCGCCGAACCAGATGATGTACTCGGCGATCGGCATCGCCATGTTCGTGGGCGTGCTGTTGCTGCTCAAGGACCACCGCGTCCTCCAGCGCTACACGTACATCTCCATGGTCGCGGCCCTCGTCCTCCTGCTGCTGCCGCTCGTCCCGGGCCTCGGCGCGGACGTCTTCGGCGCCAAGATCTGGATCCGTATCGGCGGCTTCTCGATCCAGCCCGGTGAGTTCGCCAAGCTGGTCCTCGCCGTGTTCTTCTCCGGCTACCTGATGGTGAAGCGGGACGCGCTGGCGCTGGCCAGCCGCCGTTTCATGGGGCTCTACCTGCCGCGCGGCCGTGACCTCGGCCCGATCCTGACGATCTGGGCGGTCAGCCTCCTCATCCTGGTCTTCGAGAACGACCTCGGTACCTCGCTGCTGTTCTTCGGCATGTTCGTGATCATGCTGTACGTGGCGACCGAGCGGACCAGCTGGATCGTCATGGGTCTGCTGATGGCCGTGGCGGGTGCGGTGGTCGTCGGCTCGACGGCGAGCCACGTGCAGTCGCGTGTCCAGGCCTGGCTCGACCCGTTCGAGTGTCTGAAGACGGCGCCGCCCAACTCCAACATGGCGTACGCGTGTGACCAGATGACGCAGGTGCTGATGTCGTTCGGTTCGGGCGGCATCCTCGGCACCGGTCTCGGCCAGGGCAATTCGGACCTGGTCCAGTTCGCCGCGAACTCCGACTTCATCTTCGCCACGGTCGGCGAGGAGCTCGGCCTGACCGGCGTCATGGTCTTCCTGCTCTTCTACGGCCTGATCATCGAGCGCGGCATCCGCACCTCCCTCGCCGCCCGCGACCCCTTCGGCAAGCTGCTGGCGATGGGCCTGTCCGGCGCCTTCGCACTGCAGGTCTTCGTCGTCGCCGGCGGTGTGATGGGTCTCATCCCGCTCACCGGTATGACCATGCCGTTCCTCGCGTACGGCGGTTCCTCCGTGATCGCCAACTGGGCCCTGATCGGCATCCTCATCCGGATCAGCGACACCGCGCGCCGTCCCGCGCCCGCGCCCGCCCCGTCCCCCGACGCCGAGATGACCCAGGTGGTCCGTCCGTGAACAAGCCGCTGCGGCGGGTCGCGATCTTCTGCGGCCTGCTCGTCCTCGCCCTGCTCCTGCGGGACAACTGGCTCCAGCTCGTCCGCGCCGACGAGCTGAACGCGCACCCCAAGAACCGGCGCGTGCAGATCGAGCGGTACTCGAACCAGCGCGGCAACATCATCGTCGACGGCAAGCCCATAACGGGCTCCGTCGACTCGGGCGACAAGTTCTACAAGTTCAAGCGGACCTACGTGGACGGCCCCATGTGGGCCCCGGTCACCGGGTACGCCTCGCAGGCCTACGACGCCAACCAGATCGAGAAGATCGAGGACGGCATCCTCACCGGCAACGACGACCGGCTCTTCTTCGACCGCACCCTCGCCATGTTCACCGGCGAGAAGAAGAAGGGCGGCGACGTCGTCACCACCCTCAGCGGCGCCGCGCAGAAGGCCGCCTACGAGGGGCTCGGCAGCAAGACCGGCGCGGTCGTCGCCATCGAGCCGAAGACCGGCAAGATCCTGGCGATGGCGTCCACGCCCTCGTACGACCCCTCCACCTTCGCCGGCTACTCCGGCAAGGACGAGAAGGCCTGGGTCGCGCTGGAGAAGGACAAGAACAAGCCGAAGCTGAACCGCGCGATCCGCGAGATCTACCCGCCCGGCTCCGTCTTCAAGGTCGTCACCGCCGCCGCCGCGCTGGAGAACGGCAAGGTCACCGACATCAACGCGGCGACCGACACCCCCGAGGGCTGGAAGATCCCCCTCTCCAACCGGGAGATGATCAACCACGCCCACGGCTGTGCCAACGCCAGCCTCATCCACGCCCTCGAGATCTCCTGCAACTCGGTCTTCGCGAAGCTCGGCGACGACGTCGGCCGCGACAAGATGGTCGAGACGGCGGAGAAGTTCGGCTTCAACGCCGAGCAGTTCACCCCGGTCCGCTCCTCGGCCTCCGTCTTCGACAAGAACGCCGACCGCGGTGGAAACGCGCTCTCGTCGATCGGCCAGTTCAACACCGCGACGACCCCGCTGCAGATGGCGATGGTCACGGCGGCGATCGCCAACGACGGCAAGCTGATGAAGCCGTACATGATCGACCAGCTGCGGGCGCCCAACCTCGACATCATCAAGCAGACCGAGCCGGAGGAGATGAGCCGCCCGGTCTCGCCGGAGACCGCCCAGAAGCTCCAGCAGATGATGGAGAGCGTCGTCACGAAGGGCACCGGCGGCAACGCCGACCTGAACATGGACGGCGTGAAGGTCGGCGGCAAGACGGGTACGGCCCAGCACGGCGAGAAGAACGCCAAGCGTCCCTACGCCTGGTTCATCTCGTACGCGAAGACCGCCGAGGGCTCCCCGGTCGCGGTCGCGGTCGTCGTCGAGGACTCGGCCGGCACCGACCGTGAGGACATCACCGGTGGCGGTCTGGCCGCCCCGATCGCCAAGGCCGTGATGAAGGCGGTCATCAAGACCCGGAGCTGACCACCGGACCCCGCACGGGTCAGGTACCGGTCAGGTATCAGCTACCGGCCCCGGGCGGAACGCCTTCCCGGGGCCGGTAGCGTATGCGCGAACAGCACACACCGCCGGACCACCCATGGGTGCGGTCGGGACAGACGGAGAGGGCTGGATTAGCTATGGAAGAGCCGCGTCGCCTCGGCGGCCGGTACGAGCTGGGCCCGGTGCTCGGCCGTGGTGGCATGGCCGAGGTGTACCTCGCCCAGGACACCCGGCTCGGCCGCACCGTCGCCGTGAAGACGCTGCGGGCCGACCTGGCCCGCGATCCGTCCTTCCAGGCCCGGTTCCGCCGTGAGGCACAGTCCGCCGCCTCGCTGAACCATCCGGCGATCGTCGCGGTCTACGACACCGGCGAGGACTACGTCGACCAGGTCTCCATCCCGTACATCGTGATGGAGTACGTCGACGGGTCGACCCTGCGTGAGCTGCTGCACTCCGGGCGCAAGCTGCTGCCCGAGCGCACCCTCGAGATGACGGTCGGCATCCTCCAGGCACTGGAGTACTCGCACCGCGCCGGCATCGTGCACCGTGACATCAAGCCGGCGAACGTCATGCTGACGCGCACCGGCCAGGTCAAGGTCATGGACTTCGGCATCGCGCGCGCCATGGGCGACGCGGGCATGACCATGACGCAGACCGCCGCGGTGATCGGCACGGCCCAGTACCTCTCCCCGGAACAGGCCAAGGGCGAGCAGGTCGACGCCCGCTCCGACCTGTACTCCACGGGCTGCCTCCTCTACGAGCTGCTCACCGTCCGTCCCCCGTTCATCGGCGACTCCCCGGTCGCGGTCGCGTACCAGCACGTCCGCGAGGAGCCGCAGCCGCCGAGCAACTTCGACCCCGAGATCACGCCCGAGATGGACGCCATCGTCCTGAAGGCGCTGGTCAAGGACCCCGACTACCGCTACCAGTCCGCCGACGAGATGCGCGCGGACATCGAGGCCTGCCTCGACGGCCAGCCGGTCGCGGCCGCCGCCGCGATGGGGATGGGCATGGCGGGCGCGCCCGGCTACGGCGGGGGCTACGGCGGCTACCCGCCGGAGGACCAGCCGACCACCGCGCTGCGCCAGGCCGACCCGGCCGGCCAGACGTCGATGATGCCGCCGGTCAACCCGGACGACGGCGGCTACGGCTACGACGACCGCCCCGACCGCCGTCGTGGCGGTGGCCAGAAGAAGTCGAACACCTCGACGATCCTCCTGGTCCTCGCGGGCATCCTGGTGCTCGTCGGCGCGATCTTCATCGGCGTCTCGCTCTTCGACAAGAAGGACGGGCCGCAGAAGGTCACCGTCCCGCAGCTGGTCGGCCAGACGTTGCAGGGCGCGCAGGACCGCGCGCGCAACGTCCAGGTGAAGGTCCAGCAGGCCGGCACCGAGCGCTGCGACCAGCCGAAGGACACGATCTGCCGCCAGGAGCCGGTCGCGGACAACGTCCAGAAGATGGACGTCGACGGCACGATCCAGGTGTACGTCTCCGAGGGCGCCCCGCTCGTCGAGGTCCCGGACGTCGTGGAGCAGTCCCAGGAGCGGGCCGAGCAGAGCCTCAAGGACAAGGGCTTCAAGGTCAAGGTCGAGCAGGAGGAGTCCGAGCAGGACCCCGGCACGGTTCTGAAGCAGAACCCGGACGGCGGCACCAAGGCGGAGCAGAACTCCGAGATCACGATCACCGTCGCGAAGAAGCAGCTGTCGGAGCTCCCCAGCTTCAAGGGCCGTACCTACGACCAGGCCGTCCAGCAGCTCAACGCGATCGGCTTCACGAACGTGACCCAGGAGCCGGTCGACTCGAACGAGCCGGCGGGCACGGTCGTCGACCAGACCCCGCAGGGCCCGTCGAACCAGCCGAAGGACGTCCAGATCACGCTGAAGGTCTCCAAGGGCCCGCAGCAGACCCAGGTCCAGATCCCCACGGGTCTGACCGGCAAGAAGTTCAAGGAGGTCCGGGACACCCTCCAGAACCTGGGCCTCACGGTCGTCCAGGTGGGCTCCGACAAGGAGGACGCCCTCGTCTTCGGCACGAACCCGCCGGAGGGTTCGATGGTCGACAAGAACCAGCCGATCACCGTCAACACCCTGGGTGGCGGCGGCGGGGACCACAACAACGGCAACCCCGGCGGCGGCTTCTTCGGCTGACGCCCGCCCGCACCGGGCACGTGGGAGGCGAGAGCCCCGGCATCCAGGACGGATGCCGGGGCTCTCGCCTCCCATGAACGTTTCAGCGCAGCTCCGCCGGAGGGGTCCGGTCGCGGTCGACCTTCTCCGTGCGCTCCAGTTCGCCCCAGACGATGTAGCGGTAGTCCGAGGTGTACATGGGGGTGCAGGTGGTCAGCGTGATGTAGCGGCCCGGCTTGGTCTTCCCCGATTCCTTGGGGACGGACTGGAGGACGTCCACGTTGTACTTCGTGGTCTCGGGCAGGGTCCTGTAGACCTTGTAGACGTACCAGGTGTCCTTGGTCTCGAAGACGATCGCGTCCCCGGTCCTCACCTTGTGGATGTTGTGGAACTTGGCGCCGTGCCCGTCCCGGTGCGCGGCGAGCGTGAAGTTGCCCTGCTTGTCCTGCGGGAGCGCGGACTTGACCGGGTCGGTGTAGTAGCCGGCGACGCCGTGGTTGAGGACGTCGGTGCCGGTGCCCCTCTTCACCAGGACCTCGCCGTTCTGCATGGCGGGTACGTGGAGGAAGCCGATGCCGTCCTTGGTGTCCAGCGCGCCGGGCCCGTCGGCCCACTGGTCGCGGACCTGGGCGCCGTCCTTGTCGGCGGCGCGGTCGGCGAGGACGTTGGTCCACCACAGGGAGTAGACGACGAAGAGGCCGAGCACCAGGCCCGCCGTGATGAGGAGTTCGCCGAGGAGGCTGATGAGCCCGGCGATCCGGTTGCGCGCGCGTGCCACTAGGTCGTCCCGTCGTCCCGTCCGGAGGTGTGGGTCTCAGCCTACGAGCGCTTCCGGCTTTCCCTTGCTGCGCGGGCGTTCGTCGACCAGCTTGCCCCACACGATCATGCGGTACGTGCTGGTGAACTCCGGTGTGCAGGTGGTCAACGTGATGTACCGGCCGGGGCCCTTGAAGCCGGACTGCTTCGGCACGGGCTCGATCACCGAGACGTTGGAGGGCGAGGTCTGCGGCAGGATGCCGGCCATCTCGTACGTGTAGTACGCGTTCTGCGTCTCGACGACGATCGGGTCGCCGGGCTTCAGCCGGTTGATGTACCGGAACGGCTCGCCGTGGGTGTTGCGGTGGCCGGCCACCGCGAAGTTGCCCTGCTTGTCGGACGGCATGGCCGTCTTGAGCTTGCCCTCGCCGTAGTGGCCGACCATGCCCTTGTCGAGGACGTCGGTCTTGCTGATGCCCTCGGCGATGGGGACGACGACGTCCAGCTTGGGGATGTACATGATGGCGAAGCCCTTGCCGGGCTCGAAGGCCTCGGGCTTCTCGTCCTCGCCGCCCCTGGCCCAGGTGTCCTCGATCTGGGCCTTGGCCCGGTCGGTCTCCTGACCGGCGCGGACGTTCGTCCACCACAGCTGGTAGGTGACGAAGAGGAGCATGACGACGCCGAAGGTGATGAAGAGTTCTCCGACGATCCGGCTGGCGACGACGCCGACGCTCTCCTTGGCGGCGCGGGCGGCCCTCCGGGCCTCCACGCGGGAGAGGGGACGCCCTTCGGCGGCGGACGGCGCCGAAGGCGCGGGGGCGGCGCCCCGGTTCCTGCCCCGGCCACCTTTGGCGGCACGCCGGCGCTCGGCACGCCCGGGCCCCGGGGGCGGCGGCCCGGCGGGGTCCTCCACGGCCTGCAGGGGCATCGTCTCGTCCGGCCGGGCCACCGGAGTCTCTTCCGCCCCGTACGGCCCGTACGGGGGCTCGTAGGGGGCTTCCTGGACGGCGGCTCGGCGGGGCACCGGCTCCTCGTACGGGTACGGCTCGGCGGGCGCGTACGGATCAGCGGGG
This sequence comes from Streptomyces sp. NPDC004266, assembly GCF_042874095.1. Classification (NCBI taxonomy): domain Bacteria; kingdom Bacillati; phylum Actinomycetota; class Actinomycetes; order Kitasatosporales; family Streptomycetaceae; genus Streptomyces; species Streptomyces sp. NPDC004266. Next base: position 405,781 of record NZ_JBIAMM010000002.1, read on the forward strand.
ACGTACGGTTCGGCGGCGGGCGCGTACGACTCGGCGGCCGGTGCGTACGGTTCGGCGGCGCTGTACGGCTCGGCGTTCGGCGCGTACGGCTCGGTGTGCGGCGCGTACGGTTCGGTGTGCGGCGCGTACGGTTCGGCAGCCGGTGCGTACGGCTCGGCGTTCGGCGCGTACGGTTCGGCGGCGGGCGCGTACGGGTCCCCGGGTATCGGCTCCGGTTCCGGACCGTTCGACGGCCGGAACCACGGCGAGCCCGTCGTCACGCGACGGCCTTGCCCACCACCGGAGCGAGCCCCGCCGACCGGCCGACCGCCCCCTTGTCGCCGCACTGCTCCAGCCAGTTGGCCAGCATCAGGTGCCCGTGCTCGGTGAGGACCGACTCGGGGTGGAACTGCACTCCCTCGACGGGCAGTTCACGGTGGCGCAGCCCCATGATGATGCCGTCCTCGGTCCGCGCCGTGACCTCCAGCTCGGCCGGCAGGGCGGCGGGCTCGGCGGCCAGCGAGTGGTAGCGGGTCGCGGTGAACGGCGACGGCAGACCGGCGAAGACGCCCTGGCCCTCGTGCGTGACGAGCGAGGTCTTGCCGTGCAGCAGCTCGGGCGCGCGGTCGACGACGCCGCCGTACGCCACGGCCATCGACTGCATGCCGAGGCAGACGCCGAAGACGGGCACACCGGTGTCGGCGCAGTGCCGGACCATGTCGATGCAGACCCCGGCCTGCTCGGGCGCGCCGGGTCCGGGAGAGAGCAGGACGCCGTCGAAGCCGTCCTGGGCGTGGCTCAGCTCGACCTCGTCGTTGCGGAGGACTTCGCACTCGGCGCCGAGCTGGTAGAGGTACTGAACGAGGTTGAAGACGAAGCTGTCGTAGTTGTCGACGACGAGAATTCGCGCGCTCACTGGCCGTCCACCGTCACATCGTTGAACGGAAGCAGAGGCTCCGCCCAGGGGAACACGTACTGGAAGAGGAGATAGACGACCGCGAGGACCAGCACGATCGAGATCAGCGCCCGTACCCACGCGTTGCCCGGCAGATGCCGCCAGATCCAGCCGTACATGACGTCGACCGCCCCTTCCGTTCGTTACGGGGACCAGAGTACGGGGCGAGAGGGCCGTGGGGGGTCAGCTGCCCAAAGCCTGTGGACGGCCGTCGGTCACCGGGCGGGTGGCGTCGAGGTGCGCCCAGACGATCAGCCGGTGGCTGCTGCCCCACTCGGGGTCGCAGGTGGTGAGGGTGAGATAGCGCCCGGGACCGTCGAAGCCGGACTTCCTGGGGACGGGGTCGACGACGGCGGTGTCGCCGGGGACGGTCCGGTAGGGGCCGCGGTCGATCCGGTAGGTGAACCAGGTCGTGCCGTCGGTGAGGACGACCGCGTCGCCGGGGCGCAGCCGCGGGAAGTCCTTGAAGGGGTCGCCGTGGGTCCGGCGGTGGCCGGCGACGGCGAAGTTCCCGGTGGCTCCGAGGGGGGCGGTGCGGGTGTAGTGGCCGAGGCCCCGCTTCAGGACGTCGGGGCCGGTGCCTTCGAGGACGGGCCATTCCCAGTCGCGGCCGAGCCGGGGGACGTACATGACGGCGAAGCCCTTGCCGGTGACGTACGGCGCCGGTACGCGCGCGGGGGCGGGTGCGGCGGCGACGGGTGTGCCGGCCCACTCCCGCTGGAGGGTGTCGATCTGGGCGGCGCCGGCGCCGGCGGCCTGGACGCCGGTCCAGTAGAGGAGGTAGGCGACGAAGAGGACGACCAGGGCGCCGGCGGTGATGCACAGCTCGTTGAGGGTCCTGACGACGAGGCGCAAGCGGACCTCCCGCTGTCAGCTCACCGGCTTCGCGTAGTGGAGGTCCACTGTGCCCGAGTAGCCGGGAAGAGTCACCGTCCTGTGCTCGTCGACTTTCCAGCCGAGCCCGTACGCCTTGACGTACAGCTGGTAGTTCTGGAGCGCGGGGGAGTCCGCGAGGGCCTTGGTCAGCTTCCCCCGGTCACCGACGGCGGTGATCCTGTACGGCGGGGAGTAGACGCGGCCCTGGAGGATCAGGGTGTTGCCGACGCAGCGCACGGCGCTGGTGGAGATGAGCCGCTGGTCCATGACCCGGATGCCTTCGGCGCCGCCGTGCCACAGGGCGTTGACGACGGCCTGGAGGTCCTGCTGGTGGATGACGAGGTCGTTGGCCTGCGGTTCGGGGTAGCCGGGGGCGGCCTGGGCGTTCGGCGGGGCGTCGTCGAGGGTGACGGTGAGGCCGGAGCCGGAGACCTCGCTGGTCCCGGCCTTCGCCTCCAGCGCGTCGAGTTTCGCGTCCTCCGCGCGCGTGGAGCCGTCGTCCCGGGCGGCGAGGGAGTCGACCTGGGTGCGGAGGGCGGCGGTGGACTCGTCGAGGCCCGCGTTCTTGTGGCTGCGTTCCTCGATGAGGTCGGAGAGCCTCAGGAGCGAGGCGTCGGTCCGGAGGTTGGTGCCCTTGGCGGTGTTGAAGCTCGTGACGAAGATCAGTCCGGCGAGGGCGAAGACGGCAAGGGTGAGCACTCGGACGGGGCGCCACCTCGTGGTGCGGCCCGGCCCTTCGGGAGTGTCGGCGGAATTGCTCAACGTACCCTGATCCCCTTCGGTGCCGCGGAACCACTACGCTAACGGACGCTTGGGGGACGCAGTCGTCCTCCTTCGTCACATCCCGGCGCCAGCCACAGTTCCCTGCGCGGTCACGCAGCGCATCGACAGGAGAGTTCCTCGTGCCGAAGTCACGGATCCGCAAGAAGGCCGACTTCACGCCTCCGCCCGCCAAGGCCACCGCCATCAAGCTGACCAACCGCAGCTGGGTGGCGCCCGTGATGCTGGCGCTGTTCGCCATCGGGCTGGTGTGGATCGTGGTCTTCTACGTCACCGACGGTTCCATGCCGGTCGAGTCGATCCGGAACTGGAACATCGTGGTGGGCTTCGGCTTCATCGCGGCCGGGTTCGGCGTCTCCACGCAGTGGAAGTAGCGGCGGAAGCGGGGGCGGTCCGGGCGATCTAGCGGTCGCACGGTCCGCTCGTCAAGTTCTCCCCCGAGCTTATCCACAGAGTTGTGCACAGCACTGGATAACTTACGAAGATCTGTGGATAACTCGGCGTGAGGTTGACGCCGGTATGACCGGAATCACCCTCGAAGTTATCCACAGCGCCCCTCGCCTCCCTGGAGAAACACCAGGTCAGAGGCGGGGGGCGCAGTCTTTCCCCACGCAGCGGACAGGGCCCGCCACACACTGTGGATAACTCTGGGGAAAGCTCACAGAAGAGCTCTTCCACAGGTGTGCATGCTCAGGTGAGCGCTGCCGAACGGGCGAGCACGATCCCCAGGTCGATCAGGAGCACCAGCGCACAGGCCCCGTACTGCACGAGGTCCCGACGGGTCCGCGGCGCGTGCACCATCGCGTACGCCACCAGCACGCCGGCCACCAGACCACCGATGTGCGCCTCCCACGAGATCCCCGGACGGGTGAACGTGATGAGCAGATTCAGCGCCACGAACAGCAGCGCCGGCCTCATGTCCTGCCGACGGCGCCGGGCCAGCACGATCCAGGCGCCGATCAGGCCGTAGACGATGCCGGAGGCGCCGAGCGAGAACTGGTTCTGCGGGGAGAGCAGATAGGCGAGCGCGGAGCCGGAGAGGCCGGAGAGGAGGCAGAGGGCCGCGTACCGGATCCGCCCGAGCTCGGGCTCGACGATCCCGCCGATCATCCACAGGCCGAGCATGTTGAAGAGGAAGTGCGGGAGCTCCTGGTGGAGCAGGGCGGAGGTCAGCAGGCGGTACCACTCGCCGACCGAGACCCCGACCAGCTCGCCGCTCGGCAGGTACGCGCCGCCGATGAGCGCCAGGTCGTCGACGAGCCGGTCGCCCACCACCTGGACGGCGACGAACAGCGCCAGGTTGATCGCGACGAGGATCTTGGTGACGAGACGCCCGTCCGTCGCCACCCGGCCGCCGGCGAGCGTCCGGGGCTGGTTGGCGTCGGGGGCGTGGCCCGTGCCCGAGCCGCCCCGCACGCACTCGGGGCACTGGAAGCCGACGGAGGCGGAGATCATGCACTGCGTGCAGATGGGCCTCTCGCAGCGGGCGCAGCGGATGCCGGTCTCGGCCTCCGGGTGGCGGTAGCAGCGCAGCAGACCGGGCTGCGTGTCCATGGGAGGTCCCGTCCCTTCCGCCTCAGCGCTTCTCGATCACCACGGACTCGACGGTCACGTCCTGGAGCGGACGGTCGGTGTGCGGGTCGGTCGCGGTGGCCGCGATGGCGTCCACGACCTTCCGGCTCTCCTTGTCCACGACCTCGCCGAAGATGGTGTGCTTGCGGTTCAGCCAGGTCGCGGCGCCGACGGTGACGAAGAACTGCGAGCCGTTGGTGCCCGGGCCCGCGTTGGCCATGGCCAGCAGGTAGGGGCGGTCGAAGAAGAGCTCCGGGTGGAACTCGTCGGCGAACTCGTAGCCCGGTCCGCCCGTGCCGTTCCCCAGCGGGTCGCCGCCCTGGATCATGAACCCCTTGATGACCCGGTGGAAGACCGTTCCGTCGTAGAGCGGGTCCGAGGAGACCTTGCCGGTGGCGGGGTGCGTCCACTCGCGCTCGCCGGAGGCGAGCTCGACGAAGTTGCGGACCGTCTTCGGGGCGTGGAACGGCATCAGCCGCACCTCGATGTCGCCCAGGCTCGTCTTGAGGATCGCGTACAGCTGCTCGGCCACGGTCGCCTTCCGTCCACGTCGTCTCGCGTCATGCCGCGTTGTCTCTGACGTGTCCGATCCTCGCATGCCCCGGATGCCAGCCCCACATGCCGGAGCGCGCTCCGGCGGGCATGATTCCGAAAAGGATGGAAAGGTGAAAAACCGACATCGCCACCGAGGAGGAGGAATCCCGTGACCCGCATGGACAGCGTGCGCGCCGCGACAGATTCGGCGAAGGAGAGCGTCCTGCACGCCGCGGAAGTGGTGGCGCCGTACGCCGAGACAGCCAGGGACCAGGCCACGCACTACGCGCAGGGGGCGCGGTCGTGGGCCGCGCCGAAGCTCTCGAAGGCCGCTCAGCAGGCCCGGGCACAGGCGCGTGTGCAGTACGACTCGTATGTCGCACCGCGGGTACCGCCACGGGTCGACGCGGCCGCACACCGTGCGGCGGTCAAGACCCGCCAGGCCGCCCGTCAGGCGGCCGACTACACCGTTCCGCGCGTCGAGAGCGCGGTCGCCGCGACCGGTCCCGTTTTCGAGGAGGCCGGGTCGCGTTCCACCGCCGCCTGGGCCGCGCTGCGCGGTCAGGTGACGCCGGAGGAGATCCAGAAGATCGTGAGGAAGCACGAGCGTCGGGCCAGGGCCGGACGCCTCGCCAAGGGACTCGCCGTCCTCGGCGTGGTGGTCGGCGGCTTGTTCGTCGCCTGGAAGTGGTGGGACAAGCAGGCCAATCCCGACTGGCTGGTCGAGCCTCCCGCGCCCACCGAGATGGACGAGGACTCCCCGCTGTCGTCCGTCGACGGCGGTGGGACTTCCCTCGAAGCGGAGGCGAAGGCGGAGACCGACGCGGATGCCGCGGCCGCCGAAGAAGCCGCCGAACGCGACGAGCGCCGCTGACCGACCGCCACTCCTGCCGGGGTCCTGCCGGGGCCGTACGGGTCCTGCCGGGGTCCTGCTGGGGTCCTGCTGGGTCGTACCGGGTCCTGCTGGGTCGTACGAGGTCCCGCTGGTTCTGCCGGGGTCGTACGAGGTCCTGCTGGTTCTGCCGAGGATGCGCGGGGTCCTGCCGAGGATGCGCCGGGGCCCTGCGCGTGGGGTGTGGGGAGCGCGTCTCCCCGCGCCCTACGCCGCCGCGGCGAGCGCCAGGTCGGTCAGCGCGGCCGGGTCGGTCTCGACCGAGGCGGTCGACGAGGACCGCTGTCGCGCGGAGGGCGAGGAACCGTGGGCCTCGGCGGCGATGCGCTGCTTGATGGTGGGCGGCAGGGAACGGTCCCCGACGAGCGGCCACCGGCGCGCCCGCTGTGCCGGTACGGGGGCGAGCGCGCGCTCCACGGCGGCGGTGGGGACGGCGGCGGGCGCGGCCGGCTCCTCGGGCTGCTGGACGGCGGGCTGCCCGGCCGCGGCGGCGGTGTTCGCCAGGCCGACGGAGGCGAGGAGGGCGAAGAGGACGGAGATGAAGGCGGTCCAGAACTGCTTGACCTTGGCGGTGGCCATGACCCCTCACTTTCGTGGCGTTCTCGAATGGTTCATTTCGGGTTGCGCGCTTTACGTACTTTCCTCATGATGAGGACGCGCGCCCGAATTGCCCGGAACGCCGCCGCCGTCGCGCAGTTCTTCCGATGAACACCACCCGTCCGGATCAGCGCGAAAGGCCACGCCCCCCGAGCCGGGCGTGGCCTTTCGCGTCGATCCGGGGCCGGCAGGGCCGGGCCCGGGCCGTCAGAGCTGGGCGAGGTGGCGCTTGAGATAGGCGCTCAGAGGCTTCTCGACGAGCTTGTTCACCAGGTACGACAGCACCAGCACCCCGAGGAGCACCAGGCCGAGGAGCGTCCACGGGGAGACGATCTCGCGCGGCGCGAAGTAACTGAAGAACTCCCAGCCGATCACCTCGTGCAGGAGGTACACCGGGTAGGTCAGCGCGCCCGCGACCGACAGCCACTTCCACCGGATGCGGGAGAGCTTGCCGGTGGCGATGAGCGCCATGACGCCGAAGAAGGCGGCGATCAGCACGATCACGGGCCACGCGGCACGCCGGCCGAGGAAGGGCGTGAGGTGCTGGAACTCCTCGATGGTGGGGGCGAGCGAGGCGCAGAAGGAGATGCCGACGACGCCGAAGAGCATCAGGTTCGGACGGAATCGGTACATCAGGTAGAACGCCATTCCGGCGATGAAGAACCAGCTGTACTCGGGGATCAGCAACAGCCGCAGCGGGCCGGGCGGCTGCTTGGCGACGATGACGGTGGCCGCGCCCCAGACGCAGCAGAAGAGCAGGACCCGCTTGTAGGTCAGGCCCCACCAGGCGACCAGGGCGAAGAGGAGGTAGAAGCGGAGCTCCGTGAAGAGCGTCCAGTAGACGCCGTCGACGTGCGGCACCCGGAGGGGCTGCTGAAGCATCGTCAGGTTGGTCAGGATGTCGTTCCACGGGAGGTGGCGGGCGCCACCGGGAATGACCATGACGGTGACGGTGGTCGCGATGACCGCGAACCAGTAGGCCGGATAGAGCCGGATCACCCGCGAGACGAAGAACGCCTTCACGGGCCGGTTCCACGCGCTCATGCAGATGACGAAGCCGCTGATGATGAAGAACAGCTGGACGCCGAGATAGCCGTACGACGTTATTCGGAAGGTCTCCGGGAATATCTCCCTCACCGGCGTCGGCCAGCCACCGCCGCGAGCCGTGTAGTGGTACATGACCACCATGAGCGCCGCCACCAGCCTGATCCCGTCGAGCGCGTGGAGCCGCGGGAGGCGCTTCGTCTCCGGGCTCGGCACGATCGGGGGTTCGGGCTGCGGTATTCGGGCCTTGAGCAGCTCGGGCGACAGCTGGTTCAACACTCGGAAATCCCCACCTAGGTCTGTGGCCGGCGAGCTCACCTGGTTCGCACAGGGTGTCGACTCGGCGCAGTGAGCATAGGTGGCCCACAGAATCCGTACAAGCTTTGACTTGCGTGACGTGCCGCTCGTCGAGTAACGGGTCCGCCCGCCGGGCGAGGGGCTCCGCGCAGGGGCGGGCCGCCCGCGGGCGAGGGCGGCCCGGTGCCGCGCCCGCACGGAAAACGCCCTCCGGCTCCGCGCTTCCGCGGTGCCGGAGGGCATTTCACCGGTGGAGCCTAGGGGAGTCGAACCCCTGACATCTGCCATGCAAAGACAGCGCTCTACCAACTGAGCTAAGGCCCCGGAACAAGGAACAGCGTACCGGGTCACCCCCCATGCCCGGCAAAAGGATTGGGACTCCCCGTGAGCAACCACTCTCCGTAAGATGCTGACCGGGGTTCGCAGTGGCGAACCAAGGGATGGGGAGAAGCAATGGACGCAGCGCAGCAGGAAGCCACGGCAAGAGCCAGAGAGCTTCAGCGCAGTTGGTACGGAGAGCCGCTGGGGGCGCTCTTCCGTCGCCTGATCGACGACCTCGGGCTCAACCAGGCCAGGCTCGCGGCCGTGCTCGGGCTCTCGGCGCCCATGCTGTCCCAGCTGATGAGCGGCCAGCGGGCCAAGATCGGCAACCCGGCCGTCGTCCAGCGCGTCCAGGCCCTCCAGGAGCTCGCCGTCCAGGTCGCCGACGGCAGCGTCAGCGCCGCCGAGGCCACCGACCGGATGGACGAGGTCAAGAAGTCGCAGGGCGGTTCCGTCCTCACCGCCACGGGCCAGCCGAGCACCGGCTCGGGCGGGCCGACCGTGCGCCGGGTGGTCCGCGAGATCCAGTCCCTGTTGCGCTCCGTGGCGGCCGCCGGCGACATCATCGACGCCGCCGACTCGCTCGCCCCGGCCCACCCGGAACTGGCAGAGTTCCTCCGGGTGTACGGCGCCGGGCGCACCGCCGACGCGGTCGCCCACTACGAGTCGCACCAGAACTGACGCGGGTCCGGCGGCCGGCCGGCACCGCGGAGAGCCGACGCACACGGGGAGCGGACGCAGCGCGATGGGTGAGGTCTTCGCTGGTCGGTACGAGCTGATCGACCCGATCGGGCGCGGCGGGGCGGGCGCCGTGTGGCGCGCCTGGGACCACCGGCGCCGCCGTTACGTGGCGGCCAAGGTCCTCCTGCAGAGCGACGCGCACACCCTGCTGCGCTTCGTCCGTGAGCAGGCGCTGCGGATCGACCATCCGCACGTCCTCGCCCCGGCCAGCTGGGCCGCCGACGACGACAAGGTCCTCTTCACCATGGACCTGGTGGCAGGCGGCTCCCTGGCCCACGTCATCGCGGACCACGGGCCGCTGCCGCCCCGCTTCGTCTGCACCCTGCTCGACCAGCTGCTCTCGGGCCTGGCCGCGGTGCACGCGGAGGGGGTCGTGCACCGGGACGTCAAGCCCGCCAACATCCTCATGGAGGTCACCGGCGCCGGGCGGCCGCACCTGCGGCTGTCCGACTTCGGCATCTCCGTGCGCAAGGGCGAACCCCGCCTCACCGAGACCGACCACGTGGTGGGGACACCCGGTCACTTCGCGCCGGAGCAGCTCCTCGGCGCCGAGCCGGACTTCACCGCCGACCTCTTCGCCGTCGGACTGGTCGCGCTCCACCTGCTCAAGGGCCGCAGGCCGGACTCCCGGGCGCTGGTCGAGCACTGGGTCGCGCACGGCACCCCGGGCGCCCCCGAGGGCGTCCCGGAGCCCCTGTGGCAGGTGCTCGCCGGGCTGCTCCAGCCCGATCCACAGGCACGGTTCCGGACGGCCACGGGAGCGCGCAAGGCGCTGAGCGCCGCGGTGGAGATGCTGCCCGAGCCGCGCCCCGGCGAGGAGGCGGTGGAGATCGCCGACCGACTCGGCCCCCTCCCGCCCGGATTCGCCCCGGAAGGCCCCACGGGGCACACGGGCCCCGCGGAGCCCCCGCGCCCCGCCGCCACGAGCCCCGCCGCACCCGCGCCCGCGCCCGTACCGGCGCAGGGACCGCCCGTACAGCCCGTACAGCCGCCGCAGCACCAGCCGTACCCCTCGTACCGGCCCACCGCCCAGGTCGCCCCGGCGTCCCCGCCGCTGCCCGGGCCCTCCGAGACGGGCGGTTTCCCTCTGCCTCCGCCGGTCCCGCGCCCGGCCCCGGTGCCGGCCTTCGAGCAGGTGACCGCCCCCGCGGCGCCGTACGGACAGGCTCCCGGCCGCCCGTACGCCCCTCCCCCCGTCCTGGCTCCCGCTCCCGCCCCGCCCGCCCCCGTACGCCGGCCGGGACCGCCCCCGAAGGTGGCGGTCCCGGTGCTCCTGGTCGCGCTGGTGTGCCTCGCGGTCGGCTTCTGGGCCCTGACGCAGGTCTGACGCGGTTCTGGGGCGGGTCTGACGCGGGTCTGGGGCGGGTCGGGGGCTCTCAGGCCCGTCGACGGGCCAGCAGGGTCCAGGCCCCGAGTCCGAGGAGCAGCACGGTCCCGGTGCCGATGCCGGCCGTCGCGACGATCGCCATCGTGCCGTCCGTCGTGGCCGACGCCCCCGTGGCGCCGTTCGCCGCGGCCTCCCGGTCGTCCGCCGTCACCGAGAAGATCCCGGGGTCCGCGTCGTACGGGGGAGCCTGCTTCGGGCTGCCCTCGACGTTCACCCGGAGCGTCAGCGGCACCGGCTTGTCGCCGTACTCGGCGGCGACCTCCGGGCTCAGCGTCGCCGACAGGTAGTACCAGCCGGCGAACCGCATGCCGCTGGTGGCCTCCTGGTACGACGTGCGGTTCTCGTGGGCGACCGGCCGCAGCGGGTCGAGGGCCAGGGTGGCGGGCTTCCCGTCGTAGCTGACCGTGTCCATGTCGACGAAGCCGAGGGCCGGGTTGTCGAGGGAGAGGGTGAGCGCGTTGCTCACCGAGTCCCCCTCGGTGCCGCTGCCCAGTTCGGCGCCGGCGAAGAGCTGCTGCCCCCAGTCCACGGGCACCCGGTAGAAGAGGGTCTGGCCGGGCCGGATGTCCGCCCGCCACTCGCCCTCCCGCAGCGCGACGGCCTCGTGGAACCCGGCGCCTCCCTGCCGCCTCTGCTGTCCTCCGGCCGGCGGCGCGGGCGTGCCCGAAGGCCAGGCCTCGGGGAGGGCGGTGGGGCCGGCCTGCGCGAGGAGGGGCTCGGTGACGTACCGGAGCTCCAGCTCCCAGTCGTCCGGGGTGGAGGTCGCCGCCGAATCGCGCTCGACGAGCACGTAGTGGGCGCCCTGCTTCTGGCAGCTGGAGGAGTCCGGGTCGACGATCCGGCGGGCGTAGGCGGCGAGCGGCCTGGCGTACTGCCCGGAGCCGAAGTCGACCTGCTGGTGGCCGCAGTCGGCTCCGGTGTTGTCCTGGATGCCGACCGTGAAGCCGTCGCCGTACTCGACCTTGCCGCCGGGCTTGGGGACGGCGACGACGGAGACGTACGTGTTCCGCTTCGTGTCGAGGTCGACCCGGTAGTAGACCTTGCCGTCCTTCCCCAGGGTGTCGCGGTACGTCCGGCCGGTCTGCAGGGTCTTCGCGTCGAGGCTGGAGGCGGCGCCCCGGATCCGCTGGGCCGAGCCGTCGAAGGCGTACGGCGGTACGGCCGTCCCCCCGGCGTCGCGGGCGTCCTGGACGGCCTGGGCGGGCAGGGCCGTCGCCGCGCCCACCGCCGCGGCCGCCGCGATCAGGGCTCCCGCCCTCCGGCCGATCCCGGCCCGCCTTCCGGCCTGCGTGCTCACGCGTCTCTCCGTCCGTTCCCGCCCTGCGGTGCCGGTCCATCCTGCCCCTCACCGGACCGCCGCACGATGAATTTGCGTGAGCAAGCACACAATTCGCTCAAGTGAATTCGGAGGGAGGGGCGAGACGCAGTGAAGCCCCGGTCCGCTCACGCGGCCGGGGCTTCACCCACAGAGTGTGTGTCGCTCAGACACCGGAACCTGCGGGCACGGAGTCGGTCGCCTCCGTCCACAGGTCCTGCTCGGCGCGATCCGCCTGGATCTGGCGGTACACGAGGAGCCCGCCGATGGCGGCCAGTGCGACCAGGAGAAGCTTCTTCACCGCGCGACCTCGTCTTTCGTTGACGTAGGAGACTTCTGACGCCCACTCTACACATCGACCGATACCGATCGGTGACCTGTGCGGGCTTCAAACCTCACACAAACAGATCGACCCGGATGGAGTACCATCCGGGCCGATCCGATCTGTGGGGCTAACAGGATTTGAACCTGTGGCCTCATCCTTATCAGGGATGCGCTCTAACCAACTGAGCTATAGCCCCGCCGCGCTTTGCGGTGTGTGTCCCGCGCGCTGACTCCTGAACATTAGCGCACGTGGGGGCCAGTCCCAAAATCGGTTCCCGGGGCCGGCCCCACGCGGGCTACTCGTCCTCCGCCAGCGTGAGCTCCACACCGCCCACGAAGCCCGCCGACAGGTTGTAGATGAAGGCGCCCAGCGTCGCGAGGGCCGTCATCAGAACCACGTCGATCACGGCGATCACCGAGGTGAACATCAGGACCCGCGGCAGCGACAGGAACGACTGCAGGTCGAAGCCGTTGGACTCGTTCGAGCCCGTGGCCTCGCTGATCGTGCCGCCGACCGTCGAGAAGACGCCCATGGCGTCCATGACCATCCACAGCACCGCGGCGGCCACGACCGTGCAGATGCCCAGCGCGATGGAGAGCAGGAAGCTCACCTTCATGACCGACCACGGGTCGGCCTTGGCCACCCTCAGCCGCGCCTTGCGCGTCCGGGGCGTCGTGCTCGCCCCGGTCCGCGGCCGGCGCACGGCCCCGGTCTGCCCGCCCTGCGTACCGCCCGCAGGCGTGCCGTACGCCTGCGGCGGATGGTAGGGCCCTCCCGGCTGCCCCTGGGGGCGCTCGCCGGGCAGTGGCCCGTTGTACGTGTCGTACGAGGGCTGCTGCCCCCGAGTGTCCGTCACCGCAACCCCCTGGGAGTCCGTGGCGGAACCACGGGCACCGTTCGCTCCAGCACCAGCAGAAGCTCCGGCAGCCGCCGATCCGGCGCCCGTGGCTCCACTCACGCTCTACTCCTCGTGCTCCCCGGTCGAGGGCTCCGTGCCCTCGACCGCCTCGACCTCGGCCGCCTCCACGGCGCCCTCGGCGTCGTCGACGTCCTCGTCGTCGCCACCGGCCTCGGCGTTCCGTGCGATGCCGACGACGGCATCGCGCTTGCCCAGGTTGATCAGCTGGACGCCCATGGTGTCACGGCCGGTCTCCCTGACTTCATTGACTCGCGTACGAATCACACCGCCGGACAGCGTGATGGCGAGGATCTCATCCGTCTCCTCGACCACCAGCGCGCCCACGAGCGAGCCGCGGTCCTCCACGATCTTGGCGGCCTTGATGCCGAGGCCGCCACGCCCCTGGACGCGGTACTCGTCGACGGGGGTGCGCTTCGCGTACCCGCCGTCGGTCGCGGTGAAGACGAAAGTACCGGGCCGGACGACATTCATCGAGAGAAGCTCGTCGTCCTCGCGGAAACTCATCCCCTTGACGCCCGAGGTGGCGCGTCCCATCGGACGCAGCGCGTCGTCGGTCGCGGTGAAGCGGATCGACTGCGCCTTCCGGGAGACGAGCAGCAGATCGTCCTCGGAGGAGACCAGCTCGGCGCCGATCAGCTCGTCGTCGCTGCCGTCCTCGCGCTCCCGCAGGTTGATCGCGATGACACCGCCGGAACGCGGCGAGTCGTAGTCCTTCAGCGCGGTCTTCTTCACCAGACCGGCCTTGGTGGCGAGCACCAGGTACGGCGCGGCGTCGTAGTCGCGGATCGCCAGGATCTGGGCGATCTGCTCGTCCGGCTGGAAGGCCAGCAGGTTGGCCACGTGCTGGCCGCGGGCGTCCCGGCCGGCGTCCGGCAGCTCGTACGCCTTGACCCGGTAGACCCGGCCCTTGTTGGTGAAGAAGAGCAGCCAGTGGTGGGTGGTGGAGACGAAGAAGTGGTCGACGATGTCGTCCTGCTTCAGCTTCGTGCCGCGCACGCCCTTGCCGCCGCGCTTCTGCGAGCGGTAGTCCTCGGTCTTCGTCCGCTTCACGTAGCCGCCGCGCGTGATGGTGACGACGATGTCCTCCTCGGCGATCAGGTCCTCGATGGACATGTCACCGTCGAAGGGCACCAGCTTGGAGCGGCGGTCGTCGCCGAACTTCTCGACGAGCGCGGCCAGCTCCTCGCTGACGATCGCGCGCTGCTTCTCCGGCGAGGCCAGGATCGCGTTGTACTCGTCGATCTTCGCCTGGAGCTCGTCGTGCTCGGCGACGATCTTCTGGCGCTCCAGGGCGGCGAGCCGGCGGAGCTGCATCTCCAGGATCGCGTTCGCCTGGATCTCGTCGATCGAGAGCAGGTCCATCAGGCCCGTGCGGGCGACCTCGACCGTGTCGCTGCGGCGGATGAGCGCGATGACCTCGTCGATCGCGTCGAGGGCCTTGAGCAGACCGCGCAGGATGTGGGCGCGCTCCTCGGCCTTGCGCAGCCGGAACTTGGTCCGGCGGACGATGACCTCGATCTGGTGCGTCACCCAGTGGCGGATGAACGCGTCGAGCGAGAGGGTGCGCGGCACTCCGTCGACGAGCGCCAGCATGTTCGCGCCGAAGTTCGTCTGCAGGTCGGTGTGCTTGTACAGGTTGTTGAGGACGACCTTGGCGACGGCGTCGCGCTTGAGCACGATGACCAGGCGCTGGCCGGTCCGGGACGAGGTCTCGTCGCGGACGTCGGCGATGCCGCCGATCTTGCCGTCCTTCACCAGGTCGGCGATCTTCTGCGCGAGGTTGTCGGGGTTGGTCTGGTACGGAAGCTCCGTGACCACCAGGCACTGGCGGTTCTGGATCTCCTCGACCTCGACGACCGCGCGCATCGTGATCGAGCCGCGGCCGGTGCGGTACGCCTCCTCGATGCCCTTGCGGCCGACGACGAGCGCGCCGGTGGGGAAGTCGGGTCCCTTGATCCGCTCGATCAGCGCGTCGAGGAGCTCCTCGTGGCCGGCCTCGGGGTGCTCCAGGGCCCACTGGGCGCCGGCCGCGACCTCGCGCAGGTTGTGCGGCGGGATGTTGGTGGCCATGCCGACGGCGATGCCGGCGGAGCCGTTGACCAGCAGGTTCGGGAACCGGGCCGGGAGGACCGTCGGCTCCTGGTTGCGGCCGTCGTAGTTGTCCGTGAAGTCGACGGTCTCCTCGTCGATGTCGCGGAGCATCTCCATCGACAGCGGCGCCATCTTGCACTCGGTGTAGCGCATGGCGGCGGCCGGGTCGTTGCCCGGGGAGCCGAAGTTGCCGTTGGAGTCGACGAGCGGCAGGCGCATCGACCAGGGCTGGGCGAGGCGGACGAGCGCGTCGTAGATCGAGGAGTCGCCGTGCGGGTGGTACGTGCCCATGACGTCGCCGACGACGCGGGCGCACTTGTAGAAGCCCTTCTCGGGCCGGTAGCCGCCGTCGTACATCGCGTAGAGCACGCGCCGGTGGACGGGCTTGAGGCCGTCCCGTACGTCGGGCAGCGCGCGGGACACGATGACGGACATCGCGTAGTCGAGGTACGAGCGCTGCATCTCGGTCTCGAGCCCGACGGGCTCGATCCGCAGCACGGGCTCCTGCTCTTCGGTGGTGCCGGTCGGCGTGTTTTCGTCGGCCATTGCTGGTCGTCAGTCCTTTCGTACGGTCAGCTGAGACCGACTCAGATGTCGAGGAAGCGAACGTCCTTGGCGTTGCGCTGGATGAAGGAGCGCCGTGCCTCGACGTCCTCACCCATCAGCACCGAGAACAGGTCGTCGGCCTGGGCGGCGTCGTCCAGGGTGACCTGGCCGAGCACGCGGTGCTCGACGTCCATGGTGGTGACGCGCAGCTCCTCGGCGTTCATCTCGCCGAGACCCTTGAAGCGCTGGATCGAGTCCTCGCGGATCCGCTTGCCGTTCTGCTTGCCGAGCTCGACGAGCGCGTCCCGCTCCCGGTCCGAGTAGGCGTACTCGAAGTCGTCCCGGCCCCACTTGATCTTGTAGAGCGGCGGGCGGGAGAGGTAGACGTGCCCGGCCTCGACCAGCGGCCGCATGAAGCGGAAGAGGAAGGTCAGCAGCAGGGTGTTGATGTGCTGGCCGTCGACGTCGGCGTCCGCCATCAGGATGATCTTGTGATAGCGGAGCTTCTCGATGTCGAAGTCCTCGTGCACGCCGGTGCCGAAGGCGGAGATCAGCGCCTGGACCTCGGTGTTCTGCAGGATCTTGTCGATCCGCGCCTTCTCGACGTTCAGGATCTTGCCGCGGATCGGCAGGATGGCCTGGTACATCGGGTTGCGGCCGGACTTGGCCGAGCCGCCGGCGGAGTCGCCCTCGACGATGAAGATCTCGCACTTGGACGGGTCGTTCGACTGGCAGTCGGAGAGCTTGCCCGGCAGCGACGCCGACTCCAGGAGGCCCTTGCGGCGGGTCAGGTCGCGCGCCTTGCGCGCGGCCACGCGCGCGGTGGCGGCGGTGATGCCCTTGCGGATGATGTCCGCGGCCTCGACCGGGTTGCGGTCGAACCAGTCCGTGAGGTGCTCGAAGACGACCTTCTGGACGAAGGTCTTCGCCTCGGTGTTGCCGAGCTTCGTCTTGGTCTGGCCCTCGAACTGCGGCTCGCCGAGCTTGATCGAGATGATCGCGGTCAGACCCTCGCGGATGTCGTCGCCCGTGAGGTTGTCGTCCTTCTCGCGGAGCAGCTTCTTCTCGCGCGCGTACTTGTTGACGAGCGTCGTCAGCGCGGCGCGGAAGCCCTCCTCGTGCGTACCGCCCTCGTGGGTGTGGATCGTGTTCGCGAAGGAGTACACGCCCTCGCTGTACGAGGAGTTCCACTGCATCGCGATCTCGACCGAGAGCAGGCGCTCCTTGTCCTCGGCCTCGACGTCGATGACGGTGGGGTGGATCAGGTCGCCCTTGCGCGAGTTGAGGTACTTCACGAAGTCGACGATGCCGCCCTCGTAGTGGTACGTCACCGTGCGCGCGGTCGGCTCGGCGGCGGCCTCGGCGTCCGGGTCGTCGGCGCCCACCGTGGCCTTCGCGGACTCGCGCTCGTCGGTGAGCGTGATCGTCAGGCCCTTGTTGAGGAAGGCCATCTCCTGGAAGCGGCGCGAGAGCGTCTCGAAGGAGTACTCGGTCGTCTCGAAGATGTCCGGGTCGGACCAGAACGTGACCGAGGTGCCGGTCTCGGAGGTCTCCTCGTGCTGGGCGAGGGGCGCGGTGGGGACGCCCATCTTGTAGTCCTGCGTCCAGCGGTGGCCGTCCGTCTTGATCTCGACGGAGACCTTGGTGGACAGGGCGTTCACGACCGACACGCCGACACCGTGCAGACCGCCGGAGACGGCGTAGCCGCCGCCGCCGAACTTGCCGCCCGCGTGCAGGACCGTCAGCACGACCTCGACGGCCGGCTTGCCCTCGGACTCGACGATGCCGACGGGGATGCCGCGGCCGTTGTCGACGACGCGGACGCCGCCGTCGGCGAGGATCGTCACGTCGATGGTGTCCGCGTGACCGGCCAGGGCTTCGTCGACCGAGTTGTCGACGACCTCCTGCACCATGTGGTGCAGACCGCGCTCACCGGTCGAGCCGATGTACATGCCAGGGCGCTTGCGCACGGCATCCAGGCCTTCGAGGACCTGGATGTTGCTGGCGGTGTACTGGTTGTTCTCGTTGGGGTTGCCGGAATCGGCCACGAAGCGCCCTTTCTGGCACAGCACAAGCCGTTCTCCGGGCATACGGGAGCGGCTGCGTCGTTCGACATGTTCCGCAGGGTGGCGGGATTGTCTTCCAGTCTACCGGTAGCGCCGACAGTCATGGGGGTTTGCCGGTACCTGAATGCGCATGTGCCGCCCTGAGCGGGAGCGAGACGACTCCCCATATCCGGATAGGGGCTCCAGAGGCCCCAGACGGCCACCCAGCGCTTCGGGCGGTGACCGGTTGTGGGCAACCGGTCCGCCCCGTTGCGGGCATGCGTTCCGGACGGGCGGAACGGGCGGGCACAGCACCGCCCGCGGGGCGCCCCGCGCACGGGCCCGCGCCCCTCACGCCCCGCCCCGCGCGGGGTTACCCGTAGGTGTCCCCGGGCCCCACGGACCCCGGCGCCCGCAGCGGCCCGTACCCCCGCCGGGGCGTCCCCGGCCCCAGCACCTTGATCATCCGCACGGTCCCGTGGCCGAGGTCCTCGTTCAGCCGCGCGACCAGCCGCGGCGCGAGCAGCCGCAGCTGCGTCGCCCACGCCGTCGAGTCGCACTGCACCGTCAGCACCCGCGCGTCCGGCTCGTCGTCGAACTTCAGCGGTACGCAGTGCTTCGCCAGGTCCTCGCCGACGATCTGCGGCCAGCGGCCCATGACCCCGCCGACCGCCGCCGGGGTCTCCCAGCCCCGCTCGGTGATCAGCCGGTTGATCGCGGCGCCGAGCGCCATCGGATCGCGCCCGTCGGCGCGCGCGCCGGAGCGCAGCCCGCCCCCGCGCCGGGCCTGCTTCTTCTGCGCCGCCGCCGCGCCCCGCGCCTTCGCCTGCTCCTTGGCGGCGCGCAGCGCGACCCGGGCGAGGTCGACGCCCGAGGGCTCGGGCACGGCGGGGCCGGCCGGCCCCGCCGGCTCGTCGAGGGGTCGCTGTCCGCCCGTCCCCGTCATACCCGCTCCACCGTCCCGCCGGACACGGCGTACCGGGTGCCCGCGAGGACGCCCGGCACGTCGTCGTCGACCGCCGCCGTGACGAGCACCTGCTCGCCCGGCGCCACCAGCTCCGCGAGCCGCTCGCGCCGCCGCGCGTCCAGCTCGGCGAAGACGTCGTCGAGGACGAGGACCGGTTCGTTGCCCTCGGCGCGCAGCAGGTCGTACGAGGCGAGGCGGAGCGCCAGCGCGTACGACCAGGACTCGCCGTGGCTCGCGTACCCCTTCGCGGGGAGGTCGCCGAGCTTCAGGAGCAGCTCGTCCCGGTGGGGGCCGACGAGCGTGACGCCCCGCTCGATCTCCTGCTTGCGGACCTCGGCGAGGGCGGCGAGCAGCTGCTCGTACAGCGCCTCGCGGGTGTGCCCGGCGCCCGGCGCGGAGGGGCGGTACTCCAGCAGGATCGGTCCGCCGCCGGGTGCGAGCTGCTCGTACGCCTTGTCGGCGAGCGGCTGCAGCACGGCGATGAGGTCGAGCCGCTGGGCGAGCAGCTCGGCTCCCGCCCCGGCCAGGTGCTGGTCCCACACGTCCAGGGTGGACAGGTCCATGCCCCGGCCGCCGTGCCGCCGGGCCATCGCCGCCGACTTCAGGAGCGTGTTGCGCTGCTTGAGGACGCGCTCGTAGTCGGAGCGCACGCCCGCCATGCGCGGCGTGCGCGCCGTGATCAGCTCGTCGAGGAAGCGCCGGCGCTCGCCGGGGTCGCCCTTGATCAGGGCGAGGTCCTCGGGGGCGAACAGCACGGTCCGGACGATCCCCAGCACGTCACGCGGTCTGACCTGCGAGGACCTGTTGATGCGGGCACGGTTGGCGCGGCCCGGGTTGAGTTCCAGCTCGACCAGCTGGGAGCGCTCCCCCTGGGTGACGGCGGCGCGGATGACCGCGCGCTCCGCCCCCATGCGGACGAGGGGGGCGTCGGAGGCGACGCGGTGGCTGCCGAGGGTGGCGAGGTAGCCGACGGCCTCGACCAGATTGGTCTTGCCCTGGCCGTTCGCGCCCACGAAAGCGGTGACGCCCGGGTCGAGCGGGACCTCGACCCGGGCGTAGGAGCGGAAGTCGGCCAGCGAGAGGTGCGTGACGTGCATGGTGGGCGCCGACCTTCTTCCCCCGGCGGCTGTGCACCGCGGGGTGCACAGCCTGTGGATTACTTCTTCGTCTCGACCGCGTGGCCGCCGAACTGGTTGCGCAGCGCGGCGATCATCTTCATCTGCGGGGAGTCGTCCTGACGGGAGGCGAACCGCGCGAACAGCGACGCGGTGATCGCCGGCAGCGGGACGGCGTTGTCGATGGCGGCCTCGACCGTCCACCGGCCCTCGCCGGAGTCCGACGCGTAGCCCCGCAGCTTGTCCAGGTGCTCGTCCTCGTCCAGTGCGTTCACCGCGAGGTCGAGCAGCCAGGAGCGGATGACCGTGCCCTCCTGCCAGGAGCGGAAGACCTCGCGCACGTCGGTGACGGAGTCGACCTTCTCCAGGAGCTCCCAGCCCTCGGCGTAGGCCTGCATCATCGCGTACTCGATGCCGTTGTGGACCATCTTCGCGAAGTGGCCGGCGCCGACCTTGCCCGCGTGGACCGAGCCGAACTCGCCCTCGGGCTTCAGCGCGTCGAAGATCGGCTGGACCTTCGCCACGTGCTCGGCGTCGCCGCCGTACATCAGCGCGTAGCCGTTCTCCAGGCCCCAGACGCCGCCGGAGACGCCGCAGTCGACGAAGCCGATGCCCTTGGCGGCGAGCTCCTCGGCGTGCTTCTCGTCGTCCGTCCAGCGCGAGTTCCCGCCGTCCACGACGATGTCGCCGGGGGAGAGCAGCTCGGCCAGCTCGTCGATGGTGGACTGGGTCGCGGCGCCGGCCGGGACCATGACCCACACGACGCGCGGTCCCTTGAGCTTGCCCACAAGCTCTTCGAGGCTGTGGACATCCGCGAGGTCCGGGTTGCGGTCGTATCCGATGACGGTGTGGCCTGCGCGGCGGATGCGCTCACGCATGTTGCCGCCCATCTTGCCGAGACCGACGAGACCAAGCTCCATCAGAGATTCCTTAAGCGTCGTGTGCGGTTTACCCGGGTCCGAGCCTACGCCCGGACCCGGGTGCACACCTGTGGGGTCGGCCGCTCAGGCGACGCCCCTCGGCGAGAGGTCTCAGCCGCTCAGCCGCACCGGCATACTGCGCCTCCCGGGGGCGACCCCCGGACCCCCGGCACGGACAGCCGGACGTCAGCCGCTCAGCCGCACCGGCATGATCAGGTACTTGTAGGCCTCGTCCGCCTCCGCGTCGAGCGCGGGCCGGCCGCTCAGCAGCGCCGGCTTCGTGGAGGTGGTGAAGGAGAGCTGGGCGACCGGGGAGTCGATCGCGCTCAGGCCGTCCAGCAGGAAGGTCGGGTTGAAGGCGATCGAGATGTCGTCGCCGTCCAGCTGCGCGTCCACGCGCTCCACAGCCTGTGCATCGTCGCTGGAGCCGGCCTCCAGGATCAGCACGCCCTGCTCGAAGCTCAGCCGGACCGGGGTGTTGCGCTCGGCCACCAGGGCCACGCGCTTCACGGCCTCCACGAAGGGGGCGGTCTCGATCACCGCGACCGAGTTGAACTCGGTGGGGAAGAGCGTCCGGTACTTCGGGAGGTCGCCCTCCAGGAGGCGGGTGGTGGTGCGGCGGCCCGCGCCCTCGAAGCCGATGAGGCCCTCGCCCTCGCCCTTGCCGGAGCCCGAGAGCGCCAGGGTCACCGTGTCGCCGCTGGTGAGCGCCTTGGCGGTGTCCAGGAGGGTCTTCGCCGGCACCAGGGCGACCGCGGAGGCGTCCGGGGACTCCGGCTTCCACAGGAACTCGCGGACCGCGAAGCGGTAGCGGTCGGTGGAGGCCAGGGTGACCGTGTCGCCCTCGATCTCGATGCGCACACCGGTGAGGACGGGCAGCGTGTCGTCACGGCCGGCGGCGATGGCCACCTGCGCGGCGGCGGAGGCGAAGACCTCACCGGGGACGGTGCCCGTCGCGGTGGGCATCTCCGGCAGCGCCGGGTACTCCTCCACAGGCAGTGTGTGGAGGGTGAAGCGGGAGGAGCCGCAGACCACGGTCGCCCGTACACCGTCTGTGGAAATCTCCACGGGGCGGTTGGGGAGGGCGCGGCAGATGTCGGCGAGCAGGCGGCCGGAGACGAGGACGGTGCCGTCCTCCTCCACCTCGGCCTCGACCGAGACCCGCGCCGAGACCTCGTAGTCGAAGCTCGAGAAGCTCAGGGCGCCGTCCTCGGCCTTCAGGAGAAGGCCCGCGAGCACGGGCGCCGGCGGACGGGCCGGAAGGCTGCGGGCCACCCAGGCCACCGCCTCCGCGAGTACATCGCGCTCCACCCGGATCTTCACCGGAACCGCCTCCTGCTGTTGCTGGCTCTTCGTCGACTGCGGGAACCAGTCTGACGCACGCCACCGACACTCGGTGCTGCTCGGGGTCAAGTCGAGACGAGAGCGCGACGGAGCTCCGGCGCCGAGTTGTGCACAGGTCCCACTTCGAAGCGAATTCCGGGCTAACTCTATGTGGGAGTAGTAGTAGGGCCTGTGGAAACCGTGGATAACGTCGTTTCCCCAGCTCAGGCCCGGTTTTTTGTCCACTGCCCCTGTGGGTGGACCCCGTGGACAACCAGGGGTCTCTGTGGACACTCGAAAGTTCTGCACAGCCGGTACACAGGCCACGGGGAGTTCTCCCCAGTGCTGTCCCCAGCTTTCCCCAGGTTCCCCACAGCCCAAACGTCTCCCTTGGTGTGACCGCTTTCACTCGTCTCAGTGAGCAGACGTGTTTCGTTGCCGAACAGTGGACAGCGGTGTGGAGAAGCTGTGGGCAACCGACTCATCCCTGTGGGCACCCAGTGGACAACCTTCGAGCCGCCCTGTGGACGAAGGATTCATCCACAGGCTGTGGAAATCGTTTGCCAACAATTCCACAAGGGTCTGACCTGGAGTGATGAGCTGTCACCAGGCAGACCTGTGGACACAATCCGGATAACTTGGCGGTCCCCACCCTGTGGACGGGAGATCATCCCGCAATCTGTGGAGAACCTGCCACCGGAACGCGGGAATCGAACAGGCCGGGGCCGGTGGGGGACGGCGGTCCCGGCGAGGGACGCCCCCAGGAGCGGCGTGGGACGCCCCGCGGAACGGCGAAAGACGCCCTCAGGGACGGCGAAGGGCACCTCTGGGAACGCCGGAGGACGCCTGTGGGAATGCCGAAGGGCGCCCCGGGGAACGGCGAAGGCACCTCCGGGAACGCCGGAGGACGCCTGTGGGAATGCCGAAGGGCGCCCCGGGGAACGGCGAAGGGCGCCCCGGGAGGTGTCCCGGAGCGCCCTGGAGAGGTCGCGGAAGGCCCGTGCGAGAGGCCCTGGTGACCCGGCGTCAGCCGTTCTTGATGCGGTTGGTGAGCTCGGTGACCTGGTTGTAGATGGAGCGGCGCTCCGCCATCAGGGCACGGATCTTCCGGTCCGCGTGCATCACCGTCGTGTGGTCGCGGCCGCCGAACTGCGCGCCGATCTTCGGCAGCGACAGATCCGTGAGCTCACGGCACAGGTACATGGCGATCTGCCGGGCCGTCACCAGGACGCGGCTGCGCGAGGATCCACAGAGGTCCTCCACCGTCAGACCGAAGTAGTCGGCCGTGGCCGCCATGATCGCGGGAGCCGTGATCTCCGGCGAGCTGTCCTCGCCACCGGGGATCAGGTCCTTGAGGACGATCTCGGTGAGTCCGAGGTCCACCGGCTGCCGGTTGAGGCTCGCGAAGGCCGTCACCCGGATCAGCGCGCCCTCCAGCTCACGGATGTTCCGCGAGATCCGGGACGCGATGAACTCCAGTACCTCCGGCGGGGCGTTGAGCTGCTCCTGGACCGCCTTCTTGCGGAGGATCGCGATGCGCGTCTCCAGCTCCGGCGGCTGCACGTCGGTGGTGAGGCCCCACTCGAAGCGGTTGCGGAGCCGGTCCTCCAGGGTGACCAGCTGCTTGGGCGGCCGGTCCGAGGAGAGCACGATCTGCTTGTTCGCGTTGTGCAGGGTGTTGAAGGTGTGGAAGAACTCCTCCTGCGTCGACTCCTTGCTCGCCAGGAACTGGATGTCGTCGACGAGCAGGATGTCCACATCGCGGTAGCGCTTGCGGAAGGCGTCGCCCTTGCCGTCGCGGATCGAGTTGATGAACTCGTTGGTGAACTCCTCGGAGCTCACGTAGCGCACGCGCGTGCCCGGGTAGAGGCTCCGCGCGTAGTGCCCGATCGCGTGCAGCAGGTGGGTCTTGCCGAGACCCGACTCCCCGTAGATGAAGAGCGGGTTGTACGCCTTCGCCGGCGCCTCGGCCACCGCGACGGCGGCCGCGTGCGCGAACCGGTTCGAGGAACCGATGACGAACGTGTCGAAGAGGTATTTGGGATTCAGCCGCGCGTGCTGCTCACCCGGCGCGCCGGCGCCCTGCCCGGAGGACGGGGAGCCGTGGCCGCCGCCCGGCACGCCGCCCGGTCCGGGGACCGCGGTGCCGGGGCGGGGGCCGGGACGCGGGCCGTGGTTCTGCGGGTCGGGCAGCTCGGCGCGCTCGGGCCGCTGCTGCTCGTAGCCGCGGGCGGGCTCGCCGTAGCGGGTCTGGCGGGACTGCTCCGGTCCGGTGTACGGGGCGCGCTCCTGGTAGCCGCCGAGCCGCGGCTGCTGCCAGGAGAGGTCCTCCTGGGTGCGCGGCCAGGCGCCGGGGTCGGGCCGCTGCTGCTGGTAGTCCGGATAGGCGGGGCGCGCGGTGGGCAGCCCGTCGTCGGGCATGGGCCGATGGCCGTAGCCCTCGTACTTCTCGTACGGCTCGGGCTGCGGGCGCTCGTCGTAGCGGGACTGCTGCGGCGGCTGCGCCGGGGGCGCCGGCGGGGTCGGCTCGCCGACGGAGTCGTCGACGGTGATCGCGATCCGGATCGGCCGGCCGCACTCACGGCTCAGGGTCTCGCTGATCAGCGGGGCGAGCCGGCCCTCCAGGACCCGCTTGCCCCATTCGTTGGGGACGGCGAGCAGGGCCGTGTCCGCGACCAGGGCGAGCGGCTGGCAGCGCTCGATCCACTGTTTGTCCTTGGGCTCGATTCCCTGTTGTCCCTCGGCGAGGAGCTGCTCGAGGACGCGTGGCCACACTGCGGCAAGATCGGCAGGTACGTCAGCCACAGGGCACGCTTTCTCGCAGGTCCCCCGACGGTGTGGTGCGCGGGGACGGTGGGTCGAAGTCCGTGAGGATGGATCCGTCGAGGACAGGTGAGGACAGAACGGAATAAAGATTGTGGAGGTCGTCCACGGTAGTCGGGGCGGATGACGTGGTTCAAGTTGTTGTCCACAGCCTGTGCACAATGGGGGGTGGCGACAGGTCGGTTTGACCGGATGGCGTAGCCGCGCGTACCGTAACCAGGTCGAGTTGTCGATGGCTGCTGCCGCCTGCCTCCGATGGGCAAAGATCACGGTCAGTGATCGTGTAGCGGTGCACTCGGGCGTATTGCGAGCTACTCGTGGGCGCACGGTGACAGCCAGGCGATGTCCCGCCATCTACGAATCATTTCTGGAGCCCCCGAGTGAGCAAGCGCACCTTCCAGCCGAACAACCGTCGTCGCGCCAAGACCCACGGCTTCCGCCTGCGCATGCGTACGCGTGCCGGTCGCGCCATCCTTGCGAACCGCCGTTCCAAGGGTCGCTCGGCGCTGTCCGCCTGATCCGCTTAAACAGGTCATGACGTGCTGCCTACCGAGAATCGGCTGAGGCGGCGCGAGGACTTCGCAACCGCGGTACGCCGAGGTCGCCGGGCCGGTCGCCCGCTCCTCGTCGTCCACCTACGCAGCGGTGCAACGAACCCGCACGCGCCTGGGGAGAGCGCTCCCCCGACGCGTGCGGGTTTCGTCGTGAGCAAGGCCGTGGGCGGTGCGGTCGTACGCAACCAGGTGAAGCGACGTCTGCGCCATCTCGTCCGCGACCGTCTCTCCGAGCTGCCCCCCGGTAGCCTGGTGGTCGTACGGGCGTTGCCCGGAGCCGGCGACGCCGACCACGCACAGCTGGCCCGAGACCTGGACGCCGCTCTCCAGCGGCTGCTGGGAGGGGGCACGCGATGAAGTACCCGCTGCTGGCTCTCATCAAGCTGTACCAGTGGACGATCAGCCCTCTTCTGGGCCCCGTCTGCCGGTACTACCCGTCGTGTTCCCACTACGGATTCACGGCCATCGACCGGCATGGCGCGATCAAGGGCACGGCCCTGACCGCCTGGCGCCTCCTGCGGTGCAACCCGTGGTCGCCCGGCGGCGTGGATCACGTCCCCCCGCGCAAGCGTCCCCGCTGGCACGAGATGCTGCGGAACGCGCTGCGCGGTGACAAGGGCGGGTCCCCCACCGAGACGAGCCCGGCCGCCGAGACCTCGCCCAATGCTCAAGGAGCCTGATTAGTGGACACGATTGCCAGTCTGTTCAGCTTCATCACCTGGCCCGTTTCCTGGGTCATCGTCCAGTTCCACAAGGTGTACGGGGCGATCTTCGGCCCCGACACGGGCTGGGCCTGGGGCCTGTCCATCGTGTCCCTCGTGGTGCTGATCCGTATCTGCCTGATCCCGCTCTTCGTGAAGCAGATCAAGTCGACGCGGAACATGCAGGCGCTCCAGCCGAAGATGAAGGCGATCCAGGAGCGCTACAAGAGCGACAAGCAGCGCCAGTCCGAAGAGATGATGAAGCTGTACAAGGAGACGGGCACCAACCCGCTCTCCTCGTGCCTTCCCATCCTGGCGCAGTCCCCGTTCTTCTTCGCCCTGTACCACGTGCTCTCCGCGATCGCCTCGGGCAAGGAGATCGGCGTCATCGACGGCCCGCTGCTCGCCAGCGCCCGTCAGGCCCACATCTTCGGCGCCCCGCTCGCCTCGAAGTTCACGGACACCGCCGCTGAGGTCGCCGCTCTCGACGCCTCGATCACGTCGGTCCGCATCGTCACCGCGGTCATGATCGTGATGATGTCGGCCTCGCAGTTCTTCACCCAGCGCCAGCTGATGATGAAGAACGTCGACCTCTCGGTGAAGACCCCGTACATGCAGCAGCAGAAGATGCTCATGTACATCTTCCCGCTGATCTTCGCCGGCATGGGCATCAACTTCCCCGTCGGTGTCCTCATCTACTGGCTGACCACCAACGTGTGGACCATGGGCCAGCAGATGTACGTGATCAACCAGAACCCGACGCCGGGCAGCAAGGCCCAGGACGCCTACCTCCAGCGCCTGCTGAAGAGCATCACGCACAGCGGTGAGGTCAAGGGTCGTCGCCGGAAGAACGTCGTCAAGGTCATCGTCGCCAAGGGCAGCGACCGCAACGAGAACGAGCGCCGCTTCTTCGGCGGCCTGTCCAAGGCCGGCTTCGCCGCTCAGGCGGACGGCACCGTGATCAAGAGCGACACGATCGTGGCCGAGGCGGAGGGCGGTGCCGCCGCCAGGCGCCAGCAGCCCAAGCGCCAGACCAAGTCCCAGCGCCAGGCCTCCGCGGCCCAGCAGCCCGTGGTGAAGGACTCCGAGGAAGGTTCCGAGCCGGCCGCCGCAGAGGCGACCACCTCGCTCGAGAAGAAGCCCCAGGGTCCGGCTGTCACCGAGGCCAAGGCCGAGACGCAGGGCGACAAGCCCCCGCGTGGAAGCCGCGCCAACTCCGGCGGCTCGCGTCAGGGCAAGTCCGGCCAGGGGCAGCGCAAGGGTCAGCAGCGGCCCAAGCACCCGTCCTCCAAGAAGTAAGCCTCCCAGAAGCAAGAAGGAGTCCATCCGTGACGGAAGGCACCACCTCCGCCGCCGCCGAGGGTGGCGACACCCTGACCCGCCTGGAGCAGGAGGGTGAGATCGCGGCCGACTACCTCGAGGGTCTGCTCGACATCGCCGACCTCGACGGCGACATCGACATGGACGTCGAGGCGGACCGGGCCGCGGTCTCGATCATCAGCGACTCCGGCAGCCGCGACCTGCAGAAGCTCGTGGGCCGCGACGGGGAGGTCCTGGAGGCGCTCCAGGAGCTGACGCGCCTCGCGGTGCACCGCGAGACCGGTGACCGCAGCCGACTGATGCTCGACATCGCCGGCTTCCGGGCCAAGAAGCGCGCCGAGCTCGCCGAGCTGGGTGCCAAGGCCGCGGCCGAGGTGAAGTCCACCGGCCAGCCGGTCAAGCTGGACCCGATGACGCCGTTCGAGCGCAAGGTCGTGCACGACGCGATCGCCGCCGCCGGTCTGCGCAGCGAGTCCGAGGGCGAGGAGCCGCAGCGCTTCGTCGTTGTGCTCCCGGCCTGACCCCTCACGTAGTGTCGGCCCCGTCTGTTCGCAGGCGGGGCCGATCTTTGTCAGCCTTGATAGTCAGCCACCACAGTGCGCTCGCACGCGAGGCGTGCGGTACGGAAGGACGGTTCCCGTGACGGAGGCAGCGGAGCTCCCCGAGGCGCCGGAGCAGGCGCGGACAGTCTTCGGCGAGTACTTCCCGGAGGCCGTGCGGTACGCGGAGCTGCTCGCGGACGCGGGTGTGAAGCGCGGCCTCATCGGCCCGCGCGAGGTGCCCCGTCTCTGGGAGCGTCACCTGCTGAACTGCGCCGTCCTCTCGGAGGTCGTCCCCGAGGGCGTCACCGTCTGCGACGTGGGCTCGGGCGCCGGTCTGCCCGGCATCCCCCTGGCCCTGGTCCGGCCCGATCTGAAGATCACGCTCCTGGAGCCCCTCCTGCGCAGGACGAACTTCCTCCAGGAGGTCGTCGAGCTGCTCGGCCTCGACCACGTCACCGTGGTGCGGGGACGCGCGGAGGAGATGCTCGGCAAGATCACGCCCGTGCACGTGGTGACCGCCCGTGCGGTGGCCCCGCTCGACCGGCTGGCCGGCTGGGGCGTTCCCCTGCTGCGCCCGTACGGAGAGATGCTGGCGCTCAAGGGCGACACCGCGCAGGAGGAGATCGACGGTGCTCGCGCCGCGCTCTCCCGGCTCGGCGTGGTGGAGACCTCGGTGCTTCAGGTGGGCGAGGGCGTCGTCGATCCGCTGTCCACGGTCGTGCGGGTGGAGGTCGGGGAGAGCCCCGGCGGTGTGCGGTTCGCGGCCAAGCGGGCCAAGGCCGCCCGGACGAGCAAGACCCGTCGGCGCCGCTGAGCGTCGCATACGTACCATTTCGGAGTGTCGAACGGTTCCGGCCGCGCGGCGGCGGCATGGTGTTTCACGTGAAACGTCGCTCACTGCTGCAGGGGATCATCAGCCGCGGTCGCGCGGCTGCCACGCCCCGGGACCGTCGACCCCGCGTGAAGCCACCCGTGAGGGTTACGGAGTTGTCCACAGAGGTGGATTCACCCACACAACCACCGACCTCGCTGGTTCGTGACCCCGAAAGCATGGCAGGCTCTCCTCATCGCGAGCCTGAAGCCGAGGAGAGTGAATCCTTGCGGTCCGACGCCAACATCGCGGGACCGATGACCGATCCGGTCCCCGGTCCCCGAACCGAATCGGTGGGGGAGGATGTTTCACGTGAAACACCGCCCCCGATGGACGACACCCCCATCGGTCGTGCTGCCCAGCTGGCAGTAGAGGCGCTGGGTCGTGCCGGTGAGGGACTTCCCCGCCCGGCCCAGACGCGTGTGATGGTGGTCGCCAACCAGAAGGGCGGCGTGGGCAAGACGACCACGACGGTCAACCTTGCCGCCTCCCTCGCGCTGCACGGTGCTCGCGTCCTGGTCATCGACCTGGACCCGCAGGGCAACGCGTCGACGGCGCTCGGCATCGACCACCACGCCGAGGTTCCCTCGATCTACGACGTCCTGGTGGACAGCAAGCCGCTCTCCGACGTGGTGCAGCCGGTCATGGACGTGGAGGGCCTCTTCTGCGCCCCGGCCACCATCGACCTGGCCGGCGCGGAGATCGAGCTGGTGTCCCTGGTGGCGCGTGAGAGCCGCCTGCAGCGGGCGATCCAGGCCTATGAGCAGCCGCTGGACTACATCCTGATCGACTGCCCGCCCTCGCTCGGTCTCCTCACGGTCAACGCCATGGTGGCGGGCGCAGAGGTGCTGATCCCGATCCAGTGCGAGTACTACGCGCTGGAGGGACTCGGACAGCTCCTGCGGAACGTCGACCTGGTACGAGGGCACCTCAACCCGGCGCTCCACGTCTCGACGATCCTGCTCACCATGTACGACGGCAGGACGAGGCTCGCCTCGCAGGTCGCCGACGAGGTGCGCAGCCACTTCGCCGAGGAGGTGCTGCGGACCAGCATTCCGAGGTCCGTCCGCATCTCGGAGGCGCCGAGCTACGGTCAGACGGTCCTCACCTACGACCCGGGCTCCAGCGGGGCCCTGTCGTATCTCGAAGCGGCGCGTGAGATCGCCCTGCGGGGGGCCGCCGTGCACTACGACCCGCAGCACGCCCATGTGGGGCACCAGAACAACCAGCGCAGCATGTCGGAGGGGATCCAGTGAGTGAGCGACGTAGGGGATTGGGGCGTGGGCTCGGTGCGCTGATCCCCGCTGCTCCCCAGGAACGACCGGTGGAGCGCGGGGTGGCCGCCGCGAAGCTGACGACGCTGCCGCGGAGCCCGCAGGCCCCGGAGTCGTCCCCGACGTGGAACGAACCCGAGCCGACGGTCGTGCCGGAGGCTCCGGGTGGGGCCTACTTCACCGAGCTTCCGATCGACGCGATCGTTCCCAACCGGCACCAGCCGCGTGAGGTCTTCGACGAGGACGCGCTGGCGGAGCTCGTCACCTCCATCAAGGAGGTCGGCCTGCTCCAGCCCGTGGTCGTGCGCAAGATCGAGGCCGACCGCTACGAGCTCGTCATGGGTGAGCGTCGTCTGCGGGCTTCGACGACGGCGGGCCTTGAGCGGATCCCGGCGATCGTCCGGGACACCGACGACGAGAAGATGCTCCTGGACGCGCTCCTGGAGAACCTTCACCGGGCCCAGCTGAACGCGATCGAGGAGGCCCACGCCTACGAGCAGCTGCTCAAGGACTTCGGCTGCACCCATGACCAGCTGGCGGAGCGGATCGGTCGGTCCCGCCCGCAGATCTCCAACACGCTGCGTCTGCTGCGGCTCTCCCTGCCGGTGCAGCGCCGGGTCGCCGCCGGAGTGCTCTCCGCCGGACACGCACGGGCTCTGCTCGGTGTGGAGGACCCGGAGTCGCAGGACAAGCTGGCGTATCGGATCGTCTCCGAAGGCCTCTCGGTGCGCAGCGTCGAGGAGATCGTGAGCCTCATGGGTTCCGAGGAGCCCGCGTGGGCGGCCAAGCCGAAGGGGCCGCGTGCCGGTGCCCGGGTCTCACCCGCGCTGACGGACCTCGCCACGCGGCTCTCGGACCGCTTCGAGACCCGCGTGAAGGTCGACCTGGGGCAGAAGAAGGGCAAGATCGTCGTCGAGTTCGCCTCGATGGACGACCTGGAGCGGATCCTCTCGACCCTCGCTCCCGGCGAGGGTCGGGTGCTGGGCCGCACGGACGCGGAACAGGACGCCGAGGGCTGATCCCTCTCCCCGCTCGCCGAGACCGCTCAGGGCGGGCCGTGTTCCGGTCTTCACCGGAACACGGCCCGCCCTTTGCCTGTGAGCGGTATCGCCCCGATCGCCCGATCGATACGATTCCGAGAGGCGTATCCGTGCTCGATGGCGAGGGAAACGAGGAGCAGCCGTGGGGCGTCGGCTCGTACCGCTCACCCTGGACAACCTTCCGGATCTCCCCAAACGGTGTCGCTCCTGTGTCTTCTGGGAGCTCGACCCGGTCAGCGGCGAGGCGGCGGTGAAGGCGGGGCGCCCGGAGCTGGAGAAGGAGGCCTGGATCTCGGGCGTTCTGCTGGAGTGGGGCTCCTGTGGCCGGGTGGTCTACGTCGACGAAGTCCCGGTCGGCTACGTCCTCTACGCTCCCCCGGCCTATGTGCCGCGCTCGACGGCCTTCCCGACGAGCCCCGTGGCGGCGGACGCCGTCCAGCTGATGACGGCATGGCTCATGCCGGGCTATCAGGGGCAGGGCCTCGGGCGGGTGATGGTGCAGACGGTCGCCAAGGACGTGATGAGGCGGGGCTTCAAGGCGATCGAGGCGTTCGGGGACGCCCGGTGGAAGGAGCCGGCCTGTGTGCTGCCGGCCGATCATCTCCTCGCGGTGGGCTTCAAGACCGTCCGTCCGCACCACGCCTTCCCCCGGTTGAGGCTGGAGCTCAGGACGACGCTCTCCTGGAAGGAGGACGTCGAGATGGCCCTGGACCGTCTGCTCGGCGCCGTGCAGAAGGAGCCCGCGCTACGGCCCCTCTAGCTCCGAAGACGGAAACGGCCCGCCCCCGGACAGGGGGCGGGCCGTTTCACGTGAAACGCGCGCGAGGTGTCAGACCTTGGTCGCGTCGATGAAGGGGTCCAGGTCGCGCAGGATGGCGGCCTTCGGCTTGGCGCCGACGATGGTCTTCACGACCTCGCCGCCCTGGTAGACGTTGAGCGTCGGGATCGACATGACGCCGTACTTGGCGGCCGTGCCCGGGTTCTCGTCGATGTTGAGCTTCACGACCTCGATCTCGCCGTGCTCGGAGGCGATGGCCTCCAGCGACGGGGCGATCTGACGGCACGGGCCGCACCAGGCAGCCCAGAAGTCCACGAGGACGGGCTTGTCGCTCTTGAGGACGACTTCCTCGAAGTCTGCGTCGGTCACGTTCTTCAGGGCGCCGGCCACGGCGGCCTCCTTATTTCGCGGGGTGTGAGGTGGGGAGAGACAGGGGTCAGACCGCGGGGGTCTGGGCCAGCTTCTCGCTGTCGGCGAGGGCGGCCAGGAAGCGCTCGGCGTCGAGTGCGGCGGAGCAGCCGGTGCCGGCGGCCGTGATGGCCTGACGGTAGGTGTGGTCGACGACGTCACCGGCGCCGAAGACACCCGTGAGGTTCGTGCGCGTCGACGGGGCGGCGACCTTGAGGTAGCCCTCCTCGTCCAGGTCCAGCTGGCCCTTGAAGAGCTCGGTCCGCGGGTCGTGGCCGACGGCGATGAAGAGGCCGGTGACGGGGAGCTCGCGGGTCGCGCCGGTCTTCGTGTCACGCAGGGTCAGACCGCTGAGCTTCTGCTCGCCGTGGATCTCGGTGACCTCGCTGTCCCAGGCGAACGAGATCTTCGGGTCGGCGAAGGCGCGCTCCTGCATGGCCTTGGAGGCGCGCAGGGTGTCCCGGCGGTGGACGATCGTGACGGACTTGGCGAAGCGCGAGAGGAAGGTGGCCTCCTCGATCGCGGTGTCGCCGCCGCCGACGACGGCGATGTCCTGGTCCTTGAAGAAGAACCCGTCGCAGGTGGCGCACCAAGAGACGCCACGGCCGGAGAGCACGTCCTCGTTGGGGAGGCCGAGCTTGCGGTGCTGGGAGCCGGTGGTGACGATCACGGCCTTCGCGCGGTGCACGGTGCCGGCGGTGTCGGTGACGGTCTTGATGTCACCCGTCAGGTCCACGGCGATGACGTCGTCCGGGACCAGCTCGGCGCCGAAGCGCTCGGCCTGGGCCCGCATGTTGTCCATCAGGTCCGGGCCCATGATCCCGTCACGGAAACCGGGGAAGTTCTCGACCTCGGTGGTGTTCATGAGGGCGCCACCGGCGGTGACGGCACCCTCGAAGACCAGAGGCTTCAGCGACGCTCGGGCCGTGTAGAGCGCAGCGGTGTAACCCGCGGGACCGGAGCCGATGATGATCACGTTACGGACGTCGCTCACGGGTTTCTTCCTCGTCTCTGCAGACTGCCACTGCCTACGGGGGCGGTTGTCTCGGTCGCTCTCACCCCACCCAACGGATCCTAAGGGGCGTGCATTCCCGAGACCGCCGCGCGGCACCGTGGCCGGGCGTGGAGAGAGGTCAGGAGCGAGGGTACGTCGTGCTGAGGAGGAGGTCGGCGGCCGGGCTTCCGCTCTCCGTGGGCCGCTGGGCGCAGGAGGCGTCGAGGACGTAGGCCCGGACCCGTGTGCTGTCCGTCGGGTCCGTCAGGACGACCAGATAGGCGGGGGTGCCCTGGTATTCGCCCTTCTCGTAGCCGAGTACGCCGTCGCTACGGCCGGTGCCTGCCAGGACACAGCCGGGAACGGCGTTGTCGCTGTGGCGTTGGGGCGTGTCGCCACCGGATTCGGCGGACATGGATTCGGGCCCGATCCCCTGGGGGGTCTTGGGCGAGCGGTTCTCGGTGAGGAGGGCGTGGACGCGGTCCTCGACGGGTGCGCCGGAGAAGGGGCTGAGGGTGGCGCCCGCGACGGTGTCGGCCTTCTTGGTGTCCTCGCCCGCGCTGCCTGCGGTGAGGTTGCCCGCCTGGCTGAGGTACAGGCTCGTTCCGAGCACCATGGCTCCGAAGGCGGCACCGAGTGTGGAGAGCAGTGCGATCCGGCGTCGGCGGGGCTTTCGGGGGCGCCCGGGTCCGGTGCCGGCCCGGGGGCGTCCGGCGGGACGGTCCGCGGCCGGGTGGGGCGCTGCGGGAGGAGCGGTCTCGGCCACCTCGGCGGAGGAGCGCGATGTTTCACGTGAAACGGGGGCGTCGCGCTCCGGCGAGGTGGCGTTGAGGAGGGCTTCGGCGGCCAGGGCGGCATCGATCCGTCCGGCGATCTCGGCGGGCATGCGGGGCGGTCCCGGCAGGGTGCCGAGCAGGCCCCGGATCTCCTCCAGGGAGGACCGCACGTCGGCGCAGAGAGGACAGCCGTCCAGGTGCCGTCGTACGGCGGCCGAACGGGTCGGCGAGAGCAGTCCCTCGGTCAGATCGGAGATCTCCGAGACGTCCGGGTGCTGTGTGGTGTCGGCCCTGCCGGCCGTGGAAGTCACGTGCGCCCACCTCCGCCCTTCACAGCAGCTGGATCTGTCGGTCCGGTATCCGTCGGCCCCGGCACCTGTGGGACGGATGTCCCCGGCGTCCGGTTCCTTCCCCCTTCGGCGGCCTCGTTACCCACGGTGTCGGCGCGCAGATGAGTGACCATCGGAAGGAGGCGTGCCCGCCCGCGTGCGCAGCGGCTCTTCACGGTCCCGGTGGGGACGCCGAGGATACGGGCCGCCTCGGCGACGGGGTATCCCTGCATGTCGACCAGGACGAGGGCGGCCCGCTGGTCCTCGGGGATCGCGTCGAGCGCGGAGAGCAGCTGGCGGTGGAGGTCCTGACGCTCCACGGGCGCCTCGGCCGACTCATGGGGGTCGAGGAGCTGCTCGAAGCGGTCGGTGTCGTCGACGGGCGAGGTCTTGCGGGAGGCGGCCTTGCGCGCGCGGTCGAGACAGGCGTTCACCGTGATGCGGTGGAGCCAGGTCGTGACGGCCGACTGCCCGCGGAAGGTGTGGGCGGCCCGGAAGGCGGAGATCAGAGCGTCCTGGACGGCATCGGCGGCCTCCTCGCGGTCGCCGAGCGTCCGCACCGCGACCGCCCACAGGCGGTCGCGGTGACGGCGGACGAGCTCACCGAAGGCGTCCGGGTCCCCGGCGACATGGCGTTCCAGGAGTTCCCGGTCGTCCGTGGTGTCGTCTGTCGGTCGGTCCAACGGTGAGCCCCTCCCCAGCGTCGTCAGCCCATGACCTTCACTTCGGCCAGCTGGCCGCGGTACTCGCCGTCGGTGAGGGGCAGCTCTGTCAGCCAGACCAGAACGTAGCGGGTCGTGACCGGCTTGGTGAGCTTCAGCTTCAGATCGCTGCCGGTATCGGACGCCTGAGTGGTGAACCCGTCGGCCGTGGAGGGCGCCGAGGAGGCCCCGGCGGCCGCCGTGCGGATCTCCACCGAGGTGCGCCCCACGAGCGACAGGTCGACCTCGCTGACCTTCTGGGACGAGCCCAGGTCCAGCACGATCCCGACGCCGGGCTTCTGGTTGCCGAGGTCGGCGCTGGCGTAGTTCTTGGTGTGCCAGAAGGTGCTCGGGTCACCGTCGAACGCGTTCGCCACGGCCTCCGGGTACTCCTCGCCGTTGCCCCCGGGGGGCGGGTCGAAGTCCTCGGCGGACGAGATGGCGATCGGCTTCGGGGGCGCGGGCTTCTCGTCGACCGAAGGCTGCACTATGGGGGTCTCGTCCGTGGGCTCCGGCGCGAGCAGCCGGTCCGCGATCTGCCAGCTGCCGAGGCCCAGGGCGGCGATGAGGAGGGCCGACACGGCCCACTTCATCGCCTTGCCGGTGCGGCTCTGCAGCGGGGGCGGCGGGACGATGACCGGCTGGGTGACCGGGGGACGCGGCTGGGGGCGTCCGTAGGTGCCCTGCTGGTACGTCGTGTGCTGGTACTCGGGCGGGGCGGTGAACTCCGGCTCCGGCGGCTTGACGCGGGGCATCGCCGCCACGGCCTTGGCCAGCTCGTCCGGGGTGGTGCAGGGCGGCTCCTGACGCGAGGCGGTGGCCCCGTCGTTCGCGAGGGCGCGCATGGCGATCTCCGCGAGGCCGCGGTGGACGCCCGCGCGCACCTGGTCGGGCGGGAGCAGCCCGACGCCCTTCGGGAGGCCGGAGAGGCCGTGGGCGTCGTTCTCGTACGGCCAGCGCTGGGTGAGCGCGGCGTACAGCAGGGCGCCGATGGCCTCGGTGTCGCTGCGCTGCGGGCGCTCGGCGGTGATGCCGCGCAGGGCTGCGTTCACGGCGAGGCCGCGGATCCGGTACTGGCCGGTGGAGCTCCGCAGGACGGCGCTCGGGGTCAGCCGGAGGTGCGCGAGGCCCTCGCGGTGGGCTGCGGCCATGGCCTGGGAGACCTGGCTGACGAGCTGGTACGCGTCGTGGGGCTCCAGGGGGCCGGCCGCGAGCAGCGCGGTCAGCTCGGTGGAGTCGGGCAGCCACTCGTGCACGACGTACACGAGGTCGTTCTCCTCGACGGCGTCGAGGACCTGGACGAAGCGGGGGTCGCCGAGGAGGGCCGAGGAGCGGGCCGCGGCCAGGACCGACCGGGCCCTGGGGTGGTCGGCCGGCAGCAGGTGGACGCCGACCGCGCGGCGCAGCTTCTCGTCGACGGCGCGCCAGCTGCTGAACCCGTCCAGACGGGTGACGCACTCCTCCAGCCGATAGCGTCTGGCCAGTTTGTGGCCGCTGTGCAGCTCGGGTGCCGTGATGGGTGGCTGTTCGCCGCTCTGTCGTTCGACCGCCTTGCTCTCCGTGGCCTCGGCGGTCTTCTCCGCCGTCTTCTGCTCTTCCGCCACCCCGTCGGTCGCGGCCGTGTCCGCCTTGGCGGTCAGCGGATCGTCACCGCTGTTGTCGGCCACGTCGACGGCAGCCGTGCTACGTTCCGCCACCGTCGTTCCTGCCTCCCCATCCGTTGCGCCACATCCAACAGCCAAGCCAATTGTGCCCACAGTCGGACGCTATGCACGACACGCGGTTCCCGCCGATGGTTGTGCGGGACCGATGGTTCAGCGTCCCAGACGTCCGCGGACCATGCCCACCAGGCTGTTGAGCTCCGCGATCCGCATGCGCTTCGCCGCGACGAAGAAGACGCCGAGGAGCGCCGCCCCGCCGACCACGAGGGCGGCGAGCGAGCCCAGGGCGCCCTCGCCCAGCAGCTTCAGCAGACCGAAGCCGACGGCGCCGGCGACGAGCGCGGCGGGCACGGAGGCCATGCAGAGGCGTGCGTAGGTCCGCATCACGTGGGTGCCGTCCAGGTCGCCGCCCAGGCGCTTGCTGAGCCGGCGCCACGCGATGCCGACGCCCACGGCATAGGCGAGCCCGTACGAGGCGGCCATGCCGACGACCGCCCACTGGGCGGGCAGGACGACGTAGCAGACCGCCGAGGCGGCCGCGTTGACGGCGGCGACGATCACCGTGTTGTAGAAGGGCGTCCGGGTGTCCTCGTAGGCGTAGAAGCCGCGGAGCACGACGTACTGGACGGAGTAGGGGATCAGGCCGAGGCCGAAGGCCATCAGGATGAAGCCCATGCCCTGGGCGGCCTCGACGCCGCTGGAGGCGTAGAGCAGGGTGCACATCGGGACGCCGAGCGCCAGGAAGGCGAAGGAGACCGGGACGATCGCGACGGCCGAGTTCCGCAGGCCCTGCGAGATGTCGTCCCGGACGGCGCCGGGGTCGTCGTCGTGGGCGGCGCGGGAGATCCGCGGCAGCAGCGCGGCCATGACGGAGACCGTGATGATGGCCTGCGGCATGCCCCAGATCAGCTGGGCGTTGGAGTAGGCGAGGAAGCCCGCGCCGTTCTTCCCGGACTCCTCGCCGGCGGCGGTGGCGAGCTGGGTGACGACCAGGACGCCCGCCTGGTTGGCGAGGACGAAGAGGACGGTCCACTTGGCCAGCTTGACCGTCTTGCCGAGCCCGTGGCCCTTCCAGTCGAAGCGGGGACGGAAGCGGAAGCCCGTCTCGCGCAGGTACGGGATCATCGCCAGGGCCTGGACGACGAGGCCGAGCAGGGTGCCGACGCCGAGCAGGCGGATGCCCTCGTCCGGGATGGTCTGCACGCCCATGTGGGACTCGGCCGAGGTGCCGTAGACCCAGATGAACAGGCCGAAGGTGACGATCATGACGATGTTGTTGAGGACCGGGGTCCACATCATCGCGCCGAACTTGCCGCGGGCGTTGAGGATCTGTCCCATCACCACGTGCACGCCCATGAAGAAGATCGTGGGCAGGCAGTAGCGGGCGAAGGTCACGGCCACACTGTTGGCCGCGGCGTCGTCGGCGATGGTGTTCGACATCAGCCGGATCAACAGCGGCGCCGCGAAGACGGCCAGGGCCACGATGATGCCGAGCGCCACCATGACCAGGGTGAGCAGACGGTTGGCGTAGGCCTCGCCGCCGTCCTCGTCGTTCTTCATCGACCGGACGAGCTGGGGGACGAAGACCGAGTTGAGGCCACCGCCGACGGTGAGGATGTAGATCATCGTCGGCAGGGTGTAGGCGATGGTGAAGGTGTCGCCGAGCAGGGCCGCGCCGAGCGCTCCGGTGATCACCAGGCTGCGGACGAAGCCGGTCAGACGGGAGACCAGGGTGCCGGCCGCCATCACCGCGCTCGACTTCAGCAGTCCGGAGGCACGGCCGGACTTCTTGGGGGCGGGCGCGGGCAGCGGGTCCGGCTCCGAAGTGGGCGGGGGCACCTGCCCGGGCGCCTGCTGGTCCCGGTAGAGGTGCGCGAACGCGTCCGGCTCGGGCGCCTCCTCACCGGCCCGGGTCACCAGGTCGTCGACGCCGGTGAACTGGACCGTGCGCGCGTCGTCGCCGTACGGCAGGTGGCGGGAGGGGCCGTCCGGCTCGGGCGCCGGGGTCTGCGCCCACACCCGGGGGTCGGGGGCGTGCTGCGGCGCGGCGGGCTGCTGGTAGAGCGCGTTCGGGTCCTGGTAGGTGCCGGGCGGGGGCGGCGGGTGCGCGGCGCGGTCGTAGAGCGCCTCGGTCACCGGGTCCTGCGCGGACATGTCCTGGGCCCGGTACGGGTCGTGGGCGTAGGCGTCCTGGACGTAGGGGTCCTGGACGTACGGGTTCTGCGCGTAGGGGTCCTGGCCCTGCGGGTCCTGGGCGTAGGGGTCCTGTCCCTGGGGGGACGGCACCGGCGGGTGGCCGGCGCCGGGAGGCACCGCGGGCGTCCCACCGGACGGCGCCGGGCCGCCCGCGCCCTGGCCGCGGTCACCGTCGTACGGCGCGTTCATGGTTACCCCACCTCATCGTCCCCGGCCGACCGGCCACGACATCGCTCAACGGTCCACTTTCTCACCCAGGCCCGACGGGTCGCCGCTTTCGGGTCCGGTGTCCGGTGTCGGGTCACTCGGCTGCACGGGTTCGTCCCCGTGGGGCTCCCCCTCGCCGGACTCGTCCCGGCCGGGCTCCGGAGCGGTGCCGTCCTCGGTGGCCTCGGCCGCCTCGGCCTCGGCGTTCCGGGCGGCCACCCGCTTGCGCTGGCTGTACATGCGCACGCCGGCGAGAACGAGGAGGAGGACACCGCCGGCGATCACGAGCATCACCGTGGGAGTGATCTCGGAGACCTTCACGGTGAAGTCCATCGGCTGCCCGTACGGGGTGCCGTCCTCGGTGTAGAGCTGGGCCGTCATCGGCACCTGGCCGTTGACGTTCGCCGAGGCGGTGAACTTCACCGACTGGCTGTGTCCGCCGCCGACCTTCACCGGGAGCTCGGCGTACCTGTCGCCGTTCAGCTCCAGCCGGTTCTTGTTGGCGGAGGTGAGGCGCAGGACCAGGTTGTCCACGCCCTGGAGAAGCTTGTTCTGGACGGTCACGGGGATCGTCGCGCTGCGGCCGGAGAGCGTGAGGTCGGACTTGTCGACGAGCTGGACGCCCTTGGTGAGGGTCTGCAGGTAGTCCAGGACGTTGTTCCGGTAGATCGCGGCCGCCCGGGCCTCACCGCGCCAGGAGGTCGACATCTCACGGTTGATCGCGTTGCCGAACGGCGTCACGACGCGTTCCGGCTGGGTCAGGATGACCTTGAAGTCGTTCAGCTCGTCCCGGGTGGTCTTCATGTCGCGGAAGGCCTGGACCGGGAGCTCCCGGTCGCGCAGCGCCTTCGGGTAGCGGGAGCTGCTCGGCACCGCGGTGGAGGCGTCCGGGTCCGGCTTGGCCGCGGCGGCCGCGAGGAGGTCGCTCGGCTGGCTCCAGCGCCGGCCGGAGAGGCCCCCCAGGGCGGTCGCCATGGCCTGCGCCTGGGAGGCGGTCGGCATCCGCTGCGGGGCGACCACGATGCTGCGCTGGTCCTCCGGCTGCTCCAGGGTGATCGCCAGGGACTGGGCGAGGAACTCCTGGACCGCGAGCGTGGAGCCCTCCGCGCGGACCATGTCCCCCTCGAAGGCGGTGGACAGGAGCGCGTCGCTCACCACGGCCGTGGTGCTGCCGTTGCCCAGGGGGCGGGCGGCCGTGGGCGTGTAGGGGAGGTCGTCGCGGACGCTGTCGCTCCGGGCGATCACCTTGTCGGCGCCGGCCGAGGTCGCGACCGCCGCGATGGAGGGGTCCACGGCTCCGTCGGCGGGCCAGGCGAAGTCGGTGGACGCCGGCACGTGGAGGACGGTCTCGACCGTCACGCCCGCCAGGGCGGTCGCCGACTGGAGGTGTCCGAGGGAGCCGGGGACGTCCTTGCCCCGGTGGGCCAGCGAGGCCAGGTCGGGGTCCGCGAAGGGCAGGGCGACGACCTTGTGCCCCTGGACCGCCTTCTCCAGCGCGTCCAGCCACCGCTCGGCGAGGGCCTGGTTCCTGCCGGGGACGTCCAGGTCGCCGTCCTTCACGCGGTAGCCGTTCGCCATGGCGTCGACGGAGGCCAGCAGGTCCGGGTCGACCACCCAGGTGACCGGCAGGTTCCTGCCCAGCGAGACCAGCTGGTCCAGGCGCCCGCCCGGTCGCAGCTCGGCCGCCAGGGCGTCGTCCTCGAAGACCGGGGTCTGCTGGTCGTCCGTGGCCGTCTGTGCCGAGACGTGCGCCGAGGCGATCAGCGGCCAGAGGTAGGTGATCTGGGTCTTCTTCTCGGTGGGCTCCGGCTGGTACGGCAGGAAGGTCCGCTCGATGCCGAGCACCCGGTCGTACTGCCGGTCCGAGGTCTGCCCGGTGAGGGAGACGCCCAGCTGGTAGACGCCCTCCTCGTCGAGTTTGAGCTCGGCGACGGGGACGGACAGCGAGAAGTCGGCGCTGAGACCGGCCCCCAGCCGGGGGATCTTGACGGTGGGGGCGTCCGCGAGGGGAGCGGGGTCGCTGTCGTTCCGGAAACCGGTGCGCCCCGTGACCTGCTCGATCTCGCTGCGGCTCGTCATCCTCGGTCCGACGCGCAGGTTCACGGTCGCGTCGGTGACGGTCTTCTTGCCCCGGTTGGTCACCGTGCCGGTCACGGTGACGGTGTCGCCCGCGACGGGAGCGCTCGGGGCCAGCGTGTCGAGGGACACATCGACGGTCCTGGAGCCGGTGCCGTCCTCGGCGGTGGTCGCCGGAGCGGCGACGACCGGGCCCTGAAGCAGGCCGGCGAGGAGGGGTGCCCCGAAGGCGACGGTGATCGTGCGCCGCAGCCATCGGCGGGCAGGTGAGGGACCGGTTCCCTGGATGTCTGCCGCCTCGGCCACGCGTTCGCCCGTCCTCGTCGTTGTCTGTGATGCCAGTGGTGTCGGTGGTTCCCGGTTGCTGTGTCCAGGCATGGTAACGAGGCACGCGGGGGGCAAGTGCCGGGGAGTGCTCCAGGCGATCTTCGACCGACCGCCGACGACGCCGCCCGGCGTCCGCGCCCGGCGGGGAGCGGACGCCGCACGCCCTCACCCGCTGGAAAACGAGGACATGGCGGTGAGCCGGGGCACGTACCCTTTTCTGTTGTGCCGAACGCCAACGAAGACACCCCGACTGCACTGAGCCAGGTGCAACGCCGCGCGGTCAGCGAACTGCTGCGTGTGTCCCCTGTC
Source organism: Streptomyces sp. NPDC004266 (assembly GCF_042874095.1). Lineage (NCBI taxonomy): Bacteria > Bacillati > Actinomycetota > Actinomycetes > Kitasatosporales > Streptomycetaceae > Streptomyces > Streptomyces sp. NPDC004266. The sequence continues at coordinate 447,209 of NZ_JBIAMM010000002.1, forward strand.
GCCGACGACCTCGCCCGCCGTTTCCAGGAGGCCGGGTTCAGCCTCGCGCTGGTCGGCGGCTCGGTGCGGGACGCCTTGCTCGGCCGGCTCGGCAACGACCTGGACTTCACCACCGACGCCCGCCCCGAGGACGTACTGAAGATCGTCCGACCGTGGGCCGACGCGGTGTGGGAGGTCGGCATCGCCTTCGGGACCGTCGGCTGCCAGAAGGACGCCCGCGTCGGAGACGCTGTTCAGCGCTTTCAGGTCGAGGTCACCACGTACCGCTCTGAGGCGTACGACAGGACCTCCCGGAAGCCCGAGGTCTCCTACGGCGACTCCATCGACCAGGACCTCGTCCGGCGTGACTTCACCGTCAACGCCATGGCCGTGGCCCTTCCCGAGAAGGAGTTCATCGACCCGTACGGCGGCCTGGAGGACCTGTCCGCCCGGGTACTGCGCACGCCGGGCACGCCGGAGGAGTCCTTCTCCGACGACCCCCTGCGCATGATGCGGGCCGCCAGGTTCGCCGCGCAGCTGGACTTCGAGGTCGCTCCCGAGGTCGTGACGGCCATGAAGGAGATGTCGGGCCGGATCGAGATCGTCTCCGCCGAGCGCGTACGTGAGGAACTCAACAAGCTGCTGCTCTCGGCACACCCCCGGAAGGGCCTCGGGCTCCTCGTGGACACCGGCCTCGCCGAGTACGTGCTGCCCGAGCTGCCGTCGCTGCGCCTGGAGAGCGATGAGCACCACCGGCACAAGGACGTCTACGAGCACTCGCTGACCGTGCTCGACCAGGCGATCGACCTGGAGGAGGACGGCCCCGACCTGGTGCTGCGCCTCGCCGCCCTGCTCCATGACATCGGCAAGCCGCGCACGCGCCGCTTCGAGAAGGACGGCCGGGTCTCCTTCCACCACCACGAGGTGGTCGGCGCGAAGATGACCAAGAAGCGCATGACCGCGCTCAAGTACTCCAACGAGATGATCAAGGACGTCTCGCGCCTCGTGGAGCTGCACCTCCGCTTCCACGGCTACGGCACCGGTGAGTGGACCGACTCGGCCGTGCGGCGCTACGTCCGTGACGCGGGCCCGCTGCTGTCGCGGCTGCACAAGCTGACCCGCTCGGACTGCACCACGCGGAACAAGCGCAAGGCGAGTGCGCTCTCCCGCGCCTACGACGGGCTTGAGGACCGCATCGCCCAGCTCCAGGAGCAGGAGGAGCTGGACGCGATCCGACCCGACCTCGACGGCAACCAGATCCAGGAGATCCTGGGCATCGGACCGGGGCCGGCCATCGGTCAGGCGTACAAGTTCCTGCTGGAACTCCGGCTCGAGAACGGACCGATGGAGCACGACCAGGCCGTCACCGCGCTCAAGGAGTGGTGGGCAGCGCGCGACTGAGCCGGGACGGCGACCGGGCGGGCCGGTGTTTCACGTGAAACACCGGCCCGTGCGACGCTCTGAAGGGGTGGTGTTTCACGTGAAACACCGCCCCTTCCGGCTTTCCCGGCGCAAGAACGCGGCGATCGCCGCGTAGATCACGGCCACCAGCACGACCAGCAGGGGCGACCGGCCGTCGGGCGGCAGCATCAACGCCGCGACCCCCGCCGCGCCCACGAAGGCGACGTTGAACAGCACGTCGTAGAGGGAGAAGACCCTTCCCCGATAGGAGTCGTCCACGGCCGTCTGGACCACCGTGTCCGTCGCGATCTTGGCCCCTTGGGTGATGAGTCCGAGGACGAAGGCGGCGACGAGGAAGGGGGCCGGAGTGAAGGACAGCCCGAGCGCCGGCACGAGGACGGCGGCCGCAGCCGTGCACACGGTCATCCAGCCGAAGGGACCGAACCGTCCGACCGCCCAGGGCGAGAGGACGGCCGCCGCGAAGAAGCCGGCACCGGACGCTGCGACGGCGAGCCCGAGAAGGGCGAGGCCGTCGGAGTCCGTGGAGCTCCAGGCGTAGCGGGAGAGCATGAGCACGGTGACGAGCAGGGCGCCGTAACAGAAGCGCATGAGGGCCACCGCGATGAGTGCCCGGGCGGCGGGGCGTCGTTCGGCGAGGTGCCGCATCCCCGCGGCCATACCGTGGGCCGTCGACTTCAGGGCCGAGGCGAGGGGTTGGGCCACGGGGGCGGCATCGGGGCCGAGGAGTTCCCGGGACATCCGCAGGGAGGCGAGGGCGGCACAGAGATAGAGGACGGCACCGAAGGCCACCACGACCGCGTCGGAGTCGTCGGCGAGGAGCCGGACACCGAACGCGAGGCCGCCGCCGAGGGTCGCGGCGAGGGTGCCCGCGGTGGGCGAGACCGAGTTCGCCATGACGAGCCGCTCTTCGTCGACGACACGGGGGAGAGAGGCCGAGAGCCCTGCCAGGACGAACCGGTTGACGGCGGTGACGGAGAGGGCGGAGGCGTAGAAGAGCCAGTCCGGCACGGAGGCGAGGACGAGGAGGGCGGTCCCGCAGGCCAGCAGGGCGCGCAGGAGGTTGCCGTACAGGAAGACCTGGCGGCGCTGCCAGCGGTCGAGGAGCACTCCGGCGAAGGGACCGACGAGCGAGTACGGGAGCAGGAGCACCGCCATGGCGGAGGCGATGGCACCGGGTGAGGTCTGTTTCTCGGGGGAGAAGACGACGTACGTGGCCAGGGCCACCTGGTAGACGCCGTCGGCGCATTGGGAGAGCAGCCGGACGGCGAGCAGGCGGCGGAAGTTCCGCAGGCGCAGGAGTACGCGCAGATCACGTACGACGGACATGGCAGCAAGACTCACATACGACGAGGGCCCCCGGGCAGTGGCTCGGGGACCCTCGCTCGACAAGCGTGCGGCGCTTTAGCGCTCGACCTCACCCTTGATGAACTTCTCGACGTTGGCCAGGGCCTCGTCGTCGAAGTACTGCACCGGCGGGGACTTCATGAAGTACGAGGAGGCGGAGAGGATCGGGCCGCCGATGCCGCGGTCCTTGGCGATCTTCGCGGCGCGCAGGGCGTCGATGATGACACCCGCGGAGTTCGGGGAGTCCCACACCTCGAGCTTGTACTCCAGGTTCAGCGGGACGTCGCCGAACGCGCGGCCCTCGAGGCGGACGTACGCCCACTTGCGGTCGTCCAGCCAGGCCACGTAGTCCGAGGGGCCGATGTGGACGTTCTTCTCGCCCAGCTCGCGGTCCGGGATCTGCGAGGTGACGGCCTGCGTCTTCGAGATCTTCTTGGACTCCAGGCGCTCGCGCTCGAGCATGTTCTTGAAGTCCATGTTGCCGCCGACGTTGAGCTGCATCGTGCGCTCGAGACGGACACCGCGGTCCTCGAACAGCTTCGCCATCACGCGGTGCGTGATGGTCGCGCCGACCTGCGACTTGATGTCGTCGCCGACGATCGGGACGCCCGCCTCGGTGAACTTGTCGGCCCACTCCTTGGTGCCGGCGATGAAGACCGGGAGGGCGTTGACGAAGGCGACCTTGGCGTCGATGGCGCACTGGGCGTAGAACTTCGCCGCGTCCTCGGAACCGACGGGCAGGTAGCAGACGAGGACGTCGACCTGGCGGTCCTTGAGGATCTGGACGACGTCGACGGGCTCCTCGGCGGACTCCTCGATGGTCTGGCGGTAGTACTTGCCGAGACCGTCGAGCGTGTGCCCGCGCTGGACCGTGATGCCCTTGTTCGGGACGTCGCAGATCTTGATGGTGTTGTTCTCGCTGGCGCCGATGGCGTCGGAGAGGTCGAGGCCGACCTTCTTCGCGTCGACGTCGAAGGCGGCGACGAACTCGACGTCACCGACGTGGTAGTCGCCGAACTGGACGTGCATCAGGCCGGGCACCTTGGTCGCCGGGTCGGCGTCCTTGTAGTACTCGACGCCCTGAACCAGCGAGGCGGCGCAGTTGCCCACGCCGACGATGGCTACGCGAACCGAACCCATTCCGGTTGCTCCCTGTGTGATCGTGGAAGCCCTGCTGTACGCAGGGTTTCACTTGGCGGTGTCGTCGGACGGATCCGGCCGGGTACTGCCCCCGTGCCGGGGCAGGCCGCCCGTTTCTCCAGAATCGTTGTCGTGCCGAGCGGGGGCGTCGGAGCCGGATCGCTGATCCCGCCCTGCCCGCTCGCTCTCGATGAGCTCGTTCAGCCAGCGCACTTCGCGCTCCACGGACTCCATGCCGTGGCGCTGCAGCTCAAGCGTGTAGTCGTCCAGGCGCTCGCGCGTCCGGGCCAGGGAGGCGCGCATCTTCTCCAGGCGCTCTTCCAGCCGGCTGCGACGACCCTCGAGGACGCGCATCCGCACCTCGCGCTCGGTCTGTCCGAAGAAGGCGAAGCGCGCCGCGAAGTGCTCGTCCTCCCAGGCGTCCGGGCCGGTGTGGGAGAGGAGCTCCTCGAAGTGCTCCTTACCTGCCGGGGTCAGCCGGTAGACGATCTTGGCCCGGCGTCCTGCGAGTGACGCGGCGAGGGCCTCCTCGGGGGCGCTGCCCGGCTCCTCGATCAACCAGCCGTTGGCGACCAGCGTCTTGAGGCAGGGATACAGCGTTCCGTAGCTGAAGGCCCGGAAGACGCCCAGCGAGGTGTTGAGGCGCTTCCGCAGCTCGTACCCGTGCATGGGGGCCTCGCGCAGCAGGCCGAGAACGGCGAACTCGAGGATGCCGGAGCGTCTGCTCATCCGTCGCCTCCTCCTCCGCCTTCGGGGCCCTTATGCCGTGCTGATGTATCGACTCGATACATCAGCACGATAGAACGGCCTCCCTGTCTCGACAAGCGGGACCGCCGTGACCGGCGTCACATCGCCAATTCATGGCGATCGTCTTGCCCGATTTGGGGTGAACTCCGGCTCTAGGCGGGTTTTGGCCGTGCGTAGTCTGTGCGGCATGCAGATCACCGGGAACCGAGCGATGCCGTGGGGCGTCAGTGTTGCGGGTGACCGGCTGCGGTACGGGGGGACCTCCGATGGGGTTCCCGCGTGCGCATTTCGGGGGGACCGGAACTCAACTGCCGCTTCCAGGCGTACGCGCCTGCCCGAGGAGTAGTCGTTCGATGAGCGAGCATCGTCGCAAAATGCCGCCGCAGCAGCCGCCGACGGGCGGGCGCGCGGCGGCACGGCGCGCTGCCCAGCAGCCGATGGGCCGCAGGTCGGCCCCGGCCCATGACGTCGGTATGGAGGCCCCTTCGGCCTCGTACGGACCTCCTTCCTCCTACGGGGAGGAGCAGCGTCCCTACGGAGGGCGCGCGGAGGCCCGTCGGGCCGCCCAGCGCGGCAGCCGTCGCAGGGGAGCCGATTCCGGCCACGGTGGCCCCGGCGGCCCCGGTGGGGGACGGCGCGGTGGCGGTGGCGGCGGTCGCGGCGGCGACCCGGGACGCGGCGGTGGCGGCGGCCGCCCGCCGGGCAAGAAGCGGCTCATCGACTACCCGCGCCACAACAAGTACGGCTGGCGTCGCTGGATGCCGTCGTGGAAGCTCGTGACGGGCACGTTCCTGTTCTTCGTGGCGAGCCTGATGGGCGCCGCGACGATCGCGTACTCGAAGGTGGAGGTCCCCAAGGAGGCCGACACCGCGAAATCGCAGAACAACATCTACTACTGGGCCGACGGCTCCCGCATGGTCGCGACGGGCAGTGGCACCAACCGCCAGATCGTCCCGTTCGCGGACATCCCGAAGTCCATGCAGAACGCGGTGATCTCGGCGGAGAACAAGACCTTCTGGGACGACTCCGGTGTCGACCCCATGGGCATCGCCCGCGCCGTGTGGAACATGGCCAAGGGCGGCGAGACCCAGGGTGGCTCGACGATCACCCAGCAGTACGTGAAGAACAACCGCCTCGACGACCAGTCGCAGACCATCACCCGGAAGGTGAAGGAACTCTTCATCTCCATGAAGGTGGGCAACGAGGTCGGCAAGGACCAGATCATGGCCGGCTACCTGAACACCTCGTACTACGGGCGTGGTGCGTACGGTATCCAGGCGGCGGCCCGCGCCTACTTCAACAAGGACGTCGGCAAGCTCAACGCCAGCGAGTCGGCGCTGCTCGCCGCGGTGCTGAAGGGCGCGACGTACTACGACCCCGCCGGCTACCCCGAGATCGACCCCAAGGCCACGGCCGAGGCGAACACCAGGCGGGCCACCGAGCGGTGGAGCTGGATCCTCGACGAGATGCAGAAGGACGGGCACATCTCGGCCGAGGAGCGGGCGAAGTACACCACCTTCCCCAAGGTCCAGCCGCCCCGGAAGAGCGCCAACCTGAGCGGTCAGATCGGCTACCTGGTCTCCACCGCCGACCAGAACATGAAGAACCAGTTCGGGATCACCGAGGAGCAGCTGCAGCGCGGGGGCTACGAGATCTACACCACCTTCGAGAAGAAGAAGGTGGACAAGATGGAAGCCACGATCAAGAACGTCATCAAGGAGAACATCGACCCGAAGAAGCGGCCGAAGACGGACACGCACGTCCAGTTCGGCGGCGCTTCGGTCGACACGGCGACCGGGAAGATCGTCGCCCTCTACGGTGGCGTCGACGCCACCAAGCACTTCCGCAGCAACGCCGACAGCACCGGCGCCCAGGTCGGATCGACGTTCAAGCCCTTCGTGCTCGCCGCCGCGATGAAGGACGGCGTCCGTGACAAGAACCTCGGCCCGGACCAGGACGCGTCCGAGCGCACGATCCTCGACCCGGACAAGAGCCTCTACAACGGCAAGGACGACCTGACGATCCGCAAGTACAACGGGGAGATCTGGCGCGACGACAACGGGGACGAGTGGAAGCAGAGCAACGACGAGGACGCCAGCTACGGCCCCATCTCGCTGCGCTACGCCATGATCAAGTCCGCCAACTCGCCGTACGTGCAGCTCGGCATGGACGTGGGCATCGACAAGGTGCGCGACGCGGCCATGAGGGCCGGCCTCCGCGAGGAGTCCCTCGTCAAGGGCGAGTTCCCCTCCTTCTCCCTCGGTGTCTCCAGCCCGAGCGCCATCCGCATGGCCGGGGCGTACGCCACCTTCGCCAACGAGGGTGAGCAGAACGACCCGTACTCCGTCGAGATGGTCAAGCGGAGCGGCGTCGTCATCAACAAGCACCAGGCCAAGCCCAAGACGGCCTTCAGCCCGGCCATCGCCAACAACGTCACCGACGTGCTGCGGTCCGTCGTGGACGACGACCGGGGCACCGGTCGCAAGGCGCGCATCCCGGGCCGCGCGGTGGCCGGCAAGACCGGTACGACCGACGACAACATGTCGGCCTGGTTCGTGGGCTACACGAAGCAGCTGGCGACGGCGATCGACATGTACCGCTTCGACGACGACGAGACGAAGCAGGGCCGCAAGTTCGAGAAGATGTACGGCACGGGTGACCAGCCGACGATCCACGGTTCGTCGTTCCCCTCGCGCATCTGGCGGGAGTACATGACGGAAGCCGTGGAGGGCATGCCCGTCGTGGACTTCCCGGAGCCGGAGAAGCTGGAAGGCGCCAAGCCCGTCTTCGGCGGTGGTGCCCAGAGCCCGACGCCGACCCCGACGGCCACCCAGACGCCCACCGAGTCGGCGACGCCGACGACGACCCCCCCGGCGACCCCGACGACGACTCCCCCGGCGAAGCCGACCAAGTCGCCGAAGCCGGGCAAGACGACCTGCGACATCTTCGACTGGAACTGCAACAACCCGGGAGGCGCGGGCGGCAACACCGGGCAACCCACCACGACGCCACCCACCACCGAGCCGACGCCGACGGACTCGCCGACGGACACCTCCGGCGGCGGGAACGGCAAGCCCGGGGGCGGCGGGAACTGGGTCCCCTGATCCCTTCGCCCCGGCGACGGTCCGGGCACGCCCCGAGGGCCGCCGCGGCCGCTCCGTACCTTCCGTACGGACCGGCCGCGGCGGCCCTCGCCGTTTTCCCGGAGACGTACGGCAGGATGTCCCCCATGCCGAGCCTCCAGAAGTCGAGCGCGCCGCAGGACCGCTCGCAGACGGTCATCCCCACCCACCGGGACAAGGTGGCCGCAGCGGGCAGCGAGCTGATCGGCGGCCCCTACGGACGCCGGGCGGTGTCCGGCACCGGGCAGCTGACGCCGGTGCGGGTGATCGCCCTCGTGGCCCTCGGCATGTACGCCCTCGGCATGGTGCAGAAGCTGCCCTGCTACAACTGGGCCTGGTTCCGGGGCACGACCTCCCAGTACACCCACGCCTGCTACTCGGACATCCCGCACCTCTTCGTCGGGCGGGGCTTCGCCGAGGGCCTGGTCCCGTACTTCGACCGGCTGGGCGGCGACATACCGTTCCTGGAGTACCCCGTCCTGACGGGACTCTTCATGGAGGTCGCGGCCTGGCTGACGCCCGGCGGCGGCGAGACCAGCCAGCAGGAGCAGTCGTACTGGCTGGTCAACGCCGGCATGCTGATGGTGTGCGCGGCCGTCCTGGCGGTCTGCGTGGCCCGGACGCACCGCCGGCGCCCCTGGGACGGTCTGCTGGTCGCCCTCGCGCCCTCGGTCGCCCTCACCGCCACGATCAACTGGGACATACTGGCCGTCGCGCTGACCGCCGCCGCCGTCCTGATGTGGTCGCGGAGCCGGCCGCTGGCCTTCGGGATCCTGCTGGGCCTGGCCACCGCCGCCAAGTTCTACCCGATACTGCTCCTCTGCCCGCTGCTGCTGCTCTGCTGGCGGGCCGGGAAGTGGCGGGCGTACGGGATCGCGGTGCTCGGCTTCCTGGGTTCCTGGCTGCTCGTGAACCTGCCCGTGATGCTGCTCGCGCCGGAGGGGTGGAAGCAGTTCTACCTCTTCAGCCGGGACCGGAACGTCGACTTCGGCTCGATCTGGCTGCTGGTCAGCCAGCGGACCGGAGACGTGATCACGCCGGGCCGGGCCAATCTGTACGCGTTGCTGCTGATGGCGGTGGCGGTTGCGGGCCTCGCGTTCCTGGCGTTCACGGCGCCCCGCAGGCCGCGCTTCGTCCAGCTGGCCTTCCTGATCGTCGCCGCGTTCGTGCTGACGAACAAGGTCTACTCGCCGCAGTACGTCCTGTGGCTGGTCCCGCTGGCCGCGCTCGCCCGGCCCCGCTGGCGGGACTTCCTGGTCTGGCAGGCCTGCGAGGTCGTGTACTTCGTCGGCATCTGGACGTACCTGGCGTTCACGGGCAGCGGCAACAAGCAGGGCCTGCCGGTGGACGGCTACCAGTTCGCGATCGTCCTGCACCTGCTCGGCACGCTGTACCTGTGCGCGATGGTCGTCCGCGACATCCTGGCCCCCGAGAAGGACCCGGTCCGGCAGGAGGGTGCGGACGACCCCTCGGGGGGTGTCCTGGACGGCGCCGAGGACGTCGCCGTGGCGGGCAGGGCGGCCCACCCGGCCCGGCACGCCGCCCCGGCCGTGGAGGAGGGGCAGCGGGTGCGCTGGGGCACCACCGACGACCCCTGGAGCGTCCCCGAATAGGCCGCACGGCGATCACCCCCGGGAGCTCCGCTCCCGGGGGTGATTCGTTTCGGCAGGCTCTGCCGGGCGATGCCCTCCGGCCGGCTCAGCGCTCGACGAGACGGTCGAACTGCGTCGTGGTGTGGCGCAGATGCGCCACGAGCTCGTCGCCCACCCGGGGCTCCTGGGCGTCGGCCGGCACGAACAGGATCGACACCTGCATGTGCGGCGGCTCGGCGAACCAGCGCTGCTTCCCGGCCCAGACGAAGGGCGAGAGGTTGCGGTTGACGGTGGCGAGGCCCGCCCGGGCGACGCCCTTGGCGCGCGGCATGACGCCGTGCATGGCCTTCGGGGCCTCCAGGCCCACACCGTGGGAGGTGCCGCCGGCGACGACGACCAGCCAGCCGTCCGACGCGGCCTTCTGCTGGCGGTAGCCGAACCGGTCGCCCTTGGCGACCCGGGTCACGTCGAGGACGGCGCCCCGGTACTCCGTGGCCTCGTGGTCGCCCAGCCAGAGCCGGGTGCCGATCCGGGCGCGGAAGCGGGTCTGCGGGAACTGCTGCTGCAGCCGGGCCTGCTCCTCGGCCCGCAGGTGGCTCACGAACATGGTGTGCAGCGGCAGCCGGGCGGCCCGCAGCCGGTCCATCCAGGCGATGACCTCCTCGACCGCGTCGGTGCCGTCCGGGCGGTCCAGGGGCAGGTGGAGGGCGAAGCCCTCCAGACGGACGTCCTCGATGGCGGTGTGGAGCTGCGGGAGCTCCTCCTCGCGCACGCCGTGCCGCTTCATCGAGCTCATGCACTCGATCACGACCCGGGCGCCCACCAGGGCGTGCACGCCGTCCACCGACGACACGGAACGGATCACCCGATCGGGCAGCGGAACCGGTTCCTCGCCCCGGCGGAAGGGGGTGAGGACCAGCAGGTCGCCACCGAACCAGTCCTTGATCTTCGCGGCCTCGTACGTGGTGCCCACGGCGAGCATGTCGGCGCCGAACCGGGCCGCCTCGTCGGCGAGCCGCTCGTGGCCGAAGCCGTACCCGTTGCCCTTGCACACCGGAATGAGTCCCGGGAACTGGTCGATGACGGTCTTCTGGTGCGCCCGCCAGCGAGCGGTGTCGACGTAGAGGGAGAGCGCCATGGCCGGCCCGGAACCTTTCTGATGGCAGCGGTGGGTCAGAGGTGTGTACGAGACTACGAAGCCTACGGAACGGTCAGCGGCGCGACATGTAGATGTCGAGCGCCTTGTGCAGCAGCTTGTTCAGCGGGAAGTCCCACTCGCCGACGTACTCGACTGCCTCGCCGCCCGTGCCCACCTTGAACTGGATGAGTCCGAAGAGGTGGTCGGTCTCGTCGAGCGAGTCGGAGATGCCCCGCAGGTCGTAGACGGTCGCGCCCATGGCGTACGCGTCGCGCAGCATCCGCCACTGCATCGCGTTCGAGGGCCGGACCTCGCGGCCGATGTTGTCGGAGGCGCCGTAGGAGTACCAGACGTGCCCGCCGACGACGAGCATGGTCGCGGCGGAGAGGTTCACACCGTTGTGGCGGGCGAAGTAGAGCCGCATGCGGTTGGGGTCCTCGTTGTTGAGGACGGTCCACATGCGCTGGAAGTAGGAGAGCGGGCGCGGCCGGAAGTGGTCGCGGACGGCCGTGATCTCGTACAGCCGCTGCCACTCGGCCAGGTCCTCGTAGCCGCCCTGGACGACCTCGACACCGGCCTTCTCGGCCTTCTTGATGTTGCGGCGCCACAGCTGGTTGAAGCCCTTGAGGACGTCGTCGAGCGAGCGGTTCGCGAGCGGGACCTGGAAGACGTAGCGGGGCTGCACGTCGCCGAAGCCGGCGCCGCCGTCCTCGCCCTGCTGCCAGCCCATCTTCCGCAGCCGGTCCGCGACCTCGAAGGCGCGCGGCTCGATGTGGGTGGCCTCGACGTCCTTGAGGCGCTTGACGTCCGGGTCCTGGATGCCGGCCTTGATGGCGGCCGAGTCCCAGCGGCGGATGACCACCGGCGGGCCCATCTTCACCGAGAAGGCGCCCTGCTGCTTGAGGTGCGCCAGCATCGGCTGCAGCCAGTCGTCGAGGTTGGGCGCGTACCAGTTGATGACCGGCCCCTCGGGCAGGTAGGCGAGGTAGCGCTTGATCTTCGGCAGCTGGCGGTAGAGCACCAGTCCGGCGCCGACGAGCTCGCCGGACTTGTCGAACCAGCCGAGGTTCTCCGAGCGCCACTCGGTCTTCACATCAGCCCACGCCGGGACCTGGCAGTGGCTCGCGGCGGGCTGGCTCTGGATGAATGCCAGATGCTGCTCACGGCTGATGGTCCTCAGGGTCAGGCTCATGCGGGGCGCTCCTCGGCAGGTGTGTCCCCATCGGTCAGGGGCTCCGGCTCTCGCGCCGAAGCCTACTGTGACCGGAGAGCGCCCCGAATGGGTGTGTGTGCGCCGACGCGCGGTCGGTCTCAGCCGAAGAGGCCGCCGTGCGCCATTCCGAGGTAGAAGCCGACCGCCGAGGCGCCGAGTCCGATGATCATCAGGAAGCGCTCGCGCGTCGTCACGGAGATGAACTGTCCGTACGCGCCGGTCAGGATGCCGATCAGACCCGACCAGGAGCTCAGCAGGTGCAGGTTGTGGAACTGCGCCGTGACGAAGGCGAGGATCCCCAGGACCAGCGTCACGCCCATCAGGGCGTCCTGGAGCGGGTGGGGTTTGCCGTCGGTCGCGAAGAGCGAGTGGCCGGGGTCGGGTCGCATTGCCTGTGCCATGGGGCACCTCCTGGCGTGGCTACCGGAAGGCGGCGCATCCTAGCGCCGCCCACATCCGTTGTGTACAGATTGCGTCCCCTCCCGGGGGAATTTCAACCGCAGGCAGATGTGCGGGTACTCTGTACAGCTGCGCCGGTGTCTGCCCAGGTCCCTCCGGGATCCCCGACAGCGCTCCTCGCTCGCCGAGGGGGACTGTCAGTGGCGGCGGATACCGTTGCTCACGCATCACGACCCTCCTGCCACGGAACGACCGTGGCCGCTGAGTCCAAAGGAGGTGGGTTCCACATGCGTCACTACGAGGTGATGGTCATCCTCGACCCCGATCTCGAGGAGCGCGCTGTCTCCCCGCTGATCGAGAACTTCCTCTCCGTCGTCCGTGAGGGCAACGGAAAGGTCGAGAAGGTCGACACCTGGGGCCGTCGTCGTCTCGCCTACGAGATCAAGAAGAAGCCCGAGGGCATCTACTCGGTCATCGACCTGCAGGCCGAGCCTGCGGTCGTCAAGGAGCTCGACCGCCAGCTCAACCTGAACGAGTCGGTCCTCCGGACCAAGGTCCTCCGTCCCGAGACCCACTGAGCTTCTAGCTCAGAGGTCATCGGGTTCGAGTAGCAACACAGCAGCCAGAAGCAAACCCGCCGAGAGGTTCCCCCATGGCAGGCGAGACCGTCATCACGGTCGTCGGCAATCTTGTCGACGACCCCGAGCTGCGCTTCACCCCGTCCGGTGCGGCGGTCGCGAAGTTCCGTATCGCGTCCACCCCCCGCACCTTCGACCGTCAGACCAACGAGTGGAAGGACGGCGAAAGCCTCTTCCTCACCTGCTCGGTCTGGCGTCAGGCGGCGGAGAACGTCGCCGAGTCGCTCCAGCGAGGCATGCGCGTCGTCGTGCAGGGCCGGCTGAAGCAGCGGTCCTACGAGGACCGTGAGGGCGTCAAGCGCACGGTCTACGAGCTGGACGTCGAGGAAGTCGGCCCCAGCCTCAAGAACGCCACGGCCAAGGTCACCAAGACCACCGGTCGCGGCGGCCAGGGTGGATACGGCGGCGGCCAGCAGGGCGGCGGCGGTGGCGGCTGGGGTGGAAACTCCGGCGGCGGTGGCCAGCAGGGCGGCGGCGGTGCTCCCGCCGACGACCCGTGGGCGACCGGCGGCCCCTCCGGCGGCGGCCAGCAGGGCGGCGGCGGTGGCGGCTGGGGTGGAAACTCCGGCGGCGGCTACTCGGACGAGCCCCCCTTCTAGGGCACGCCCTCGAAGCAGCTCGTACCCCCACTTCTTGATCACACAGGAGAAACACCATGGCGAAGCCGCCTGTGCGCAAGCCTAAGAAGAAGGTCTGCGCGTTCTGCAAGGACAAGACCGCGTACGTGGACTACAAGGACACGAACATGCTGCGGAAGTTCATTTCCGACCGCGGCAAGATCCGTGCCCGCCGCGTGACCGGCAACTGCACGCAGCACCAGCGTGACGTCGCCACGGCCGTGAAGAACAGCCGTGAGATGGCGCTGCTGCCCTACACGTCCACCGCGCGATAAGGGAAGGGTGACCGAAAAATGAAGATCATCCTCACCCACGAGGTTTCCGGCCTCGGTGCCGCTGGCGACGTCGTCGACGTCAAGGACGGCTACGCTCGCAACTACCTGGTCCCGCGCGGTTTCGCGATCCGCTGGACCAAGGGTGGCGAGAAGGACGTGGCGCAGATCCGCCGCGCCCGCAAGATCCACGAGATCGCGACCATCGAGCAGGCCAACGAGATCAAGGCCCAGCTCGAGGGCACGAAGGTGCGCCTGGCCGTTCGCTCCGGCGACGCCGGCCGTCTCTTCGGCTCCGTGACCCCGGCCGACATCGCCTCGGCGATCAAGACCGCGGGTGGCCCCGACGTCGACAAGCGTCGCGTCGAGCTCGGCTCGCCGATCAAGACCCTGGGCTCGCACCAGGTGTCCGTGCGTCTGCACCCCGAGGTTGCCGCGAAGCTCGGCATCGAGGTCGTCGCCGCGTAACGCTGCCCTCGGCAGTCTGCGCTCAGCAGTGAGGAAGGGCCGCACCCCTCGGGGTGCGGCCCTTCCGCTGTCTTCGTCCGCTTCTCCTTCGTCTGCTGCTTTCCTGTGCCGCTTCTCCTTCTGCGGTTTCACGTGAAACGGGTGGGCCCTCAGCGGGTGGCGCCCGTGACGATCCAGCGGCCGGAGCGCATGCGGAACCAGAGGGTTCCCATCCGGACCGTCATCATCAGGGTCATCGCCCACCAGAGCGCGGTCAGTCCGCCGCCGAGCGCCGGGACCAGGAGGGCGACCGGGGCGAAGACCGCCAGCGTGAGCAGCATCGCCCAGGCCAGGTAGGGGCCGTCTCCCGCGCCCATCAGGACGCCGTCGAGGACGAAGACGACCCCGGAGACCGGCTGGGAGAGCGCGACCACGAGCAGGGCCGGGAGCAGGGTGTCCTGCACGGCGGTGTCGCCGGTGAAGAGCGGCACGAACAGGGGCCGGGCGACGATGAGCAGCGCGCCGAGCACCGCCCCCGAGAGCACGCCCCACTGGACCATGCGGCGGCAGACCTGGCGTGCCCCGTCGGCGTCGTCCGCGCCGAGGTAGCGGCCGATGATGGCCTGGCCCGCGATGGCGATCGCGTCGAGCGCGAAGGCCATGAGGCTCCACAGGGACAGGATGATCTGGTGGGCGGCGACCTCGGCGTCCCCGAGCCGGGCGGCGACGGCCGTGGCGATCATCAGGACCGCGCGCAGGGAGAGCGTACGGACCAGGAGGGGGACGCCGGCCTGGGCGGAGGCGCGTATGCCGGCCGGGTCGGGGCGGAGGGAGGCACCGTGGCGCCGGGCGCCTCGTACGACCACGACGAGATAGGCGACGGCCATGCCGTACTGGGCGATGACCGTGCCCCACGCGGAGCCGGCGATGCCCAGGCCGGCGCCGTAGACCAGACCCGCGTTGAGCGCGCCGTTGGCCGCGAAGCCGGCGATGGCCACATAGAGCGGTGTGCGGGTGTCCTGGAGGCCGCGCAGGACGCCGGTGGCGGCCAGGACCACCAGCATGGCGGGGATTCCGAGGCTGGAGATCCTGAGGTAGGTGACGGCGTACGGAGCGGCGGTGTCCGAGGCGCCGAAGACGTCGACGAGCCCCGGTGCCGTGGGCAGGGTCAGCGCCACGACGGCGGCGCCGAGGAGGAGCGCGAGCCAGATGCCGTCCATACCCTGCCGGATGGCGGCCTGGAGATCGCCCGCGCCCACCCGCCGGGCGACGGCGGCCGTGGTGGCGTAGGCGAGGAAGACGAAGACGCTGACGGCGGTGGAGAGCAGTGCCGCGGCGATCGCGAGGCCCGCGAGCTGAGGTGTGCCGAGGTGCCCGACGATGGCGCTGTCGACCATGAGGAACAGCGGCTCGGCGACGAGTGCGCCGAACGCCGGCAGGGCGAGGGAGACGATCTCGCGGTCGTGCTGTCGGCGGACGGCCTTGGAGGTCGCGGGGGCCTGAGTCATGAGCTCAATCTAATCTTCCACAGGTAAGTGATGCAATGCATTGGCGATCCTTACTTGGGGCTGGCGCGGGGCTTCGGGTGTGGGCCGTTTGTTCTGATCTTGGTCCCGGTGGACAACTTTTTCTCCCCCACAGCCCGTGGATGGGAAAAGTGCAGGTCAGATGGGTGAGGGCGGGGGTGTTATGAGTTTGTCCACATGGCTGTCCCCCGCTCCGTGCACAGGATCTGGGGAGTTCTCCACAGCATCTGGCCCGTAACCCACAGGGCCTGTGGATAACCAGATTGGCTGGGGCTCTCCACAGGCCTACCGTGGTCCGGCGCCCGACGCGCCAGAAGCGGTCGCGAAGCCACTCGTCGATCAAGGCGTGGCATAAGAAAGAGTGGCACGGCGAGGTCCGCGGAGCGGACGGGAGGAGGTGGCTTGGTGAGCGTTCCCGAGCCCATGGACGACCCCTGGGCCGACAGCGGACCGAGCGACCGGCTGCCCACCCGTACCCGTGGCGAGGGACGCGGCCGTGGCCGCGGCCGCGACGACCAGCACGAGCGGGGCGGAGACGGTCCCTGGGACGGCGGGCTCTCCGCCTTCGAACGCGTTCCCCCGCAGGACCTCGACGCCGAGCAGTCCGTCCTCGGCGGCATGCTGCTCTCCAAGGACGCCATCGCGGACGTCGTGGAGATCATCAAGGGCAACGACTTCTACAAGCCCGCGCACGAGACCGTCTACGCGGCCATCCTCGACCTCTACGCCAAGGGCGAGCCGGCCGACCCGATCACGGTCGGCGCCGAGCTCACCAAGCGCGGCGAGATCACCCGCGTCGGCGGCGCCTCCTACCTCCACACCCTGGTCCAGTCGGTCCCGACCGCGGCCAACGCCTCGTACTACGCGGAGATCGTCCACGAGCGCGCGGTCCTGCGCCGCCTCGTGGAGGCCGGCACCAAGATCACGCAGATGGGGTACGCGGCCGACGGAGACGTCGACGAGATCGTGAACTCGGCCCAGGCAGAGATCTACGCCGTCACCGAGCAGCGCACCACCGAGGACTACCTGCCGCTCGGCGACATCATGGAGGGGGCGCTCGACGAGATCGAGGCGATCGGCTCCCGCAGCGGCGAGATGACCGGTGTGCCCACCGGCTTCACGGACCTCGACTCGCTCACCAACGGACTGCACCCGGGCCAGATGATCATCATCGCGGCCCGTCCCGCCATGGGTAAGTCGACCCTCGCCCTGGACTTCGCCCGGGCGGCCTCCATCAAGCACAACCTGCCCAGCGTCATCTTCTCCCTCGAAATGGGCCGCAACGAGATCGCCATGCGTCTCCTCTCGGCCGAGGCCCGGGTCGCGCTCCACCACATGCGCTCCGGCACGATGACCGACGAGGACTGGACGCGACTCGCCCGCCGGATGCCGGACGTCTCCCAGGCCCCGCTGTACATCGACGACTCCCCGAACCTGTCGATGATGGAGATCCGCGCGAAGTGCCGCCGGCTCAAGCAGCGCAACGGCCTGAAGCTCGTCATCATCGACTATCTGCAGCTCATGCAGTCGGGCGGTTCCAAGCGGCAGGAGAGCCGTCAGCAAGAGGTCTCCGACATGTCGCGAAACCTGAAGCTCCTCGCCAAGGAGCTGGAACTGCCGGTGATCGCGCTCTCCCAGCTGAACCGTGGTCCCGAGCAGCGCACCGACAAGAAGCCGATGGTCTCCGACCTGCGTGAGTCCGGCTCGATCGAGCAGGACGCCGACATGGTCATCCTGCTGCACCGCGAGGACGCCTACGAGAAGGAGTCACCGCGCGCGGGCGAGGCGGACATCATCGTGGGCAAGCACCGTAACGGTCCGACGGCCACGATCACCGTGGCCTTCCAGGGCCACTACTCGCGTTTCGTGGACATGGCCCAGACCTGACCCGAGGAAAACGGATCAGTACCGCGGGCGACATTCGCGTTGGATGGGCTCCATGACGACATCTTTCGAAACCCTGTTGCCCGGTACCGAGCGGGCTCTGCTGCACCGCGTCGCTGTCGCCCAGTCCGAGGGGCGGGCGCCGTCCTTGGTGGGGGCGGTGGTCCGTGACGGAGCGTTGGTCTGGAGTGGTTCGCGCAGCTGCGTGGACGGCCACGCGCCGGACGCCGACACCCAGTTCAGGATCGGGTCCATCACCAAGGTGTTCACCGCCGTCCTGGTGATGCGGCTCCGGGACGAGGGCCTGCTCGGGCTCGACGATCCGCTGGAACGCCATCTGAAGGGAACGGGCGTCGGCGAGGTGACGATCGCCCAACTCCTGGGCCACACCGGCGGTCTCGCGGCCGAGACGCCCGGCCCGTGGTGGGAGCGGTCCTCGGCCGCCCTGCGCCCCGAACTCTCCGACGTCCTGGGGGAGCAGCCCTTCCTCCAGTCGCCGGGGCGCCGGCACCACTACTCCAACCCCGGCTACACGCTGCTGGGTTCGCTGGTCGAGGCGGTCCGGGGGGTGTCCTGGGAAGAGGCGCTGCGGCGCGAGATCCTGGATCCGCTGGAGATGGGCCGTACGACGGTCGATCCCGTCGCTCCGCACGCGGGTGGCTGGGCGGTGCACCCCTGGGCCGACGTCATGCTGCCCGAGCCGTCCGAGGACCTCGGTCTGATGGCGTCGGCCGGGCAGCTCTGGTCGACGGCCGCCGACCTCGCGCGCTTCGCCGCCTTCCTCGCGGCCGGGGACGAGCGGGTGCTCGCCAGGGCGTCCGTCGAGGAGATGCGCGCCCCGGCCTCTCCCGCCGGGGAAGGCGACTGGGAGGGGAGCTACGGGCTCGGTCTCCAGCTGGTGCGCAAGGACGGCCGCACCCTGATCGGCCACAGCGGCTCCCTCCCGGGTTTCGTCGCCTCCCTGTGGGTGAGCGTGGAGGACGGCCTCGCGGGCATCGCCCTCTCCAACGCCACCTCGGGGCCCCTGGTGGGGGCCGTGGCCGCCGATCTCGTGCGGATCGTGGCGGAGGCGGAGCCCAGGTTCCCGGAGCCGTGGCGCCCCCTTCCCGAGGCCGAGGTCGACGAGGAGCTGCTGTCCCTCACGGGGCCCTGGTACTGGGGCACGTACGCCTATGGGCTTCGGCTCGGTCCCGAGCGGAGCGTGGTGCTCGAACCGCTGCGGGGTGCCGGGCGATGGGCCCGGTTCCGGGCGCTGCCCGAGGGCGGCTGGGTCGGCCTGAACGGCTACTACGCGGGGGAGACGCTCAGGGCGGTGCGGCGCGCCGACGGCAGTGTGAGCCATCTCGACCTCGGCTCGTTCGTTTTCACGCGGGAGCCGTACGAGCCGAAGGACGCGGTTCCGGGCGGTGTGGACGAGGCGGGCTGGCGCGGTCTCTGAGCGATTGTGGGGTGTTTCACGTGAAACCGTGCTGTTTCACGTGAAACCCGTCCTCAGAGGCTCTTCTTGAAACCCACGTGGGAGGCCTCGAAGCCCAGACGCTCGTAGAAGCGGTGGGCATCGGTGCGGGTGACGTCGGAGGTCAGCTGGACGAGCCGGCAGCCCTGGCGGCCCGACTCCTCGACAGCCCATTCGATGAGCTGCGTTCCGAGGCCGCTGCCGCGCTCGTCGGCGTGGATGCGGACGCCCTCGACGATCGAGCGGGTGGTGCCCCGTCGGGAGAGTCCCGGGATGATCGTCAGCTGGAGGGTGCCGACGACCCTGCCCTCGCGGACGGCCACGACGACGTGCTGGTTGGGGTCGTTCGCGAGGCGCTCGAAGGCGACGAGGTACGGGGCGAGGTCGTCGGGGGACTCGCGCTGTGCGCCCAGGGGGTCGTCGGCGAGCATCGCGACGACGGCCGGGAGGTCCTCCGCGGTGGCGGGGCGTATCTCAAGATCGCTCATGCCCCGCAGCGTAACGCCGGGGCGCTCCTGCCCCGGCGTTCGGGCTCACACGGGCACGCCCACGCCCTCCACGACCTGGACCAGAGGGGCCAGCTCGGGGTTCTTCGCGGCTTCGTCCAGGGCCTCGCGCAGCGCGCTGTCGTTGGTGGGACGGGCCTCTTCGAGGAGCTTCTGGCCGGCCTCGGTCACGTCGGTGTAGATGCCGCGCCGGTCGGTGGCGCAGAGGTACCGGGTGAGCAGACCGCGGTCCTCCAGGCGGGTGACGAGCCGGGTGGTGGCGCTCTGACTGAGCACGACGGCGTCGGCGACCTGCTTCATCTGGAGGTGGCCGCCGGGGCCGCTGTGCTGGCGGCTGAGGACGTCGAGCAGCGAGTACTCCCGCACGCTCAGACCGTGGCCGGACTCCAGGGCGCGCTCGATGTGGGACTCGATCCTGCCGTGCAGCAGGGAGAGGGCGCACCAGCGCTGGGCGAGCGCGGTGAGTGCGGGGTCCGTCGCGGTCATGTCTCTCCTCGGTGTCTCCTCGGCGCCGGTGCGGCTCTCGGCCCAGGGTAGACGAAGGGACGAAATAATGGGCGTCTGCAAGTAAATCTATCCGGCGGCGACCGTCAGGGGAGCGAAGCGGCGGCGCCAGTCGCCGGGGAGATCGGACAGGGAGCGGATCATCACCGACGTGGTGGCGATCGTGTCGATGCCGTTCTCCTTCGCCCAGCTCAGCAGGGAGGCGTGCCGTACGTCGATGTCCGTGCGCAGCGGTCGGTCGGTGGCGGCGGCCAGGGAGGCGATCAGGGCCTTCGCCGTGCCCGGGTCCCGGGCGAGCAGGGGGCCGATGACATGGGTGTCCATGTTGGGCCAGGCGGCCGCGAAGCCGGTGATCCCGCCGTCCTCCTCCGCGACCCTGAGGTGATCCGCGAAGGCGGGGAGCCGGGCGATGACGTGGGTGCGGTCGAGACCGAAGACCTCGTGGTCCAGGCGCAGGATCGCCGGGAGGTCCTCGGCCGTCGCCGGACGGACCGGAACGTCCGGGGCGGGTGCGGTGAAGGTGAAGCGTCCGCGCACCATCTCGGACCGGCCGGTCTCGGTGAAGCCCAGCTGTTCGTACAGGGGCTGCCCGTTCGCCGTGGCGTACAGCGTGAGCGGGGTGTCCCCGGCCTCCGCCAGGACGTGCCGCATGAGCCGGCGTCCCACGCCCTGGCGTGCGTACCGCTCGGCGACGAGCACCATGCCGATCGCGGCGAGGCCGGGGCCGTACGAGGTGACCACGCAGCAGGCGGCGAGGCCCGGAGCGTCGGGATCGTCGATGCCGTAGCCGGTGCCGGCGGCGAGCAGCAGGCCCCACTTGTGTTCCTCGCGCGGCCAGCCCCGGTTCTCGGAGAGATCGGCGCAAGCGAGAAGGTCCTCCGAGGTGAGACGCCGGACCGGGAGCTGTGTGAGGGAGGCGGGGGAGGTAGGCATGCCTTTCAGGCTGTCCGACGCGGCGATCTTCCGTCCACCTCTTTACCGGATCCGGCCGACCTCTCCGGCCGATACCCGAGGAGCCGTTGATTCCGTCGGGTGGCACCCGGACGATGTTTCACGTGAAACCCCGAACGCGACGACTGCACCTCTTCGACCTCGACGGCACCCTGATCAGGGGCTCGGCCGCCGCGGTGGAGATCTCCCGGCAACTGGACCTGATGGAGGAGATCGCCGCCCTGGAAGAGGGATTTCTGCGGGGGCTCACGCCGGACGAGTTCGCCGTCCGGGCCCGCGAGCTGTGGTCCGCGCTCACCCTGGAGCAGGTCGCGGCGGCCTTCGAGGGAGCGCCCTGGCTGGCGGGCATCCGCGAGGTCTGGGCGGACATCCGGGCGCGGGGAGACCTCTGCGCGGTCATCTCCCTCTCGCCCGACTTCTTCGTCGAGCGGCTTCTCGACTGGGGCGCCGACTCGACCCACGGGTCGCTCTGGCCGGCGGTCCCCTTCACCGAGCCGGTCCACCGGCCGGGCATTCTCGACGCGCGCGCGAAGGTGCGCATCGCGAGGGAGCTCTGCGCGGGGTACGGGGTGGACCCCGCCGACTGCGTCGCGTACGGGGACTCGATGTCCGACGCGGAGCTCTTCGCGATCGTGCCGGAGACGGTGGCCGTGAACGCGGACCACCATCTCGCCGGGCTCTCCCGCCACAGTTACTCCGGGGGAGACCTGCGCGAGGCCTACGCCCTGGTCCGAAACAGCGCAGCCTAGCCAGAAAACCGGGCCTATGGCCCGAGAACGCCACTTTCGGTCCGAAGCGCCGGTGGGAAGCGTCATGCTGCGGTCACGGAAGCCGGCCAGCGCGAGGCGAGGCACATGATGGATGCTCCGACCACCACGACGTACGAGCGGGAGCCCCCGGAAGCAGAGGGAACGGAACCCCGGACATCCGAGGGACCCTCCGCCGACGCCGTACTCGTCCGGCGCACGCTGGCGGAGATCGCACCGGTCGCCGGCCGGGTGACCTCGTACTTCTACGCCCTGCTCTTCGTCCGGCACCCCGAGCTGCGCGAGATGTTCCCCGCGGCCATGGACACCCAGCGGGACCGGCTCCTGAAGGCCCTGCTGACGGCGGCCGAGCACATGGACGACGCTCCGGTCCTCACCGCGTACCTGGAGAACCTCGGCAGGGGGCACCGGAAGTACGGGACGAGGGCGGACCACTATCCGGCCGTCGGCGAGGCCCTCATGGGTGCTCTGGAGCGGTACGCGGAGAAGAGCTGGGACGAGGAGACCGAGGCGGCCTGGGTCCGCACGTACACGACGATCTCCCAGATCATGATCGACTCGGCCGCGGAGGACGAGCGCACCGCGCCCGCCTGGTGGCAGGCCGAGGTGGTCTCCCACGACCTGCGCACCCCGGACATCGCCGTCGTCACGCTCAGACCCGACCAGCCGTACCCCTTCCTCGCCGGGCAGTACACGACGCTGGAGACCCCGTGGTGGCCCCGGATATGGCGCCACTACTCCTTCGCCTCGGCACCCCGGCCGGACGGGCTGCTCTCCCTCCACGTCAAGGCCGTCCCGGCCGGCTGGGTGTCCAACGCGCTGGTGCACCGGGCGCGCCCCGGGGACGTGCTGCGGCTCGGTCCGCCGGCCGGTTCCATGACGGTCGACCACTCCACGGACACCGGACTGCTCTGCATGGGAGGCGGCACCGGGATAGCGCCGATCAAGGCGCTGGTCGAGGACGTCGCCGAGCACGGGGACCGGCGGCCGGTCGACGTCTTCTACGGGGCGCGCAGCGGTCACGACCTCTACGACATCGACACGATGCTGCGGCTCCAGAGGACCTTCCCCTGGCTCTCCGTCCACCCGGTCACCGAGGAGCAGGGAAGGCTCCCGGACGCCGTCTGCCGCTACGGCCCGTGGAACGAACGGGACGCCTACCTCTCGGGGCCGCTCGACATGGTCCGTCGGGGCGTCGACGCGCTGCGCGGGGCGGGAGTCCCCTCGGACCGCATCCGTCACGACTTCCTCGCGGAGCTCGCCCCCGCCACGGCCGGTTAGGGCCTGCTCCGGAGGACCGGCCCTACCCCAGGTCGGGGGCGTGCATCGCGAGGACGCCCTCGATGTTGCCGTCGAGGTAGTGGCGCAGGGAGAGCGGGACGAGGTGCACGGCGGCGATGCCGACCCGGCTGAAGGGCACCCGGACGATCTCGTACTCGCCGACGGGCTCCTCGATCTCGGGGCCGTGCCGCAGGGAGGGGTCCATGGAGCCGAGCCGGCACACGAAGAAGTGCTGGACCTTCACCCCGGAGACCCCGCCGTCGACGATGTGCTCGACGGTGTCGACGAAGCAGGGCACCACATCGGTGATCTTGGCGCCGAGCTCTTCGAGCACTTCGCGGTGCAGGGCCTCGACGACGGTGGAGTCGGTGGGCTCCACGCCGCCGCCGGGCGTGACCCAGTAGGGGTCCATGCCGGGCTTGGTCCGCTTGATGAGGATCAGATCGTCCCCGTCGAGCAGGATGGCGCGTGCGGTGCGCTTGATCACGGGCCGTTCGGTCATGGGAAGAAAATGGCCCGTCCGAGGTGTCCTGAAACTCACCAGTTCCCGGCTGCCCGCAGCAGTTCCTCGTGGGCCCTGGCGAGCGGGGACAGCGCGAGCGTTCCCGTGCGCACGACCAGGAAGTAGGTCCGGAGCGGAGGGACCGGGGGGTCGAGCAGCGCCACGAGGTGCCCCTGCCGCAGAGCCTCCTCGCACAGGTAGCGCGGCAGGACGGCGAGCCCGGCGCCGGAGGCGGCGGAGTCCCGCACGGCCCGCAGGTCGGGGGCGATGACGGTGGCGGCCGCCGCCGGTTTGGCCTCGAAGACACTCGCCCAGTAGCGGGAGACGAACGGCAGCGACTCGTGGACCTCGACCACCGGCAGTCGTTCCAGGAGCACCGCGCCCTTGCTCAGGAGCACCTCGGGGGAGAGCCGGGCGGCCCAGCTCGGGGCCGCGACCAGGACGTGCTCCTCGTCGCAGAGCGGGGTGGAGACCAGCAGGCCGCCCCGGGGGCGGGCGGTCGCGAGGGCCAGGTCGTGGTGACCGGCGGCGAGCCCGTCGAGGATCTCCTCCGTGTCGCCGAGGAAGGAGGCCCGCACGGCGAGCCCCTGGCCGACCAGGGGCGTGAGCGCGGGCAGCGCGCGGAGCGCGGTGAACTCCGGGGGGCCGGCGATGTGGAGGGTGCGGACGCCGCTCTCCTCGGCGAGCCCGGTCTCGGCGATCTCCACGAGGGCGTCCAGATGGGGTGCCGCGCGGTGGGCGAGTTCGTCGCCGATGGTGGTCGGGGTGACTCCGCGCGCCCTTCTGAGGAAGAGCGGCCGTCCGAGCTGTCGTTCCAGCGTGCGGATCTGACTGGTGACGGCGGGCTGGGAGAGGCCCAGGAGTGCGGCGGCGCGGGTGAAGGAACCGGCCCGGTGCACCGTGACGAACGTGCGCAGCAGGGCCAGATCCATGTCCGCTCCCTCCCGGCCCCGTGGCCGTTCGACTCACGCGGTCGGCTGACTGCGCCTCAGGAACGTCCAACTATAAATAAGTCGATAGGTCGCTGTCGCTACCGTGATTGGACACTGACGCTCAGTCAACTAGCCTTGTGCAGGCGGTTTCCGCGTGGGAGACCGAGGGCGCTCCGAGCCACGAGGGGGGAGGCTCGGAGCGCCCCGCTCCGCGTGCGCCGCGGGCGGGGCCACCGGTCTCAGCCGTGACTCCCGGCCTCGTCGAGGGCGCGCAGCACATCGGCGACCAGGTCCTCCGGATCCTCGGCTCCGACCGAGAAGCGGATGAAGCCCTCCGCCACCGCGTCCCCGCCCCAGCGCCCGCGCCGCTCCGCCGTGGAGCGCACGCCGCCGAAACTGGTGGCGTCGTCGACGAGCCGCAGCCCCTCCAGGAACCGCTCGGCCCGCTCCCGGTCCGCCAGTTCGAAGGAGACCACCGGGCCGAAGCGCCGCATCTGCCGGGCGGCCACCGCGTGCGAGGGGTCGTCGGGCAGTCCGGGATACCGCAGTCCGGTCACGTCCGCGCGCTCGGCGAGCGTCCGCGCCAGCGCCAGAGCGGTGGAGGACTGCCGGTCGATCCGCAGCTGGAGCGTGGCGAGCGACCGGTGGGCGAGCCAGGCCTCCATGGGGCCGGGGATGGCACCGACGATCTTGCGCCAGCGCCGTACGTCCGCCGCGAGCCGGGGGTCCCGGCAGCTCACGTGGCCGAGCAGGATGTCGCCGTGCCCGGTCATGCCCTTGGTGTCGCTGGCGACGGAGAAGTCCGCGC
Source organism: Streptomyces sp. NPDC004266 (assembly GCF_042874095.1). Lineage (NCBI taxonomy): Bacteria > Bacillati > Actinomycetota > Actinomycetes > Kitasatosporales > Streptomycetaceae > Streptomyces > Streptomyces sp. NPDC004266. Next base: position 472,396 of record NZ_JBIAMM010000002.1, read on the forward strand.
CCAGTTCCAGCGGGCGCTGGCCGAGCGGTGTGGCGAGGGTGTTGTCGACGGCGACGAGCGCGCCGGCCGCGTGTGCCTCCCGCACCAGTCGGCGGATGTCGCAGACGTCGAGACCGGGGTTGGACGGGCTCTCGATCCACAGCAGCCGGGCCCCGTCCAGTACGGACAGCTGGGCGTCGCCGCCGGTCGGCGCGGTACGGACCTCGACGCCGTACGCCCGCAGCTGCTCGTGCAGCAGGGGCAGGGCCTGGTAGCCGTCGGCCGGCAGCACCACCGCGTCGCCGGCCTTGAGCTGGGAGAGCAGGACGGCGGAGATCGCGGCCATGCCGGAGGCGAAGACCAGCGTCTCCACGCCCTCCTCCCCCGGCGCCTCCAGCTCGCCGATCGCCCGCTCCAGGTGGGTCCAGGTGGGATTCTCGTCGCGGCCGTAGGTGTACGGGCCGGTCGGCTCGCCCGGCAGGTGGAAGTGGGCCGCGAAGACCGGCCCCGGCAGGGTCGGCTCGTACTTCACGGCTTCGGGCAGCCCGGCCCGTACCGCCCGTGTGCCGTCGCCGAGTTCGTCGTCCTTCACGGTGTCCGTTCCTCCAGTTCCGCGCGTACGGCCGCGAGCAGTCCCTCGCTCGCGGCCTCCACCATCTCCAGGCACTCCTCGAAGTCCCCGCGGTCCCCGTAGTAGGGGTCGGGGACGTCGAGCCCGGCGCCGGCGGCCGGGTCGTAGGAGCGCAGGAGTCGTATCCTCGCCGCCTCGTCGGGGGTGCGGGCGAGCGCCCGGAGCTCCCGCAGATGCCCTTCGTCCAGGGCTATCACCAGGTCGAGGGCGGGGAACCACGAGGGCCGGAACCGCCGGGCGACGTGCTCGGAGGTGTATCCGTTCTCGTCGAGGACGGTGACCGTGCGCGGGTCGGCCCCGTCGCCCTCGTGCCAGCCTCCGGTGCCCGCGCTGTCGACCTCCACCAGACCGCCGAGGCCGGCCTCCTCCACCCGGCGGCGGAAGACGTGCTCGGCCATCGGCGAGCGGCAGATGTTGCCCGTGCAGACGAAGCAGACGCGGTAGCTCATGATCCCCACTCAGTCGCCGTCGGGGAGGACGACGTTGAGCGCCCACGAGACGACGGAGATGATCAGACCGCCCAGGACGGCGGTCCAGAAGCCCTCCACGTGGAAGCTGAGGTCGAGCTGCTCGGCCAGCCAGGACGTGAGGAGCAGCATCAGGGCGTTGACCACCAGGGTGATCAGGCCGAGCGTCAGGATGAAGAGGGGAAGCGTCAGGAGATTGACGACCGGCTTGACCAGGAAGTTCACCAGCCCGAAGACGAGGGCCACGAGAATGAGGGTCAGGGCCTTCTTGCCGGTGCTCTCACCGGTCAGGGTGATGTCCTGGAGCAGCCAGATGGCGACTCCCAGGGCGCCCGCGTTCGCGAGCGTCTTGACTACGAAATTCATCATGTGTCTGATCGTGGCAGACATGATCGGGCCGACGGCAGGGGCGAGCGGGCGATGAAGGCATTCCGGCTGGACGAACTGGAGGCGGAGCGCGCCGCGAACAAGGGGGCGTACCTCCAGTTCCTGCGCGAGCGGAACATGTCGGTGGGCCTGTACGCGCTCGATGCCGGGGAACTCGATCCGCAGCAGCCGCACGGCCAGGACGAGGTGTACTTCGTGGTCAGCGGGCGGGCGGCGATCACGGTCGGGACGGAGACGACCCAGGTGGCGCGCGGCAGCGTGGTCTACGTGCCGGCCGGGGTGGAGCACCGGTTCCACCACATCAGCGAGGACCTGCGGGTCATGGTGGTCTTCTCGCCGCCGGAGGGCTGAGCGGGCGCGGGGGGCGAGCGGGGGCGGGGCCGAGCCGGACCCGGAGGGCCGGCGCCGACGGGCGGGCCGAACCGGAACCCTGAGGGGGCTCCGGGCACGGGGGCCGAGCCCCTAGGGGGCGGATCAGGGGAGAGCGGGGGCCGCGGGGCCCCCACGGGCTGCCTCCCGCCCCTAGCCTTGAGGGTGTTCGGCGCGGAGTGCGCGGTTCTTCGAGAGCGAGGTAGGGACGATGGCCGTACGGGAGATTCTCGCGGGGATGCCCTGGTGGGTGAAGTGGGTCGCCATACCCGTTCTCGCCCTGCTCGTCTTCGGCGGGCTGATCACCAGCGTCCTCACCTTCGTGGTCGGTCTGCTCTTCAAGGTGCTGCTCTTCGTGGCCCTCGTCGCCGGACTGGTCTACGTCGTGCGGAAGTTCAGCTCCTCCGCCAGGTCGCGCGAGGACTGGTAGCACAAGCTGCTGATCGCCAGGGGGCGGTGGAGGGCGTTAGCCCGGGCGGGGGAACGCCCTGGCCGAACAGGGTATGGGCCCCGGGGCTGCCACTAGAGTGGAATCTCTCCGCCGCGATGGGGACTACAGGCGTAGACCTCCATACTGACCAGCGGTTTCCCAGGCCCGGCGGGCGCGCGGGGGCGGCCCCCGCGGGCGGGTGCACTGCACCCGTCCTCACGCCTGGGGGTGACCTTTGGCCATGGCTACGCAGACGGCAGCGCCTACCCTGATCGGATCGGTGCAGCGGGCGCTGAGACTCCTGGAGGCCGTGGCCTCCCACGCGGAGGGCGCCCCCGCGAAACAGCTCGCCCGCGAGACGGGCCTTCCGCTGCCCACCACCTACCACCTGCTCCGCACCCTGACGCACGAGGGCTATCTGCGCCGTGACAAGGGTGTGTTCGTCCTGGGCGACGCCGCCGTCCGACTGGCCGGCGGCGGAGCTGTGCAGAATCGTCGCATCAAGATCGAAGACTCCCTTGCCCGCTGGCGGGACGAGATCGGTGTACCCATCTACTTCGCCTTCTACCGCGAAGGCGAGATCGAGCTCGTCGCCGTCGCCGACACCCCCTCCGCCCCCGCGGTGGAGGAATGGGCCGACTTCCGCGAGACCGCGCACGCCCATGCGATCGGGCAGTGCCTGCTGAGTCAACTCGATCTGAAATCTCGTCAAGACCACCTCGACCGCCACCCGGTGGAGGCCATCACTCCGTACACGGTGCGTAATCGCCGTGTCCTTTTGGAGCGTTTGGATGGTTTGGGGCGAATGGAGCCCCTGGTGGAGCGGCAGGAATATGCGCTGGGCACGGTCTGTGCCGCAATCCCCGTCACCGCGGGCTCCATGGCGGCCGCGGTGGCGATTTCCCTCCCTCTTCACCAGGAAGAACGGTTGCTCCCCGCAGTGGAACGACTACGCAAAGAGATCGGAAGGCTCTTCGGTTCCCTCGCGCTCTCTATCAGTATCTGAAAAATCACTCCTTGTGATCTGCTAGTGCTTACAGCACGATTGCGTCAAGAGGGCCATGGGGGATCATTCCTGGCCGTTTAGGTCACAGCTTTCAGCCCCTGTGTTCACACAACTGCTTCATCTACTGCGGGGTACACGATGCGAGAGTCGGTTCAGGCCGAGGTCCTGATGAGCTTCCTCGTCTCCGAGGAGCTCTCCTTCAAGATCCCGGTCGAACTCCGGTATGAGACCCGGGATCCCTACGCGGTGCGGATGACCTTCCACCTTCCCGGAGACGCCCCTGTGACCTGGGCGTTCGGGAGGGAACTGCTGCTCGACGGGATCAACCGGCCGAGCGGGGACGGCGACGTGCACATCGCCCCGACGGAGCCCGAGCGGCTCTCGGACGTCTCCATCCGACTCCAGGTGGGCGGCGATCGCGCGCTGTTCCGTGCCAGCGCGCCGCCGCTGGTCGCCTTCCTCGACCGAACGGACAAGCTGGTTCCGCTCGGCCAGGAACGGACCCTCGGCGACTTCGAGGACCACCTGGAGGCCGCACTGGGCCGGATCCTGGCCGAAGAGAACGCCGGCCCCGCCTGAGCCGGCCCCGCGCGAGCCGACCCCGCCTGATCCGGCCCGATCCCCCAGGACGGCGGTTCACTTGGCGCGGCGGCGCCGACCTCCCCGTACCACCGCCGGCTTCCCGCCCCCGGACGCCGGACGGTCGGCGGAGACCACCAGGGCCGCGAGCGCCGTGGTGACCGGAACGGACGCCACCAGACCGATCGAGCCGACCAGGGTCCGGACGATCTCCTCGGCGACCAGTTCGCTGTTGGCCACCGTGCCCATGCTGCTCTGGGCGATGGAGAAGAGCAGCAGCAGCGGCAGGGCGGCACCCGCGTACGCCAGCACCAGCGTGTTCACGACCGAGGCGATGTGGTCGCGGCCGATCCGGATCCCTGCCCGGTACAGGCCGCGCGGCCCCATGCCCGGATCTGCCTGGTGCAGCTCCCAGACCGCCGACGTCTGAGTGACCGTCACGTCGTCGAGCACGCCGAGCGAACCGATGATGATCCCGGCGAGCAGCAGGCCGGACATGTCGATCTCCGGGTACAGACCGTGGATCAGGCCGGTGTAGTCGTCGGTGTTGCCGCTGAGCGCCGTCCAGCCGATGAAGAGCGAGCCGAGCAGACCGATCAGCAGCAGCGAGATCAGCGTGCCGAGCACGGCGACCGAGGTGCGGGCCGAGAGCCCGTGGCACATGTAGAGCGCGATCAGCATGATCGCGCTCGATCCGACCACCGCGACGACCAGCGGGTTCGACCCCTCCAGGATCGCCGGCAGGATGAAGTAGGTGAGGATGAGGAAGCTCACGGCGAGTGCGACGAGCGCCATCACTCCCCTCATCCGGCCGACCACCACGACCGCGACGGCGAAGATGCCGGCGAGCAGCGCCAGCGGCACCTTGCGGTTCACGTCGGTCACCGAGTACTGCAGGTCGTGCGGGGCGTCGGGGGCGTACGCCACCACCACGCCCTGCCCCTCGTGCAGTTGGCGCGGCGCGTCCGGCTGCACGATCTCGACGAACCTGCGTCCCTTGTCCGGACCGCTGGTGACCTCGACCGTCGCCTTCTCGCACTGCCCCTGCCGGGCGTCGACGGCCTCGCGCCCCTCCGGCGTGGAGGTGTCGCCGGTCGGCGGGACCTGAGCGGCGTTCACGGTCTTGCAGTCGACGTGCTCGACGGAGACGACCTGGCCCTGCTGGGTCTGCCGGTCGAAGCCCACGCCGGTGCGCTCGTGCGCCGGGGTGCCGCCCGGCCACAGGACCGCGAGTCCGACGAGGACGGCGGTGGCGAAGGGGATCAGGATCGCGGCGATGACCTTGCGCAGATGCCGCGAGACCGGGGCGGCGGGTCCATGGCTGTGGCTGTGTCCGTGCCCTCCTCCGGATCCGTGACCGTGTCCGGATCCGGCTCCGTGTCCGTGTCCGGGGTCGTGGGCGTCGTGGTGTGGCTCGAGGGGCTGCTGGGGGGAAGTCACCGGCCGATCATCGCAAGAACGACGGGGGCCCACTGTTCAGCACGCCAGGGAGGGCGCTAGCGTGGTGGCACCTTTGCACACGCGGGAGCTCGGAGCACCGGGCTGAGAGGGCGCTGATCACCGTACGCGCGTACGGGAAGAGGCTGCGCCGACCGCCGAACCTGTTACCGGGTAATGCCGGCGTAGGGAGATCGGTCTCATGACCATTCAGGATGCACGCACGCCTGCCTCCGACCAGAACCAGGCCGACGGGCAGGAGCGCACGCCGGGCTGGCACAAGGGGTACGTCCAGGGATCGCGCCCCGACCTCCGGGTGCCCGTCCGCCAGGTGCACCTCACCAACGGCAAGGACGTCACGCTGTACGACACGTCCGGTCCGTACACCGACCCCGCCATCGACACCGATGTCCGGCGGGGCCTTCCGCCGCTGCGCGAGAACTGGATCATCGCGCGCGGCGACACCGAGGAGTACGCGGGCCGCCCGGTCCGCCCCGAGGACGACGGCATCAAGCACACCTCCCCGCGCGGCGGTGGGCTGAAGAACCTCGACGCCGTCTTCCCCGGCCGCCCCCGCCTGCCGCGCCGCGGCCGCGACGGCCAGGCGGTGACCCAGCTCGCGTACGCCCGCCGGGGCGAGATCACCCCGGAGATGGAGTACGTCGCGATCCGCGAGAACGTCTCCCCCGAGGTCGTGCGGGAGGAGATCGCCGCGGGCCGCGCCGTGCTGCCGGCGAACGTGAACCACCCGGAGATCGAGCCGATGATCATCGGCAAGCGGTTCCTGGTGAAGGTCAACGCCAACATCGGCAACTCCGCCGTCACCTCCTCCATCGAGGAGGAGGTGGAGAAGATGACCTGGGCGACCAAGTGGGGCGCCGACACGGTCATGGACCTGTCCACCGGCCGCAACATCCACACCACCCGCGAGTGGGTGCTGCGCAACTCCCCCGTGCCGATCGGCACCGTGCCGCTCTACCAGGCCCTGGAGAAGGTCGACGGCAGGGCCGAGGAGCTGACCTGGGAGATCTACAAGGACACGGTCATCGAGCAGGCCGAGCAGGGCGTCGACTACATGACGGTGCACGCCGGCGTGCTCCTGCCGTACGTGCCGCTCACCGCGCGCCGCAAGACCGGCATCGTCTCGCGCGGCGGCTCGATCATGGCCGCCTGGTGCCTCGCGCACCACAAGGAGAACTTCCTCTACACGAACTTCGAGGAGCTCTGCGAGATCCTGGCGGCGTACGACGTCACGTACTCGCTCGGCGACGGCCTGCGCCCCGGCTCGATCGCGGACGCCAACGACGAGGCGCAGTTCGCCGAGCTGAAGACCCTCGGCGAGCTCAACACGATCGCCAAGCGGCACAACGTGCAGACGATGATCGAGGGCCCCGGGCACGTCCCGATGCACAAGATCAAGGAGAACATCGACCTCCAGCAGGAGATCTGCGAGGAGGCGCCGTTCTACACGCTCGGCCCGCTGACCACCGACGTCGCGCCCGCGTACGACCACATCACCTCCGGCATCGGTGCCGCGATGATCGCCTGGTGGGGCACGGCGATGCTCTGCTACGTCACGCCCAAGGAGCACCTGGGCCTGCCGAACCGCGACGACGTGAAGACCGGCGTCATCACGTACAAGATCGCGGCGCACGCGGCGGACCTGGCCAAGGGTCACCCGGGCGCGCAGGAGTGGGACGACGCGCTCTCGGACGCGCGGTTCGAGTTCCGCTGGGAGGACCAGTTCAACCTGGCGCTCGACCCGGACACCGCGCGCGAGTTCCACGACGAGACGCTGCCGGCGGAGCCCGCGAAGACCGCGCACTTCTGCTCGATGTGCGGCCCGAAGTTCTGCTCGATGAAGATCTCCCAGGACATCCGGCGTGAGCACGGCGGTACGCAGCAGGAGATCGAGGCCGGCATGGCGGAGAAGTCGAAGGAGTTCGCGGCTTCGGGCAACCGGGTCTACCTGCCGCTGGCGGACTGACACCGGGCAGACCGACGAGCGCGCCGCTCCGGGAGGGGAAGGGGCCTCCCAGAGCAGCGCGTCGTCACCGGTCCGGGCCCTGTCGCCCGCCGGCCCGCTGGTCGCTCTGCCTGATGCCGCGTACCTGGAGGTGATCGCTAGGCTCCGCGTCATGAAGGTTCGGAAGGCGATCGTGTCTGGGCTGCTGGGTCTCACCGTCCTGGCGGGTTGTGGCGTGACTGGTGTCTGGGCCGTCTCCGGGGGGCTCTACGGCTGCACCTTCAGGGACGAGGAGCTGGCAGACGAGCTGGCGACGTTCGCCATCCTCGATGTCCGCCCGCCGGATGCACGGAAGTCGGGCGAGCGCTACTCGGATTGTGACGAGGACGACGGCTTCGCCGCCGCCGGTCAGCACTATGAGCACATGGGTGCCCGTGAGGATTTGCTCGCCTTCTACCGTGCCATGGCGGCGAAGGGCGGATGGCAGCCGGACCATGACAGGCGCGATGACGGCCTGTGTTTCTCCAAGCCGTACGGAACCGTCACCGCTTATCTGTCGGTGTGGTTCCCGAGCTCCTACGACATGGAGGGGGAGCCTCGGGCGAATGCCATGGAGTACGGCCTGGATGTGACTGCGAGCCACGATGGCTCGGCGTGGTGCTGACGGCCCGGCAGTGAGGAACGGCTGATCGGGCGGCCCCCGGCCCGCCGTTCCTCAGGGCGCCGCCGGGTCCGGCGCCGCCGGGTCCGGCGCCGCCGGATCCGGGGGCGCCGCGGCGGCGAGGGCGTCGCGGAGGAAGGGGAGGATGCCGCGCTCCAGGAGGGCGCGGCGCCAGGCCTCCCTGGCGAGGGAGAGTTCGTCGTCGGCCGCGGCGGCCCCGTCCGCCGCGGCCGGCCGGTTGCGCAGGGCGGTCACGAGGAGGCCGACGCCCGCGGAGAGCAGGCCGGCGGCGGCGAGGGCGGCGAAGACGAGGCCTGCCGTCAGCAGGGTCTCGCCGAACGCCAGGGTGGGCGCGAGGGCGTGCAGGACCCCGCCGACCAGCAGGAATATCGCGGCGGCGGTGCCCGCGAGGACGGGCAGCAGCACGGTGACGACGGCGACGACGCCGGCGCCCGCACCGGTGTCCGCGCCCGGTTCCGCCGGGGGCGTCCGGGTCCCGAGGGCCGCCCGGTTCTGCTCGCGGACCTTCACGAAGTGGTCGTACTCCAGGGCCGCGGCGGTGGTGATGAGCGCTGTCGCGTTCATCGTCATGGCGCGCAGCTGCACGACCGTGAGCCTCGTTCCGATTCCGGCGAGATCCGGACGTGCGTGGGCGGTGCTCAGTGCGTCGTCGAGGACCCGCTCGTACTCGGCGCGGTCCTCGGTCAGCAGGTGCGGAGCCACGTTCATGTGCATCCCCCGATGCGCCGTAGGCCCGGATCAGCCGTGGGAAGCGGCCGGTCGGGCGGAAACGGAGGAGAGCCTGCTACGGATGACCCGATGGTATTGCGGCGACACCACGGCCTGACAGGGTCTTTCCGGAAATCGACTTCCCCGGATGCGCAGCGTTATGCGTCAGCCGTTCAGGGGGAGTTGGACGACCAGTAGCTTTCCGGCCATGGTCACTCCGCCGTCCATGGCGATCGCGAGACCGTCGGCGTACACGTGCGGTCCGTCGACGACCGGGCCCGCGCTGTCCTCGCCGTCCTCGGCGCCGACCTGGCCGAGGAGGTACGGGATGGGGCTGTGGCCGTGCACGATCCGGCGGCCGCCGTAGGTGGCGAGCAGTTCCTGGACGGCCTGAGGGCCGCCGTCGTCGCGGAACGCGAAGCGCTTGGTGAACTTCCGGAAGACGTCCCAGACCTCGTCGGCGTCGTTCCGGTTGAGGATCTCGTGGACCGTGTCGTTGACGTCCTCGATGGTCTGGCCGTATTCGAGGTACGCGGTGGTGTCGGAGTGCACGAGGAGGTGGTCGTCCTCGCGCACCACGGCGTCGAGCCGGGACATCCACTGGAGGTGGACGTCCTGGAGCCGGTCCATGTCGTGCTTCTGGCCGCCGTTGAGCAGCCAGGCGGCCTGGAAGGTGGCGGTGCCCGCGCCGGAGTTGACGGGGGTGTCGCCGAAGCGCTTGGCGCCGATCAGCAGCAGCTCGTGGTTGCCCATGAGGGCCTTGCAGTAGCCGCCGGCGGCGGCGGCCTCGGCGGAGAGGCGCATGACGAGGTCGATGACGCCGATGCCGTCGGGGCCGCGGTCGGTGAAGTCGCCGAGGAACCAGAGCCGGGCGTTGCCCGCGGACCAGCCGCCGTTCTCGTCGATGAGGCCCTGGGCGCGCAGGGCGGCGAGGAGCTCGTCGAGGTAGCCGTGGACGTCGCCGACGACGTAGAGGGGGCCGGGTCCGTCGCCGTTCGCGGGCTCCGGGGCGGGGGCCGGTTCGGGGGCGACGGGGACCTGGACGGTGTCGCCGCGGTTGATGACGGGGAGGTCGCGCTCGGTCGGGGTGTACCCCTCGGGCGGCTCGCTCCCGGGGAAGGCGTTGCCCGGGTGGCCGGTGGCGACGGAGACGATGGAGGAGCCGGCCGGGGCGGCGTACGCCGGGGCGAGGCGGTGCCCCAGGTGGAGGGTCGGATCGGCGGGCATGGGGGCCGTCGGCGGCGTGGCGGGCACGGGTGCCTGCGGCGCGGCGGCCGGAAGAGGTGCGGCGGGCGCGGGTGCCTGCGGCGTGGCCGGGAGCTGTGCGGCGGGCGGGGCGGCCTGCGGAGGGGTGGCGGGCGCGCCCGGGGGCGCCTCGGCCGGGAGGGCCTCGACCGGCGGGGTCGGCACCGGGACGGCCTCGACCGGGGAGGGGGCGACCGGGGGGAGGGGTTCGGCGGACGCCGGGTACGCGGGGGGAGCCGGGCGCTCGCCCGGAGCGGGCTCGCCCGGCGGGGCCGTCGGCGGTTTCTCCGGGGACGGCGGCTCGGCGGCGTGGCCCTGCACGGGCACGCGGGCGTACGGCGGTACGCGGAAGTCACGCAATGTCGCCGTGCGCACCACGGGCTCCTGACCGGCCCCCTGAGTCATCGACCCCTCCACCACCGTCGCGATGCCCTGCACATCGCGGACCGGCCTGGTCGGGGTGGTCCGCGGTGTCGTCCGCCCATCATAGGAATGAGGGCCCTTCCGTGTGACGCACCAGGGGTGGTGAATCCGGGTTCACTCCGGGTTCTCCGATTGTTTCGCCCGAATTGTGAAGGTCCAGTCCAGGGGTGAACCCGGTGCGGCGATCGGTTTCCCCGTCCCCGCCCACGGGCAGGGACGGGGACGGCGGTTCGGATGGCGGCGGGTTCGACGGGCCGCCGCCCGTGGGGTCAGTCCTTTGCCGGTGAGCGTGGCGGGCTGACGGTGGTGCGTGGCGAACGCCGCTGTGAGGAGGTGCGGACGATGAGTTCGGTCGGTATCACCCGTTCGACCGGACCGTCGGTGTCGATCCCTTCGATGGCGTCGATGAGGAGCTGGACGACGGCCGTGCCGATCCGGCGCGGCTTGAGCGAGAGCGTGGTGATGGGCGGTTCGGTGGTGGCGTAGACGGTCGACTCGCTGCAGCAGACCAGCAGCAGGTCGTCCGGGACGCGCAGTCCGTAGCGGCGGGCGGCCGCGAGGAGGTCGGTTCCGTTGGGGTCGAAGAGGCCGTACACGGCGTCGGGCCGGTCCGGGCGGGCGAGCAGCCGGTCGGCCGCGACGGCGCCCGCGCACGGGTCGTGCGCCGGATAGGCCTCGTAGACGGGGTCCTGGCCCACCCGTTCGCACCAGTTGAGGTACGCGGTGGTGGACAGGCGGGTGTACGTGTCGGTGGTGGTTCCGGTGAGGAGGCCGATCCGGCGGGCGCCGGCGGCGGCGAGGTGGTCGAGCAGGTCGAGGACGGCGGCTTCGTGGTCGTTGTCGACCCAGGCGGTGACCGGGAGGGTGCCGGCGGGGCGTCCGTCGGAGACGACGGGCAGGCCCTGGCGGACCAGTTCGGTGACGACCGGGTCGTGGTCGGAGGGGTCGATGACGACGGTGCCGTCGAGGGCGACGTTCGACCAGACGTCATGGCGGGAGGTGGCGGGGAGGATGACCAGGGCGTAGCCCCGGGCGAGCGCCGCCGACGTGGCTGCCCTGGCCATCTCCGCGAAGTACGCGAATTCGGTGAAGGTGAAAGGTTCATCCCCGTACGTGGTCACGGTCAGGCCGATGAGTCCCGACTTGCCGGTACGGAGCGTGCGGGCCGCCGCGGATGGGCGGTAGCCCAGCCTGTCGGCGACCTCGCGGACGTGGCGGCGGGTGGCGTCCGGGAGTCGGCCCTTGCCGTTGAGCGCGTCGGAGACAGTCGTGATGGAGACCCCGGCGGCGGCGGCCACGTCCCGGATGCCTGCCCGGCCCTGCCGGCTTCCCCGGGTCTGTGCCCGGCTCACCTGGTGCTTCCCTGCTGCTGTCATGGCGAGCCGATAGTAGGGCGATGAGGGGCGGTCGGGACGGTCGCATATGCAGGCGTTGACAGGCACGTTTCTGCATGATCAAAGAAGCTCAAGGGCCGCTGAATCAAAGGTAGTTAGGGATTCTGACGTGCGATCTATGGCGATCGAACGGCGTAGGCCTGGCGAGGGGTCGAGGTCTCGAAGAGGTCTCAACTCACCTCTACGGGGGATGCGCGCCACGGCGCCCGCCACCGGCGCACGCCACCCTGTCGCGCGCCCCTCTCCGCCGGGGCGCGGGCGGCTCCCTCTTCCGGGGCGCGAGCGCCCCCGTGTCCACAGCGTGTCCCTCCTGTTGTCCACAGCCCATTCGCAGCGGCGGCGAATCCTCTTAAGGTGAGGAGTATTGGCGGTACGGACGGTCGAGGAGGCCACACTGTGAGCGAGACCAGCGGGACGAGCACCGGCAGCCCCAGGCTGCGCGCCGAGCTGGACGGTGTCCCCACCTACAAGCCGGGCAAGCCGGCCGCCGCGGGCGGTCCCGTGGCCTTCAAGCTGTCCTCCAACGAGAACCCCTACCCGCCGCTGCCGGGGGTCATGGAGAGCACGCTGGCCGCCGCCGCGAGCTTCAACCGCTACCCCGACATGGCCTGCAGCGGTCTGACGGAGGAGCTGGCGAACCGCTTCGGCGTGCCCGTCTCCCACCTGGCCACCGGCACCGGCTCGGTCGGCGTCGCGCAGTCGCTGCTCCAGGCCACCTCGGGCCCGGGCGACGAGGTGATCTACGCCTGGCGCTCCTTCGAGGCGTACCCGATCATCACGCAGATCAGCGGGGCCACCTCCGTGCAGGTGCCGCTGACCGAGGGCGAGGTGCACGACCTCGACGCGATGGCCGAGGCGATCACCGAGCGGACCCGGCTGATCTTCGTGTGCAACCCCAACAACCCCACGGGCACCGCCGTGCGACGGGCCGAGCTGGAGCGCTTCCTGGAGCGGGTGCCCTCCGACGTCCTCGTCGTGATCGACGAGGCCTACCGGGAGTTCGTCCGCGACAGCGACATCCCGGACGGCATCGAGCTCTACCGCGACCGGCCCAACGTCGCCGTGCTGCGCACCTTCTCCAAGGCGTACGGCCTGGCGGGGCTGCGGGTCGGCTTCGCGGTCGCCCACGAGCCGGTGGCGGCGGCGCTGCGCAAGACGGCGGTGCCGTTCGGCGTGAGCCAGCTGGCGCAGGACGCGGCGGTGGCCTCGCTGAGGGCCGAGGACGAGCTGCTCGGCCGGGTCGGCTCGCTGGTGGCGGAGCGCGAGCGGGTCCACGCGGGGCTCGTGGCCCAGGGGTGGACCGTGCCGGACACCCAGGCCAACTTCGTCTGGCTGCGGCTCGGCGAGCGGACCATGGAGTTCGCGGCGGAGTGCGAGCGGCACGGCGTGATGGTGCGGCCGTTCGCGGGCGAGGGCGTGCGCGTCACGATCGGTGAGTGCGAGGCCAACGACCTGTTCCTGAAGGCGGCGGAGGGCTTCCGCAAGGAGGGGTGATCAGCCGCTGACGACCCCCGCGGGCGGGCCGGTCAGTCCGTGACGAGTTCGACGCGGATCGGGTCGCCGTCCCGGACGGACGCCAGGACGCGCGGGTCGTCGTCGAGCTCGCCGAGCAGGTTGCACGGGCTGGCGAGCCGGCATTCCCCGCCCCGGGAGATCGGCGTCGGGCCGTAGGGGAGGGCGAGTGCGTCGCCCTCCGTCCAGAACGCCACCGTGCCCGGCTCGACGACCTGCTGGGCGTCGGACTCGAGGGCGGTGGAGACCGGAGTGTCGAAGTAGACCTCCTCGCCCCAGGTGTGTGCGGTGGAGACGATCGGGAGAGCCCCCACGAGCGCTTTGCTCGTGGGGGTTTCCTCAAGGGTGGCCGTGGTGTGGCCGGCGGGCCAGGAGACGCGTATCCGAAGAGTCATGCCTCGGATTCAACAATATGTTGAAGTGGCCGGAAAGTGTGACCCGCGGTACAGCCCCCCGCCTTACGGTGCGGATTTCGTATAAGCAATAATGCTTGTGAATGTGAACGCGTTCACAAGCGTGTCCTGCTTCCTCCCAGTTTGGGTGGAACCCGCCAGGCAGACTGCCCGCTGTGACCACGTCGAGTAAGGAGAAGACGTGAACCTAGCTTTGGCGCCGGAGACTCTGGCGCGCTGGCAGTTCGGCATCACCACCGTCTACCACTTCCTGTTCGTACCCCTGACGATCTCGCTTGCCGCGCTCACCGCCGGCATCCAGACCGCCTGGGTCCGCACGGGCAAGGAGAAGTACCTCAGGGCGACGAAGTTCTGGGGCAAGCTCTTCCTGATCAACATCGCCATGGGTGTGGTCACCGGGATCGTGCAGGAGTTCCAGTTCGGCATGAACTGGTCCGACTACTCCCGCTTCGTCGGCGACATCTTCGGCGCCCCGCTCGCCTTCGAGGCGCTGATCGCCTTCTTCTTCGAGTCGACCTTCATCGGTCTGTGGATCTTCGGCTGGGACAAGCTGCCGAAGAAGATCCACCTCGCCTGCATCTGGATGGTGTCGATCGGCACGATCCTCTCCGCGTACTTCATCCTGGCGGCCAACTCCTGGATGCAGCACCCCGTGGGCTACCGGATCGACAAGGAACGCGGCCGGGCGGAGCTCACCGACTTCTGGCAGGTGCTCACCCAGAACACCGCGCTCACCCAGTTCTTCCACACGATGACGGCGGCGTTCCTGGTCGGCGGCGCGTTCATGGTGGGCATCTCCGCCTTCCACCTGGCGCGCAAGAAGCACATCCCGATCATGCGGACCTCGCTGCGGCTCGGTCTGATCACGCTGATCATCGCCGGTCTCGGCACCGCCATCAGCGGCGACCTGCTCGGCAAGGTCATGTTCAAGCAGCAGCCGATGAAGATGGCCGCCGCCGAGGCGCTCTGGGACGGCGAGGCACCCGCACCCTTCTCGATCTTCGCCTACGGCGACGTCGAGAAGGGCCACAACACGGTGGCCATAGAGGTGCCGGGCCTGCTGTCCTTCCTCGCGAACGACGACTTCAGCTCGTACGTCCCGGGCATCAACGACGTGAACAAGGCCGAGCAGGAGAAGTTCGGCCCCGGCGACTACCGGCCCAACATCCCCGTCGCCTACTGGGGCTTCCGCTGGATGATCGGCTTCGGCATGGCCTCGCTGGGCATCGGCATGCTCGGTCTCTGGCTGACCCGGAAGAAGTTCATGCTGGCACCGGGGTTGCGCACCGGTGAGGACGAGGTGCCGAACCTGGTCCTGTTCAAGCGGAAGGCGCTCAGCCCCCGCCTGGGCAGGTGGTACTGGATCGTCGCCCTCTGGACGATGGCGTTCCCGCTGATCGCCAACTCCTGGGGCTGGATCTTCACCGAGATGGGCCGTCAGCCCTGGGTCGTCTACGGAGTGCTGCGCACCCGTGACGCGGTCTCCCCCGGCGTCTCCCAGGGCGAGGTCCTCACCTCGATGATCGTCTTCACCACCCTCTACGCGGTCCTCGCCGTCATCGAGGTCAAGCTCCTCGTCAAGTACGTCAAGGCGGGCCCGCCGGAGCTCACCGAGGACGACCTCAACCCGCCCACCAAGATCGGCGGGGACTCCCGTGACCCCGACCGGCCCATGGCCTTCTCGTACTGAGGCTGAGGAGATCGAGGCATGGAACTCCACGACGTCTGGTTCGTACTCATCGCCGTCCTCTGGACCGGCTACTTCTTCCTCGAAGGATTCGACTTCGGGGTCGGCGTCCTGACCAAGCTGCTCGCCCGTGACCGGGTCGAGAAGCGGGTCCTCATCAACACCATCGGACCCGTCTGGGACGGCAACGAGGTGTGGCTGCTCACCGCCGGCGGCGCGACCTTCGCCGCGTTCCCCGAGTGGTACGCGACGCTCTTCTCCGGCTTCTACCTGCCCCTGCTGCTCATCCTGGTCTGCCTGATCGTCCGGGGCGTCGCCTTCGAGTACCGCGTGAAGCGGCCCGAGGAGAACTGGCAGCGCAACTGGGAGCAGGCGATCTTCTGGACCTCGCTGATCCCCGCGTTCCTCTGGGGCGTGGCCTTCGGCAACATCGTCCGGGGCGTGAAGATCGACGCCGACATGGAGTACGTCGGCACCCTCGGGGACCTGCTCAACCCGTACGCGCTCCTCGGCGGCCTGGTCACGCTCACCCTCTTCACCTTCCACGGCGCGGTCTTCGCCTCGCTCAAGACGGTGGGGGACATCCGGGGCCGGGCGCGGGCGCTCGCGTTCAAGCTGGGTCTGGTCACGGCGGTGCTCGCCCTGGCCTTCCTGATCTGGACCCAGGCCGACAAGGGGGACGGCCGGAGCCTGGTGGCGATGCTGGTCGCCGTGGTGGCGCTGGTCGGTGCCATCGTCGCCGTCAAGGCGGGACGCGAGGGCTGGTCGTTCGCGCTCTCGGGAGTGACGATCGCCGCCGCCGTGGCGATGCTCTTCCTGGCGCTCTTCCCGAACGTCATGCCGTCTTCACTCAACCCCGAGTGGAGTCTTACCGTGACGAACGCGTCCTCGAGCCCGTACACGCTCAAGATCATGACCTGGTGCGCGGCGATCGCGACCCCGCTGGTGCTGCTCTACCAGAGCTGGACCTACTGGGTGTTCCGCAAGCGCATCGGTACGCAGCACATCGCCGACGCCCACTAGTCGCCACCCGGCCGCCGACGCCCCGGTCGGCGCTCGGCGGCCGACGCTCTCCCGAAGGGCATGTTTCACGTGAAACCGATCGACCCGCGCCTGCTCCGGTACGCCAGGGCCACCCGTCTCTTCCTGATCGCGGTGGTCGTGCTCGGCCTCGTCGGAGCGGCGCTGGTCATCGCCCAGGCGATGCTCATCGCCGAGATCGTGGTGGGAGCCTTCCAGAAGGCCCAGTCGGTCGCCGATCTGACCACACCCCTGCTGGTGCTCGCCGGAGTCGCGGTGGCGCGGGGGCTCGTCTCCTGGCTGACCGAGCTCGCCGCCCACCGGGCGAGCGCGGCGGTCAAGTCCGAACTGCGCGGCCGGCTCCTCGACCGCGCGGCCGCACTCGGACCGGGGTGGCTGAGCGGCCAGAAGGCCGGTTCGCTGATCGCCCTCGCCACGCGGGGCGTGGACGCCCTCGACGACTACTTTGCCCGCTATCTGCCGCAGCTGGGCCTCGCGGTGGTCGTGCCGGTGGCGGTCCTGGCCCGGATCGTCACCGAGGACTGGGTCTCGGCGGCGATCATCGTGGTCACGCTGCCGCTCATCCCGGTCTTCATGATCCTCATCGGCTGGTACACCCAGGCCCGGATGGACCGGCAGTGGAAGCTGCTCTCACGGCTCTCCGGCCACTTCCTGGACGTGGTGGCCGGCCTGCCCACCCTCAAGATCTTCGGCCGGGCGAAGGCCCAGGCCGAGTCGATCCGCGCGATCACCTCGGAGTACCGCCGGGCGACGATGCGCACGCTGCGGATCGCCTTCCTCTCCTCCTTCGCCCTGGAACTCCTGGCGACCCTGTCGGTCGCGCTCGTCGCCGTGACCATCGGCATGCGGCTCGTCCACGGTGAACTCGATCTCTACACCGGGCTCGTCATCCTGATCCTGGCGCCCGAGGCGTACCTTCCGCTGCGGCAGGTGGGGGCGCAGTACCACGCGGCGGCGGAGGGGCTCGCGGCGGCGGAGGAGATCTTCGACGTCCTGGAGCAGCCGGTGCGGGACGGCGGCACGGTGGGCGCCCCGGAGTCCGTGCGCCTTGAGCTCGACGGCGTGACCGTCCGTCACGCCGGCCGCGCCGAGCCCTCCCTCGACGCGGCGACGCTGACGGTCGAGCCGGGGGAGACGGTGGCCCTGGTCGGGCCGAGCGGGGCCGGGAAGTCGACGCTGCTCGACGTCGTCCTGGGGTTCGCGGTGCCGGAGGAGGGCGGTTCCGTACGGGTCGGGGGCATCGACCTGGGGACGCTCGACCCGGAGGAGTGGCGGTCCCGGATCGCCTGGGTCCCGCAGCGCCCGTACCTCTTCGCGGGGACGGTCGCCGAGAACGTACGGCTCGCCCGTCCGGACGCCTCCGACGAGGCCGTACGGGACGCCCTGCGGGACGCCGGGGCGGCCGGGTTCGTCGCGGGGCTGCCGCAGGGGCTCGACACCCCGCTCGGCGAGGACGGCGCGGGGCTCTCGGCGGGGCAGCGGCAGCGGCTCGCGCTCGCCCGGGCGTTCCTGGCCGACCGGCCGCTGCTGCTGCTCGACGAGCCGACGGCGGCGCTGGACGGTGCGACGGAGGCGGGGGTCGTGGAGGCGGTCCGGCGTCTTGCCGCGGGGCGGACGGTGCTGCTCGTGGTGCACCGGCCGGCGCTGCTCGCGGTGGCGGACCGGGTGGTGAGCCTCGGGGGCGCCGCGGGGCCCGGAGGCTCACCCGGTGCGGATGCGGCGGACGGTGACGGGTCCGTCGGGGAGGTGTACCCGCCCTCCCCCGAGCCCTCGGCTTCGCTCCGGCAGGAGGCACCCCCCTCGCCCCTGGCGGAACGGACGCCCACACCCGGTGCCGACGAGCCGCCCACCACCCGGGCGGCGGTGCTCGCGCGGGTGCGCGGCACGGCCGGGGAGCTCAAGGGGCGGATGGGGCTCGCTCTGCTGCTCGGGAGTCTGGCGCTCGGGTCCGCCGTCGGGCTCATGGCCGTGTCCGGCTGGCTCATCTCGCGGGCCTCCGAACAGCCGCCCGTGCTCTATCTGATGACGGCCGTCACCGCCACGCGCGCCTTCGGCATCGGCCGGGCCGTCTTCCGGTACGCCGAGCGGCTCGTCTCGCACGACGCCGTGCTGCGGATGCTCGCCGACCTGCGGGTCTCCGTCTACCGGCGGCTGGAGCGGATCGCCCCCGCCGGACTGCGCCGCACCCGGCGCGGTGACCTCCTCGCGCGGCTCGTCCAGGACGTCGACGCCCTCCAGGACTACTGGCTGCGCTGGCTGCTCCCGGTGGGCGCGGCGCTCGTCGTGGGCGTCGCCTCCGCCGGCTTCACCGCCTGGCTGCTGCCCGAGGCCGGTGCCGTCCTCGCCGTGGGCCTGCTGATCGCCGGGGTCGCCGTGCCGGCGGCCGGCGGAGCCCTCGCCCGCCGGGCCGAGCGGCGGCTCGCCCCCGCGCGCGGCACCCTGGCGACCGCCGTGGCCGACCTGCTGCGCGGCTGCGCCGAACTGACCGTCGCCGGTGCGCTCCGGGGCCGGATCGAGCGGACGCGGGACGCCGACCGGGTCCTCACCGCCATCGCCTCCCGGCAGGCCGCCGCCACCGCGCTCGGTGCCGGCCTCTCGGCCCTGGTCTGCGGCCTGACGGTCGCGGCCGCCGCGCTCGTCGGCGTCCAGGCCGTACGGGACGGGCGGCTCGACGGGGTGGCCCTCGCCGTGATCGTCCTGACGCCGCTGGCCGCCTTCGAGGCCGTCACCGGCCTGCCGCTCGCCGTCCAGTACCGGCAGCGGATCAAGCGCAGCGCCGAGCGGGTCTTCGAGGTGCTCGACGCCCCCGTCCCCGTGCACGAGCCGCGGACGCCCGCCGCTCCCCCGGCGGACCCGTTCCCGCTGGAGCTGGCCGCGCTCTCGGCCCGGCACCCCGGACAGGAGCGGCTCGCCCTCGACGGGTTCGGGCTCACCCTGGAGGCCGGGCGCCGGGTCGCGGTCGTCGGCGCCTCCGGCTCCGGCAAGACCACGCTCGCCCAGGTGCTGCTGCGGTTCCTGGACGTGGAGCACGGCACGTACCGGATCGGCGGCGTACCGGCCTGGGAACTCGACGGCGACGCGGTCCGGCGGTTCGTCGGGCTCTGCGCCCAGGACGCCCATCTCTTCGACAGCTCCGTCCGGGAGAACCTGCGGCTCGCCAAGGTCGGGGCGGACGACGAGGAGCTGCGCGAGGCGCTGCGCCGGGCCCGGCTGCTCGACTGGGTCGACGGGCTGCCCGCCGGACTCGACACGCTCGTGGGCGAGCACGGCTCCCGGCTGTCCGGGGGACAGCGGCAGCGCCTCGCGCTCGCCCGGGCCCTCCTCGCCGACTTCCCGGTCCTCGTCCTCGACGAGCCCGCCGAGCACCTGGACCTGGCCACCGCCGACGCGCTCACCGACGACCTGCTCCGGGCCACCGAGGGCCGCACCACCGTCCTCGTCACCCACCGGCTGCACGGTCTCGACGCCGTCGACGAGGTGGTGGTCCTCGACGAGGGCCGGACCGTGCAGCGCGGTCCGTACGCCGAGCTCGCGGTGGCGGACGGTCCGCTGCGCCGGATGCTGGAGCGGGAGCGGGAGACCGATCTGCTCGTCACCTCCGCGGCGACCGGTACGGGGAGGCCGACTTTTCTCGCCAAATAGGACTTACTAGGCTCAAGGTCATGACCGCTGCCGCCTCCGACGCCCCGGACCCCCTGGAAGCCGCCACCCGGGCCACCCGCAGCCTCCAGGGCCTGTCCACGGAGCTCACCGCCCGCGTGCCGCAGCTCCTGGAGGCCATGCGATCGGTCGGCACCGGACTCGAACTCCACTCCACCCTCGACCGGATCTGCGAGACCGCCGCCGAACTCGCGGACGCCCGGTACGCCGCGATCGGCGTCGTCGACGAGGAGGGCGAGGGCCTGTCCGACTTCGTCACCTTCGGCGTCGGCGAGGACGTGGCCCGCCGGATCGGCCACCGCCCCGACGGCCACGCGGGACTGCTCGGCGCGCTGATCCGCGACCCGCAGACCATCCGCCTCGCCGATCTGTCCACCGATCCGCGCGCGGCGGGCTTCCCGCCGGGACATCCGCCGATGCGGACCTTCCTCGGCGTCCCCATCCGGGTCCAGGGCGAGATCTTCGGCAACCTCTACCTCGCGGAGAAGCACGGCGGCGGCGAGTTCAACGACTACGACGTGCACATGGTCCGGGTCCTCGCCACCGAGGCGGGCATCGCGATCGGCAACGCCCGCCTGTACGAGGCGGCCCGGCAGCGCGAACGGTGGATCGACGGCTCGGTCGCCGTCACCACCGCCCTGCTCTCCGGCGGCGACGCGGACGACGCCCTCACGGTCGTCGCCGAACAGGCCCGCAGGCTCGCCGACGCGGACGCCGGGATCGTGCTGCTGCCCGCCGAGGAGGGCGGTCTGGAGATCGTCGCCGTCTCCTCGCCCCGGCCCACGAAGTCGCTGGGCATGGTGATCCCGCCCGAGAGCGCCGTGGTGAGGGAGCTCCTGGAGGGCGAGGCCGTCTTCGTGGCCGACGTCTCGACGGACCCGCGCATGATCAGCCGGCTGACGTCCTCGTACGGGCCGAGCATGGTGCTGCCGCTGCAGAGCGGCGGACGGGTCCTCGGCGCGCTCGCCACGCCCCGGGCACGCGGCGCACGGCAGTTCACGGAGGCCGAGCGGACGCTCGCCACCCAGTTCGCCTCGCAGGCCGCCCTCGCCCTGATGATGGCCGACGCCCAGCGCGACCGGGAGCGCCTCGCCGTCTTCGAGGACCGCGACCGGATCGCCCGCGACCTGCACGACCTGGTCATCCAGCGGCTCTTCGCCACCGGCATGATGCTGGAGAGCGCCCAGCGGAGGTCGATCGTGCCGGCCGTGCGCGAGGGCGTGGGCAAGGCCGTGGACGAGCTGGACGTGACCATCCAGGAGATCCGCACGGCGATCTTCGCGCTCCAGCAGGGCCCCGCCGAGGCCCCGTCGGGGCTGCGCACCCGCGTCCTGCGGGAGATCAACATGGCGGCCGTGCCCCTCGGCTTCAAGCCCGCGCACCGCTTCCTCGGCGCGATCGACTCGACGGTCGGCGAGCTCACCGGCAAGAACCTCGTCGCCGCCCTGCGCGAAGCCCTCTCGAACGCGTTCCGGCACGCGGAGGCGAGCCGCATCGAGGTCGTCGTCGACGCCGGAGCCACCCTGCCGGACGGCTCCGCCGGGGTGCGCCTCTCGGTCGCCGACGACGGCATCGGCATCCCGGCGGGCGGGCGGCGCAGCGGCCTGCGCAATCTGGCACGGCGGGCCGAGTCGCTCGGCGGCGCGAGCTGGTGCGGCCCGGGCCTGGGCGAGGACGGCGGCGGGACGACGGTGGTGTGGGAGGCGCCGCTCCAGGCCGTGTCCGGGAAGTAGCGCCGCCCGCCCGAAGGGGGCTCTAGGCCGAGGTCCCCGAGGTGCCGAGGGCGTCGGCGACGAGTCGTTCGATGACGACGGCCACGCCGTCCTCGTTGTTGCCGACCGTGCGGCCCGAGGCGGCGGTGATGACGTCCGGGTGGGCGTTGCCCATGGCGTACGAGCGGCCGGCCCAGCTCAGCATCTCGATGTCGTTCGGCATGTCGCCGAAGGCGACGACCTCCTCGGCCGCGATGCCGCGCTCGGCGCAGCACAGGGCCAGCGTGGAGGCCTTCGAGACGCCGAGCGCGCTGATCTCGATGAGGGCGGTCGGGCTGGAGCGGGTGAAGGAGGCCCGGTCGCCCGCCGCCTCCCGCGCGAGCGCGAGGAACACGTCCGGGTCGAGCTCGGGGTGCTGGGCGAGCAGCTTGAGCACCGGGGCGGCGGAGCCGGGCTTCTCCTCGAAGAGGAGCTTCTCCGCGGTGGCGACGGTGGCGCCGGGGTCCAGGAAGAAGGGCGGGTACTGCGGCTCGTAGTGGATGCCGGTGGTGAGCTCGACGGCGAAGGAGGTCCCCGGCGCGGCGGTGCGCAGGGCGCGGACCACGTCGAGCGCGACCGGCCGCTCCAGCGGGCGGACCTCCAGGAAGGTGCCTCCCGAGTGGAGGTCGACGACGGCGGCGCCGTTGGCGCAGATCGCCAGGCCGTGGCCGTGGACGTGGTCGCTGACGACGTCCATCCAGCGGGCCGGGCGGCCGGTGACGAAGAAGACCTCGATCCCGGCCTGCTCGGCGGCCGCGAGGGCGGCGACCGTGCGCGGGGACACGGACTTGTCGTCGCGCAGCAGGGTGCCGTCGAGGTCGGTGGCGATCAGCCGGGCCACCGGGGCGGAAGGGCGCGGGGAACGGGGAGAGGTCACCGCACCATTCTTCCGCACCGGACGCACGGGCGTGCGAGGAGCCGCACATATGAGCCTGGCTTCTTGGCCGGGACGCCCTCCTGGGGCGTCCTTCCGCGGTGTCCTCCTGCCGTGGTGTCAGTACGCGACCTCCACGACGGCCCGGTGGGCGCGGGGGTCGTCGACGTGGGTGAGCAGGTAGTGCGCGAGGTCCGCGCGGGAGAGGGACTTCGGCCGTGCCAGGGGCGCGTTCTCCGCGGTCCGGTAGGTGCCGGTCAGCGGGCCGTCGGTCAGCATCGGGGGCCGGACCACCGTCCACACGGTGCCGTCCGCGGCGGGCGACCGTACGAAGCCCTCCATCCGGGCCATGTCGGCGTAGCCGTGCCGGTAGAGCCGCTGGATCACGTACCGGGTGACGAGCCGCTGCGGCAGCGGCACCTCCGGGGTGATCTCCAGGCCGGCGGACGAGAGGCAGAGCAGCCGGCCGACGCCGGAGGCGCGCATGGCCTCGACGATGTTCCGCGTGCCCTGCGAGTAGACGGTGGTGGGGTGCTTGCGGTCGGTGCTGCCGAGGCAGGAGAGGACGGCGTCGTGGCCGGCGACGGCCTCCCGCCAGGACTCGGGGGCGAGGACGTCGCCGGGCAGGACGGTCAGCCCGGCCCCCGGGTCCGCGACGGGGACCCGGGCGGGGTCGCGGGCGACGGCCGTGACCCGGTGGCCGGCGGCGAGGGCCTGGGCCAGGAGCCGCGCGCCCGTACCGCCGGTGACGCCGAAGAGCATCAGTTCCATGAGGTGCGCTCCTCGGTCAGGGCATGGACGAGGGCGACGGTGACGGCGCGCTGGCCGTCGAGCGTGAGGTGGATCCCGTCGTCCAGGTGCAGTCCGGCGGTGGCGGGCCGGGTGTCGACGGTGCGTTCCGGCTGTGCGAGGAGGAAGTCGGCGACGGCATCGACGTCCTCGCTCGCCCAGCCGATCCCGGCGCGCCGGAAGTGCGGAGAGGCGTCGGCCCGCTCCTGGTCCACCGCGCTCGGGGTGAGCCAGATCCAGCGGTCCGGGCCGGGGAGCCCGCCGCGCCCGGCGAGCTCCCGCAGGGCGAGGAGGTTGCGCTCGGTCTCCGCCGCGCTGACCAGCCGGGTGCCGGCGGACTCCGCGCCGCGGCCCAGCCGCTGGGCGTCGTTCGCGCCGAGCATGCACAGGATCCAGTCGGGGCGCGGGAGGCCGAGCCGGGGCAGCTGGGCGAGGGCCTGGGTGGTGGTGGAGCCGGAGACGGCGAGGTTGACGAGTTCGACGCCGTCCGGGAGGAGGTGGCGCAGGATCGAGAACCAGGAGAGCCGGTCGGCGGTGGTGCTCTCGCCGAGGGCCACGACCCGCTGCCCCGGCCGGAAGGGCAGCCGGTCGGCGCGGGCGGCGAAGGCGGGGTCCTTGAGCAGTTCGGCCGCGGTGTCCCGGGTCCGGTCGTCGAAGTCCCGCAGCAGCGTCCGGTACGCGTCGGGGTCGAGGCCGAAGAGGCCGGCGAGGCGCGTGTCGGGCAGCTCCCCCAGGTAGCGGAGGGTCTTCTCGGGCTGCTGGAAGCGCACGAGCTTGTCCGTCAGGTTCTCGGGCATGTCAGTGCTCCTTGCCGGTGCGGTGGAGGGGCTCGGTACGGGTGCGGCGCCGGGGCAGCAGGAAGCCGGCGGCGATCAGCCAGCCCAGGCAGGTGAAGCGGGCCGACGGCAGCAGCGGGGCGGCGGCGTCGGCGAGCAGGGTGAGGGCGGAGAGTCCGGCGACCGCCGCCAGGACGAGGCCGGTCACGGCGAACGCGCGGGGCAGCAGTCCGGCGAGGAGCCCGGGGACGGCGATCCCGGCCACCAGCAGGCCCAGCGCCACGACGTGGCCCGGACCGCCGGTGGCGAAGGCCAGGTACTGCAGGGCCCGGGCGAGCGGCGGGAGCTCCAGCACCTCCGTACGCGACAGGGTCCAGCTCACCAGGCCGCAGCAGGCCAGGAACCCGGCGGCGAGGAGGCCGCCGGCCAGGGCGACGGTCGCGCCGGGGGCGCGGACGCCGAGCCGGTGCAGCCGGGCCGAGACCGTGGCGGCGTAGACGGCCAGCGGGATCGAGGCCGCGAACTGGAGGGCCCCGGAGATCCCGACGGCGTCGGAGTGGGCGCGGAAGTAGGCCACGATCTCGCCGGTCTCGCCGAAGGGGGAGGGGAAGGGCTCGCCGCCGGCGAGCACGGTGCCGAGCACCAGGCCGGCCAGGAACAGCCCGGTGAACACCACGGCGAGCACGCCGGGCGGGGGTCCTGCCTGGGCCTCCCGGCGCGCTCGGGGGGTCCGGGTCGGTCGGGGGTCGGTCCGGCTCTCTGCTGCAGACACGGGTCCAGTCCGTTCTCTCATGAGAATAGTTCACAATGGAGAATCATTCTTGTCGCGTACGATAGCCCCGTGAGCAGTGAGCGGCAACCAGTGGAAGATCCCGGAGCGGGGACGGCCCCGCCCCCGCGCGGCGGAGCGTTTCTGCTCGCTCAGCTCGGGGCGCACGCGGCGGGACGCTTCGGCGAGCGCGTCGGCGAGCTGGGTCTCGCCCCGCCGGACGTCGGGCTGCTGCGGATGATCGCCATGGAGCCGGGACGGAGTCAGCGCTCCCTCGCCGCGGACCTCGGCGTCGTCCCGAGCCGGGTGGTCGCGCTCATCGACAGCCTGGAGAAGAAGGGGTTCGTCGAGCGCCGCCGCAGCGCCGAGGACCGCCGCCACCACGAGCTGTACCTCTCCGAGGAAGGGCGCCGCGTGCTCGGACGGGTCCGCGAGGTCGCCGCGCTGCACGAGGACGACCTGTTCGCGGCGCTCGACGAGGAGGACCGGGCCCGGCTGACGGCGCTCCTCGGGCGGATCGCCGAACAGCAGGGCCTCACCCCCGGCGTGCACCCGGGCTACCGCCACCTGCCGAAGCGCCGGGGCTGAGCGGGGACCGCGCGGCGCCGGCGCGGAGCGGGTCCGGGGCGGGTGCGGAGCGGGTGCGGAGCGGGTGCGGGGCGGGTCCGGGGCGGCGCACTCCGGTGTGCGCCAGGACATGGCCGTAAACACCCGTTCGTTTTCGGCGTGACGGGGAAGACCCCTGGGAGCTGACGGCGTCTCCAGGGGAGGGCGGGGCATGGTCGCGGGCCGGCGAGGCGCGGAGTGCGACTCCTGTGGTGGGCCGTACGGAACGTGGGTCGCGAGCCTCCGCATGACCCTCTGCGCGGAGTGCGAGCGGGTCGGAGCGGCGCACCCCACGCGGGATCCGGTGCTCGTGGGCGACGTCCTCGCCGACTCCCCGGTCCTGCTCGCCCTGTGGCGGGGCCACGAGCTGCGGACGGCCTGAACGGCCCCTGCGGCGGAGGACCCCGCGTACGACGGAAAGCCCCCGCGGCGGAGGACCCCGCGTACGACGAAACGGCACCGAAGACTCTGTCTTCGATGCCGTTCGGCGTTCTGGAAGGGGCACCCCGGGCGCCCGCGTCCCGTTCCGAAGGTCGACGCCTGGGCGTCGGGGCGGGCGTCAGCCCCAGATCACGTCGTCCAGGGCGGCGGCGGTGACCACGGTGTCGGCGGAGCCGTCGGCCGAGCCGAACGCCGGGACCAGCAGAGCGAGAGCCGTCAGGAGAACCGCAGCCCAGCGGGCGGAACGAAAGCGCAGCAAGGTATGAGTCCCTTACGAATCGGTGGGGTGTCCTTCGGTGAGACAAAGCTTCGTCAGGCCGAAAGGCGTTCGGAAGGGACTTCCGGTGGACGGAACGGGCCCTGGACCGAAGAGGTCAACGGACCGCGTCCCAGGGGCTCAGCCCACGAATCCGTCGAAGCCGTAGGGCGCGAGCAGCGGCGCCTCCGAACGGCCGACCCGCCACCCCGGCAGCGGACCGATCTCGGCGACCGCGCGCAGGCACAGCCGTGCCGCCGTCTCCTCCGCGACCCGGAGGCGGTCGGCGAGCAGATAGACCCCCACCGTCACCCCGTTGTCCGGACGGGGGTGGACGACCACGTGCTCCACACCGTCACCGGGAAGCGCCAGGTCACGGAGGAGATCCGCGAGGTTCTGAGGGATGCACAACTCCGCCTTCCTATTGAGGAGTTCGGTGTGAACGAGATACACACCCGGCATTTTCCCCAAAGGACGAACCAGGAAGAAGAAGAACAGAAGTCCCATTCCGGCAATGGCCGGTACAGTCCACACCGCCTTCTGTAGAAAACTGGCCACGCGTGTGATGATGGAGCCCCTAAACACACGAGATCTCCGGGGGGAGAGATGTGCCGTGCTCAAGGCGCTTGGTCTTGATTCCATCGCCGAGGCCGTTTACCGGGGCCTCCTGGCACAGCCGCGCGACGGCGTGGCGGGCCTGGCGGAGCGGCTGGGACTCACTCCCGAGCAGGTCCGGTACGGTCTCGACACCCTGAGCGAACTGGCGCTGCTGCGCCCCTCCTACGACCAGGAGGGCACGCTGTGGCCGGTATCGCCCGAGGTCGGCCTCCAGATGCTCATGGCGCGCCAGCAGGCCGAGCTCGCGGCGCACCAGAAACAGCTGGAGGAGTCGCGGGCGGCCGCGGCCCAGCTGATCGCGGAGTACGAGGAGATACGGCCGGCCGCCACCCGCCCGCACAGTGAGCGGCTGACCGGGATCGACCAGATCCGCGACGGGCTCGCCGCCCTCAGCCGGGACACCCGGGAGGAGGTCATGACCTTCGCCCCGGACGGGCCCCAGCGCCCGGAGCACATCGAGGCCGCGAAGCCGCTCAACCAGGAACTCCTCGACCGGGGGGTCCGACTGCGGACGGTCTACCTCAACAGCGCCCGCAACAGCCCGCACACCCTCCAGTACGTGAGCTGGCTGTCCAAGCTGGGCGGCCAGGTGCGCACCGTGCCGACCCTGCCGACCCGGATGATCGTCTTCGACCGCAAGGCCGCCGTCATCCCCGTGAACAGCACCAAAAGCGCCGAGGGCGCCGTCGTGCTGACCGGCGAGGGCACGCTGACCGCGCTGTGCGCGCTGTTCGACAGCGTCTGGAACGACGCCCGGCCGCTGAACGAGGAGAGCAGGGCCGACGAGCAGGGCCTCACCGACCAGCAGGCCACGGTCGTGGTCCTGCTGGCCGAGGGCCACACGGACGAGACCATCGCGAAGCGGCTCGGGGTGTCGCCGCGGACCGCGCGGCGGCTGGCCTCCGAGCTGATGACCCGGCTCGGGGCGCGCAGCCGGTTCGAGGCGGGCGTCCGCGCCGTGCAGAACGGCTGGATCTCCGAGCAGCGCTGACGCCGCGACCGTTTCAGGGGACCGACCCTTCGTGGGCCGGTCCCCTCGGCGTTTCCCCGTCTCCCCGCGTCCCGTTGTCCCCTTGTGTCCAGGGCCTCAACGGGCCACCGGAGTCGCCTTCCGATGAGTGCTCCGATCACGGAGATTGGTCCTGTGGAGCCGGAGTGGACCGGACCCAGCGCAGACGAGGAGACGACATGACGCGTGCCGGGATCTTCGTCGGGAACCAGCTCGCCCTGCTCGGCATCCGCTATCTGCTCGACGCGGAGGCCGACATCCAGGTCGCGTTCGCCACGAGCACGCCGTTCGCGGTGGCGCCCGGGTCGGTCGACTGCCTCGTGGTCGACCGGGGCCTGCTCGGCGAGCTGCCGCCGGCCGTCCCCGCCGCCCGCACGGTCCTCCTGACCGAAGGGCCGGAGACGGCCCGGGAAGGGGGACGGAAAGCGGGCTCCGGTACGGGCCGGGGACCGGAACGGACGGGCGCGACCCTTCCGTTCGACGACGCGCCCCTGCTGCTCGTGGACGCCATCCGACGGGTGGCGGCGCCGGGACCGGCCCCCGTCCGGCAGGGCGTCGCCACGCTCTCCCCGAGGGAGCGCGAAGTGCTCGGGCACCTCGTCGAGGGCTGCACCCACGACCAGGCGGCCCGGCGGATCGGCATCAGCCAGCACACGGTCGACACGTACGTGAAGCGCATCCGCTCCAAGCTCGGCGCGCACAACAAGGCGCAGCTGGTCCGCGCCGCTCTGACCACCCCGCGCGCACCGTCCGCGCACCCCGAACCCCGACAACGACAGCAGGTGGAGACATGACGACCGAAGGCACCGGCACCCAGCTCGTGGTCCGCAACCAGGAACTGCAGTACTCGCTCTGGCCCGCCGACCGCGAGCTGCCGGACGGCTGGGAGCCGGAGGGCTTCAGCGGCGAGCGGCAGGAGTGCCTCGACCACATCGAGCGGGTGTGGACGGACATGAGGCCGCTCAGCGCCCGGACCCCGCAGCCCGCGGGGGCCCCGCGCTGAACGCGGCGGCCGAGGGGCGGCTCCGGGAGTAGGCGGTGAAGACGGGCGGCCCGCCGCCGATCACGGCGACCGCGGCCGCGCAGCCCCCACCGGCCTCCAGGTCGGCCAGGACGAAGTCCTCGGCGGGCCTGGCCGCGGGACCGCCCAGGAACAGCACCCTCGGGTCCTCCTCCGGGGCCGACACCCCGACCTCGGACAGCGGTATCCGCAGTCCCTGGCCCGTGGCCTTGAGCACCGCCTCCTTCCGGGTCCACATCCGGTGGAAGCCGCTCGTGGTGACGTGGGCGGGGGTACGGGGCTCCGCGGGGCCGAGGACGTGGGGGAGCAGTTCCGCGGGGGCCACGGAGGCGCTGATCTCCTCGACGTCGATCCCGACGGGACCCACGCGGGTGACGGCGACCGCCACCCGGCAGCCGGAGTGCGACACCGACACCTGGAGCCCGGTGCCCGGCAGTTCGGGCTTCCCGTGGTTCCTGGCGCAGTCGGGGCAGCGGGCGACCACCTCGACCCACTGGGGCGGCAGGCCGAGATAGCCGGCGGCCGCGGTGCGCAGCAGGGCCCGGCCGGCGATGAACCGCTGCCGGTCCTCCGTCCGGCGCAGCTGCGGGAGCCGGGACTGCTCGGTCTCGTCGAGCAGGTCCAGGCAGGCGTCGGTGACCGTGGCCGGATCCGCCCACCAGACGTGGCAGTCGGCCGGGCCGAGCACCGGGACCGCCGGGGGCCGGTCGATCCGGTGGCCGGCCGCGTACGGCGTCGGGCACGAGCTCATCGTCCACCGCCTGCCTTCCACTGCCGTTCGCCGCCGTTCCGCTGGTCGGGACGGGGAGGTACCGCATGTACCGATCGGCCTCCCATGCTCCCCGGCGACCGTCGCGGACACACGCCCCCGAAAGCCGTGACACCTGTTCCGGGGACACCGCGCGCTCCGTCCCGTGGACGGAATTGGACACCCCCTGCAATGACCGGATCAGTCCAGGATCCCGATATTGCCCACCGTATGAACGCCCGCCTAACGTCACGGTCGTGATGAAAAGTCAGGGCCTCTCACTCACGTAGGAATTCTCATGGCGACAACCCCCTTCAAAACCTCTCCCCTTTCCGACCACCACGGTCTGGTGATCGAAAGCGCAGATCTCCCCCTCGCCGAACTCCCGCACTCCGAGATCTCCGAACTCTTCAAGCAGCACGGCACGCTGATGTTCCGTGGATTCGGCGCCACCGCCGATGATTTCCGCGCGCTGGTCCAGAAGTTCTCGTCGAAGCTGTTCTTCCACCAGAACCCCAACCGGGAGACGATCTCCGACGACGGCGCCGTGCTCCTCGTCGACGCGCACCGGAATCCCATTCCGGCGCACTCCGAGATGAGCTACTGCCCGCTGCACCCCGGCCTCCAGTGGTTCTACTGCGTGCGGCCGGCCGACGAGGACGGCGAGACGACGGTCTACGACGGCGTCGAGGCGTACAAGCGGCTCGCCCCGGAGACCCGCGAGCTGTTCGACAGGCTGCGGCTGACCTGGCGCCTGCCGTTCCCGACCGCCCCCGAGCACCAGGAGCGCGTGTTCGGCACGGCCGACCGTGCCGAGCTGGAGGCGCTGTTCGCCACCTTCGACGACTTCGAGTACGACTTCGACGAGGCCGGCAACCTCAACTGGAAGTGGACCGTCTCCGCGGTCCCGCAGGCCCCCTACGTGGACGCGCCGACGCTGTGCAACAGCTACCTGGGCTCGGGGGCGCTCGTCTCCTTCGAGGACGGATCGTCCATTCCGCAGCACTGCCGCTGGGACGCGCTCGACGCCACCGAGGAGGTGCGGGTCGACCTCCAGTGGGAGGCCGGCGACATCGTCATGATCGACAACAAGCGCGTCATGCACGGCCGGCGCGGCTTCGAGGACCCCGACCGCAAGGTCGCGGCGATGCTCTCGACGCCGAACTTCTGACCCCCACCCCTCACAGTTTGGATTCGGCCCCATGACCCAAGCCGTCGGACTGCCCACGCTCACCCCTCCGACCGCCCCGCTCTCGGCCTTCTACGAGAACGCCCTGCACGCCATGGAGCTCGGCGACCCGGCCCTGTACGGGCTCCTCGACGACGAGCTGCACCGTCAGCGCGAGACCCTCGCCCTGGTCGCCTCCTGCAGCCCCGTGAACCCCGCGGCGCTGCTCGCCGAGGGCAGCTTCTTCGCCAACGTCACGGCCGAGGGCTACCCCGGCCGCAGGTTCCACGCCGGCTGCGTGAACGTCGACAAGGTCGAGGAACTCGCGGTCGAGCGCGCCAAGCAGGCCTTCGGCGCCCGCTACGCGAACGTCCAGCCCCACTCGGCGAGCACCGCCAACCAGGTCGTCATGAACTCGCTCCTGAAGCCGGGCGACCCGATCCTGGGCCTCGACCTGGACGCCGGCGGCCACCTCAGCCACGGCGCCAAGGTCAACCTCTCGGGCAAGATCTTCGAGGCGCACAGCTACGGCCTCGGGGCCGACGGCCTCATCGACTACGAGGAGGTCCGCGCCCAGGCGCTCGCGCACCGCCCGAAGCTGATCATCGCGGGTACCACCGCCTACCCCCGTACGCTCGACTGGGCCGCGTTCCGCGCCATCGCCGACGAGGTGGGCGCGTACCTGCTGGCCGACATCACCCACATCGCCGGTCTCGTGGTGGCCGGTCTCCACCCCTCGCCGCTGGCCCACGCCCATGTCGTGACCACGTGCACGCACAAGCAGCTCTACGGTCCGCGCGGCGGCCTGATCATGCTCGGCGACTCGGCCGACATGGTGCTCCCCACCGGCCGCACGCTCCAGCAGACCCTGAACAGCGGGCTCTTCCCGCTGATCCAGGGCGCTCCGGTGGTCAACAGCATCGCCGCCAAGGCCTACGCCCTGGGTGCCGCGACCACGCCGGAGTTCACCGCCCGGATCCACCGGGTCCGCGACCTCGCGGCCACGCTCGCCGAGCAGCTCATCGCGCGCGGAGTGCGGGTGATCTCCGGCGGGACCGACAACCACATCGTCGTGGCCGACGTCCTCACGTCGTACGGCGTCACCGGTGTCAACGCCGAGAAGGCGCTGGAGCAGTGCGGCGTGCTCGTCAACAAGAACCGGATCGTCGGCGACGCGCACTCCGCCTTCGTCACGTCGGGCGTGCGGTTCGGCAGCAACAGCATGGCGGCCCGCGGTTTCGACGAGGCCGACGTCGCGGAGGTCGCGGAGCTCGTCCACGAGGTGCTGACCGACCTGGAGAACACCTCCAACAACACCTACGCCCTCGACCCCGCCCTGCGGGCGCGCGTCCAGGAGCGGATCCGCAGCATCTGCCACCGCCGGCCGGTCGCCGGCTACTGACCGCGGTTCCCCGCGGGCCGGCGCTCCCCCATGACGCCGGCCCGCCCCCGCGGTGTGCCCTCAGGGCCACTCCGCCCGCCCGGGCTCCGAAACTCCACGCCGATGTGAGAACGGTCTATGTACGCAAACAATTCTGTCGTTGATGTCATCCGCCGCAACGTCTCCGAGCGCGGTGCCGACGCAAGCTACGAATTCCTCGCCGACGCCGGTGGCGTCGACACGAAGCTCAGCATGCTCGAGATCGACAGGCGTGCGCGGGCGATAGCCGTCTCCCTCCTGGAGCGGGCGAAGCCGGGCGCGCGGGTCATGCTGCTCTACCCACCGGGCGAGCATTTCGTCGTGGGCTTCGTGGCCACGCTGTACGCCGGCATGGTCGCCGTCCCGGTCTACCCGCCGGACCCGATGCGCGTCGCCCGTACGCTGCCCCGGCTGCGCGCGGTGGTGCAGAGCTCCCGCGCCGAGATCGTCCTCACGGACGGCCTGGTGCAGGCCTTCACCCGCGAGCTGTTCGAGCAGCAGGCGCCCGAGGTGGCCCGGCTGCCCTGGATCGTCACCGAGGAGGCGATGCTGGAGGGCGCCGACGACTGGCGCATGCCGGCCGTCGCCCCCGACTCGGTCGCCCTGCTCCAGTACACGTCCGGCTCCACCGGCACCCCGCGCGGCGTCGTGGTGACCCACGGGAACCTGCTGTCCAACGGCTCCGCGATCGCCGGCGCCTTCGGCCTCGCCGACGGCGACGTCGTCGCCTCGTGGCTGCCCTTCTACCACGACATGGGTCTGCTGGGCGGCGTCCTGCAGCCGATGCTGTCCGGCCTGTCCAACGTCCTGATGTCGCCGTTGGAGTTCATGCGCCGGCCGATGCGCTGGCTGGAGGCCATCTCCAGCCGCGGCGCGACCGTCAGCGGCGGCCCGAACTTCGCCTTCGACCTCTGCGTCAACAAGAGCACCCCCGCCGAGCGCGAGAACCTCGACCTGTCGTCCTGGCGGGTCGCCTTCTGCGGCGCCGAGCCGGTCCGCAACCGCACCCTGGAGCGCTTCGCCGACGCCTTCGCCGTCAGCGGCTTCGACCGGTCCGCGCTGCTGCCCTGCTACGGCCTCGCCGAGGCCACCCTGTTCGTCGCGGGCAGCGGCCGCGGCAACGGCGCGCACAGCCTCCGCGTCGACCGCCCCGCCCTGGAGCAGGGCCGCGCCGAGGAGCGCGCGGACGGCGACCACCTGGTCTCCTCCGGCGTCGTCGCCGACCGCCACGAACTCGCCGTCGTCGACCCGGAGTCCGGCGAGCGCGTCGCACCCGGCACGGTCGGCGAGCTGTGGGTGCGCGGCGCGTCCGTCGCCGCCGGCTACTGGGAGGACGAGGCCGCGACCGAGACGGCCTTCGGCGCCCGCCTGGCGGACGACCCGAAGCCGTACCTGCGCACCGGCGACCTCGGCTTCGTCCTCGACGAGCAGGTCTTCGTCACCGGACGCCTCAAGGAGATGATGGTCGTCCGCGGCCGCAACCTCTACGCGCACGACCTGGAGGAGACCGCCGTCGCGGCCTCTCCGCTCGCGCGCCCCGGCTGCGGCGCGGCGTTCTCGGTGGAGACCGCGGACGGCGAGGAGTGCGTGATCCTCCACGAGGTCGCCGTCTCCGCCACCGAGGAGGACCTCCCCGGGATCGCCGACGCGATCGCCGCGGCCGTCCAGCAGGAGCACGGCATCGCCCTGCACGACGTGGTCCTGCTCGCCGCCCGCAGCCTGGCCAAGACCTCCAGCGGCAAGATCCAGCGCCTGGCCGGCCGCACGGCGTACACCGCCGGGCAGGTCGAGGGCGAGATCTACCGCCGCTCCACCACCGCCGCCGCCCGCGGCGAGCGCCGCGAGCTCGCCCTGCCGTCGCGCGCCGAACTCCTCGCCCTCGCCCGCGAGGAGCGCGTCGACGCGATCGAGCGCGCCCTGAGCCTGGTCGGCCGGGGCGAGGGCGACGCGCCCGCCACGATGGTCGCCGACCTCGACCTCGACTCGCTGGCCGCGGTCGACCTCGCCTTCCGCATCGAGGAGCAGACCGGCGTCGTCACCGACCCGGGCCTGCTGCTCCAGCCGACGAGCCTGCGCGAGGTCGCGGTCGCCGTCGAGGAGCGCCTGGAATCCGCACCCGAGACGCCGGCCGGGCAGACCTCCGGGCAGCGCGGCGGAGCCGTACCGCTGTCGGCCGGTCAGCAGTCGCTGCTGTTCATGCGGGACCTCGAAGGCCCGGACTGCCGGCAGAACGTCTCCGTCGCGGTCCGGCTGTCGGAGCCGGTCGACGCCGGGGTGCTGGCCGCCGCCGTGCGCCACATCGGCACCCGCCACCCCATCCTCACCGCCGGTTTCGGCGTCGACGGCAGCCGCCGCGTGCAGCTCGTCGACCCCGCCAAGCCGTTCGAGCTCGACGTCGTCGACCTGACGGGCGAGACGGAGCAGGAGCTCCGGGCCCGCGTCGACGCGTGCGCCCTCGACCCCTTCGACATCGAGCACGGAGACGTCGCCCGCGCGAAGCTGTTCACCGGCTGCGGAGCGCCGGTCCTGGTGCTCGCGCAGCACCACGCCATCACGGACTTCTGGTCGGTGGTGACCCTGCTCGACGAGCTGACCACCGTCTACGGCGACCTGCTGCACGAGCGCACCCCCGAGCTTCCGCCGGCCGTCGGCTACGAGGAGTTCGTCCGCTGGCAGCAGGACTACGAGCGCTCCCCCCAGTGGCAGGCCGACGAGCGCTACTGGCTGGACCTCCTCGCCGGTGACGTCCAGGCGCCGTCGCTCCCCGTACGGGAGGTGCCGCAGCCGGACCAGGGCATCGCGAGCCACCGGGTGACGGTGGACGCCGACCTGCTCGCCGCGCTCGAAGGGATCGCCGGCGAGAGCGACACCACGGTCTTCTCGGTCCTGATGGCGGCCTTCGAGGTCCTCGTCGCCGCACACAGCGGCGCACGCGACTTCGTCGTCGGCGCCACCACGGCCGGCCGCCCGCAGGCCCGCTTCCGCAACACCCTCGGCTACTTCGCCAACACCATCCCGGTCCGCGCCGAGCCCGGCGCCCACCCGACCGTCACCGAGCTGATCCGCAGCACCGGACAGCAGCTGCGCCGCTCGCTCGGCCACCAGCACTTCCCGGTCAGCCGCCTCGTCGAGCTGCTGCGCGCCCAGGGCAACACCTCGGCCGCGATCAACACGGCGGTCGTCTTCGAGCGGCCGCACACCGCGATCGCCGACGACGTCACCTCGGTCCTCTTCGGCGCGGGCAGCGCCGGCGCGGCCCTCGGCGACCTCACCCTGGAGCCGTTCCCGGCCGGTGAGCTGGCCACCCAGTTCGACATCACCCTGCACGCGATCCCGGCCGACGGCGGCCTGCTCGCGCACATGCTGGTCCGCGCGGACCGCTTCGACGAGGCCCTCGCCGGGCAGCTGGGGGAGCAGTTCCTGGAGCTGCTCCGGCAGATCGTCGTCCACGGCGGTTCCCCGGTCTCCGCGCTGCGGCTGACCGGCGCGACCGAGTCCCTCGCCCGGGCCGGCGTACCCGCCCGCACCCAGGAGGGCGTCACCTCCGTCCACGAGCTGTTCGAGGCGACGGCCGACCGCACCCCCGACGCGACCGCCCTCGTGGCCGGCGCCGACGAGCTGACGTACGCCCAGGTGGAAGCCGCCGCGAACCGTCTCGCGCACCGGCTGCGGCAGGACGGCCTGCGTCCCGAGCAGACCGTCGGCCTCTGCCTGGAGCGCTCCCCCGAGCTGATCGTCGCGATGCTCGCGGTCATGAAGTCCGGGGCCGCGTTCGTCCCCCTGGACCCGACGCTGCCGCAGAACCGCCTCGCCGACATGGTCGGCGACGCCCGGTGCGAGCGGATCCTCTGCCACGGCGCGACCGCCGGGCTCGCGGCCTCCCTGGGCGAGGCGACCCGCGTCGACGAGGAGTCCGGCGCGGACCTCCCCGAGGACCGTCCCGCGCTCGCCGTCACCGGCGACAACCTCGCGTACGTCATCTTCACCTCGGGCTCCACCGGCCGCCCCAAGGGCGTGCAGATCGAGCACCGCTCGCTCGTCAGCTACGTGCTGTCCTTCCTCGACGCCTTCGACGTCGCCGAGGGCGACCGGGTGCTGCAGTTCGCCCCGCTCACCTTCGACCCCTGCCTGGAGGAGATCTTCTCCGCGTGGACCCGGGGCGCCGCCCTGGTGCTGCGCGACGAGTCGGTGCTCGGCTCGCCCGAGCTGTTCTGGGCCTGGTGCGAGGAGCAGCGCCTCAACCTCGTCGACATCCCCACGGCCTTCTTCCACGTCCTCGTCACCGCCCTGGAGTCCGGGGTGCGGGTGCCGCCGGCGCTGCGCTCGATCCTCATCGGCGGCGAGGCCGCGCACCCCGACAAGCTCGACCAGTGGTTCGCGGCCGACCGCGCCCACGTGGAGCTGTACAACCGCTGGGGCACCACCGAGACCACGGTGTGCTCGACCGTCGCCCACCTCGGCCCCGAGTCGGGCCGGGTCTCCCGCGCCCGTGACGTGTCCATCGGCGCCGACATGACCGACGCGGTCGTCCACGTCCTCGACGCCGAGCTGCGGCCCGTCGCCGACGGCGTCGTCGGCGAGGCGTACATCGGCGGCATCGGCGTCGGCCGCGGCTACGCCTCCGAGCCCCGCAAGACCGCCGAGCGCTTCGTCCCCGACCCGTTCGCGACCGAGCCGGGCCGCCGCCTGTACGCCACCGGCGACCTGGTGCGCCGCGCCGCCGACGGCGAGCTGCGCTACGTCGGCCGCGCCGACCAGCAGGTCAAGGTGCGCGGCTACCGCATCGAGCTCGGCGAGGTCGACGTGGTGCTGCGCCGGCACCCCGAGGTCGCCGAGGCGGCCGTGGTCGCCACCCGCGGCGCGGGCGAGACCGAGCTGATCGCCGCCGTCACCGGCGCGGACGTCAGCACCGACGGGCTGCGCGACTGGCTCAACCGCGAGCTGCCCAGCTACATGGTCCCGAGCCGCCTCCTCGTCCTGGACGCCATCCCGCTCACCTCGAACGGCAAGGTCGACGCGCACGCCCTGCGCGAGCTGGCCCTCGACGTGTCCCGCTCGGCCGGGGCGGCCGACATGTCGCCGATGGAGAGCAGGCTCGCCGCCCTCTGGTGCGAGGTGCTCGAAGTCGCCGGGGTCGGTCCCGACGAGGACTTCTTCGCGCTCGGCGGCCACTCGCTGCGCGCCGCCGATC
Organism: Streptomyces sp. NPDC004266; assembly: GCF_042874095.1. NCBI lineage: Bacteria > Bacillati > Actinomycetota > Actinomycetes > Kitasatosporales > Streptomycetaceae > Streptomyces > Streptomyces sp. NPDC004266. Next base: position 509,849 of record NZ_JBIAMM010000002.1, read on the forward strand.
TGAACACCCGGGTGCGCCGCGAGTTCGGCGTCCAGCCGCCGCTGCGGATGTTCTTCGAGTCCGTCACCGTCCGCGCCCAGGCGGCGCGGATCGCCGAACTGGCCGCCGCCGAGCCGGTGGAGACCGGGAGCGCGGCGGACGCCGCCACCGAGGTCGAGCCCACCCTGTCGCTGGGCCAGCGCCGCCTGTGGTTCCTGGAGAAGTTCGCCCCGGGCTCCCGCGCCTACGTCGTGCCGGGTGTGCTCCGGCTCTACGGCGAGCTCGACCGGGACGTCCTGCGCGGCGCGCTCGACGCGATCGTCGAGCGGCACCCGGCGCTGCGCACCGGCTTCAAGGACGAGGGCGGCCGGCCCGTGCCCTTCGTGCACACCGGCCTGACCTGCCCCTTCGAGGTCATCGACCGGACGTCGGCCGAGCCCGCCCGCCGCGAGGCGGAGCTCTCCGAGCTCGTCGGCGAGCACGTGCGGCAGCTCTTCGACCTCGACACGCCGCCGCTGATGCGCGCCGCCCTGGTGCAGTTCGGGCCCGACGAGCACGCCCTGCTCCTGGCCTTCCACCACATCGTCTCCGACGGCCGCTCGATGGAGGTCATCGCCGGAGAGCTGGCCGAGCTGTACGCGCACGGTGCCGGCACCGGTGCCGGCGAGCCGCCCGCGGTCGTCCACCAGTACGCCCGGTGGGCCCTCGACGAGGGCGCCCGGCTCGACTCCGCGGAGGGCCGGCAGGGCCTGGCCTTCTGGTCCGGGCACCTCGCCGGCGCGCCGCTCGCCCTCGACCTGCCCTTCGACCGGACCCGGCCGGCCGTGCAGACCTTCGACGGCGCACGCGTCCCGCTGGCCCTCGGCCAGGCCGACTCGGACCTGCTGCGCTCCCTCGCCCGCGACCAGCAGGCGACCGTCTTCATGACGCTGGCCGCCTGCCTGTCCTCGACGCTCTCCCGGCTGACCGGCCAGGAGCGGGTGGTCGTCGGCGTCCCCGACGCCAACCGCCCGGGCGACGGCGCCTACGACGACGTCGTCGGCTTCTTCGTGAACACCGTCCCGCTCTGCTTCGAGGCGCCCGGCGGCGCCACCGGCCGCGACCTCGTCGCCCGGGCCCGCGCCACCACCCTGGAGGCGATGCCGCACAAGTGGGTGCCGTTCTCCGCGATCGTCGAGGCGAGCGGCCAGGACCGCGACCCCAGCCGCAGCCCGCTCTTCCAGGTGATCCTGGACGTCCGCAGCGGCGCCCTGCCCTCGCCGGCCCTGCCCGGCCTGCGGGTCGAGACCGCTCCGCTGTACACCGGCACCGCCAAGACCGACCTGACCTTCGAGATCACCGACGACGGCGGCCCGCTGACGGGCTGGCTGGAGTTCAACACGGACCTCTTCCGGCCCGAGACCGCGCAGCTCGTCGCCCGGCTGTTCGCCGAGACGGCCCGCGCGATGGGGCAGCGCCCGGACGAGCGCGTCGAGACCCCCTCGGCGGCCGCGGCCCTCGGCCACTGGCCGGCCGGGACCGGCGCGGAGCGGCACCCCGACACGTTCTGGGCGCAGTTCGAGCGCGCCGTCGACAGCCGCGCCGACGCGATCGCCCTGGAGGGCGCCGACAGCGCGCTGACCTACGGCGAGCTGCGCGACCGGGTCGAGCAGGTCGCCCGGGTGATCGCCGACCGGTTCGCCGTGCGCCCCGGCGACGTCGTCGCCGTGGCGGTCGAGCCGTCCGTCGAGGCGGTCGTCGCCGTCCTCGCGGCGCAGCGCTGCGGAGCGGCGTACCTGCCGATCGACCCCGCCTACCCGGCCGAGCGCAAGGACTTCATGCTGGCCGACTCGGGGGCGCGCGGTCTGGTGACCCGCGAACTCGTCGAGGAGGCGCTGCGCGAGGCACCGGACGGGGCCGTGGCGCTGCCGCAGGCCGACCCGGACGCTCCCGCGTACCTCCTGTACACCTCGGGCTCCACCGGCCGTCCCAAGGGCGTCCTCGTCTCCCACCGTTCGCTCGCCAACCTCACGGCGGCCCAGGCGCACGTCTTCGGGATCGACGCCGGCTCGCGCATGCTCCAATTCGCCAGCCTGAGCTTCGACGCCTCCGTCTGGGAGATCTTCTCCACCCTCGCCGCGGGCGGCACCCTGTGCGTCGTCGGCCGTGAGCACGCCCTCGTCGGCGAGGCCCTGGCCGACGTCCTGGCCGAGCGCGCCATCGGCGTCTGCCTGCTGCCGCCGTCGGTGATCGCCTCCCTGCCCGTCCGTGAACTGCCGCTCCTGAAGACCCTGGTGTCGGGCGGCGAGGCCTGCCGCCCCGAGCTGGTCGAGCGGTGGCAGCCGGGCCGGCGCTTCGTCAACGCGTACGGCCCCACCGAGTGCACCGTCGCCATCACGGCCGCCGCCCTCGAACCGGGGCAGCCCGCCTCGCTGGGCGCGGTCCTGCCGGGCGGCACGGCGTACGTCCTGGACGCGGACCTGCGGCCGGTGGTCGCCGGCGCGGTCGGCGAGCTGTACGCCGGCGGCGCCGGTCTGGCCCTCGGCTACCACGGCCGGCCCGCGCTGACCGCCGGACACTTCCTGCCCGACCCGTTCTCCGCCGTCCCCGGCGCCCGCATGTACCGCACGGGCGACCTCGTCCGGCTGCGCGCCGACGGGACCCTGGACTACTGCGGCCGCGGCGACAGCCAGATCAAGCTGCGCGGCTACCGCGTCGAGCCCGCCGAGATCGAGTCGGTGCTGCTCGCCCTGGCCGGGGTGACGCAGGCCGTGGTGCGGGGCCTCGACGGCGTCCTGGTGGCCCACGTCGAGACCGCCGACCCGGAGCTGACCCCGCAGGCGCTGGCGAAGCTGTGCGCGGCGGAACTGCCGCCGCACATGGTCCCCGCCGCGTTCGTGGCCTCCGCGGAACTGCCCCGCCTGCCCGGCGGAAAGATCGACCCGAGCCGTCTCGGCCGGCCGCGCCGCGCCGACTTCGCGCACGCCGACTTCGCCGAGCCGGAGACGGAGACCGAGCGGACCGTCGCCCGGGTCTGGGCGCAGGTCCTCGACGTCGACGCGGTCGGCGCCGGCGACGACTTCTTCACCATCGGCGGCCACTCCCTGCTCGCCACCGTGATCACCTCGCAGGTGGGCGAGGAGCTGGGCCGCGAGGTCCCGCTGCGCGCCCTGTTCGAGGCGCCCGTGCTCCGCGACTACGCCGCGCTGTGCGACGCCGCCGCCGCCCGGGACGCCTCCGAGGGGATCGCGGACCACGCCGCCGACGGCGGCGACGCGCCGCTGTCGGTGATGCAGGAACGCCTCTGGCTCCTGGAGGAGATCGAGAACGGCTCCGGCCAGAACGCCCTCACCGGCCGCTACCACCTGGCCGGCGCGATCCGGCTCACCGGCGCGCTCGACGAGGCCGCGCTCCAGCGGGCCGTCGGCCGCCTGGTCGAGCGGCACACCACGCTGCGCACGGTCGTCGCCCACCGGGACGGCGTCCTGACGCAGTCCGTCCTCGACAGCGCCGACGTCACCCTGGCGCGCACCGCGCTGACCGGCGTCACCGCCGAGGAGCGGGTCTCCGAGGCCCTCGCCCTGGTGGAGCGCGAGGCCGCGGAGCCGATGGACCTGTCGGCCGGCCCGCTGCTGCGGGTCCGGCTCCTCGACCTCGGCCACGACGACGCCGTCCTCGTGCTGACGCTGCACCACATCGTCGGCGACGGCTGGTCGATGGAGATCCTCAAGCGGGACCTGACGCACTTCTACGCGGAGGAGACCGGCCACGAGCCCGCCGCCCCGCTGCCGCCGCTCCCGGTCACGTACGAGCAGTTCTCCCGCTGGCAGCGCCGGCAGCTGGACTCCGGCGCGCTCGACGCCTCCGTCGCGTACTGGTGCGAGCAGCTCGACGGGCTGCCCTCGCTGACCCTCCCGATCGCCCGCTCCGGCTCCGCCCCGGCGGACGACGAGAAGAGCCACCGGGTGCGGGCGACCGTCACGCCGGAGCTGCGCGAGGCGATGGAGCGGCTCGCCGCCGGATCCGGGGCGACGCTGTTCATGGTCCTCGCCGCCACCCTCCAGCTCACCCTGGGACGGCTGGCCGGCCAGCGCGACTTCGCGATCGGCGTGCCCATCGCGGGCCGCCGCCACCGCGAGGTGGAGGACCTGATCGGCTTCTTCATCAACTCGCTGGTGCTGCGCGCCGACCTGTCCGGCGACCCGACCTTCGCCGAGCTGCTCGACCGGGTCCGCACGACCACCCTCGACGCGTACGAGCACCAGGACGTCCCGTTCGAGACGCTGGTCGGAAAGCTGGCCCCCGAGCGCGACCTGAACACCACGCCGCTCTTCCAGGTCTACCTGAACCTGCTCAACATCCCGCCGCACCGGTCCGAGCTGCCGGGCATCGAGGTCGACACCTTCGCGGTCCCCGACCTCGGCGCCAAGTTCGACCTCACCTTCTACGTCGACCCCGCGGGGCCGGGCCTCTCGCTGGACCTGATGTACGCCGGCGAGCGGTTCGACGAGGCCACCACGCGGGAGCTGCTCGCCCAGTGGATCCGGGTCATCGAGCAGGCCGTCGCCGACAGCGGCAGCCCCATCGACGCCCTGCGGCTCGACACGCCGCAGGCCCGCCGCGAGCTGCCCGACCCGGCCGCGCCGCTGGACACCACCTGGTACGGGTCGGTGGTCGAGCAGTTCGAGCGGCTGGCCGCCCGTGAGCCGCAGCGGATCGCGATCAGCGAGCCGGGCCAGGAGCTCACCTACGGCGACCTCGCCTGGGCGACGGCCGCCATGTCCGGGCTGCTGAACCAGCAGGGCGTCGCCAAGGGCGACGTGGTCGCCATCTACGGCGAGCGCAGCGCCTCCCTGGTCTGGGCGATCCTGTCGGTGATGCGCGCCGGAGCCTCGTTCGCCATCCTCGACCCGAGCTACCCGGCCGACCGCATCGCCGACTGCCTGGCGGTGGCCCGCCCGAGCGCCTTCCTCCAGCTGGAGGGGGCCGGTGCCGTGCCGCTCGCGGTGGACACCGCGCTCCAGGCGCACTCCCTGCGCTGCCGCTTCGAGCTGCCGTCCCGCCTCGCGGACGCCCGGCACCTGGTGCCGCAGGGCGCCGAACCGGCCGAGGCGGTCCAGGTGGGCCCGCGGGACTGCGCGTACATCGCGTTCACCTCGGGCTCCACCGGCAAGCCGAAGGGCATCCGGGGCGCGCACGGCTCCCTGACCCACTTCGTGCCGTGGATGGTGGAGACCTTCGGGCTCCGCGAGACCGACCGCTACAGCCTGCTCTCCGGCATCAGCCACGACCCGCTGCACCGCGAGGTGTTCACGCCGCTGGTCACGGGCGCCACGATCTGCGTGCCCGACCGCCTCGACGTCGAGACCCCGGGCCGGCTGGCCCAGTGGTTCCGCACGGCCCAGGTCTCGGTCAGCCACATGACGCCCCCGATGGCGCGGCTCTTCGACCAGCTGTCGGTCGCCCCGGGCACGCTGCCGCTCCTGGAGCGGGTCTTCTTCCTCGGCGACACGCTGACCAGCCGTGACGTACGGGCGATCACCCGCATGGCGGGCTCGGCGACCTGCGTCAACCTGTACGGCTCGACCGAGACGCAGCGCGCGGTCGGCTACTACGTGGTCCCCGCCGCCCACGGCACCGCCGAGACCGACCCCGGGGTCACGTACCCCCTCGGCCGCGGCATGAAGGACGTCCAGCTCCTCGTCCTCAACGAGGCCGGCCGGCAGGCCGGCGTCGGCGAGCCGGGCGAGATCGTCATCCGCTCCCCGCACCTCTCGCTCGGCTACGCCGACGAGCAGCTCAACGCCGTCAAGTTCGTGCGCAACCCGTTCGGCACGTCCGACGACGACCGCATGTACCGCACCGGCGACCTCGGCCGCTACCTCGCCGACGGCTCCGTCACCCCGCTCGGCCGCGCCGACAACCAGGTGAAGATCCGCGGCTACCGCGTCGAGACCGACGAGGTGCAGCACGTGATCTGCTCCGCGCCGGAGGTCCAGGACGCCCTGGTCATGGCCCGCGCCGACGCCAGCGGCGAGACCGCGCTCGTCGCCTACGTGGTGGCCAGGCCCGGCCAGAAGGTGGCCGGCAACGAGCTGAAGGGGTACGTCCGCAAGCGGCTGCCGGACTACATGGTCCCGGCGTTCGTCGTGGTCCTCGACGCCTTCCCGCTCACGCCGAACCGCAAGATCGACCGTGCGGCGCTGCCGGAGCCCTCCGCGGCGACCGGCGTCCACGAGGACGGACCGCGCACCCCGCTGACGCCCACCGAGGAACTGGTGGCCGGCCTGTGGCAGGACGTGCTCGGCGCCCACCAGGTGGGTCCCGAGGACAACTTCTTCAACCTCGGCGGACACTCGCTGATGGCGACCCAGGTCGTGTCCCGGATCCGCCGGGTCTTCGGCTGCGAGATCGCGCTGCGCACCCTGTTCGAGAAGCAGACCGTGCGGGACCTCGCCGCCCACATCGACGGAGTCGCCGGCGCCGCCGCCGTCGCCGCGCCGATCACCGCCCTGCCCCGCACCGGCGCCCTGCCCGCCTCGTACGGCCAGGAACGCCTGTGGGTCCTCGACCAGCTGGAGGGCGACACCGGCGCCTACAACAGCCCGACGGTCGTGCGGATGCGCGGCCCGCTGGACACCGAGGCGCTGGCCGCCACCCTGGACGAGCTGGTCGACCGGCACGAGGTGCTGCGCACCCGGATCGTCATGGACGACGGCCGGGTCGGCCAGATCGTCGAGCCGGCCGGCGAGGTCACCATGCCGCTCACGGTCGTCGACCTGAGCGACGAGCCGCGGGAGGACGCCGAGCAGCGCATGTGGCAGCTCGTCGACGAGGCCGCCCGGCACCGCTTCGACCTGGCCCAGGCGCCGCTGGAGCAGGCCACCCTGATCCGGCTCTCCGACGAGGACCACGTCTTCGTCCTCACCGTGCACCACGTCGTCGCCGACGGCTGGGGCCTGCAGATCGTGGTCCGCGACTTCGCGGCCCTCTACCAGGCGCGACGCCAGGGAACGGCCTCGCCGCTGCCCGAGCTGGAGGTGCAGTACGCCGACTGGTCGAGCTGGCAGCGCGACCGGGTCGAGGGCGGCGACTACCAGGGGCAGCTGGACTTCTGGTGCGAGACGCTGGCCGAGCCGGCGTCCGTGCTGGAGTTCCCCGCGCAGAAGCCGAGGCCCGCCGCGATGACCAACCGCGGCCTGACGGTCCGCCGGATCCTCGACGCCGAACTGGTCAACGGGGTCCGGCACGTGGGCCGCGAGCACAACGCGACCCTGTTCATGACCCTCCTCGCGGCCTTCAACGCCCAGCTGCACCGCTACAGCGGCGCGGCGGACATCGCGGTCGCCACCCCGGTGGGCACCCGCTCGGTCGAGATCGAGGACGTGGTCGGGTTCTTCGTGAACACGATCGTCTTCCGCAACAAGCTCTCCGCGGAGGAGTCCTTCACCGAGCTGCTCGAACGCGTCCGCTCGACGACCCTGGCGGCCTACGCCAACCAGGACGTCCCCTTCGACCGGGTCGTGGACGCGCTCCAGCCGAACCGCGACCTGAGCGTGAGCCCGCTCTTCCAGGTCATGTTCACCCTGCACAACGCGCCCTACTCGGAGATCGACCTCGGCGACCTCAGGCTGGAGCGGCTGCACGCCCCGGTCGGCACCGCCAAGTTCGACCTCAGCCTCGACCTGGCCGAGGAGAAGGACGGCCTGCACGCCACCCTGGAACTCAACGCCGACCTGTTCGACGCCGAGACCGGCGAGCAGCTCCTCGACCACTTCGAGGCCCTGCTCGGCAGCATCACCGCCGCCCCGACGCGGGCCGTGGCCGACCTGGAACTGCGCTCGGCCGCCGAGGCCGCGGCCCAGGACGCCCTGAGCGCCGGACCGGCCGCCCTCACGCCGAGGACCACCGCCGAGGCGCTCGAACACTGGGCGCGGCACACCCCGGACGCCCCCGCCGTCGTCGACGGCACCACCGTCTGGACCTACCGGGAGCTGCGGGACCGCGTCGCGGCGCTCGCCGAGCGGCTGACCTCGGCGGCCACCGGCCCCGAGCCGGCCGTGGTGGTCTGCGCCGAGCGCTCCGCCCGGCACATCGCCGCCGCCCTCGCCTGCGGCGCGGCCGGCGCCACGTACGTGCCGGTCTCCCCGGCCGTGCCGGACCGGCGGATCGCCACGATCCTCGACCGGCTCGGCGAGGTCGTCGCGGTCACCGACGACGAGCACGCGGAGCGGATCGCCGCCCTGCTCGGCGACGGCAAGGCCCGCGGCAGCCACCTCGTCCTCGACGACTCCACCGCGGACCGTCCGCTCGACGCCTCCGGCGCGCACCCGAACCGGCGCGCGTACGTCATCTTCACCTCCGGTACGACCGGTGAGCCCAAGGGCGTGGAGATCGAGCAGGCCGGACTCCTGGGCCACCTCGAACTGATGGCCCACGACCTGGAGCTGACCTCGGGCGACGTCGTGGCCCAGACCGCCTCGCAGTCCTTCGACATCTCCGTCTGGCAGATGCTCGTCGCGGTCATGCGCGGCGCGACCACGGTGGTCAGCCCCGACGCCACCAGCCGCGACGCCGAGGCGCTGCTCGCCCTCGTCCGGGAGCGCGGTGTCACCGTGCTCCAGCTGGTGCCCGGCATGATCAGGGCGCTGCTCGACCACGCGGCGGGCGGCGACCTGGCGAGCCTCCGGTTCCTGATCGCCACGGGCGAGGCGCTGCCGCCGGACCTCGCGGCGGACTGGCTGCGCCGCTTCCCCGGGATCCCGATGGTCAACGCCTACGGCCCCGCGGAGTGCTCGGACGACACCCACCTCGCGGTGCTGTCCACGCCGCCGCCGGCGGACCGCCCGGTCCCGCTCGGCAGCCCCGTCGCCGGCGTCACCTCGTACGTCCTCGACGCGCAGGGACGGCGCGTGCCGTTCGGCGTGCCGGGCGAGCTCGCCATCGGCGGTCCGGTGGTCGGCCGCGGCTACCTCGGTGACCCGAAGGCCACCGCGGACCGCTTCGTCCCCGACCCGTACGCGACGGTCCCCGGCGCCCGGCTCTACCGCACCGGCGACCGGGTGAGGCTGCACGCCGACGGCCGGCTCGAGTTCCTCGGCCGCCTCGACGACCAGCTGAAGATCCGCGGCTTCCGCATCGAGGCCGGCGAGGTCGAGACGGCGCTGTGCGAGCTGCCGGCCGTACGGGAGGCGGCGGTCGTCCTGCGCGACTGCGACGGCGAACCCACCCTGGTCGCCTGCGTGGTCGGCACCGAGCACGACCCGGCCGTCCTGGCCGCCGCGCTCGGCACCCGCCTGCCGCGCTACATGGTCCCCACCGGCTACGTCTTCGCCGACCGGCTGCCGCGCAACGCCAACGGCAAGGTGGACCGGAACGCCCTCCAGCGCGACGAGGTCACCGTCGAGCGGGTCCGGCAGCGCTTCGAGGCGCTGTCCGGCCCCACCGAGCGGCTCGTGGCCTCGGTCTTCGAGGAACTGCTCGGCACCCCGGCGGTCGGCGCGCTGGACGACTTCTTCACCCTGGGCGGCCACTCGCTGCTCGCCACCCGTCTGGTGGCCGAACTGGCCGCGCAGACGGACATCGAACTGCCGCTGCGCACCGTCTTCGAGCAGCCCACCGTGCGCGGTGTCGCACAGGCCCTGGAGGAGCTCCAGATGGCCGGGCTGAGCGAGGCCGAGCTCCTCGAACTCGAGGTGCTGCTCGACGGTGTGACCGACGACCAGGCCCGCGAGCTGCTCGCGGCCGGCGAGGAGAGGGACGCATGATCGGGGAAGTCTCCACCAAGCGGGAGGCCGTCAAGGGCCTCTCCGCGGCCAAGCGGGAGCTGATGGCCCAGCTCCTGCTCGCCCGCGGCAAGCAGCGGGCGGCGGCGCGCACCATCCGCCGCCGCGACCCCGCGGCGCCCGTCCTGCTCTCCCGCGGCCAGGAGCAGCTGTGGGTCGCCGAGTCCCTCGCGGACGGCCGCCCGCTGTACAACGTGCCGTACGGCGTGCGGATGCGCGGCGCGCTCGACGTCGCCGCGCTGCGCACCGCGCTCGACGGGCTCGTCGCCCGGCACTCGGTCCTGCGCACCGTCTACCGGCAGCTGCCGGACGGCGGCCTGGAGCAGGTCGTGCGGGAGGCCGAGCCGGTGCCGCTGCCGGTCGAGGAGACCGGCGGCGAGGAGGCCGCGATGGCCGCCGCGCAGCGCGAGGCGGCCCGGCCGATCGACCTGGCCGCCGGGCCCGTGATGCACGGCCGGCTGTTCCGGATCGCCGCCGACGACCACCTGCTCGCGCTGGTCGTGCACCACATCGCGACCGACGCCTGGTCGGTGGGCGTCCTCCTGGAGGACCTCGCGGAGCTGTACGACGCGGCCCGCGAGGGCCGCTCGCCCCGGCTGCCCGAGCTCGGCATCGACTACGCCGACGCGGCCGTGCACGAGCGGGCCCAGGAGCCCGCGGACTACAACTGGCTGGTCGCGCAGTGGCGCGAGCAGCTGGCCTGGGCCCAGCCGCTCGGCCTGTCGGCGAGCGGCGACCGGGGCACGGCCCGCACCGGGCGGCGCATCCGCTGCCAGTGGGACGGGCAGTTCGGCCGCGAGCTCCAGCGTGCCGCCGAGACGCACCGCACGACCGCGTTCAACGTGATGCTCAGCGCGTTCGCGGTGCTCCTGCACCGGTACACGGGCACCTCCCGGTTCGCCATCGGCACGGTCATGGCCAACCGGAACCGGCAGACCGAGCGGCTGGTCGGCTACTTCGCGAACACCGTTCCCGTCGTCGCCGACCTGTCCGCCGGGGCCGGCACCCTGGGCGACGTGCTCGCCGGGATCACCCGCGAGTCGCTGTGGGCCCAGGAGCACCAGATCCCCTTCGACGTGCTGGTCGACAAGGTCGCGCCGCAGCGGACCCTGGCCGAGAGCCCGCTCTTCGAGGCCATGTTCGTCTTCAACAACGGTCCCGGCCACGAGATGCGGCTGCGCGACCTGTCGCTGACCCCCACCCATCTGCACTCCGGCACCGCCAAGTTCCCGCTGGACCTGTCCTGCGCGGTGACGGACGACGAGGTCATGGTGTCGCTGGAGTTCGACGAGTCGGTGATCGACGCCGACGCCGCCGAGCGCCTGCTCGGCCACTACCGGCGACTGCTCACCGGACTGTGCGAGACCCCGGACGTCCACGTCGACAACGCGGACCTGCTCACCCCGGCCGAGTGGGAGCTCGTCGTCGACGAGTGGAACCGCACGGGGGAGGAGTACCCCGAGGACGCCACCGCGCACGGCCTGTTCGAGCAGTGGGCGGACGTGGACCCGGGCGCCACGGCCGTGGTCTGCGGCGACGAGGCGGTCGACTACGCCGAACTCGACGCCCGCGCCAACCGCCTCGCCCACCTGCTCATCGAGCGGGGCGCCGGCCGCCACGAGCGCGTCGGCGTCTGCCTGGAGCGCGGCATCGACCTGGTCGTCACCCAGCTCGCCATCGCCAAGGCCGGCGCGGGCTACGTGCCGCTGGACCCGGGCTACCCGGCCGAGCGCCTCCAGTGGATGCTGGCGGACTCCGGCGCCCGCCTGGTCGTCACCCGTGACGACCGGCTCGCCGGCGACGGCGTCACGGCCGTCGACCCGTCCTCCGCCGGGGACCTCCCCGCGACCCGGCCGGAGCGCGAGGTCCGCCCGGACGACCTGCTGTACCTGATCTACACCTCGGGCTCGACCGGTCTGCCCAAGGGCGTGCTGCTCGACCACCGGGGCCGCGTCAACAACTTCACCGACTTCAACCGGCGCTTCCTGGTCGGCCCCGGTGACAAGGTCTTCGGCGTCTCGGCGCTGGCCTTCGACATGAGCGCGTACGACGTGTTCGGCACGCTCATGGCCGGCGCGACCGTGGTCTTCCCGACGCCCGAGGACGAGCGCTCGCCGCACCGCTGGATCGAGACGATCGAGCGCGAGTCCGTCACCGTGTGGCACTCGGTCCCCGCCCTGTTCGGCCTGCTCGTCGAGGAGGCCGAGGTGCGCGGCGGCGAGCGGCTGCCGATCCGGCTGGTGCTGCTCGGCGGCGACTGGATCCCGCTGGCGCTGCCGCAGCGCGGCGCGGCCCAGCTCGTCGAGTCGGCGCAGCTGGTCAGCATGGGCGGCGCCACCGAGGTCTCCATGGACTCGACGATCCACCTGATCGGCGAGGTCCTGCCGGAGCAGCGCAGCATCCCGTACGGCGTCCCGATGGCGAACCAGACCTCGTACGTCCTCGACGCCTCGCTGTCCCCGCTGCCCGTCGGCGTCCCCGGCGAGCTGTACCTCGGCGGTGTCGGCGTCGGCTGGGGCTACCACAACCGGCCCCGGCTGACCGGCGAGAAGTTCCTGCCGGACCCGTTCAGCCCGCTGCCCGGCGCGCGGATGTACCGCACGGGCGACCGGGCCCGCTGGATGCCGGACGGCAATCTGGAGCTCCTCGGCCGCATCGACTTCCAGATCAAGATCAACGGCTACCGGGTGGAGACCGGCGAGATCGAGGCGGCCCTGCGGGAGGTGATCGGCGGCGGTTCCTGCCTGGTCGCGGCGCACGGCCCGCGCGACGGCGCGAAGACGCTCGTCGCCTACCTGGTGGCGCCGACCGGCGGGGAGATCCCCGAGGACGCCGAGCTCAAGCGGCAGCTGGCGGAGCGGCTGCCCCAGCACATGGTGCCCGCCTCGTTCGTCCGCATGGACGCCTTCCCGCTGACCCACAACGGCAAGATCAACCGCCGCGAGCTGCCGGCGCCCACGGTCGCCGCCGTCACCGGACGGGCCGCGGGCACCGACACCGAGCGGGCCCTGGTGGAGTTGTGGCGCGAGGCGCTGGGCCGCGACGACGTCCCGGCCGACGTCGGCTTCTTCACCCTGGGCGGCAACTCCATCGCCGTCATCCGCATGGTCAGCGCGGCCCGCCGCGCGGGCCTGGAGATGACCCCGCGCATGGTCTTCGCCCACCAGACGGTCGAGTCGCTCGCGAAGGCGATCGACGAGCGGGAGGCCGCCCCGGCCGCCGGGCCCGCCCGGCCCCGTCCCGCCGGACCGGCGGTGACGCCCGGCCAGCAGCACATGCTGGACGTCCTGGAGAACGACTGGGTGCCGGGCCTGTACCAGATGCAGTCCACCACCGAGCTGCCCTTCGAGATCGACCCGGACGGCTTCCGTGCCGCCTGGCAGGCGCTCGGCGACCGCCACCCCGCCCTGCGCACCGGCTTCCGGCGCGACGGCGACGGCGCCTGGGTCCCGGTCGTCGCCGACGAGCTCGCCCCGGTGATCGAGGTCCTCGACTGGAGCGACCACGAGCCGGACGCGGTCGCCGACGAGCTGATCGCCCTCCTGGAGGCCGAGCGGGCCACGCCCTTCGACGTCTCCGAGCCGCCCCTGTGGCGGGTGTGGCTGGTGCGCGGCCGGAACACCTGGTGGCTGGGCCAGATCCAGAGCTACCTGCTGGCCGACGGCTGGTCGAACCTGGTGCTGCTCGACGAACTCCTCGCGCTCTACGTCGCCGCCCTCGAAGGACGGGACGCCGGCCTCCCGCCGGTCCCCGAGCTCGACGCCGAGCACACCGACCCGGAGGCGGACACCGCCTTCTGGCGGGACCAGCTGGCCGGGGCCCTCCCGACCCGGCTGGCGGCGGAGCCGGGCCTCCTCGGCCCGTCCCGCTTCGCCCGGGTGGCCGGCCGGCTCGACCCGGCGGTCGCCCAGGCGCTGCGCGAGCGGGCCGCCGAGCACGGCCACACCTTCTCCACCCTGGCCTGCGCCGGCTGGTCGCTCCTCGCGGCCGCGCGCCTGGAGCGCGCCGACGTCACGGTCGGCGTGGTCTCGGCGGGACGCGACCGGGCCGTCGACGGCCTGGAGCGCGCGGTCGGCCTGTTCATCGCCGCCCTGCCCGTACGGGTGGAGATCGACCGGGACGAGAGCCTGACCGCCCTGTTCGACCGCTTCCAGCTGGCCCGCGTCGAGGGCGCCGAGCACACCTCGGTCCCCACCGGCACGCTCCAGCGGATGGGGGCCGGCGAAGGACCGCTGTTCGACTCGGTCGTCGTCGTCGCCAACTATCCGGTCTCCTCGGCGCTCCGTGCCCAGCAGGCCGCGAGCGTCCACGAGGGCGCCGAGAGCGACGGCACCCGCAACCAGACCGAGTTCTCGCTCCGCCTCGACGTCACCGACGACGCCGAACCCCGTATCGCCCTGTCGTACTACGGCGACCGCGTCGCCGACACCGACGCCCGGCAGCTGCTCGACGACTACCTCGCGCTGCTCGCCTCCGTCGCCCGTACACCTGCCGCCACCGTCGGCCAGGTGCTCCCGCTCGCCCCCCACTCGATTGGAGACCCCCGATGACGGTCATGGCAGAACGCGCTCCCTCCACTCTCGCCCCCTCCGCTCTCGCCCCTTCCGCCCCCGCCCCTTCCACCGAGGTCTTCGAGACCCGGGAGTCCGCCGTCCGGTCGTACTGCCGGGCGTTCCCCACGCTGCTCAGCTCGGCGCACGGCACCACGCTGGTCGCCGAGGACGGGACGGAGTACGTCGACTTCTTCTCCGGCGCCGGCGCCCTCAACTACGGCCACAACCACGACCACATCAAGCGTCAGGTCCTCGCCTACCTCCAGGGCGACGGGCTGCTGCACGCCCTGGACTTCCACACGGCGGCCAAGCGCGAGTTCCTGGAGCGCTTCGGCCGGGAGATCCTGGAGCCGCGCGGACTGCACCACCGCGTCCAGTTCTGCGGCTCCACCGGCACCGACGCCGTCGAGGCCGCGCTGAAGCTGGCCCGCAAGCACACCGGCCGCTCCCAGGTGATCGCCTTCTCCGGCGCGTACCACGGCGTCAGCCGCGGCAGCCTCGCGGCGACGGCGGACAACTCGCTGCGCAAGGTGGCCGGTACGGCCCTCGGCGAGGTCACCCACCTGCCGTTCCCGGTCGGCCCGCGCGGCCACTTCCCGACCCTCGACCTCCTCGAGCAGTTCCTGAGCGACGACCTGTCCGGCGTCGACGTGCCCGCCGCGGTGATCCTCGAGGTCGTCCAGATGGAGGGCGGCGTCTACCGCATCCCCGACGAGGACCTGCGCCGCCTGCGCGAGCTCTGCGACCGGTACGGCATCGTGCTGATCGCCGACGAGATCCAGGCCGGCTGCGGCCGCACCGGCGGCTTCTTCTCCTTCGAGCAGGCCGGGGTCGTCCCCGACCTCATCACCGTCTCGAAGTCGATCGGCGGCCTGGGCCTGCCGATGTCGATCCTCCTCATCCGCGAGGGCCTCGACTCCTGGAAGGCCGGCGACCACCCGGGCACCTTCCGCGGCAACCAGCTGGCGTTCGTCGCCGCCTGCGCCGCCCTCGACCTGTGGAAGGACGACGCCTTCCTCGACCGGGCCCGGAACGGCGCCGAGCTGCTCCGCTCCTTCTGGGAGAGCCACCCGCTGCCCGGCGTCGAGGTCCGCAGCGAGGGCCACGCGATCGGCATCGACCTGACGCACGCCGGGGGTCGCCGGGCCGCCGACGAGGTCGTCGCCTGGTGCTTCGAGCGCGGCCTGATCGTCGAGTCCACCGGCCGCGACAAGGCCGTCCTCAAGTTGCTGCCCGCTCTGACCATGGAGCTCGATGTCCTCCGGTACGGCTGCGAACTGATCCACGAGGGCCTGCGCACGGCGCTCTCCCACTGACGCGGCCCGCAGTCCCCCCATCCGTCACCCCACAGACTTACGAACAGGACCCACGATGACCATCAGCCAGACCGAGCAGGACGCGGCCGTCGCCGGCACGATCTTCCCCGAGGCGACCGTCAAGATCGACGCGATCGACCGGCTCCACAACCCCGACCCCGAGATGTTCAAGCGCGAGTACGTGTACAAGCGCAAGCCCGCCATCATCACCGGCCTGATGGACGACTGGCCGGCCATGGAGCGCTGGAGCCTGGACTACTTCCGCGAGCACTTCGGCGACCTGGACATCCACGCCAACCTCCAGCGGCTCGACAAGGAGCTGATCCTCGGCAACGTCGGCGGCTTCCGCGGGATGAAGCTGTCCGCGCTCCTCGACGAGATCGAGAAGAACACCGACGAGGGCAAGGCGTACTACCTGCGCGCCTACCCGGTCCACCGGATGGTCGAGCACTACCCGGGCCTGGAGGAGGACTACGACCTCCCCGACCTGGCGCCGAACTGGGCCGACATCCGCTTCAAGGCGAAGCTGCCGGCCGGCACGGTCAACCCGGCGAAGATGCTCGGCCTGTACCTCGCCAAGCTCTTCCTCAACCGCGGCGGCGGCAAGGGGGCCTCGCGCTCCACCGTGTCCTCCCGGGTCGCGTCCGTGATGTTCGTCGGCAGCAAGGGCACCGTCACCCCGTTCCACAGCGACGGCATGCAGACCGCGGCCTACCTGAGCCAGGTCGTCGGCCGCAAGCGCTGCTACTTCGTCTCCCCGGACCAGCACGCCAAGCTGTACCCGCGCCCGTTCCGCCGCCAGTTCGGCATGGCGCAGGTCGACTACCGCCGCCCCGACCTGACGCGCCACCCGCGCTTCAAGGACGTGGTCGTGGAGGAGACCGTCCTGCACCCGGGCGAGACGCTGTACGTCCCCAGCGGCTACTGGCACGCCATCGAGGCCATGGACACCTCGATCTCGTACAGCCACCAGATCGTCGGCGAGGACAACGCGCTGGGCTGGCTGACCTGCATCCCCGAGCGCTACCTGGCGCAGATGTACTTCAAGTCCCAGGGCGGTCTGCGCAACGTGACCGGCGCCAAGGACTGGGACGACTGGGCCTGACCGTGAGCACACCTGCGAGCACGGCTGTGAGCACGGCCGGCCCCGAGGGCCGGAACCTGCTGCGGGACCGCGACTTCCTGCTGTTCGCCGGCGGCCAGGGCGCCTCGGCACTCGGCGACGCGCTGAGCAAGACCGCCCTGCCGCTGCTGGTCCTGGCCCTCACCGGCTCCGGACTGCACATGGGTCTGATCGCCATGCTGTCGGCGCTGCCCATGATGCTGCTCGGCGTCCCCGCGGGCGCCTGGGCCGACCGCCTCGACCGGCGGCGGATGATGCTCTGGTCGGACGTGGGACGCGCGCTGCTCGTCGGCGCGGTGCCGCTGGCGGCCTGGCTGGGGCTGCCGGTGCTGCCGGTGCTGTACGCGGTGGCCGTGCCGGTCGGTGTGCTGTACGCCGTCTTCGAGGCGGCCTGCCTGTCCTGCGTGCCCTCGCTGGTGGGCCGCGACCGGCTCGGCGAGGCCAACTCGCTCCTGTCGATCGGCAACGCGCTCGGCTACATCGCCGGCCCCGCGCTCGCCGGTGTCCTGGTGACGGGCATCGGCGGGGCCGGCACCCTGGGGGTCGACGCGCTGACCTTCGCGGTGTCGGCGGTCTCCCTGATGCTGATCCGCCGACCGATGCAGAACGCGCGGGAGCAGGCGCCCGCGCCGATGCGGCGGCAGGTCCTGGAGGGCTTCCGGTTCATCGCCGGACACCGGCTCCTCCGGGCGGCGCTGCTCTACTGGGCGGCGGTCACCTTCTTCACCTCGCCGGTCGTCATCTGCGCCACGTACTTCATCCGCGAGGACCTCGGCTGGTCGCCCGGAGTCCTCGGGTCGATCATCGCGGTCTACGCGGTCGGGGCGATCGCCGGCGCCGTGCTCGCCTCGCGGATGAAGGCCGCCACCGTCGCCGTCATGTGCGCCGGCACGGTCCTCGGGAGCGTCGCGCTGCTCGTCCTGAGCGGCACCGCGTCGCTGCCGCTGGCCCTCGGCGTCGTCTTCCTCGCCGGCGGCGGGGAGTCGCTCTCGGCGATCGTCTACAGCACGCTGCGGGCGCGGCTCACCCCGGACGAGCTCCTCGGCCGGGTGACGACGACCGCGCAGGTCGCCGCGTTCAGCCTGAAACCCCTGTCCGTCCTGGCGGCCGGCATCGCCCTGGAGGCGACCTCCGGCTCCGTGACCCTGGCCGTGATCGCGGTCTCCTCCATCGCGATCAGCCTCGTCTTCGCCGGCTACGGCCGCCGGCTCTCCGCCGCGGCCGCGCCGGCCGCCGCACCCGCCCCCGTACGTCCCACACCCGTACACCCGACACCCGAAGAGGTGACCCCATGAGCGTGACCACCGCAGAGCCCGACTACGTCGTCGTGGTCAACGAAGAGGAGCAGTACTCGATCTGGCGCAGCGACCGCGAGCTGCCCGCCGGCTGGGAGGCCGACGGACCGGCCGCCAGCAAGGACGAGTGCCTCGACCGCATCGAGACCGTGTGGACCGACATGCGTCCGCGCTGCGCGCGGAGCTGATCGTCCGCCATGACCCTGCTCCGACGGCTCAGCGCCGGTGAAGGAACCAGCCGGATCGTGTGCCTGCCCTACGCGGGCGGCAACGGCACGGTCTACGAGAGCTGGACCGGGTGGCTTCCCCCCGAGGTGGAGCTGTGGGCACCCCATCTGCCCGCACGCGAACACCGGATGCTCGAAGAACCCCTGGAGGACATGGGGCTGCTCGTCCGCACCCTGGCCGACGAGCTCGGCGCGGACCGGCGGCCGACCACCCTGTTCGGGCACAGCTTCGGCTCGCTGGTCGCGTTCGAACTGGCCCGTCTGCTCCAGGAGCGTGCGCTCCCGGTCGACTGCCTGATCGCGTCCGGGATGGTGGCGCCGAAGGTGCTGCCCCCCAGGCCGGTGCCCACGGACGCCGAGATCCTCTCCAGCCTCCGCTCGCACGGGGTGACGCCCCCGGAGTTCTTCACCCAGCCCGACCTCCTCGAACTCGTCATGCCGGGCCTGCGCGCCGACTACCGGATGGCGATGGGCTACCGGTACGCGGAGGGCCCCGCACTCTCCGCCCGGGTGTTCGCGATCGGGGGAACCGACGATCCCGGCGTGCCCGTCGAGGGCCTCACGGCCTGGGCGGCGCACGGGCAGGGCGACTGCCCCGTCCGGATGTGGGAGGGCGGTCACATGTTCCTCCTGCAACACGTCGAGGAGGTCGCCTCGTTCGTGGTCGGCTGTCACCAGCGGTCCGACACCCGCCCCCTGCAGTCAATCGAAGGATGACCATGGAAACGCGTACCCTCACCGTCCCCGGCGGCACCCTGCACGCCGTGAGCAGCGGCGCCCCGGCCGGCCCCGCCGCCGTCCTCGTCCACTCCGGCATCGCCCACGGGCAGATGTGGCACCCGCTGATGGAAGCGCTGAGCGACGAGATGTTCTCCGTCGCCTACGACTGCCGCTGCTTCGGCCGGTCGACGACGACGCTGGACGGCGAGTTCTCCGACCTCGCCGACCTCGGGAGCGTCCTCGACGCCTACGGGCTCGAGTCCGCCGTGCTGGTGGCCGAGTCGCGCGGCGCGCGCCTCGCGATCGACTTCGCCCTCGCGCACCCCGAGCGGGTGGACGGCCTCTTCCTGCTCGCGCCCGACGTCTCGGGCTTCGACTCCCCCGTCGCGGACGAGGAGCGCCCGCTGCTCGAAGCCGTCGGGGAGGCCGAGGAGGCCTGGGACACCGCCGAGCCGGCCGACGTCCCCCGGACGGTCGAGGAGCTGATCGCCCTCGAGGTGCGGCTCTTCGTCGACGGCCCCGGCCGCGAGCAGGCGCCCGAGCGGGCGGCCCTGCGCGAGGCGGTCGCCGAGATGCTGCGGCTCAACTACACGCAGCAGAAGGACACCCCGGACTTCACGCGGCCCGAGCCCGCGGCCGACCGGCTGGCGAAGCTCGACGTGCCGGTCCGGGTGCTCGTCGGCGACGCCGACACGCTCGGCATGCGGGCCACGGCCGAGGAGATCGAGCGCGCCGTCCCGCAGGCCTCGCTCGTCCGCGTCCCGGACGCGGCGCACGCGCTCACGCTGGAGCGCGAGGACACGGTCGTGAGCGAACTGCGCACGTGGTGGCGGGAACTGCGGCAGCTGCCGCAGCCCGGGGAATGACCTAGGGAGAGGGCTCTGCGATGAGCATGCTGAAGTCCCGGCCGAGCACGGCCGACGCGCCCTCGGCGGAGGACCGCCGGTCCTCCGGGGCCGGCGCTCCGTCCGGAGGCCGGTCCGGCGCACGGTCCGGCGGCCCGTCCGGCGGTCCGGCCGGCGCCCGGCGGTTCGCCGGGACCTGGGCGGTCCTGGTGCTGCTCCTGGCCGTCTCCTTCTCGCTGGCGTACGGGGCGACCCGCCCGGCACCCGACGGGGAGGCGGGCCGGGGCGCGCTGGCCACGGCCCAGCGGCTGGAGGACCTCGGCACGCACGTCGCCGCGAGCCCGCGGCTCGCGGAGGGACTCGACCTCGTCTCCCGCGAGCTGGAGGCGATTCCGGGCCTGGAGGTGGAGCGGCAGCGCGCCACCGGCTCGTACCGCTTCCACGACCGTGCCGTCGACTACGCCGTCGAGAACGTGATCGCCCGCCAGCCCGGCGACAGCGAGGACGCCCTCCTGGTGAACGTCCACGTCGACTCGGCGATGGAGGGCCCCGGCTCCGCCGACGACGGCGTCAACGTCGGCGCGGTGCTCCAGGCCGCCCGGCAGCTGGCCGGCGAGGACCACCACCGCACCGTCGTCTACCTCTTCAACGGCGGCGAGGAGGTCGGCCTCACCGGCGCCGACGCCTTCACCCGGCACCCGTGGGCGAAGGACGTCCGCTGGTTCCTGAACCTGGAGGCCGTCGGCTCGGGCGGACTGCCCATCCTGTTCCAGGCGGGCGAGGACGACGGCCGGCTGATCGAGCTCGCGGGCGACACCGCGCGGCCGTACGGCTCGGTCCTCGGCCAGTGGCTGTTCCAGGCGGGCCTCATCAACTCCGACACCGACGGCCGGGTGTGGCGCGCCCAGGGCTGGTCGGGACTCGACTACGCCCTCTTCGAGGACGGCTACCAGTACCACACGCCGAACGACCGGGTCGCCGCGATCGGGGACGGTTCCGCACAGGCGGTCACCGACCTGACCGTCCGGTTCGCCTCCGACGTCACGGGGTCCGCCGACCCGGTCGGCCGGAAGCCCGCCCCGTACTACTTCGACGTCCTGTCGCGCTGGTGGGTGACCCTGGACCCGCTGCTGGTGAAGTCCGGCACCCTCGCCCTGCTCCTCGTCCTGGCCGCGCTGACCTGGCGGGCCGGCCGGGTCTGGGGCCTCCGTCCCGGCCGGGTGGCGGCCACCGCCGGGGCCGCGCTCCTCGGACTCCCCGCGGCCGTGCTCACGGGTGTGCTGGTGGGCGCCGCCCAGTCCCTCATCGGTCCGCACGCCTGGTACGCGCACCCCTGGCTGATGTACCTGGTGCCGCTGCCCCTCACCGTCCTCGGGGCGCTCGCCCCGCAGCTGCTCCTGGAGCGCCGGCGCCGGCGCCGCGCCCCGGACGGCCCCGGCCGGCCGGACGCCCGTGCCGCCCTGCTCGGCAACGCCTGGGCGATGGGAGTGCTCGGCGTGCTCACCGCCTGGCTCGGCGTCGGACCGGGCTATCTGCTGTGGATCGGCTCCGCCCTGTCCGTCCTCTCCCTCGGCGGCTTCCTGGTGCTTCGGGGCCGCGCGCGGGCGGTGCCGCTGCTCGTGAGCGCGTTCGTGTCGTTCGTGCTGATCGCCCAGTTCACCCGGAACCTGTTCGAGCTGGCCGTCCCGATGATGGGCCGGCTCCCCACCGCCGTCCCGATGGACGCGGCCCTCGCGGTGGCGTGCGTCCTGGTCGCCTTGCCGCTGGCGCTGGTCCTCGCGCCGTTCGCCGCCCACGCCGGCCGCCCGCCGCGCCGGTCCGGCCTCGCCGTGCTCGCGTACACCGCCTGCGGACTGCTGGTCGTCGGGCTCGTCCAGCCGTACGACAGCGCGCACCCCAAGCTGGTCAGCGCCTTCCAGGAGCAGACCGACGGCAAGGACCCGCGGATCGTGCTCGAAGGCCGCGACGCCCTCACGCCCGAGAGCCTCGGCGTCGTCGACCGGGTCGCCCGCGACACGGGTCTGCGGGCCCACGACGGCGGGCTCGCCGCGCGGAAGGTGTTCGTGGGGGAGGGGAAGGTCTCCGTCGACACCGCCGGTCCGACCGCGCCCGTCCGGATCACGCTCGGCGCGAACCGCGCGGAGCTGATCAGGGTCACGGTGACGGGCCCCGGCCTCTCCGCCGGCGGCCGGCCCTTCGAGAGCGAGGAGGCGGTGATCGACGTCGTCGGCCGCTTCGGCGGCCACACGCTGACCGTCGACCGCAGCGGTCCCGTCGAGATCCAGGTCGACCAGGTCTTCCTGAAGACCGGCGAGGACGCCGAACGGGTCCTGGCCGCGCTGCCGGAGTGGACGGTGGGCCACGCGAGGACGGTCGTCACGCACGCGTACACGTCCTGAGGGGCCACCAGGAGCGCGGGGCCGGGCGGTGTTTCACGTGAAACACCGCCCGGCCCCGTTCGCCGTGTCGGGCGCCCTCGTGTCGGGCACCGTCGTGTGGGGCGCCGTCGTGTCAGACGCCCTCGGTCCAGTCGGCCGGCAGGCGGTAGTCGAGGTCGGCCTCGACGGTCGCCACGTCCATCTGGGCCTTCTGCAGCGAACCGGAGAAGTCCCAGTTCATCGACTGCCAGCGGGTGAACTGGTCGAGGACCCAGACGCCGGACTGGCGGCTGCCGTTGCCGGACTTCCCGTTGCCGCCGAACGGAAGGTGGGCCTCGGCGCCCGAGGTGGAGTTGTTCACGCTGACCATGCCCGCGCCGATGCCCTGCCGGAAGCGGAACACGGTGGCCGGGTCGCTCGTCCAGACGGCGGCGGAGAGGCCGTAGCCCGGAGTGTTGGCGAGCTCGATCGCCTCGTCGAGCGTCCGGTACGTGGTCACGCCGACGACCGGCCCGAAGGTCTCCTCCAGGAAGATCCGGTCCGTCGGGCGGACCCCGTCCACGAGCACCGGGTGGTAGTACAGGCCGTCGGAGGGGTCGCCGACGAAGCCCTCGCGGGGCGACTCGGCGGTGATCCTGCCGATCGCGCTCGAACCGAGCACGGTGTGGTGCTCCTCGATCCAGCTCAGCGCCTCCTCGTAGGAGCGCGCGAACTTGTCGTCGAGCAGTGGGCCGTAGACGACGCCCTCGGTCGGCTCGCCCACCGCCGCGGCCCGCACCGCCTCGTCGAACTTGCGGACGAACTCGTCGTGCACGTCCTCGTGGGCGATGACCGTGCCCAGCGAGGTGCAGCGCTGGCCCGCCGTGCCGTAGCCGGAGAACAGCGCGGCCTGCACGGCCAGGTCCAGGTCCGCGTCGGGCGCGAGGACCATCGGGTTCTTGCCGCCCAGCTCCAGGCACGGGGTCTGGAGGTGGCGGCCGCAGAGCTCGCCGATCCGCCGGCCGACCAGCGTCGAGCCCGTGAAGCCGACCTTGTCCACCAGGCCGCGGCCCAGCGCGGCATCCAGGCCCTCGAAGGTCGTCTCGCCGTCCGCGTAGACCAGGTTCAGGACGCCGGCCGGCACGCCGGCCCGCCAGGCGAGCTCGGCGAGGGCACGGGCGGTCGCCGCCGCGTACTCGGCGGGCTTCCACACCACCGCGTTGCCGCACAGCAGCGCCGGGGCGATGTACCAGGACGGCACCGCGACCGGGAAGTTGCCCGCCGTCACGATGACGGACACGCCGACCGGCATGCGGAAGGTGAACAGCTGCTTGTCCGACATCTCGGAGGGGACCGTCTGCCCGTACAGACGGCGGCCCTCGCCGAGGAAGAAGTCACAGGTGTCGATGATCTCCTGGACCTCGCCCAGCGCCTCGGCGTACGTCTTGCCCACCTCACGGGTGACGAGGCGCGCCAGGCTCTCCTTGTTGGCCTGGACGAGACGCCCGAAGGCCCCCACGACCTGCCCGCGCACGGGGGCCGGCACCCGCGCCCACTCGCGCTGTGCCTGCCGCGCCGCCGCGCAGGCGTCCTGGAACACCGCCGAGTCGGCCAGCCGGACCTCGGCGACGACGTCGCTCTGGCGCGCGGGGTTGAGGGAGGCGTAGGTGTCACCGCCGCCGGGGACCTCCTTGCCGTCGATCACCGAGTTCAGCGCAGTCGGAGCCACCACTTCGAATTCCTCTCACCATGGGGGATGCGGTGGGTCAGAGTAGCCGTTGACCTGCGCGACCGGTCCGGGTCCCGGAGGATCAGCGGACCCTGCGGCTCATCCAGGGGGTGAGCGAGGCGCCGGGGACCAGCTCCTTGTACGTCTCGTCGCCGGGGAGCGGGACGACCAGCCACCAGCCGGGCGGGAAGAACCGGCCCTTCACATGGGCGAGGCCGCCGTGGACGGAGCGCAGGAAGGCGGGGACGGCGTCGCGGGGCACGTCCGCGAACTCGATCCCGTCCACGGTGATCCTGGCGTCGTCCTCGGGGAAGACCTGGACGGTGACCGAGGGGGAGCCGCCCAGCTCGACATGGGCCTCGTGCGGCAGCGACCCGTCCGGGTCGAGGACGGCGAAGGCCCCGGAGGAGGTGCGCCGGGAGGTCTGGTCCGCGCCGATGTCGTCGGTCACCGTCATCTCCAGGTGGAACTCCCGGGCGACCTCGCGGATCGCGGTGACGGCGGCCTCGGTGGTGGGCAGGTGTGGGTGAGCCATGGGAGCGATCATGCCGCACGGCCCTCGGGCGCGGGCTCAGGAGGGGAAGCGGAGGAACTCCGGCGGGACGGCGTCGGTCAGCCAGACCCCGTTGGCGCTGACGCGGAAGACGTGTCCGGCCTGTCGCATGGCGCCGGCGTCGACGCTCAGCACGACGGGCCGCCCCCGGCGCGCGCCGACCCGGGTCGCCGTCTCCCGGTCGGGGGAGAGGTGGACGTGGTGGCGGTCCATGGGCCGCAGCCCCTCCGCCCGGATCGCGGGGAGCCGGTCGGCGACCGTGCCGTGGTAGAGGTACGCGGGCGGTTCCGCGGCCGGCAGGTCGAGGTCGACCGCGACGGTGTGGCCCTGGCTCGCCCGGATGCGGGTGCCCTCGACGGCGAAGCGCTTCTTGTCGTTGGTCGCGACGACGTGGTCCAGCTCTTCACGGGTGAAGGGGAAGCCGTGCTCCGCGGCGGCCCGGAGCAGGTCGTCGATCTCGGTCCAGCCGTGCGCGTCGAGGACGAGGCCGATGCGCTCGGGCTGGTGGCGCAGATGCTTGGAGAGGTACTTGGACACCTTCACGGTGCGTCGTTCATCCATCTCGATTTCTTCCCCGTTCAGGTTTGATCCACAAGCAAGTGGAGTTATCCACAAGCGAGTTTGAGATTCTGTGGACAACGGGGCTGCCAGGGCAAGGCATTTATTGAATTTCCTGGACTTTGTGGTGACTTGTGGCAAGTGCGTCCAATGTCCTTTTGTTGACCTCTCGTTCCGTGGCCGCCGCGATGAAGGCCTCGACCCCCTCCGCGCCGACCAGGCTCTGCACGGCCCGTATCGTCCCGGCCGGGAGCGACACCGCGCGCGGCTGGTCGTCCCGCGCCACGGGCGGATCCGGCGACAGGTGGATCTGGAGGTGGCGCGTGGCCAACAGGCGCATCGCCCGCGCCAGTTCGGCGTCCACGGTCTGCTGGGCGAGCGGCCTGAGGCGTCGCACCATCGTGGCCGCCTCGGTCGCGTCCGCGTCCGTCGGCGGCCGGTGCTCCAGATAGCGCGCGAAGACGTGCTCGGTCGTGAACTCCAGGAAACGGGACGCGATGTGCTCGACCTGGTCGCGAAGTTCCCTCAGGTGGCCGGTGATCGCCGCCAGGGGCACACCCGCCGCGTACAGCTCGGCCGCCACCGCCAGCTCCTGCGGGCTCGGCACGAGGTACTCCTCGCCCTCCCGTCCCGGCAGCCGCTCCAGTACGCCGAGCTCGACCGCCTCCCGGATGGCCTCCTCGTCCGGCGTGCCGCCGAAGCGGGCGTCCAGCTCCGCGCGGGAGATCCGGTCCGCCTCCTCGTCCGTCCACGGCCCGTGGACCTCCGCGACCAGACCCAGCACCCCGCCGAGCCCCCGACCGGTGTCCCAGGCCTCCAGGAGCTCCTTGATCGAGGCCAGGGTGTAGCCCCGGTCGAGGAGGTCGGCGATCTGCCGGAGCCGCGCGAGGTGCGCGTCCCCGTACACGTTCGACCTGCCCCGCCGCTCCGGGCGGGGCAGCAGACCACGGTCCTGGTAGGCGCGGATCGTCCGGACCGTGGCTCCGCTGTGGTGGGCGAGATCCTCGATCCGGTACTCCGGCTGTGCTGACTGCTCGGCCAAAACCGCTCCCACCACCCGCGTCCTCCGCCCCGCCGCCGCGGAGCCCCTCCTGGGAGGGATCGTACGACCGCCGGCCCCGACCAGGCCCGGCCGGTCACGACGACGCGACCACCGACCCGGACCCGCGCCCGGTCCGGGCCCGGCCCCGTCGGTTACGCCGGCGGCTGCCAGCGGGCCAGGGCCCGCAGGGCTCCCGGGCTGAGCCGGGACAGGAAGTGGGCGCCCCGGGCCTCGGGGGTCACCGGGACGACGGCCCGGTCGTGCAGGACCGCCCCCAGGATCGCGTCCGCGACCTTCTCCGGCGGGTAGTTCCGCAGGCCGTACAGCCGGGAGGCCTTCTGCTGCCGCCGCTTCTCCTCCGCCGCGTCCGTGACCCCGGCGAACCGCGCGGTCGCCGTGATGTTGGTGTTGACGATGCCGGGGCATATCGCCGACACCCCGATGCCCTGATCGGACAGTTCGGCGCGCAGGCACTCGCTGAGCATCAGCACCGCCGCCTTCGACGTGCTGTACGCCGGCAGCGCCCGGGAGGGCTGGAAGGCCGCCGCCGAGGCGGTGTTGACGATGTGGCCGCCCTGACCGCGCGCGGTCATCTGCGCGCCGAAGAAACGGCAGCCGTGGATGACGCCCCACAGGTTGACGTCCAGGACCCGCTTCCACTCCTCGCCCGACGTCTCGAAGAAGGAGCCGGTGAGTCCGATGCCCGCGTTGTTGACCAGGACGTCGACGACGCCGTACTCGGCCGCCACCTTCGCGGCCAGCTCCTCCATCGCCCGCTCGTCGGCGACGTCGACCGCCTCGCCCCAGGCCTCCGGGGCGCCGATCAGGCGCGCCATCTCGGCCGTGCGGACCGCCCCCTCGGCGTCCCGGTCCACGGCCACCACCCGGGCGCCGGCCTCCGCGAACGCGAAGGCGGTGGCCCGGCCGATGCCGCTGGCCGCCCCGGTGACCAGGACGAGCTGCCCGCCGAACCGCTCCGCGTACGCCGGCTTCACGCCGCTCTTCGCCGCGACGGGCTTCGACGCCTTGGCCGCCGCGTCCTCGTTGGCCCGGACGAACTCGGCGATCCAGGCGGACAGCTGGTCCGGCCGGGTGCGCGGCACCCAGTGCTTGGCCGGGAGGGTGCGCCGGGTCAGGTCCGGCACCCAGCCGCCCAGGTCGTCGTAGAGCCGCTCGGAGAGGAAGGCGTCACCGGTCGGCGTGATCAGCTGCACGGGCGCGTGCGCGTACGCGTCGGGGCGCGGCCTGCCGAGGCGGGCCCGGACGTTGTCCCGGTAGAGCCAGGCGCCGTGCGCCGCGTCGTTCGGCAGGGAGGACGTGGGGTAGTCGCCGGCGGGGACCTTCTCCAGCCGCTCCAGGACCTTCGGCCAGCGCCTGCCGAGCGGGCCGCGCCAGGCGAGCTCCGGCAGCACGGGCGTGTGCAGCATGTACACGTACCAGGACTTGGCGCCCTGGCCGAGGAGCTGGCCGACCCGGCGCGGGGTGGGCCGGGTCATCCGCTGCTTGATCCAGTGCCCGAAGTGGTCGAGCGAGGGACCCGACATCGAGGTGAAGGAGGCGATCCGGCCCTCCGTGCGCGGCACGGTGGCGAACTCCCAGGACTGCACCGAGCCCCAGTCGTGGCCGACGAGGTGGACGGGCCGGTCCGGGCTGACGGCGTCGGCGACCGCGAGGAAGTCGTCCGTCAGCTTCTCCAGGGTGAAGCCGCCGCGCAGCGGGACCGGCGCCGTCGACCGGCCGTGGCCCCGGACGTCGTACAGCACCACGTGGAACTCCTCGGCCAGCCGGGCCGCGACCTCCGACCACACCTCCTTGGAGTCCGGGTACCCGTGCACGAGCAGGACGGTCGGCCGGTCCGTGTCGCCGAGCTCGGCGACGCACAGCTCGATCCCGCCCGTCCGGACCCAGCGCTCCCGCGCCCCGTTCAGCCCCGCCATCAGACCGCTCCCTCGTTCCAGCGCCGCACGTGCGGCAGATCGTCGTCCAGCCAGAAAGCGCTCTGCTCGGGGTCCCGGGAGTCGGTGACGACCAGGATCTCCTCGAACTTCGCGCCCGTCCCCCGGAATCCGAGGTGCGGCTCGACCGCCCACAGCCCCGGCACGGGCGGGTGGTCGGAGAACCTGTACGGCGACCAGAGCGGGGACCAGCCGTCCCGGTGGCCGTGCAGGGCGTCGCTCGCGAGCCCCTTGAGCGACTGGGTGCCGAAGCCGAAGAGCGTCGGCGCCCAGCGGCGCTCCCTCACCCGGTCGATCTTGTGGGCGATGACGCCGAAGGGGTAGGCCCGGTGCCGGTTCGCGTACCCCTGGCGGACCATGAGCCGGTCCACGTCCTCGTATATCTCGCGCAGTGTGCGGCGCTCGCGCACCTCGCGCAGGATCAGCTCGCGGTGGGCCTCCAGGTCGGCGAGCAGCTTGTCGTGCAGGGGGTTGAGGCCCAGGCAGCCGCTGTAGCCGATGTCGGCCGTGTATCCCTTGTGGACCGGCGCCATGTCGAGGATGAACGGCATCCCCGCCTCCAGGCGGCGGTTCGTGGGGAAGAACTGCAGGGGGACCTTGAAGTCCACGAAGGCCGTGCGGTCGCCGAACCAGGCGAAGGGCCGGTGGAACCAGTCCCGCACCCCCCGCTCGTGGAGCCACTCCCGCTGCATCCGGGCGGCCTCGCGCTCGGTCACGCCCGGCTTGAGCTGGGCCGCGACGGCTTCCGCGCACGCGTAGGAGAGCCGCTGTACTTCCCTGAACCCCCGCAGCTCCGCGGAGAGTTCGCCTGTCACTGCTGAGGCCATGCCACCCGCCGTCCCGTGTGAGCGCCCGGATGCGCTACGCGTTCGTAACTTGACACCGATGAATGTGACAATGCCCGGCGGCTGCGTCAAGGGGTCGGACGACGGCCTGTGGAAAAGACCGTCCGCGAGCCCGGGGGAAAGACTTTCGTCGCGACGCCCCTACGGGCTTGTACTCCTGAAGTGGGAGAAGGATCGAGCCGTTGGGCTGACGACTGCTGTGGCGCACGCCACTACCGTCGAAGCGTGACTGTGATCGCCACCGAAAGCCTCAGCAAGCGGTTCCCCCGGGTGACCGCGCTCGACCGGCTCTCCCTGGACATCGGGCCCGGTGTGACCGGACTGGTGGGTGCCAACGGAGCCGGCAAGTCCACGATGATCAAGATCCTGCTCGGACTCTCCCCCGCCACGGAGGGCACCGCGGCGGTCCTGGGCCTCGACGTCCGGACCCACGGCCCCGAGATCCGTGAGCGCGTCGGGTACATGCCCGAGCACGACTGCCTTCCGCCGGACGTCTCGGCCACCGAGTTCGTCGTCCACATGGCGCGGATGTCCGGGCTGCCCGCGACCGCCGCCCGGGAGCGGACCGCCGACACCCTGCGCCACGTCGGCCTGTACGAGGAGCGCTACCGCCCGATAGGCGGCTACTCGACGGGCATGAAGCAGCGGGTGAAGCTGGCGCAGGCGCTCGTCCACGACCCCAGGCTGGTCCTCCTCGACGAGCCGACCAACGGCCTCGACCCGGTCGGCCGGGACGAGATGCTCGGACTGATCCGCAGGGTCTGGACCGACTTCGGCATCTCCGTCCTCGTCACCTCGCACCTGCTGGGCGAGCTGGAGCGCACCTGCGACCACGTCGTCGTCATCGACGGCGGCCGGCTTCTGCGCTCCAGCTCCACCAGCGACTTCACCCGGACCACCACGACGCTCGCGGTCGAGGTCACCGACTCCGACGCCTGCCCCGACGGCACGGCGGCGCTCCGCGCGGCCCTCGCCGCCGCCGGCGTCGCGGTCCACGCGGGCGTGGAGGACGGCCTGCCGGGCGCCGGTCACATCCTGCTCCTGGAGGCGGCCGGCGAGGAGACGTACGACCTCGTGCGGGACACCGTCGCCGGGCTCGGCCTCGGCCTCGTCCGCATGGAGCAGCGCCGCCACCACATCGCCGAGGTCTTCAAGGCGAAGGACCAGGAGGAGGTGCCTGCTCGATGAGCTCCCAGGCCCCCGACACGACCCGGATCCACAACATCGGCTACCGGTCCTACGACGGTCCGCGCCTCGGCCGGGCGTACGCGCGCCGGTCGCTGTTCTCGCAGTCCCTGCGCGGCGCGTACGGCCTGGGCCGCAGCGCCAAGTCCAAGGTGCTGCCGATGCTGCTCTTCGCGGTGATGTGCGCGCCCGCGCTGATCATCGTCGCCATCTCGGTGTACACCAAGGCGGACAAGCTCTTCATGGAGTACACCCAGTACGCGGTCTACCTCCAGCTCGTCATCGCCGTCTTCCTGGCCTCCCAGGCGCCCCAGTCGGTCTCCCGCGACCTGAGGTTCCGCACGGTCCCGCTGTACTTCTCCCGCCCCATCGAGCGGGTGGACTACGTCCTCGCCAAGTACGGGGCGATGGCCTCGGCGCTCTTCGTCCTCACCGCCGTCCCGCTGCTCATCATGTGGATCGGCTCGATGCTGGCCAAGATGGACTTCGCCGAGCAGGCCAAGTTGTTCGGGCAGGGCCTCGTCTCCGTCGCGATCCTGTCGGTGCTCTTCGCCGGCGTCGGCCTGGTCATGGCCGCGCTCACCCCGCGCCGCGGCTTCGGCGTCGCCGCCGTGATCGCCGTCCTCACCATCTCCTACGGCGCGGTCTCCACCCTCCAGGGCATCTCCTACGCCACCGAGAACACCGGCTCCATCGTCTGGCTCGGTCTCTTCTCGCCCCTGACCCTCGTCATCGGCCTGCAGAACGCGTTCCTCGGCGCCCCCGCCTCCTTCCCCGGCGAGATGCAGGTCGGGACCGGCACCGGCGTGGTCTACCTGCTGGTCGTCCTCGGCCTCGTCGCCGCCTGCTACGGCATCCTGATGCGCCGCTACCGAAAGGTCGGACTGTGAGCGCCCTCCCGTCACCCGCCACCACCCCTCCAAGGAAGGGGCCGCGCCCATGAGCACCCTCACCATCGACCACGTCTCGCGCTGGTTCGGGAACGTGGTGGCGGTCAACGACATCACGATGTCGATCGGCCCCGGCGTCACCGGCCTCCTCGGCCCCAACGGCGCCGGGAAGTCCACCCTCATCAACATGATGGGCGGCTTCCTCGACCCGTCCACCGGCAGCGTGACCCTCGACGGCGAACCGGTCTGGCGCAACGAGTCGGTCTACCGCTCCATCGGCGTCGTCCCCGAGCGGGAGGCGATGTACGACTTCCTCACCGGCCGCGAGTTCGTCGTGGCCAACGCGGAGCTCCAGGGCCTCGGCGCGGCGGAGGCCCAGCGCGCCCTGGCGACCGTCGAGATGGAGTACGCGCAGGACCGGAAGATCGCCACGTACAGCAAGGGCATGCGGCAGCGCGTGAAGATGGCCTCGGCCCTCGTCCACGAGCCGTCCGTGCTGCTGCTCGACGAGCCGTTCAACGGCATGGACCCGCGCCAGCGCATGCAGTTGATGGACCTGCTGCGGCGGATGGGCGCGGAAGGCCGCACGGTCCTGTTCTCCTCGCACATCCTGGAGGAGGTCGAGCAGCTCGCCTCCCACATCGAGGTGATCGTGGCCGGACGGCACGCGGCCTCCGGCGACTTCCGCAGGATCCGCCGGCTGATGACGGACCGGCCGCACCGCTACCTCGTCCGTTCCAGCGACGACCGGGCGCTCGCCGCCGCGCTGATCGCCGACCCGTCCACGGCCGGCATCGAGGTCGACGCGGTGGACGGCGGACTGCGGATCCAGGCCGTCGACTTCGGACGGTTCACCGAGCTGCTGCCGAAGGTCGCGCGGGAGCGGGGCATCCGGCTGCTGACGGTCTCGCCCTCCGACGAGTCCCTCGAATCCGTCTTCTCGTATCTCGTCGCGGCCTGAAAGGAGTACGACCCCGATGTACGACCCCACCGTCGCCCGGCTCACCTACCGGGCCCTCCTCGGCCGCCGCCGGGCGGCGATCCTCTTCCTCCTGCCCGCCCTGCTCCTGGTCATCGCCGCGGCCGTCCGCGTGCTCAACGGCGCGGACGACCAGGTCGCGTCCGATCTCCTCGGCGGCTTCGCGCTCGCCACGATGGTCCCGCTGATCGGCGTCATCGCCGGCACCGGAGCGATCGGTCCGGAGATCGACGACGGCTCCATCGTCTACCTGCTCTCCAAGCCGGTGAAGCGGTCGACGATCATCACCACCAAGCTGATCGTGGCCATCGCCGTCACCATGGTCTTCTCGGCCGTGCCGACGCTGATCGCCGGCTTCGTCCTGAACGGGAACGGGCAGCAGGTCGCCGTCGCCTACACGGTCGCCGCGCTGGTCGCCTCCATCGCCTACAGCGCGCTCTTCCTGCTCCTCGGCACGGTCAGCCGGCACGCCGTGGTGATCGGGCTGGTCTACGCCCTGGTCTGGGAGGCGCTCTTCGGGTCCCTGATCTCCGGCGCCCGCACCCTCAGCGTCCAGCAGTGGGCGCTCGCCCTGGCCGAGAAGGTCACCGGCGAGGGCAGCCTGGTCACGTCGGACGTGGCCCTGCCGACGGCGACGGTGCTGCTGGTCGCCGTCACCCTCGGGGCCACCTGGTTCGCCGGCCACAAGCTGCGCACGCTCAAGCTGGCCGGAGAGGAGTAGAGGGCCCGGGCCGGACCTCGGACCGTACGGTCCCGGGCGGGGCGTCAGACCGTACGGTCCCGGGCGGCCGGCAGCCCGACGGCGAGGGCTGCCGCGCAGACGCCGAGGACCAGACAGATCGGCAGGGTCCAGGAGCCGGTGGCCTGGTGGAGGGCGCCGGCCGCCAGCGGCCCGGCGGCGGCCAGCAGATAGCCGACCGTCTGGGCCATGCCCGACAGCCCGGCCGCGGTCACCGCGTCCCCGGAGCGCAGCACGATCAGGGTCAGGGCGAGGCCGACGGCGCCGCCCTGACCGACGCCGAGGACCGCCGACCAGAGCCAGGCACCCTCCACGGGCGCCACCATCAGTCCGGCGTAACCGGCCGCGACCAGCGTCGTGACCAGCACGACCAGCGGGCGCTGGCTGCGCATCCGGCCGGCCAGCAGCGGCACCACGAAGGCGCCGGCGACCTGGATCAGGTTGTTGAAGGCGAAGATCACGCCGGCCGTGGAGCGGCTCATCCCGTGGTCGGTGAAGATCGTCGGCATCCAGGCGATCAGCACGTACGACCACAGCGACTGCAGCCCCATGAAGAGGGTGACCTGCCAGGCGAGCGCCGAGCGCCAGACGCTCACCGGGCGGGCGCCGCCGGCCGGGACGGCCCGTACCTCGTGCCCCGTACGACCCCGGGCGATCAGCACCTGCGGGAGCCAGGCGAGGGCCGCGACCGCGGCGAGCAGCGACCAGAAGCCCAGGGAGGCCTCCCAGCCGCCGCCCAGTGCCTTCTCCAGCGGGACCGCGGCCGCCGCGGCGACGGTGGCACCGGCGATCATCGCGCCCGTGTAGACCGAGGTCATCGAGGCGGCCCGGCCCGGGAAGTCACGCTTGATCAGGCCCGGCATCAGCACGTTGAGCAGGGCGATCGCGGTGCCGACGAGGATCCCGCCGCCGTACAGCGCGTACACGGACGGCAGGACGCGCGCGAGGATGCCGAGGCCGAGCAGCAGGAGCGCCGCGAACAGCACGCGTTCGGCGCCGAACCGGCGGCCGAGCCACGGCGCCACCAGGGCGCCCAGGCCGAGGAAGAGCACCGGGACGGAGGTCACGAGCGAGCTCGCGGTCGACGAGAGCCCGAAGGCGGCGGACATCTCTCCGACCAGCGGCGCCACGCTCGCCAGCGCCACCCGCATGTTGAGCGAGGCCAGCACGATGCCGACCAGGAGCAGCGCCGGGTGCGCGAGCAGGGCGTGCCGGGCCGCCGCTCCCCCGGCCGACGGCCGGACCCCGGCCTCGGCGTCGACGAGCCCGCGGACCTCCGCTTCCGTGCGCGTCCCGGACCCCGGACCGGTTCCCGTACCCGTGCGCGTCCCGGACCCCGGACCGGTTCCCGTACCCGTGCGCGTCCCGGACCCCGGACCGGTTCCCGCACCCGTGCGCGTCCCGGAGCTCACCGGTCCCCCTCCGTCAGTGCCGCGACCGTCTCCATCGGGACCCGCAGCAGTTCGCGGGCCTGCCGCTCCGCCGCATCCGGGTCGCCGGCCTCGACGGCCGCCACCAGGGCCTCGTGGGCGTCGATGTCGACCGGGGGCATCTCCCGGTCGCCGAGGGCCTCCACCAGGACCTCGTGCACCTGCGCGGAGAAGAAGCGGTACACCTCGACGAAGGCCGCGTTGTGGGTCGCGCCGACGACGGCGAGGTGGAAGGCGAGGTCCGCGTCCGCGTCCCGGTCGCCCTCCTCGCGCAGACCGGTCAGGGCGGCCCGCAGCCGCAGCAGGTCGTGGGTGTCGCGCCGGGCGGCGGCGAGCCGGGCGGCCTCGGCCTCCAGGGCGACCCGGAGTTCGAGGACGTCGGCCGCGCCCGCGTGCCGGACGCCGCGCAGCACGGCGGACGGGTCGGCGGTCGACCTGACGAAGGTGCCGTTGCCCTGGCGGGACTCCAGGAGGCCCGCGTGGACGAGGACCCGGACCGCCTCGCGGACGGTGTTGCGGCCGACGCCGAGCTGCTGCGCGAGCTCGTGCTCGGTCGGGATGCGGTCGCCGACCGCCCACTCCCCGTCGCTGAGCTGTGTGCGCAGCTGTTCCACCACGGAGTCCACCAGCGAGGTCCGCCCCGCCGCCCTGAGAGCCATCGAAATCCTCCATTCGCCCGGTTGCCCAGTCATCCTACAAGTGAGCTCCCTCGCCTCCCCGGTCAGGCCGCAGCGACCGGACTACTGTGGGCTCGTACGTGTGCCGAACACCCTCACCACCCTCGGGAGTCAGTCATGTCAGACCGCTTCGACGTCGTCGTACTCGGAGCTGGCCCCGGCGGCTACGTCGCCGCCATCCGCGCCGCCCAGCTGGGCAAGCGGGTCGCGGTCGTCGAGGAGAAGTACTGGGGCGGTGTCTGCCTGAACGTCGGCTGCATCCCCACCAAGGCGCTGCTGCGCAACGCCGAGCTCGCCCACATCTTCAACCACGAGGCGAAGACCTTCGGCATCAAGGTCGACGGCACCGTCTCCTTCGACTACGGCGAGGCGTTCCGCCGCAGCCGCACGGTCGCGGACGGCCGCGTCAAGGGCGTCCACTTCCTGATGAAGAAGAACGGCATCACCGAGTTCGACGGCCGGGGCACCTTCCTCGACGCGAACACCCTCCAGGTGGCGAAGTCCGACGGCACCACGCAGACGATCGCCTTCGACAACTGCATCATCGCCACCGGCGCCACCCCGCGCCTGCTGCCCGGCACCTCGCTCAGCGACCGTGTCGTCTCGTACGAGCAGCAGATCCTGGCCGAGGACGCCCCCCGGTCGATCGTCATCGCCGGCGCCGGCGCGATCGGCATCGAGTTCGCGTACGTGCTGAACAACTACGGCACCAAGGTCACCATCGTCGAGTTCCTCGACCGGATGGCCCCGCTGGAGGACGAGGAGGTCTCCAAGGAGCTCGCGAAGCAGTACCGCAAGCTCGGCATCGACGTCCTCACCTCCACCCGCGTCGAGGCCATCGACGAGTCCGGCCCGCAGGTCCGCGTCACGGTCACCGGCAAGGACGGCGCCCAGAAGGTCCTGGAGGCCGACAAGGTCCTCCAGGCCATCGGCTTCGCCCCGAACGTCTCCGGCTACGGCCTGGAGAACACCGGCGTCGCCCTCACCGAGCGCGGTGCCATCGACGTCGACGGCCGCTGCCGCACCTCCGTGCCGAACATCTACGCCATCGGCGACGTCACCGCCAAGCTGATGCTCGCGCACACCGCCGAGGCCATGGGCATCATCGCCGCCGAGACCATCGCGGACGCCGAGACGATGGAACTCGACTACGTCATGATCCCGCGCGCCACCTACTGCCAGCCGCAGATCGCCAGCTTCGGCTACACCGAGGCCCAGGCGCGGGAGAAGGGCTACGACGTCAAGGTCGCCAAGTTCCCCTTCATGGCGAACGGCAAGGCGCACGGCCTCGGCGACTCGACCGGCTTCGTCAAGATCGTCGCCGACGCGAAGTACGGCGAGATCATCGGCGCCCACCTGATCGGCCCGGACGTCACCGAGCTGCTGCCCGAGCTGACGCTGGCCCAGCAGTGGGACCTCACGGTCCACGAGGTCGCCCGGAACGTGCACGCGCACCCGACGCTGGGCGAGGCCGTGAAGGAAGCGATCCACGGCATTGCCGGACACATGATCAATTTCTGAGGTTTCTCCCAGGTTCGGGTGATAGGCACTGAAAGGTGCCGAGCGAAACCTCCCCGGGTGGCGAACCGTCCCGACCGATCAGGTCGTGGGTGCGTTCGTCACCCGGTACGCATGTGTGGCTGGCGGTCATCGCGATCACCAGCCTCGTCATCGCGCTCTCCCCCGCCGGGCTGGAGACCTATCTCCTCCACCGCAACAGCAGCAATCTCCACCAGCTCGCGCACCACCCGATGCGGGCCCTGCTGGGCAGCGCGTTCTGGATCGAGAACCCGGCGGACCTCCTGCTGTACGCGGTGCTCTTCGAGGTCTTCCACGCCCCCGTGGAACGCTGGCTCGGCACCCCGAAGTGGCTGCTCACCGTCGCCACCGCCCACATCGCGGCCACGCTCGTCAGCCAGCAGGTGGTCCTGGCGGCCATCCAGCTCCACGACGTGCCGCGCAGCATGGCGCACGTCGTCGACATCGGGGTCAGCTACGGCCTCGCCGCCTCGGCCGGGATCCTGACCTACCGGCTGCCGTACCCCTGGCGCCTGTTCTACCTCGCCGCGGTGGTCGCGTTCTTCCTCGTGCCGCTCGCCACCGACCGTACGTACACCGACCTCGGTCACGCGATCTCGCTGGCGATCGGTCTGGCCTGCCACCCGCTGACCCGCGGAGCGCCGACCGGTGGAAAACCGGTCGCCTTCGAACGGCCTCCCGACGCACACTAGTTGCACGCGGGGGACACGGGGGATTCCCCGGGTGCGGCCGCTTCGAGCGCGCGGACCCCGGTCCGCGCGGGCCGCGACCCACGAAGGCCCGCCCCCGAGGGGGGCGGGCCTTCGTCCGGGTGTCGCCGGGTCAGGACGCCAGCAGGCGCTCCAGGACGAGCGCGATGCCGTCCTCCTCGTTCGAGGCCGTCACCTCGTCCGCCACCGCCCGCAGCTCCTCGTGCGCGTTGCCCATGGCCACGCCGTGCGCCGCCCAGCCGAACATCGGGATGTCGTTCGGCATGTCGCCGAAGGCGATCGTCTCCGCGGCCTTCACCCCGAGCCGGCGCGCCGCGAGCGACAGACCGGTCGCCTTGCTGAGGCCGAGCGGGAGGATCTCCACGATGCCCGGGCCCGCCATGACGACGTCGACGAGCCCGCCGACCGTCTCCCGGGCGGCCCGGGTGAGCTCGTCGTCGGACAGCGTCGGATGCTGGATGTACAGCTTGGTCAGCGGCGCCGCCCACAGCTCCGCCGGGTCCTCGTACGGCACGTACGGCAGCGGTCCCTCGTGGGC
Organism: Streptomyces sp. NPDC004266; assembly: GCF_042874095.1. Taxonomy (NCBI): domain Bacteria; kingdom Bacillati; phylum Actinomycetota; class Actinomycetes; order Kitasatosporales; family Streptomycetaceae; genus Streptomyces; species Streptomyces sp. NPDC004266. Next base: position 547,397 of record NZ_JBIAMM010000002.1, read on the forward strand.
CCGGTAGCCGGGACCCATCAGGACCTCGCCCTCCAGGCCGTCGCGGCTGGCGGCCAGCGCCAGCGGGCCCACCTCCGCCTCGATCTTGGAGAGCGCGAGCCCCGCGAGCTGCCGGTCCAGGGTCAGCGAGGTCAGCAGCCGGTGCTCACCGGCGTGGTAGACCTGCGCGCCCTGCCCGCACACCGCGATCCCCCGGTAGCCGAGGTCGTCCAGGATGTGCCGGGTCCAGGGCACCGCCCGGCCGGTGACCACGATGTGCGCGGCACCCGCCGCCGTCACGGCGGCCAGGGCGTCCCGCGTGCGGTCCGAGACGGACTCGTCGGACCGCAGCAGCGTGCCGTCGAGGTCCGTCGCGACCAGGCGGTAGGGGAAGGGACTCACTTGGCGATCGGCTCCAGGACCTCACGGCCGCCGAGGTACGGACGGAGCACCTCGGGCACCCGCACGGAACCGTCGGCCAGCTGGTGGTTCTCGAGGATCGCCACGATCGTGCGCGGTACGGCGCACAGCGTGCCGTTCAGGGTGGCCAGCGGCTGCACGACCTTCTTGCCGTCCTTGTCGTCGCGCAGACGGACGGAGAGGCGGCGGGCCTGGAAGCTGTCGCAGTTCGAGGCGGAGGTCAGCTCGCGGTACTTGCCCTGCGTCGGGATCCACGCCTCGCAGTCGAACTTCCGGGAGGCGGAGGCGCCGAGGTCACCGGTGGCGACGTCGATGACCTGGAACGGCAGCTCCAGCGAGGTCAGCCACTGCTTCTCCCACTCCAGGAGCCGCTTGTGCTCGGCCTCGGCGTCCTCCGGGGCGACGTACGAGAACATCTCGACCTTGTCGAACTGGTGGACGCGGAAGATGCCCCGGGTGTCCTTGCCGTACGTGCCGGCCTCGCGGCGGAAGCAGGGCGAGAAGCCCGCGTACCGCAGCGGCAGCTTGTCGGCCTCGATGATCTCGTCCATGTGGTACGCGGCGAGGGGCACCTCGGACGTGCCGACGAGGTAGTAGTCGTCCTTCTCCAGGTGGTACACGTTCTCCGCGGCCTGGCCGAGGAAGCCGGTGCCCTCCATGGCGCGCGGACGGACCAGCGCGGGGGTCAGCATGGGGATGAAGCCGGCCTCGGTGGCCTGGGCGATCGCCGCGTTGACCAGGGCGAGCTCCAGGAGGGCGCCGACGCCGGTCAGGTAGTAGAAGCGCGAGCCGGAGACCTTGGCGCCCCGCTCGACGTCGATGGCGCCGAGCGCCTCGCCCAGCTCCAGGTGGTCCTTGGGCTCGAAGCCCTCGGCCGCGAAGTCGCGGATGGTGCCGTGCGTCTCCAGGACGACGAAGTCCTCCTCGCCGCCGACCGGGACGTCCGCGTGGACGATGTTCCCGAGCTGGAGCAGAAGCTGCTTGGCCGCCTCGTCGGCCTCGTTCTGCTCGGCCTCCGCGGCCTTGACGTCGGTCTTGAGCTGCTCGGCCCTCTGCAGGAGCTCGGCGCGCTCCTCGGGGCCGGCCTTGGGGATCAGCTTCCCGAGCGCCTTCTGCTCGGATCGGAGCTCGTCGAAGCGGACGCCGGACGACCTGCGCCGCTCATCGGCGGAGAGCAGGGCGTCGACGAGCGCGACGTCCTCTCCACGGGCGCGCTGGGAGGCGCGAACACGGTCGGGGTCCTCACGGAGCAGGCGAAGGTCAATCACCCCACCAGGCTACCGGTGCGCGTTCGCGTGCCCCCACCGGATAAGGGGGCGCGTGTTGATTCGTCCCCATGGGGACCCGTGGAAATGTCGTCGGCGGGGCTGTTCCATTCAGTTATCCACAGGCTGTGCGGAAAATCTGTGGACTACGGAGAAGACCCCAGGGATTTCCCTCATCGTGCCTGGGAATTCCGTGATCAAACACCCTTCACACGCTCATTTGGGTGGGAATTGGTCGCCCCAACGGGTGGGTCTACAGAGGGCTGCTGACGAGAACGCCGTGCGAGCGCTGTGGATGGCGCACGAATGGGCGGAGGGTGGGTGGGGCGATTTGTCGACCTTGTCTCGGCGGGGTGTCGACTTGTCCCCAGGTCTGACAGGGGACCTGTGGATAACCTCTGTGGGTAACTGAAAAGTATGCAGGTAGGACTAGTGGTTCGTACCTGTGGACGACCGCTCACACCGGCGCGGGAGTTCGTCCACCCTCGGATCAGGCCCGACCGTCCTGGGCCCTCGTCAGCCAGTCGGAGGCCTCCATGAACTCCACGTCCGAAGTCCCGCGCCGCAGCGCCGACACGTCCTCCACCGACACGCCCGCCCGGGGGTACGAGCCGAGGAACCGCACCTTGGGGCAGATCCGCTTGAGGCCCATCAGCGCCTCGCCCACCCGCCGGTCCGAGATGTGGCCCTCGGCGTCCACGGCGAAGCAGTAGTTCCCGATCCCCGCTCCCGTGGGCCGGGACTGGATCAGCATCAGGTTCACCCCGCGCACCGCGAACTCCTGGAGCAGCTCGAGGAGGGCACCCGGATGATCGTCACCCAGCCACAGCACCACCGAGGTCTTGTCCGCCCCCGTCGGAGCAGCCGGCCGGGCCGGCCGGCCCACGAGCACGAACCGCGTCTCGGCGTTCTCCGCGTCGTGGATCTCCGTGACCAGCGCTTCGAGGCCGTACGTCGCCGCCGCGAACTCCCCCGCGAAGGCGGCGTCGAACCGGCCCTCCTGCACCAGCCGGGCGCCGTCCGCGTTGGAGGCCGCCGACTCCCACACCGCCTCGGGCAGATGGGCCCGCAGCCAGTTCCGGACCTGCGGCTGGGCCACCGGATGGCCCGTGACCGTCTTGATCTCCGAGAGCCTGGTCCCGGGCCGGACGAGCAGCGCGAAGGCGATCGGAAGGAGCACCTCGCGGTAGATCATCAGCGGCTCGCCCGAGGCCAGCTCGTCCAGGGTCGCGGTCACCCCGCCCTCGACCGAGTTCTCGATCGGGACGAGCGCGGCGGCGGCCTCCCCGTTCCGCACGGCGTCGAGGGCGGCCGGGACCGAGACCATGGGGACGAGCTCCCGCGTCGCGGCCTCGGGCAGCGTGCGCAGCGCCGCCTCAGTGAAGGTGCCTTCGGGGCCGAGATAGGTGTACCGGGTGGCGGACATGACGTCACCCTAATGGTCGCCGCCGGAGAGGGCCGCCGCACCGGCGGGGCGCCTCTCCGGTCGGGACGGTCAGGCCTCCAGGAGGCGCTGGCCCACGTACTCGCCCTCGGCGGGGCTGCCCGGGACCGCGAAGAGTCCGCTCGCCTCGTGGCGGATGAACGCGGACAGCGCGTCGCCCCGGTCGAGCTTGCGCTGCACCGGGACGAAGCCCCTGAGCGGGTCCGCCTGCCAGCAGACGAAGAGGAGTCCCGCGTCCGGCGTTCCGTCCGGACCGATCCCGTCGTGGAAGGAGAACGGCCTGCGCAGCATCGCCGCCCCGCCGTTCTGTTCGGGGGCGGAGATCCGGGAGTGGGCGTTGTCGGGGATGACGAGCTTCCCGTCCGGCCCGAGCTTGTGCAGATCGAGCTCGGTGGTCTCGGAGCCGCCGGTGAGCGGGGCCCCGTCGGACTTCCGGCGCCCGATCACCTTCTCCTGCCGGTCCAGCGGCAGCTTCTCCCAGTCGTCGAGCAGCATCCGGATCCGGCGCACCACCGCGTACGAGCCGCCCGCCATCCACTCCGGTGCGCCGCCCGACCCGGCCGGGACGAAGACCCGCCGGTCGAAGTCCGGATCGGTGGGCTTCGGATTGCCCGTGCCGTCGACCTGCCCCATCAGGTTGCGGGCGGTCATCGGCTTCGCGGTGGCGCCGGCCGAGCGGTTGAAGCCGTTCATCTGCCAGCGCACCCGGGCCGCGTCCCCCGCCTCCTTCTGGACGGCGCGCAGCGCGTGGAAGGCGACGAGCGCGTCGTCGGCGCCGATCTGCACCCACAGATCGCCCTCGGACCGCCGGGGGTCCAGGGCGTCGGAGGAGAACGCGGGCAGCGGATCCAGTTCGACGGGGCGGCGCGGGACGAGCCCGGTGCGGTCGAAGAAGGTCCGGCCGAAGCCGAAGGTGACCGTGAGGGAGGAGGGGCCCGCGTCGAGCGCCACCCCGGTGTCCTCGGCCGGGGCCTTGCCCGCCATCAGCGTCTTCGCCGTGGCCGACCAGCGCCGCAGCAGGGCGGCGGCCTCCTTGCGGCCGGCCCCCGGAGCGAGGTCGAAGGCGACCAGATGGCCACGGGACTGGAGGGGGGTGGTGATGCCCGCCTGATGTTTCCCGTGGAACATCACCGCGGTCGAGCCGACGGTGGTCAGGGCCGGGGCGCCGCCGGCCCCGGCGGTGTCGTCGGACAGGGCCGCGGAGATCCCGGCTCCACCGGCCGCACCGGCGACGAGGCCGGCCGCGCCCGCCGCGCCGACGGCGCCGAGCAGGCGCCGCCGGGAGAGATCGAGGTTGTCGCTGTCGGTCACGAGGCTCAGCCGATCTTCACGTTCTTGTCGATGGTGGTCTGGTCGATCTCGGAGGTACGGACGGTCACCTGGATCCTCCAGTCGCCCGGCATCGGGATCTGGACGCCGCTCGCGCTCCAGTGTCCGGTCTGGATCCGGTCGGGGGCGACGGGCAGCGGGCCCACGCCCTTCGCCTCCAGGGTGAGGGCGACCTTGATCTCGGGGACGTCCAGCGGCTTGCCGTTGGGGCGCTCGACGAAGATGTGGAGCGCGTTGGCGCCGGTGCGGCCGGGGTCGAGGCTGAGACGGACGACGCCCTTGCCGTCGACGCCGCCGGTGTCGAAGGGCAGCCGGATGTCGACGGGCCGGTCGGGCACGGCGGCCGGGCCGGAGGCGGTGGTGGACCGTCCGGCCTCCTCCTCGGTGCGGCCGGGCTCGGTCGAGGTGAGGACGGTGGTCACGGCGAGGAGGACGACCGCGACGGCGGCCTCGGTCAGCACCGAGCGGCGCAGACCGGCCCGCTCGGGGTCGGCGTCCCGCTCCCGCTTCCGCCGGGCGGTGGCGACGGCGGCCCGCTGCCGGGCGAGCTGCGCGGCCCGCACGGGGTCGACCGGTCCGACGGCTCCGCCCGAGCCCTCGGCCCCGTCGGTCTCGGGCCCGTCGCCCTCGGCCCCGTCCTCCGGCTCCGTGGCCTCGGATCCGCCGACCGGCTCCTCGGCCGCCGGGCGCGCGCCCAGGGCCTCGTCCCCGCCCGGCAGCCCGTCCGCTCCCCCCGGTGCCGGTTCGGCCAGGCGGCGGGTCCAGCGGCGGGAGATCCAGGCGATGCCGACGAGGACCGCCATGAGGCCGATCTTGACCAGGAGCAGCTGGCCGTACCGGGTCCCGGTCAGCGCGGACCAGGAGCCGACCTGGCGCCAGGACTGGTAGAGGCCGGTGGCCGCGAGGACGGCCACGGAGCCGAGGGCCACCCGGGAGAAGCGCTCGACGGCGGAGCGCTCGACGGACGGCGCCCGGTAGAGGGCGACGAGGAGCACGGTGAGGCCGCCGAGCCAGGCGGCGACGGCGAGGAGGTGCAGGATGTCGACGGGCACGGCGACGCCCGGCTGGACACCGGTCGAGGCGTGCTCGGCCAGGGCCCAGGTCCCGGCGATGCCGGCGGCGACGACGGTGCCGCCGAGGGCGAGTCCGAAGGAGAGGTCCTTCTTCTCCTTCGGGTCGGTGCGGCGGGCATAGGCGCCGAAGAGGACGGCCACGAACAGCGCGGCCGCGCCGAGCAGCAGCAGCCGGGAGGTGAGCGCCGCGCCGGTCTTCGTCTCCAGGACGGCCTTCAGGCCTGCCAGGTCGAAGGCGTCGGCGAGCTTCCCGGAGCCGGTGTACGGGTGGCGCAGGAGCAGCATCGCCAGGGTGGCGCCGGTGAGGGCCAGCCAGCCCCGGACCACGGTCTGCTGGACGGGGCGGACGCCCGCGCCGCGCGGCCAGCAGGCCAGGACGAAGGCGCCGCCGCCGACGAGGACGGCGAATCCGGCGTACGCGAGGTAGCGGGCGATGCCGTAGAGGGCACCGACGAGGCCGCCGCCGGGCGCCTGGTCGGACAGGGCGACGGAGGTCGTGGAGGGGGCTCCGACGGAGAAGGTGAAGGCACCGGCGACGGGGTGGCTGTCGGCCGAGACGGCCTGCCAGGCCACGGTGTACGTGCCGTCGGGCAGTCCGGCGCGGAGCCCCACCCCGTACCGGACGACGGAGCCGCTGCACAGATCGCGTATCTCGCCGGTGTCGGCCCGTCGGCCCGCCGGGTCGAGGACCCGGATGGAGTCGGCGCTCATGGCGACCTGTTCGGAGAAGGTCAGGTTGACCTCCTCGGGGGCGGTGGCGACCACCGCCCCGTCCTTCGGGTCGCTGCCGGTGAGCGCCGCGTGCGCGGAGGCGGGGGCGGCGCCGGCGAGCAGCGTGCCGAGCAGCGCGGCCGCGAGGATCAGCAGCCGGGCCAGGGCGGTGCCGAGGCGCGGGGCGGTGGTTGTCATCTCTGTGTCACTCCGTCAACGAGCTCAGTGCTGCTGCGGGTTGTGGTTGGGCGCTTCGACGGGAAGGTCGACCTTGATGGGGTCGGACTTCTCGAAGTGGAGCTCGATGCTGACCTTGTCGCCCTGCTTGGGCTTCGACTTCAGCTCCATGAACATGATGTGGCTGCCGCCGCGTTCGAGCTTCAGCTCGCCGTTCGCGGGGATGTCGAAGGACTGCACCTGCCGCATCTTCTGGTTCTTCGTCTCGTGGATCGTGACGTCGTCCGAGAGGGGGCTGGTGACGGAGGTCAGCTTGTCCGCCGTGTCGCCGTCGTTCTTGATCGTGAGGAAGCCGCCGGCCATGTCCATCACCGGCTGGGGCATGAACGCGCCGCTGACCTCCAGGTCGGGCTTGCTGTCGGAGGACGAGCACCCGGTCAGCGCGAGCGCGGCGGCGAGCGCCACGGCGGCGGACAGGGCGGTGGTGCGGCGGGTCACGGGTTCTCCCCCTTGATGAGCTTCGGCAGGTCCTTGGCGTAGTCGTCGACGGTCGCGTCCTCGCCGTACAGGACGTAGCCCTGGTCGGTGGTGGGCGAGAAGGCGATCACCTGGGCTCCGTGCATGGAGACGACCGAGCCGTCCTTCTCCTTCTTCGGCGGGTCGATGCCGATGCCGATCTGCCGGGCCCCCGCCTGGATGGCGGAGAAGTCGCCGGTGAGGCCGGTGAAGGAGGGGTCGCCGGCGGCGGGCAGCCACTTGGCGAGTTCGGCGGAGGTGTCCCGCTCGGGGTCGGTGGTGACGAAGACGACCTGGAGCTTGTCCTGGTCGGCCTTGGGGAGCTTCTTCTTGGCGATGGCGATGTTGCTCATCGTCAGGGGGCAGACGTCGGGGCAGTGCGTGTAGCCGAAGTAGACGAGCGTCGGCTTGCCCTTGGTCCGCTCCCGCAGGTCGTACTTCCGGCCCTTGGTGTCGGTGAGGACGAGCGCGGGCTTGGTGAACGGCCGGTCGAGGACGGTGGCGGCCCTGGTGGGGTCGGAGCCGCCGGAGATCTCGGCGACCGCCGAGCCGGCGCCCGAGGGCTTGTCGTCGTCGCCGAGGCCGACGGCGACGGTGAGGCCGACCGCGGCGACGATCGCGACGGCCGAGATGACCAGCGGCATGCGCCGCCCGGGGCGGGACGTGGCCGCCCCGGGCGTCTTCTCTTCAGACATGGTGTTTCTTCCGGATGTCGGGTGGGGGTGTGGCCGTCAGGCCGAGCGGCGGCGGCCGGCGAGGACGCCGAAGGCGACGCCGGCGACACCCACGAGGATGCCGACGACACCGAGGACACGGGCCGTGGTGTCGGTGGCGGAAGAGGCCGAGGCGGTCTCCTCGTGGTCGGCCGTCTCGTCGTCGTGACCGGCCTTCTCGTCCGTGCCGGCGGAGGCGGACGGCGCGGCGCCGCCGTGGTGGTCCTCGGAGGCGGCGGAGAGCTTCAGGACGGGGGCCGGGTTCTGCGGCTCCTCCGCGCCCTCCTTCTGCTCCTCGATCCAGCGCACGACCTCCTTGTTGTCGTACGTCTGGATCGCCTTGAGGACCAGCTGGTCGGTGTCCTCCGGCAGCCGGCCGAGGGAGAGCGGGAACTGCTGGAACTGGCCGGGGCCGATCTTCGAGCCGTCGGCGGTCCAGGTGACCTTGGAGACGGCCTCGTTGATCTTCTTGCCGTGCAGCTCCAGCGGCTTGGCGAGCTTGCTCTTGGTGACCTCGGCCTTCCAACCGGGGACGGGCTGCGGCATGACGGAGGCCAGCGGGTGGTCGAGCGGGAAGTTGACCTCCAGCTTCACGGTGGAGGCGTTGTCGCGCTCGTTCGGGACCTTGATGTTGACGGTCGCGTAGCCGCCCTTGGCCGCCTCGCCCTGCGGCTGCACGCTGACGTGCGCGAAGGCGGTGCCGGACAGCAGCACCACGGAGGAGAGGGCGATGCCGCCGGCGAGGGCGGCGCGGGTGGCGGAGACACGGGAAACGCTCATGGTGGAAGACACTCCAGCTCGAAGGGTTCACGGTGGTGGGTGGGTCCGGTGCGCCGGGGGACAGGGGTCCCGCCCGGGCGTGCGGACGAACGCGGCCCACTCCCGTCGAGCGGTGAGCGGTCCGCGTCAGGCTGCGAGGACGCAGTCGGCGGCCGGGGGGCCGCGCCTGATCACCGTGTGCTGAAGGGCCTCGGCCACCGGCGGCGGCGAGGAGTCGGAGGGGGCCCGGAGGGTCCGCCGCGGCCCGGTGCGCGGTGCCGACGGCAGCCCGGCGAGCAGGGCCCGTACGAGACGGAGCGCGGCCCGCAGGGAGCGCACGAGGGCGCACTCGGCGAGCTCCGTCGCGCCCTGCTCGGAGAGCTCCACGAGCCGGCCGAGGGCGTGGTCGCCGCGGCGCAGCAGCCAGCCCGCGGCCAGGGCGGCCAGGAGGTGGCCGAGGAGCATGGGCAGGCCGGGCAGCAGCTCGCCGGCGGGCGCGGCCGCACCGGCGGCGAGGTGCCCCATGTGGGCGTGCGCGTCGGCCGGGTCGAGCCCGGCGTCGGTGATGATCCGGGTGGCGTCGGCGGGGCTGAGGGAGGCGGCGCCCGCCCCGCAGACCAGCCGGGCGGCCATCCGGACGAGGGCGTCGTCGGCCTGCTCGCTCAGGGCGAGCTGCCGCTGGCCGAGCCCGAAGAGGACGTGCAGGCCGAGCTGCCCGCCGGCGAGGGCGCCGACGACGAAGCCGAGCGAACGCGCGCGGCCGGTGAAGAGGACGGTGACCCCGAAGACGCCGAGGAATCCGGCGACGAGGGTCCACAGGGCGATGCCCGCGCAGGCGGCGAGCGCGTGTCCCAGCGCGGACAGCACGACGCAGACCGCGGTGAACACCGCGGCCCTCAGCAGCCGTGGAGCGAGCGCGGGGGCAGTCATGGCGGCCCCATCATCGCACCACGCGCGCCACCGCCATGAGGCAGGTCCGGAAGGTCGTTCTTGGGCGCCTTCGCGACGAGATACGCCGACCGCCGTGCCCGGAGGCCCGGTCGTCGGGGCGACGCGCGGAGGTGACATACACCGGCGTCCCCGCCCGGTGCATCCGCCGAACGAGCGCTCTTGAGGCCCCGGGGTGCTTACGGAGCGTCCGCTCCGGCAATACGTATCGGTATGTCGAGCCGCTGCCGGGAGGCTGGAGCATGAGCATCTGGTGGTCACTCCATCTGCGGCGCGAGGCCGCGAGCGTGCCGCTCGCGCGAAGGCTTCTGCTGGGCACGATGGAGACGGCGGGTGTCGATCCCGACGTGTCGTACGAGTTGTCGGTCGCGCTGACCGAGGCGTGTGCCAACGCCGTCGAGCACGGCGGCGGAGCCGGCGCACGGGAGCGGGGCGGGGCGTACCGGGTGACGGCGTACCTGGACGGCGAGACGTGCCGCATCGAGGTGGCGGACTCGGGGCCGGGCTTCCCCGGCGCCTCGGCGCCGGCCGTGCCGTCGGACGAGGCCGAGCACGGCCGGGGGATGCGCCTGATCGAGGAGCTGGCCGATCACGTGCAGTTCGGCAACCGCTCGGGCCGGGGCGGCGCCGTGGTCAGTTTCGACAAGATCCTGAAGTGGCGGGACAGCCCGTCGCTCCTCATGGCGTGAGATCCGGCGTGTTCCTCATGGCGTGAGATCCGGTGTGCACGGGGAAGGGCCCCCGCCGGTCGGTCGGCGGGGGCCCTTCGGTTCCAACGTACGCGGAAATCAGCCCTTCAGCGCGGCCATCCACGCCTCGACCTCGTCGGCGCGGCGCGGCAGCGCGTCCGAGAGGTTCCGGTTGCCGTCCTCCGTGACGAGGATGTCGTCCTCGATCCGGACGCCGATGCCGCGGTACTCCTCCGGCACGGTCAGGTCGTCGGCCTGGAAGTACAGACCGGGCTCGACGGTCAGGCACATGCCCGGCTCCAGCGTGGTGTCCACGTACATCTCGGTGCGCGCGGCGGCGCAGTCGTGGACGTCCATGCCGAGCATGTGGCCGGTGCCGTGCAGGGTCCAGCGGCGCTGGAGGCCGAGCTCCAGGACGCGGTCGACCGGGCCCTCGACGAGGCCCCACTCGACGAGCTTCTCGGCGAGGACGCGCTGGGCGGCGTCGTGGAAGTCGCGGTAGGCGGCTCCGGGCTTCACCGCGGCGATGCCGGCCTCCTGCGCCTCGTACACGGCGTCGTAGATCTTGCGCTGGAGCTCGGTGTACCGGCCGTTGATCGGCAGGGTGCGGGTGATGTCGGCGGTGTAGAGCTCGTCGGTCTCCACGCCGGCGTCGAGCAGCAGCAGGTCGCCGGAGCGGACGTCGCCGTCGTTGCGGACCCAGTGCAGGGTGGTGGCGTGCGGACCGGCGGCGCAGATGGAGCCGTAGCCGATGTCGTTGCCCTCGACGCGGGCGCGCAGGAAGAACGTGCCCTCGATGTAGCGCTCGCTGGTGGCCTCGGCCTTGTCGAGGACCTTGACGACGTCCTCGAAGCCGCGGGCGGTGGAGGCGCAGGCCTTCTCCAGCTCGGCGATCTCGAAGGAGTCCTTGATGAGGCGGGCCTCGGAGAGGTACACGCGCAGCTCTTCGTCGCGCTCGGCGGTGACCTTGTCGGCCAGCGCGGCCTCGATGCCGGCGTCGTGGCCGCGGACGGCGCGGACGGGGCCGGTGGCCTCCCTGAGGGCGTCGGCGAGCTCGCGGACGTCCTTGGCCGGGATGCCGAGGAGCTGCTCGGCCTCGGCGAGGGAGTGGCGGCGGCCGACCCACAGCTCGCCCTGGCCGTCGAGCCAGAACTCGCCGTTCTCGCGGTTCGAGCGCGGCAGCAGGTAGATCGTGGCCCCGTGGCCGTCGGCGGTGGGCTCCAGGACGAGGACGCCGTCCTGCGTCTGGTCGCCGGTGAGGTACGCGTACTCGGTGGAGGCGCGGAAGGCGTACTCGGTGTCGTTCGACCGGGTCTTCAGGTTCCCGGCGGGGATCACCAGGCGCTCGCCCGGGAAGCGGGCGGAGAGCGCGGCGCGGCGCGCGGCGGTCTTGTCGGCCTGCGCGATCGGCGCGAGGTCGTGCAGCTCGGTGTCGGCCCAGCCGGACCGCATGTTCTCGGCGAGCTCGTCGGACACGCCCCCGTACAGCCCGTTCTTGCGCTGCTTGATCGGCTGCTCTTCGGTCTCGGTCTCTTCCGGGGTCTCCGGGGTGAGCTCCTCGGCCACGGGTCTGCCTCCTCTTGGTACGACACTGAACCCCCACCATCGTACGGTCGTACGGAAGGGGGCCCAGGGCCGGAAGACCCATTACCGGAGCGTCACATTCCGGTCACTCGAAGCGTGCCGCGAGCAGGACCACGTCCTCGCCGTCCACGGCCGGGTCCAGGCCCTCGGGGAGCAGGACCCGCAGGACGTGGTCGGCGACGGCGCCCGGGTCGCCCCGGTCCGCCCTCGGCACGCTCGCGGCGGCCGCGTGGAGTCGCGCGAAGGCCCGGTCCATGGCGTCGCCGGTGCGCCGCAGCAGCCCGTCCGTGTAGAGAAGCACCGTTTCTCCGGGGGCGAGGGACAGCTCCACGCTCGGCGCCTCCCAGCAGGAGAGCATCCCGAGCGGGGCCGACAGCGAGGTCTCGACGAACTCGGTGCGGCGCTCGCCGAGGACCAGCGGCGGGGCGTGACCGGCGCCGGCGAGCACGATCCGGCGCGGCGCGGGCTCGGCGTAGGCGAAGAGGGCGGTCGCCGAGCGGGCGGGTTCGGTGATCCGGAGCAGCAGCTCCAGGTCGGAGAGGACGGCGACGGGGTCCTCGCCCTCCATCACGGCGTACGCCCGGAGGGAGGCGCGCAGCCGGCCCATGGCGGCCAGCGCGCTGGGCCCGGTGCCGGAGACGGAGCCGACGGCCAGGCCGAGGGCGCCGTCGGGCAGCGGCAGCGCGTCGTACCAGTCGCCGCCGCCCAGCGGGCCGGTGCGGTGGCGGGCGGCGAGCTGGACGCCGGGGACGCGCGGGAGACGGCTGGGGAGCAGCTCCTCGGCGACGGTGGCGACCTGGACGCGGGCGCGCTCGACCTGGAGGAGCCGGGCGAGGTGCTCGGTGGCGAAGCGGCCGTAGAGCCCGATGAGGTGGCGCTGCCGGTCGGTGGGCTCGGCGGGCTCGTCGTAGAGCCAGACGACCGCGCCGAGCCGGCCGGCCTCCTCGGTGGCGAGGGGCAGGGCGTAGCTGGCGGCGTAGCCGAGGCGGGCGGCGACCTCGCGGTGGCGCGGGTCGAGGCCCTCCTCCGTGCGGACGTCGCGGATGGCGATCGGGTCGGGGACGCGCCCGGGGTGCCCGGGGTCGGGGAGGCCGTCGAGGAGGCGGCCGTAGCTGGTGGCGCCGCGCGGGACGGTCTCGATGGTGCCGAGGTCGGCGTGGGCGAGGCCGAGGCCGATGGTGCTGGCGGGGCCGCGGCCGTCGGCCGGTTCGAGGACGGCCATCCCGCGGCGGGCGCCGACGAGGGCGGCGCCGGCGCCGAGCATCTCGCGGAGGGCCTCGTCGAGGGCGGCGGTCTTCACGAGGCGCTCGGTGAGTTCGTGGAGGGTGGTGAGGTCGGAGACCCAGGAGGCCAGCCGGTCCTGGATCAGGACGCCGGGCGGGAGGGCCGCGTCGGCGGGGCTCGCCGCGGGCGGCACCCCGGGGAGGGGCGGCGCAGTGTGCGGGGGCCCGGGAGCTGTGGAATCGATTCCGGCCACTTTCGGCATGTGTGGGGCGCTCATGGCAGTCGGCTTTCCGACCGGTGCGTTTGACGCCATAGCATCGCAAACCCCCATGTCAATCAGAGCCGCTCGATGCATCCACATGTACACGCACAAGAGGAACGATGTCCAGCATTGTCCCCACGGGACTTGTGGTGTCCGTGAGGTCGTGCGCAAGGGTTGAAGTACGCGAGAAGTTGGCCGAAAATTACCCCCGGTGTGCACCTTTTGCGGTCGACTGGCGTCGTTTGAAAGCGCGTCATTCCCAGCATGCTGGGTACGTAATCGGTGACAGGCAGGGGCAGTTGACACCGCCCCGGAACGTGACACGGCACCCCGGCGTCTTCCCCGCCGCAGGCCGCAACCCGCCACCGAGTGGCGGGGAACGTGTTCTGACCCGCTCCGGCTCTGACCTGGCTCCACCCGGACCCCCCGGGATCCGCCCGGCACCGGCCCGGTCCGCCCCGCTCCTCAGGGGGCGGACACCCCGCCGACCCGGCACGCGCTGATACGCACGGTGAAGAGTTCTGCACATGGTGTGATGTGGATTCGGCGTTCAACGGAAAGGAACGAGCGCTCATGCGCGAGATCCTCGGAAGGCGACGCAGGCTCCGGTTCCGGCGCAGGGAGAGGACCGGCCGGCTCGACGCCGCGGTCACCTTCGCGGTCGAGTGGAACTGGCCCGTCCTGCCGGGCGCGAGCCTGAGAGCGACGACCCGTACGGCCACGGGGGCGGCCTGCTCCTGCCCCGACCCGGACTGCGTGGTGCCCGGCGCGCACCCCTACGACCCCGGGCTGCTCGCGGCCACCACGGACGAGCGCATGGTCCGCTGGTGGTGGACCCGGCGCCCGGACGCCCCGGTGGTCCTCGCCACCGGCGGCGCCGCGCCCTGCGCGGTCAGCCTCCCGGCGGTGGCGGGGGCACGGGCCCTCGCCGCGCTCGACGCGACGGGCATGCGGCTCGGACCCGTCGTGGCGACCCCGACCCGGTGGTCGATCCTCGTCGCCCCGTACGGCCTCGAACGACTGGGCGAGCTGCTGTACGCGAAGGACAGCGTGCCCAGCTCGCTGCGGTTCCACGGCGAGGGCGGCTACCTGCTGCTCCCGCCCTCGGTCGCGGGGACCGGACAGGTCCGCTGGGAGCGGGCGCCGCTCGCCGGCTCGGCCCGGCCGTGGCTGCCCGACGTGGAGGCGGTGGTCGACGCCCTGGTCGAGGCGAGCACGAGCACGCCGGGCGGCGGGAGCAGGCTGGCGTACTGAGCCCGCTCGGGACCTTCGTACGGAGGCCGCTCGGGGGCTTTCGTGCGGAGGAGGGCCGGGGCGGGCGCGGTCGTTCACCCGAACGGGTGCGTCCCGGTCCGACTTGCAGGGGATCCGGGCGCGCGGCCGACCACGCGCCGGGATCCCGCCGCTATGTTCACCCCACCGTCCAAGATCTCCGGATCTCCGTCCGAGCAGGAGCAGGTGGGCCCCATGAGCCCGGTGAACCCCCGTGTGGTCGGACTCGGGACCGCCGTCACGGTCGCCGTCCTGCTGCCCCTCGTCGCGACCGCCGGACCCACGGGAGACCCCGCACGGCCGGCCGGCGCGAGCGCCGAGGGGGACGCGAAGCCCGGGGAGCTGCTCAGGGGGCTCGGCCTGGGGCCCCGTACCCCCGCCTCCGCCGCTCCCGCCCCGGCCGCTCCGGCCTCCGCGGTCCCGCCGGTTCCCACGGCTCCCGAACGCGTCACGCATTGTGGGCCGGAACTCGCCTCTCCGGAGGGGGCCGAGGCGCAGACCTGCGTCCTGGGCGAGGAACGCGAGGTCTGGGCGCGCACGTACTACCGGAACGCCACCGGCCGACAGTTCGACGCGTTTCTGACCCTCATGGGACCCGGCGGACGGACCGTCCGCGTGAGCTGTCCCGTCCCGGCGCAGGACGAACCGGGAACCTGCGAAACGCCGAGGGAGCGCGCTCGCGGCGCGGTCACGGCCTATACGGCGGTCGCGGAATTCGCGGGAGCGGGCGAGGGGGACGCCACTCCGCTGCTGCTCCGCGCGGGAAGCAACACGGCGGACGGGGAGGGAAGTTGAGCGTCGGACGCTCCGGCGCTGCCGGAAGCGGACATGGAAAGGCCCGGTCGCTGGCGACGGGGGATGCACCAGCGACCGGGCTTCAAGAACGGTAACAAGAGATCTGCTGTTCGCAAATTCGATCTCGGTTATTCGGACAGGGATTTATCCGTCCGAGGACCCGCTTTGTGGCGGAAGTCACCGACCGGTCGGTCTGCCTGTCACCGATACCACCTGGGGTATCAGCTGAGAGTCACCTGACGGTTCGTGAGGCCGCCGCGCGCCCGGCGCTCCTCCGCCGTCAGCGGGGCGTCCGAGGCGAGCGCCGCGGCCAGCCGCTCGGCGAACTCGGCCGCCGGCTTCTCGCAGTCCTCGGCGGTCATCGAGGACGGCAGGTCCCACACCGGCACCATCAGACCGTGGGCCCGGAAGGAGCCGACGAGCCGGGTGTCCGCGCCGAGCGAGGTGCCCTCGCCGGCCTGGAGGCGGGCGAGCGCGTCGAGGAGCTTCTCCTCCGGGTGCGGCATGACCCAGCGGAGGTGGTTCTTGTCCGGAACCTCGCACCAGTACGCGGAGTCCACGCTCGTCAGCTTCACGGTCGGGATCGCCGCCGCGTTGGCCCGCTCCAGGGAGGCCGCGACCTCCGGGTCCGCGCCGTCCGCGGACTGCGGGATCCAGAACTCGAAGCCCGAGTGGACCTCCGGGACGAACGGGGCGTCCACGTCGAGCAGCTCCTGCAGGCGCGGGCCCTCGGCCGGCACGCGGCGCGCGGGGACCGGGGTGCCCGGCTCCACCTCCAGGGCGCGCTGCAGGGTGTCGGCGAGGTCGCGGGCCAGGTCGCCGGAGGTGGAGTCGTTCTGCAGGGCGAGCAGGACGGAGCCGTCGTCGCGGCGGAGCGCGGGCCACGCCATCGGCAGCACGGTCGCGAGCGTCACCGACGGGACGCCCTCCGGCAGGCCGCCCTTCAGGGTGAGCGGCACGGTGGCGGCCGGCACCAGCTCGCGCAGCGCGACCCAGTCGCACTCGCCGGGCAGACCCTCGAAGGGGCGCTGGACGAGCTCGGTCACGGCGTGCGCGGCGGCCCGGCCGTGACACGCCTTGTAGCGGCGGCCCGAACCGCACGGGCACGGCTCGCGCGCGCCGACGACCGGGATCTCCCCGCTCGTGACCTGTGCCTGGCCGGTCTTGCCGGCCTTCGTCTGGGGGCGCTTCTTGGCCATGGTGTGGCTTTCTCCCGATCGCGGCTGTGCTGTGTGCGGTGCTGTATCGGGCGCGAGCCTAGCCGCACCGGGCCCCGGCGCCGCTCAGGCGGGGCGGCGCGACGGCCCGGGCGGGGCGGCGCCGGAAGACCGTGCCCGCCACCGCCTGTCGGCACCGGCCTCCGCCCCGGACCGTCGTACGCGTTTCGCTCCGGATGGTCGTACGCGTCTCGGTCCGGACTGTCGTGCCTCGGCCCGGATGGCCGTACGCGTTTCGCTCCGCACCGTCGTACGCGTCTCGGCCCGGGCCGTCGTGCCCCGGCCCGGGCCGTCGTACGCCTCTCAGTCCAGGTCGTCGTACGCGTCGAGGAAGTCGAAGCCCGAGCCGCCGCCGACGCGCGCGGCGAAGTCCTCGCGGCGGTGCCCCTCGGTGACGACCACCCAGACGGTGACCTCACCGGTCGCACTGTCCCGTACGCCCCAGTCCTGGGCCAGCGCCCCGATGATGTTCAGCCCGCGGCCGCCCCGTGCGGTGACCGAGGGCGTCGATGGAACGGGCCGTGTCGGACCACCCCCGTCGGTCACCTCGACCCGCAGGCCGCCTCCCGGGTCGACCCGCCAGGCCGCCCGTACATCGCCTTCGCCCCGCTCCGCGTGGTTCAGCGGCCTGCCGTACCGACAGGCATTGCTGAGCAGTTCGGAGAGGATCAGCACCGCGTCGTCGACGACCGATTCGGACACCCCGCTGCGGTACAGCTCGTCCCGCATCCGGTGTCGCGCCTCACCCACGCCCGCAGGGCCATGGGGTACGGCCATGCTCGACGACGTGGGCACCTCCTGTGCCACCACCAACGCCACCCCCGAGACCTCCTTTGCCCCACGCCACCGTGTGGATGCCCCAATGGCCTGGACCGGAAACCGGCCAATCCGTGTGGGATGAGGCACTCGTGACGATCGCGTACGCGTGGAACGCGCCGGGGCACGCCCCGTAAGGGGTGTGGCCCCCTGTGGCGGAGGGGGAACGAGTGACGGGAGAGGCGCCCCAACGGCGCTCAGTCACGCCCCAGCTGGGCGATCACCTGCTTCGGGCGGTTGGTGATGATCGCGTCCACGCCCAGGCGCTCGCAGAGCTCGACGTCCTCCGCCTCGTCCACCGTCCAGACGTGGACCTGGTGCCCGGCCTTCTGGAGCCGCAGGATCACGGCGGGATGGTGCCGGACGATCCGGATCGACGGACCCGCGATGCGCGCGCCCGCGGGCAGCCGTCCGTCGCGCAGCCGGGGCGAGACGAACTGGGCGAGCGAGACGGTGGGCAGCGTCGGTGCTGCGGCGGCGATCCGGTACAGGGAACGGGCCGAGAAGCTCATGACGCGTACGGGGGATTCGGCGGGGGACGCGGGCGCGTCCAGGCCGAAGCGCTTGAGGAGCTGGAGCAGCTTCTCCTCGACCTGGCCGCGCCAGCGGGTGGGGTGCTTGGTCTCGATGGCCAGCTCGACCCGGCGCCCGGCGTCGGAGACCAGCTCCAGGAGCCGCTCCAGGGTGAGGACGGAGGTGTATCCGGGGTCCCGCCAGTCGGGGATCTCGCCGGATTCGTCCCGGCCCTTCCAGGTGCCGAAGTCGAGGGCGGTGAGATCGGCGAGTTCGAGCGCGGAGACGGCGCCGCGGCCGTTCGAGGTGCGGTCGACGCGTCGGTCGTGGACGCAGACGAGGTGGCCGTCGGCGGTGAGCCGGACGTCGCACTCCAGGGCGTCCGCGCCGTCCTCGATGGCCTTCACATAGGCGGCGAGGGTGTGTTCCGGTGCGTCCTCGGACGCCCCGCGGTGGGCGACGACCTGGAGGGGGACGCGGTTCGGGTGCTGCCGTGCGTGAGTCACCGCGTCATGGTGCCATTGGCGGGGTGGTGCGGGCACCTCGGAGAGTGTCCGTTCTGTCCGTATATAAAGGAAGGGGTGCGAACGCACAGCTCCGCCTTACAGAGGCCTGACGTCCTGTGGGAAAAGCTGGTGCAGCACCCTGGAGCCACTTCCGTACCCCATCCGCGCAGTCAACGAGGAGAGCGAGCTGTGAGCACCGAGAACGAGGGCACGCCGGTTCCGGCGGACCCGGCTGCCCCCTCCGCCCCTCCGACGCCTCCCGTACCTCCGACGTCGCTGGACAAGCCGGCGGGCGAGACGCCCCCGCGGACGCCCCCGGAGACCTCCCCGCAGGCGCCCCCGCAGACCTCTCCGCAGGGGGACGAGCCGACGGCGGTCCAGGCCCCGGTTCCGGCCGAGGCCCCGGCCCCGGCGGCTCCGCACCAGCCCCCCGCGCCCGCCGCCGCGCCCGCCGGCGGATGGCCGCCGCCCCCGCCGGCCGTCCCGGCCTGGGGCGCCCCGCAGCACCCGCCCGTACCCCCCGCCCCCCAGGCCCCGCGCCGGCGGACCGGCGGCCTCGTGGCGGCCGTGCTCGTCGCGTCGCTCGTCGCGGGCGGCATCGGCGGCGGCATCGGCTACTGGGCGGCCGAGCGCGGCGACAACGGCTTCAGCTCGACCACGGTCTCCTCCGGCCAGGCCCCGGCCTCCTTCAAGCGCGACCCGGGGACGGTCGCGGCGGTCGCCGCGAAGGCCCTGCCGAGCGTGGTCACCATCCAGGCGAAGTCCGGCGGCCAGGAGGGCGAGGGCGGTACGGGCACGGGCTTCGTCTACGACCAGGAAGGCCACATCGTCACCAACAACCACGTGGTGGCGTCGGCGGCGGACGGCGGCACGCTGTCCGTGACGTTCTCGGACGGCAAGACGTACGACGCGGAGGTCGTCGGACGGGCCGAGGGCTACGACGTGGCGGTCATCAAGCTGAAGGACGCCCCGAAGGGGCTGACGCCGCTGCCGCTCGGGGACTCCGACAAGGTGGCGGTCGGCGACTCGACGATCGCGATCGGCGCCCCCTTCGGCCTGTCGAACACGGTGACGACGGGCATCGTCAGCGCCAAGAACCGCCCGGTCGCCTCGGGCGACGGCTCCGGCGGCGGCAACTCGTACATGAGCGCGCTGCAGACGGACGCCTCGATCAACCCGGGCAACTCCGGCGGCCCGCTGCTCGACGCGAGCGGCGCGGTGATCGGCATCAACTCGGCCATCCAGTCGACCAGCGGCGGCTTCGGCCAGTCCCAGGCGGGCTCGATCGGCCTCGGCTTCGCGATCCCGGTCAACCAGGCGAAGAACGTGGCGCAGCAGCTGATCAAGACGGGCAAGCCGGTGTACCCGGTGATCGGCGCCACCGTGAACATGAACGACAAGGGCCAGGGCGCGAAGATCGCCGGCCAGGGCTCCGGCGGCACGCCCTCGGTCACGCCCGGCGGCCCGGCGGCGAAGGCGGGCCTGAAGGCCGGCGACGTGATCACGGCCTTCGGCGACCACCCGATCGACAGCGGCCCGACGCTGATCAGCGAGATCTGGACCCACAAGCCGGGCGACTCGGTGAAGATCACCTACGAGCGCGACGGCAGGACCGCCACGGCCACCGTCGTCCTCGGCGAGCGCACCGGCGACAGCTGACGGCCACGGCCGAACGACAGGAGGGGAGCACCGGACACCCGGCGCTCCCCTCCTGCGTCCTCTGCCCGGACTTCCCTCCCCGGGGCGCCCAACCGGTAGGCTGTGATCTGCTCCGCCCCAGGTGGGCCGGGGCGTGGGTGGGTTGCCCGAGCGGCCTAAGGGAACGGTCTTGAAAACCGTCGTGGCGCGAGTCACCGTGGGTTCAAATCCCACACCCACCGCAGCAGGTCAGAGAAGCGGCACGCCAGAGGGCGGGCCCCGGATCCCGGGGCCCGCCCTCCGCGTTCACCCGCGCCGGTTCAGGGGTGGGCGCGGGTCTGGGGGTTGTTCAGGCAGAGGGCGATGTTGCGGACGGCCGCCGTGAGTTCCTCGATCACCCGGGCCGCCTGTTCCGCGTTGTGGAAGGCCGGGCGGTCCGTGAGGGTGCGGCTCAGTTCCTCCGCCGCCCGGACGGCGGGGCCGGCGAGGCCGCCGTCGCCGGCGGGAGCGGGGGGCGCGCTCTGCGCGGGCGCGGGCGTGGGCGCGGGCGCCGGTGCAGGGGCCGGGGCGGGTGCGGGTGCGGGCTGGGGCGACGGCTGTGGAGCCGAGGGGTACGGCTCGGGCTCCGCCCGGTAGTCCTCGAAGGACGGCGAGAAGGTGCCGGAGCCGACCGCCAGCGAGGTGTGCGCCTCCTCCTGGTGGTGCGGGGCCGCGGCGGAATCCTGCCCGTGCTGCGGGACCGGTCCCAGGACCGGGGGCCGGGACCGGCGGGCCCGGGGCAGGACGAAGTGGTCGAAGCCGGGGAACGCCGGGGGAGCCGGGTGGGCGGCGGGCTGGGCGTACTCGCTCTGCCACTGCGCGCGGTAGTACTCCACCTGGTCCTCGCAGGAGGAACGGGCGTGGAAGATCGCGGTGTTGTCGCCCAGGTCCGGGTACCAGAGGTTGGGTCCGGGGAAGCGCACGGTCCGCATCCGCGGCTTGATCTCCTCGGCGCACCCCATGCAGCAGCCCTCCGGCACGAGGAGCGGGATGCCGCCGCTCTGCTCGGGGCGGCGGGGGCCGCCTTCCGGGCGGTACTCCCCGTGGTGGCAGGGCGGGAGTTCGCCGCAGGCCCGGCAGACGGCGTAGTGCTCGGGAAGGACCTGCCAGTCCTGGCTGGCGGGGGCGCACCAGTGCTTCGCCGCGGCCCGGGGGAGGTTCTCGTCGCGCAGGACGAGGACCACCGGACGCCTGTAGAACTCGGCGCGCTCCGGGGCCGGTTTGACCGCCTGGTTCTCGGCCCGTCGCAGTTCGTTGGCGTGCCACCACAGTTCGACGTGGTCGCGCCATGCCTTCTCGTAGGATTCCGGCCAGTGGTTGCCCGGATAGCCGGTGATGTCCAGGACGCGCCACGCCTGCCGGTCGAGCACGACGATGGATCCGGCCTGCAGCCGCAGATGTGTTCCCTTGACGCCCTCGTCCGGCCAGTCATGGCGGCCGATGCGGGTGGGCTGGTCTGGGAGCCACCTGCGAATCTGCATGACACGCTCCTCGGCAACGAAACTTCGTAGTTTCAAGTGGGGCAGTAGGTGACATTCTGAACAATTTAGGCGTCGGGTTGGGGTTAGACACGCGCACAGCCCTGAGCGATTGAAGGCCGGAAACGCCTTCTGTGCCGGGTATTTCGCTTCCCCCGTCCGACGGGCGCCCGTGGGCGCCCTCCCCTCCGGAGCGGCGGTCCCGTACCCGACTGCCCGGCCCTCACACCCACCCGTACGTGTGACGCCGCTTCCACCGGGTCTTCCCGTACGTATGCATCGCTCCGCGTCCCGGCCGCCCGTGGCTCCGGACGGGGCTCCCCGGCCCGGCGAGGTGGTAAAAGCGGTGCCGCCCGACGGAGGAGGACATAGGGTCCGGGGATCCACGGAGACAGGGGCAGGGATGCGGATCGTGCTCGTCCAGGGGGACATCACCGCCGAGGAGGTCGACGCGGTGGTCAACGCCGCGAACTCCTCGCTGCTCGGCGGGGGCGGGGTCGACGGCGCCATCCACCGGAAGGGCGGCCCGGAGATCCTCGCCGCCTGCCGGGACCTGCGGAACTCGCACTACGGCAAGGGGCTGCCGACCGGGCGGGCCGTCGCGACCACGGCCGGACGGCTGCCGGCCCGGCACGTGATCCACACGGTGGGGCCGGTGTGGTCGCGCGACGAGGACCGCTCGGAGCTGCTCGCCTCCTGCTACCGCGAAGCGCTGCGGGTGGCCGACGAGTTGGGCGACCGTACGGTCGCGTTCCCGGCCGTCTCCACCGGCGTCTACGGCTGGCCGATGGACGACGGCGCCCGGATCGCCGTGGAGACCGTCCGGGCCGCCGCGACCGAGGTGGAGGAGGTCCGCTTCGTGCTCTTCGACGCGACCGCGTACGCCGCCTTCGAGGCCGCCCTCGCGCGCTACTGAACTTGATGGGGCGATGTCGGACCGTTCGCCTGATGGTGGTCGGTCCGTTCCGGTAGCCCTGAACTGTGAGATACGCGCAGGACGGCGGGTTGACCGACATCGGAAGGGCCGCGAGGGAGCGGGTAAGGAGATCTGGCCGCGGGCAAGAGCACCGCGGCGGCATGTGACGGCTGGATCGTCTTCGAGGACGAAGCCGGGCAGTCGATGACGCCGCCGCGAGCGAGAAGCTGGGGACGCAAGGGCTCAACGCCAGTGGTCCGGGTCCGTGGCCGGGGCTCGGGCCGGGTGTCCATGGCCGGGCTGACCTGCCACAAGCCGGGGAAGCGGTCCCGGACGCTCTACTCGGTCCGCGAGTACCGGGGCCGCGAGGGCGAGCCGAAGGGCATCGGCCGGCGCGACCTGTGCGACCTGCTGGTCAGAGCGCACATCCAGCCCGGCGGCCCGATCGTGCTGGTCTGGGACAACCTGCGCATGCACCTGGTCGACGGCTGCCTGACCAGCACCGGCCTGATCACGGACGACTGGCCGGCATCACGCATTCAAGCTCAGGCAGTAGCTTCGAGCGTTTCTAGACAGTGACTAAAATTCGCCCTTGAATGACAGTATGGCGGTCAGTAAATTCAGCTGACCGCCGGACTGTTGTCCGGCGCCGTAGGTCGATATGCAGGGAGACAGGGATGCGCAGCAGGTTTCGAACCTGCCGCTGACTCGTGAAACGCGGGCCAGCGGGGTTCTTCATTAGCTTGGTTGCCCTGACAGGGCACCGTCCGAGGGAGACGTATGCCCTCAGTCGGACACCAGGTGACCCCGCTCGCGTATCCGAGGAGTGCACCTTGCTGGACCGTTTGATCGACCTCCTGTCTCCGACCCGGACCCTCCGCGCCCTGCTGGACTTCTGCACCATCGTGGTCCGTCTGCTGCCCGCGTTGGTCGTGATCGTGGCGCTCATCCCCTCGTTCGTCGTCTTCGCGTTCATCTCCGCCGGGGCACGCAGGTCGGTTCTCGACATCGTGGACCGCCTCACGAACTGGACCCTCGCCCGCCACTGAACTCGATCGAGTGAGGTCGGTGCCGTTCGCCTGACAGCTGGCCGGCGGCACCGACCTGGCCCTGTGAGCGTCGGGTCGACGGACCCGAAATCGGTCGAAGACGGCTGGAGGTCTGTTCCTGGAGCGATGACGTGGAGGTGAACCTCTCCGCGGCGCGGCGCCGGCTACAGCCGTCGTCCCGAACCCGAGCCGGTAACAGCCGACGTCTCGGACCCTGACGCCGCCACCACGAGTCGACCGACATCACGAGTTCAAGTTCAGTAGCGGGAGGGGAGGGGGACGACGCCGGTCTTGCTCTCGGGGGTTCGGTCGAACCCATTCGCTTGTTCGGTGAATGCGTTCGGCTTTTCTCTTCCCGTTCCTTCGTGGATTTTCCCGGCGTCGGCGTTCCGTACGACGGATTGACTGAAAAGCTGCCGGAACGCTTCGCCCCTTGGGGCGCAACGACGCTGTCGGCCGACACGCCGCGCCCGGGGTTCACGATCCCCGCTGAGCTGCGCCTTTCTCGCTGTGGGCGGGTTTATCGGCTTGTCCTCACGCTTGCGGGGGAATCGGCCGCTCCGGGGTGGTTCGCCGGGGATTCGGTGGGCAACTCTGGATTCGCGACGTCGAGCACGAAGACCGGGGCGGTCGGCCAACTGCCTTGGGAATGGCCGTACTTCAGAGCAATGCAGCAGAGAAGTTCCGCAGAGAAGTTCCGTAGAGCAGTTCCGTGCAACAGCATCAGCTTTCAGTTCCCGGAGGAACAGACATGGCAAGCATCCGTACCGCCCGCATCCTCGCCGCTGCCGCCGCCCTCCCCCTCGCCGCCGCGCTCTTCACCGGGGTGGCCCAGGCCGACAACGGCGGTTTCGCGGACGACGGATCGAACGCGAGCGTCGCCACGATCATCGGCAGCGGAGTCGGCGGGCACAACCTCGGCAACTCGACCACGACGCAGCAGGTGGCGACCGGTTCCGGTGCCTCCAACCAGAACAACACCGCGAGCGTGAACGGCTCCGCCCTCACCCACATCGACCAGAGCAACAACGTGGTCGACTTCCACCCCTGGTGGTGACCGGCGGCGTCTGAGCCGGTTCGACGGGGGGCGTGACCGCGGTGTGAACGTCGGCCCGCGCATCCGTACTTCGGTACGGATGCGCGGGCCGACGCGCTTCCGCGCGCGGTTCCCGGAGCGGTGCGGGCGTCGCCGACCTTGACAGGCGCACGGAATCTGACGGACAGTCAGAAACCTCAGTCGTCCCACGGGAGGCCGTCGCCGTGCACCTCGCCCCGACCGAGCGGCAGCTGCGGCTGCGCGCCGAACTCCGCGCGTACTTCCGGGACGTGATGCCCGACGGGCCGCCGCCCGCCGGCGACGCCGAAGCCCAGCGGCGGCTGCTCCGCCGGATCGGCGCCGACGGCCTGCTCGGTCTCGGCTGGCCCGAGGAGTACGGGGGGCGGGGCCGCGGGCCCGACGAGCAGTTCGTCTTCTTCGACGAGGCGTACCGCGCGGGCGCACCCGTCTCGATGGTCACCCTCAACACCGTCGGCCCCACGCTCATGGCCTACGGGACGGAGGAGCAGAAGGCCTTCTTCCTGCCCCGGATCCTGCGCGGCGAGACCGTCTTCGCCATCGGCTACAGCGAGCCCGAGGCCGGCACGGACCTCGCCTCCCTGCGCACCCGGGCGGTACGGGACGGGGACTCCTGGCGCGTCGACGGCCAGAAGGTCTTCACCTCCAACGCCCAGAACGCCGACTGGATCTGGCTCGCCTGCCGCACCGACCCCGACGCGCCGCCGCACCGCGGGATCTCCATCGTCCTCGTCCCCACCGACTCCCCCGGTTTCTCCTGGACCCCGATCGAGACGGTGGGCGGACTGACGACGACCGCCACGTACTACGAGGGGATACGGGTCCCCGCGGGCAACCTCGTCGGGCCCGAGCACGGCGGCTGGGGCCTCATCACCAGCCAGCTCAACCACGAGCGGGTCGCGCTGGCGGCGATCGGCATGCAGGCGGAGGACTTCTTCGCGGCCGTCCTCGACCGGGCCCGCACCCCCGATCCGGTGACGGGCCGGCGTCGCATCGACGAGCCGTGGGTCCGGATCCGGGCCGCCGAGGCGCATGCCCGGCTGGCCGCGACCCGGCTGTTGAACTGGCGTCTGGTGGGCGACGTGGGGGCCGGCCGACTGGCCCCGGGGGACGCGAGCGGAGTGAAGTTCGCGGGCACCGAGTCGGCGGTGGAGGTGTATCGCGTCTGCCAGGAGATCGCGGGGCCGCCGGGGACGGTGCGGGCGGGGTCGCCGGGGGAGCTCGACGGCGGCGAGCTGGAGCGCATGAACCGGGCCGCGCAGATCAACACCTTCGGGGGCGGGGTGAGCGAGGTGCAGCGCGAGATCGTCGCGAGGATGCGGCTCGGCATGAAGGGGAGGGGGCGGCGATGAGCGGTACGGAGCGGGCCGGGGCGAGCGCCACGGAGCGGGCCGGGGCGAGCGCCACGGAGGTCCCCGCGGGGAGCCGTACGGAGGCGCCGGACGCGCCGGACGCCCTGTACGAGCGGCTCGTGGCCTTCCAGGGCCTGGCCGCCGCCACCGCCGGCACCGGCAAGGACCCGGTCAACCTGCCCATGATCAGGCACTGGTGCGAGGCGATGGGGGACGCCCACCCCGCCTACCGGGGACCGGACGCCGTCGCGCCCCCCACCATGCTCCAGGCCTGGACGATGGGCGGCCTCTCCGGGCACACGGACCGGTCCTCGGCGTACGAGGAGCTCTTCGCCCTCCTCGACGGCGCCGGATACACCTCGGTCGTCGCGACCGACTGCGAGCAGGAGTACCCGCGGCCGCTCCGCCCGGGCGACGAGATCGGCTTCGACACCGTCATCGAGTCCGTGTCGGAGCGCAAGACCACCAAGCTCGGCACCGGGTACTTCGTGACGACGCGGACGGACGTCCGGGCGGGCGGCGAACTCGCGGGCACGCACCGCTTCCGCATCCTCAAGTACGCGCCCGCCGCCCGGCCGCCCCGGAAACCCCCGGCCCGTCGGCCCCGGCCCGTGATCAACAGGGACAACGCCGGCTTCTGGGAGGGCGTGGCCGGGCACCGGCTGCTGATCCAGCGCTGCGGCGACTGCGCCGCCCTCCGCCTCCCCTGGCTGCCGGGGTGCGCCGACTGCGGCTCGCGGGAGTGGGACACGGTCGAGGCGAGCGGCGCCGGGACGGTCTTCTCGTACGTGGTGATGCACCACCCCCCCTTCCCGGCCTTCGACCCTCCGTACGCGGTCGGCCTGATCGAACTCGCCGAGGGCGTGCGGACGATCAGCAACGTGGTGGGGGTGCCGTACGACAAGGTGCGGATCGGGATGCCCGTACGCCTTGAGTTCCTGCGGGTCGACGAGGACCTGGAGCTCCCCGTCTTCCGTGCGGGAGGGGAGGACTGACATGGACTTCACCCCCACCGAGGAGCAGGAGGCCGCCCGGGAGCTGGCCGGGCGGATCTTCGCCGACCTCGCCACGCACGAGCGGCTCCGGGCCGCCGGGACCGGCACGGACGCCGAGCTCTGGAAGGCGCTCTGCGCGGCCGGGCTGCCCGGCTCCGTCGAGGAGACCGGCCTGCTCGGCCTGGTCCTGCTCCTGGAGGAGCAGGGACGCAGGACGGCCCAGGTGCCGTTCGCCGCGAGCTGCGTGTACGGGATCCTCGCCGTCGCCCGGCACGGCACGGAGGAGCAGCGCGCCCGGCTCCTGCCCGGCCTGCGCGACGGCACGACGGTGGTGACGGGCGCGCTCCCGGCGCCGGGCACGGTCACCGCCGGTCCGGAAGGACTCGACGGCGCCGTGGGCTGGGTGCCGTGGCTCAGGGACGCCACCCACGTGCTCGTGCCGGACGAGGACCGCGCCCTCTGGCTGGTCCGCGCCGAGGACGCGGCCGCCGTCGAGGCCGTGGAGCTCACCGCGCCCTGGGCCGCGGCCCGGCTCGTCCTCGACGGGACGCCGGCCGAGCGGCTGGGGACGGCGGACGCCGAGCCCTACGAGGACGTGCTCGCCGCCGCGCGGATCGCCTTCGCCGGGCTCCAGGCGGGGGTGTGCGCCGGCTCGCTCGCCAGGGCGGTGGAGTACACGTCCGCACGGGAGCAGTTCGGCCGGCCGCTCTCGACCCACCAGGCGGTGCAACTGCGGGCCGCCGACGCCCACATGGACACCGAGGCCATCCGGGTCACGGCCTACGAGGCCGCCTGGCGCTTCGACGAGGGCCTCGACGCCGCCGGGGCGGCCCTGACCGCCGCCTGGTGGGCCTCCGAGGCGGGCAAGCGGGTCGTGCACGCCGGGCAGCACCTCCACGGCGGCCTGGGCGCGGACCTCGACCACCCCGTCCACCGGCACTTCCTCTGGGGCCGGCAGCTCGACGCGTACCTGGGCTGCGGCACCGAACTCCTCGCCGAACTCGGCGACCGGCTCGCGAAGGGAGACCCGTCATGACCGCCGTGAAGCCCGGTGACGAGCTGCCGCCGCTGCGGATCCCGATCACCCGCACCCTGATCGTCGCCGGGGCCGTCGCCTCCCGCGACTACCAGGACGTGCACCACGACGCCGAGCTGGCCCGGGAGAAGGGCTCACCGGACATCTTCATGAACATCCTGACGACCAACGGGCTCGTCGGCCGGTACGTCACCGACCACTTCGGCCCCCGGGCCGTCCTCCGCAAGGTCGCCATCCGGCTCGGCGCCCCCAACCACCCCGGCGACACCATGGTCCTGACCGGGACGGTCACCGACGTCGACGGGGACACGGCGAGCGTCCGGGTCGTCGGCGCCAACGGGCTCGGGCACCACGTCACCGGGACGGTCACCGTGGAGGTGACCCGATGAGCGTGCACAGCAGGGACACGCTCGGCGGGCGGGCGGCCGTCGTGGGCATCGGTGCGACCGAGTTCTCCAAGGACTCCGGACGCAGCGAACTCTCCCTCGCCGTCGAGGCCGTGCGCGCGGCCCTCGACGACGCCGGGCTCGCCCCCGCCGACGTCGACGGCCTCGTCACCTTCACCATGGACACCAACCCCGAGATCACCGTCGCCCAGGCGTCCGGCATCGGCGAGCTGTCGTTCTTCTCCCGCGTGCACTACGGGGGCGGTGCCGCCTGTGCCACCGTGCAGCAGGCCGCGCTCGCCGTCGCCTCGGGGGTCGCCGAGGTCGTCGTCTGCTACCGGGCGTTCAACGAGCGCTCGGGGCGCCGCTTCGGTTCCGGCGTCCAGCGGCGCGAGCCCTCCGCAGAGGGGGCCGCGCTCGGCTGGCAGCTGCCCTTCGGGCTGCTCACCCCGGCCTCCTGGGTCGCCATGGCCGCCCAGCGGTACCTGCACACGTACGGGCTGACCCCGGACGCCTTCGGCCACGTCGCCGTCACCGACCGGCGCCACGCGGCCCGCAACCCCGCCGCGTACTTCCACGGGAAGCCGATCACCCTCGCCGACCACGCCGCCTCGCGCTGGATCGTCGAGCCGCTCCGGCTCCTCGACTGCTGCCAGGAGACCGACGGCGGCCAGGCGATCGTCGTCACCTCCGTCGAGCGCGCCCGCGACCTGCCGCGCCCCCCCGCCGTGATCCTGGCCGCGGCCCAGGGCGCGGGCCGCAAGCAGGAGGCCATGACCAGCTTCTACCGGGACGACCTGACCGGGCTTCCGGAGATGGGCGTGGTGGCCCGGCAGCTCTGGCGGACGTCCGGGCTCGCGCCCTCCGACATCGACGTGGGCGTCCTCTACGACCACTTCACCCCGTTCGTGCTCATGCAGCTGGAGGAGTTCGGCTTCTGCGGGCCGGGGGAGGCGGCCGACTTCGTCGCGGCGGACGCGCTTCCGCTGAACACCCACGGGGGGCAGCTCGGGGAGGCGTACCTCCACGGCATGAACGGCATAGCGGAGGCGGTGCGGCAGATCCGCGGCACCTCGGTGAACCAGGTGCCCGGCGCGGCCCGGACCCTGGTCACGGCGGGCACGGGGGTTCCCACGTCCGGGTTGATCCTGGGCACGGACGGCTGAGGCGACGGCCTGAGCGGTGGCCGGGCGGGGCGGGCGGTTCTTCACTCGCGCCATGAGCACTCGCACGCCGCCCCCGTCCGAAGCGGCCTCCGCCTCCGAAGCGGCCTCCGCCTCCGAAGCGGCCTCCGCCTCCGAAGCGGCCTCCGCCTCCGAAGCCGCGCCCGGAGCCGAAGCCACCTCGGCTCCCGATGCCGCCTCAGCTTCCGCTTCCGCCGCCGCCTTCGCCTCGGAGGCCGCCTCCGAGGCCGCGCCCGCCCCCGCCCCCGCCCTCGTCCCGGCCCCGCCCTCGGCGCCGGTCCGGCCGCGTTCCGCGCCGCCTCCCGGGGCGCGGGCCGTCATCGCCGTCGTGATGGCGGCGCTGGCCGGGACGGTCCTCCTCGACGCCCCGCCCCCGGCCACCACGAGGACCGAACGCCCGCCCGCGACCACCAGGGCCGCCTCGGACACGGAGCCCGTCCCGGCCCCGGCGACCCGCTCGACGGCGGGGCCCGGCTCCGCCGACTCCCCCGCCGCGTCCGGCTCCGCCGGCTCCTCCGCCGCGTCCGGCTCGGCCGGTGCCCCCGCCGCCCCCGTGCACTTCGCCGGGAAGGCCTTCGACACCTGTGAGGCGCCGTCCCTCACGGTGATGCGGGCCTGGCGGGGGTCGCCGTACGGGGCCGTCGGGATCTACTTCGGGGGGCGGGGGCGGGGCTGCCCCGTCCAGAAGGAGCTCACCCCCGCCTGGGTCGCCTCCGCCCACGCCATGGGCTGGCGGCTGCTGCCGCTCTTCGTCGGCTCCCAGGCCCCGTGCGTGGACTCCCTCGCCAAGCGCCGCTTCGCCATCGGTGCCGACCCCAAGGGCCAGGGCACCAGGGAAGGGGGCGACGCGGTGCGGGCCGCGAGCGCCCTCGGGATCGGCGCGGGCAGTCCGCTCTACCTCGACATCGAGGCCTACCGGCGGGGCGACACGGCCTGCGCCGCGACCACCCTCTCCTTCGTCCGCGCCTGGAACAAGGAGGTGCGCCGCCTCGGTTACCTCCCCGGCTTCTACAGCAGCGCCGACACGGGGGTGCGGGACATGGAGACGCAGCGGAGGGCGGGGACGAAGGACCTGCCGGACGTGATGTGGTTCGCGCGCTGGCGGGGGCAGCCGGCGCTGCTCACCGAGTCGGTGCTGCATCCGGAGGCCTGGACGCCGCACGCCCGGATCCACCAGTACGCGGGGAACGTGACCGAGACGTACGGCGGGCGCACCCTCGCGATCGACCGCAACGCGATGGACGCGCCCGTGGCCCGGTTCACCTCACGCGTCCCGGTGCCCCTGTCGTTCGCGGCGTCCCGGCACCCCTGAGGCGGACACCGACCCTGACGCGGGCGACCCGGGTCTCCACCCAGAGGAGGTGGAGCCGTCCCCACCCCTACAACCTGAGGCGGACGGCGGGTCGGGACCTGGGGCCGATCCGCCGGGCACCCGTCCGCTCCTAGCGTGGAGGCATGACTCCGCCACCCTCCGGCCCCGTCTGCGCCGGGGCTTCGCAGTACGCGTCGTTCCCGACCTTCACCTCGTACGTAAGGGCGCGTGGACCCGTGCTCCTGCGCACCGCGCGCTCCCTCACCGCGAACCCCTCGGACGCGGAGGACCTCCTCCAGACCGCGCTGGCCAAGACCTTCATGGCCTGGGAGCGGATCGAGGACCACCGGGCCCTGGACGGCTACGTCCGCCGCGCGCTGCTGAACACCCGTACGTCCCAGTGGCGCAAGCGCAAGGTCGACGAGTTCGTCTGCGAGGAGCTGCCCGAGCCGGCCGGCCTCCCGGAGCCGGACCCGGCCGAGCGGCAGGTGCTGCACGACGCCATGTGGCGCGCGGTCCTGAAGCTGCCGGAGCGGCAGCGCCAGATGGTGGTCCTGCGGTACTACGAGGACCTCAGCGAGGCCCAGACGGCCGAGGTGCTGGGGGTGTCGGTCGGGACGGTGAAGAGCGCGGTGTCCCGGGCGCTCGGGAAGCTCCGCGAGGACCCGGAGCTGACGCCCGTACGGTAGCGGGCCGTTCCGTCCGGCGGCTTCCGCCAGTGATCACTGGCATTTTCCGTACTCCCGGGTAGTGACATACCGCGTGGTATGTGCGCAGAATCTCCACACCCCTTCTGCCACGTAGCGCCCACCGGGAGGACGCCCCGTGTACAGCACCATGCAGGACGTACAACTGACCGTGAGCCGCATCCTCCAGCACGGGATGACGATCCACGGGAAGTCCACCATCACCACCTGGACGGGCGAGCCGGAGCCGCAGCGCCGCACGTTCGCGGAGGCCGGAACGCGCGCGCACCAGCTGGCCCACGCCCTGCGCGACGAACTCGGCGTCACCGGCGACCAGCGCGTCGCCACCCTGATGTGGAACAACTCGGAGCACGTCGAGGCGTACTTCGCGATCCCCTCCATGGGGGCGGTGCTCCACACCCTCAACCTCCGCCTGCCCCCCGAGCAGCTGGTGTGGATCGTCAACCACGCCGCCGACCGGGTCGTGATCGTCAACGGCTCCCTGCTCCCGCTCCTCGCCCCGCTGCTCCCGCACCTGCCGACGGTCGAGCACGTCGTCGTCGCGGGCCCGGGCGACCGCTCCCTCCTGGACGGCGCCGCCCCGCGCGTCCACGAGTACGAGGAGCTGATCGCCGGCCGTCCGACCTCGTACGACTGGCCCGAGCTGGACGAGCGCTCGGCGGCGGCCATGTGCTACACCTCCGGCACCACCGGCGACCCCAAGGGCGTCGTCTACTCCCACCGCTCGATCTACCTGCACTCCATGCAGGTGAACATGGCCGAGTCGATGGGTCTCACCGCCAAGGACACGACCCTGGTCGTCGTCCCGCAGTTCCACGTCAACGCCTGGGGCCTGCCGCACGCCACCTTCATGACCGGCATCAACATGCTCATGCCGGACCGCTTCCTCCAGCCGGCCCCGCTCGCCGACATGATCGAGCGCGAGCGGCCCACCCACGCGGCCGCCGTCCCCACCATCTGGCAGGGCCTGCTCGCCGAGGTCACCGCGAACCCCCGCGACCTCTCCTCGATGGCCCAGGTCACCATCGGCGGCGCCGCCTGTCCGCCCTCCCTCATGGAGGCGTACGACCGGCTCGGCGTCCGCCTCTGCCACGCCTGGGGCATGACCGAGACCTCCCCGCTGGGCACCATGGCCCACCCGCCGCACGGCCTGACCGCCGAGGAGGAGTGGCCGTACCGCGTCACGCAGGGACGTTTCCCCGCCGGTGTCGAGGCGCGCCTGGTCGGCCCCGGCGGCGAACACCTCCCCTGGGACGGCGAGTCGGCCGGCGAACTGGAGGTGCGCGGCACCTGGATCGCGGGAGCGTACTTCGGCGGCGTCGACGCCGGGGAGATCCGCCCCGCCGACAAGTTCAGCGAGGACGGCTGGCTCAAGACCGGCGACGTCGGCGTGATCAGCCCGGACGGCTACCTCACCCTCACCGACCGCGCCAAGGACGTCATCAAGTCGGGCGGCGAGTGGATCTCCAGCGTCGAGCTGGAGAACGCCCTCATGGCGCACCCGGAGGTCGCCGAGGCCGCCGTCGTCGCGGTGCCGGACGAGAAGTGGGGCGAGCGCCCGCTCGCCACCGTCGTCCTCAAGGACGGCGCGACGGCGGACTACGAGATGCTGAAGGCCTTCCTCGCCGACGAGGGCGGCATCGCCAAGTGGCAGCTGCCGGAGCGCTGGGCGATCGTGCCGGCCGTGCCGAAGACGAGCGTCGGCAAGTTCGACAAGAAGGTCATCCGCAGGCAGTACGCGGAGGGCGAGCTGGACGTCACCCGGCTGTAGCGGACCGGGACGGGGAGGGCGGAAGCCCTCCCCGTCCTAGGGCCTGTCTTTCGGATCAGGCCCTAGTTGGTGCCGATCTTCGCGAGCAGGTCGACGATCCGCGCCTGGACCTCGGCGCTGTTCGACCGCTCGGCGAGGAACAGGACCGTCTCGCCGGAGGCGAGCTTCGGCAGCTCCTCCTCGACGAGGTCGGCCGAGGTGTAGACGACGAGCGGGGTGCGGTTCAGCTGCCCGTTCGCCCGCAGCCAGTCGATGATCCCGGCCCGGCGGCGGCGCACCTGCATCAGGTCCATCACCACCAGGTTCGGCCGGGTCTGGGTGGCCAGCATGACCGCCTCGGTGTCCGTCTCCGCCTGCGCGACCTGCATCCCGCGTCGCTCCAGGGTGGCGGCGAGCGCCTCCGCGACGGTCTCGTTCTCCTCGATCAGCAGGACCCGGGACGGGTGCTGCTCGCTGTCGCGGGGCGCGAGCGCCTTGAGCAGTACGGCCGGATCGGCGCCGTACGCCGCCTCCCGGGTCGCCTGCCCGAGCCCGGCCGCCAGCAGCACCGGCACCTCGGCGGCGACCGCCGCCTGACGCAGCGACTGGAGCGCGGTCCGGGTGATGGGCCCGGTCAGCGGGTCGACGAAGAGCGCGGCCGGGAAGGCGGCGATCTGGGCATCGACCTCCTCGCGGGAGTGCACGATCACCGGCCGGTAGCCGCGGTCGCTCAGCGCCTGCTGGGTGGAGACGTCGGGCGCGGGCCAGACGAGCAGCCGGCGCGGGTTGTCGAGCGGCTCCGGGGGCAGCTCGTCGTCGACGGGGCGCGGGGCGGGCCGGTTGGCGACCTCGACCGCGCCGCCCGGGCCGTCGAGCGGCTCCGGTCCCTCGGCGGAACCCTCGGCGGGCGCCCCTATGGCGTACGCCCGGCCCTCGGGCGGGGTGTCGTGCGGCGAAGGGGCCGGCGCCGTCGGCTGCGGGTGCGGCCTGGCCTCGGCCGGCGCGGGAAGCGGCGCCGGGAGGGGCGGGTCGACCTCGGGCGGGGTGGCGAGCCTGCGCCGCCGCCCCGAGCCGTTGGAGGGCGCGGCGGGGGCGGCCGGAGGGGCCGCCGGGGCCGGGGCGGCAGGAGCCGCCGGCGGGACGAAGGGGACGCCCTGCCCGAGGGTGCGGACGCTGAACGCCCGGCCCTGGGTCGAGTCCTTCGACACGGTCGCCGGCATCGGCAGCTCGGGCGGCAGCGGCACGGAGCCGGTCCCGGTGCCGTTCACCGGCGCGGACTGCGGCGCGGACTGCGGCGCGGACTGCGGCGCGGGCTCCGGCGCGTGCGGGGGCGTGGGCTGCGGCGCGTGCGGGGGCGTGGGCTGCGGCGCGTGCTGCGGCGTCTGCTCCGGCAGCGGAGCCTTCACGGCCCGGCGCCGGCCGGTCGGCTCGGCCGCCGTCGCCGCCGCCGCGGGGTCGGGCTGCGGCTGTACGTGCGGATGGGGCTGCGGCGGCGTGTGGTCGGCGCCCGGGACACCCCGTACGGCCTCGTGCAGCCCCTCGTCGGAGACCGGCAGCGGACCGGCCGCGGGAGCGGCCGGGAGCGCCGCCCCGGCGTCACGGTCGGCCTCGGCGGGCCCGAGCGCGAACGGGGTGCGGGGCCCGGCCTCGGCCGCGGCGGCCCGCTCCTGCGCGGCGGCCAGCGCGCGCCGGCGGCGGCCGCTCGGCTGCGCCGGGGCTTGCGGGGCCCCCTCGGGGGCGGAGGCGACGGCGGGCAGGGCGCGGGCCAGGGCGGGAGCGCCCGTCGGCTCGACGGCGACGCCCTGCGGCGGCACGGCCGCGCCGAGCGCCGCACGTCCCTGCGCGCCCTCGGCGGCGGTCACCACGGAGCCCTCGGCGGGCCGGCCCCGACGGCGCCCGGTGGGCTCCACGGGGGCGGAGGCGCCCGGCGGGACGGGCGTGCCCGGGGCCACGGGGAGGGCGGAGGCGCCCGGCGGGACGGGCGTGCCGGGGGACACCGCGCGGGCGGAGTCCACCGGGGCGTTCTGCTGGGCGGGGATCAGCTCGGCGGGACCGGCGGCCTCTCCCGTACGGGCACGGCGGCGCCCGCTCGGCTCCGCACCGCCCTCGGGCACGACCGCGCTCTCCAGGAAGGCGTCCGTCGAGCCGCGCCGGGCCCGCCGCCGCCCCCCACCGGGGGCCTCGGGAGCGGGGTCGTCCACCGGGATCCCGCCCGGGGCCACGACGGCACCGGAGCCCGCGACCGTGCCGCCGACGGGGGCCGTCCCACCGGGAGCCGCGACGGACAGCGAGCCGGCGGCCGACGGCGACGCGGAGTCGGCGGCCCGCGGGGAGTCCGCGGCCCGCGGAGAACCACCGGACTTCGGCGAACCGGCCGCCGGGCCCGAGGCCTGGGCGGGGAGCGCGAGGGCCTCGCGTGCGCCCGCGGGCGCGTCGCCCGGGGCGGGCGCCGGGACCGTGCCCCGGCCGGCCCCGACCGGCACCTCCAGCACGTACGCGCCGCCGCTCGTCCCCGGCACCTCGTGGGTCTGCACGACACCGCCGTGCGCCGCCACGATGCCGCGCACGACGGGCCCGTGCGCCGGGTCGCCGCCCGCGTAGGGGCCGCGGACCTCGATGCGCACGACGTCACCGCGCTGTGCGGCCGCGACGACGATCGTGGAGTCGCTCGGGGTCCGCTCGGCCTTGCTCTTGCCGGTCGCGTCGACGCCGGCGACGTCCGCGACGAGGTGCGCGAGCGCGGTCTTCAGCCGGGCCGCGTCCACCTCCGCCTCGATGGGCGGCGCGTGCACGGCGAACTGGGCGCGGCCGGGCCCGATCAGCTCGACGGCCCCGTCGATGCCGCCGGACACGATCCCGTCGAGCAGCACGACGGCCTTGTCCAGCTTCTCCTCGCCGGCGTCGAGCCGCTGGTAGCCGAGGACGTTGTCGACGAGCGAGGTCATCCGGGCGTATCCGGCGGCCAGGTGGTGCAGGACCTGGTTGGCCTCCGGCCACAGCTGCCCGGCGTCGTCGGCGGCGAGGGTGCCCAGCTGGGTGCGCAGCTCCTCCAGGGGCCCGCGCAGCGACTCGGCGAGGACGGCGGTCAGCTGCTCGTGACGGGCGGCCAGGGAGGTGTACTTCTCCGCCTGCGCCTCGCGCTCCGCCGCGTGCCGCTCGGCCAGGTCGGCGAGCTCGGCGGCGTGCTTCTCGACGAGCTCCTCGTACGGCCTGCGGTCGGTGAAGGTCATCACCGCGCCGACGAGCTGGTCCCCGTCCCGGACCGGAGCGGTCGTCAGGTCGACCGGCACCCGGTCGCCCTTCTTCGCCCACAGGACCTGTCCCCGGACGCGGTGCTTGCGGCCGGACTTGAGGGTGTCGGCGAGCGGCGACTCCTCGTACGGGAAGGGCTCTCCGTCGGCGCGCTTGGCGAGGATCAGCGGGTGCAGCTCCTGGCCGCCGAGCTCGCCGGCGCGGTAGCCGAGGATCTGCGCGGCGGCGGGGTTCACGAGGACGACCCGGCCGTCCGTGTCGGTGCCGACGACGCCCTCGGCCGCGGCGCGCAGGATCATCTCGGTCTGCCGCTGGGAGCGGGCGAGTTCGGCCTCGGTGTCGAGGGTGCCGGTGAGGTCGCGCACGACGAGCATGAGCAGCTCGTCGCCGGTGTAGCCGCCGTACGAGTCGTAGGCCTCGCGGCCGTCCTCCAGGCTGGCGCTGGTCACCTCGACGGGGAACTCGGAGCCGTCCGTGCGGCGGGCGATCATCCGGGTCGGCTTGGTGCGCCCCCGCTCGTCGGCGCCGTCGGGGCGGCGCATGGAGCCGGGGATGAGGCGCGAGTCGAAGGTGGGCAGCAGATCGAGCAGGCCGCGCCCGACGAGGGCGGTGCCGGGCGTCTCGAACATGCCGAGGGCGATGGTGTTGGCGTTGACGACCGTGCCGTTGCAGTTGACGAGCACGAGGCCGTCGGGGAGGGCGTCGAGTATGGCTGCGAGGCGAGCAGCGCCTCGAGATGGCCTGCTGCTCACGACGACGCTTCCTCCCTGACGCACTGCACGTGCTCGCCCTATCGGCCGGCCCGGCCCATCTTGCCCCGCGGGCCGCGACCTGTCACTGAGGGGAGTCTAAGGGAGCCTCCGGCCGTCATCCCCGGACGAGGGGAAGCAACGGCTCCAGATTCTTCCAGCGGTCGATCTCGCAGCCGTTCGCCCGGGAGAAGCGGGCGTCCACCTCGCGGCCCCGCCAGACGCCGGTGACGTGGGCGAGGGCGGGCCCGCCGTACACCTGGGTGCACATCTGGTCCCGGGGGACGGGCCGGAACGGATCGCCGCCCTCCTCCGCCAGCCGCCCCAGGCGCCCGCAGGCGTCCTCGGCGGCCGGGTGGTCGCCCTCGGCGCGCTCGCCGCAGGCCAGCCGGAAGGTGCCGTCGGTCCTGGAGTCGCCGCTCTTCTCGACCGTGACGGTCAGGGTGTCGGGCGACGAGAACAGCGCCGGGGGCAGGGGGGTGAGACCGGCGGTCCCGGCGGCGGCGGTGGCGAGGGTCGCGAGGACGAGACTGCGCAGCATTCGGATCTCCAGGAGCACGGGAAGCACGACGAGCGCGGATGCACGATGCGCCCGCCCCCTCTAACGCTCCGGGCGCCCCCGCGTTGCGCAAGCGGGGTGCGCCGGGCGGGGGCGAAGAGAACGCCACGGGGGCCCGCCGGGCTTTGCCCTGGACCCCGGAGGACTAGTACGGTGAGAATCGATTGGTGACAGCCGGTTCGCCTGTGTCATCATCTGCACGCACCACCCGCGCATGCGTGAGGTGCGAGGAGGCGTCGCCTAGTCCGGTCTATGGCGCCGCACTGCTAATGCGGTTTGGGTCTTAAAGCCCATCGAGGGTTCAAATCCCTCCGCCTCCGCCCCTACCGAAGCCCCGGCCCTCAGGCCGGGGCTTCGGCCGTTCCCGGCCCGGCTCTCCGTTCCCGGCCCGGCTCTCCGGACTCGCTCCGGCTCTCCGGGCACGCGCGCCCCGCCTTCACCCCCCGACGGTGTGACCCCGGTCTCTTTCCGAGGATTTCCACCCCGCCCGACCGCGCCGCGACGACTCCCCCACCGACCCCCGTCCCGCCCCCTCCTCGACGTTTTCGCAGGTCACAAGGGGTGTGGGGAATGGATTTCACATGACGGCGGGACTCATGTAATGTTCTTCCTGTCGCCGGGACAGCGGGCCGAAAGGGCCGGGAAACGGAGACAAGAACTAAAAACAAGCACTCGTAGCTTAACGGATAGAGCATCTGACTACGGATCAGAAGGTTGCAGGTTCGAATCCTGCCGAGTGCACACAGGTGAGAGGCCCGGACGAGAGTCCGGGCCTCTTGCGTTGTGCGGGCGTACGGCGGCGAAGTGCGGCGCCACGTCCCCCGGTCGGGGTCGCCCCGGCTTCGCATCCCGCCGGGGCGCCGCCGCGGTGGGCGCTCCTCGGGGGAGCGCCCGGGCCGCGGGTGGGGTCAGGCCGTGGCCTCGAGCGGGGTGGGGCGGGGGGCCGGGACGCGGCGGGCGCGGGTGGGGAAGCCGAGCTTCGGGTGGGCCACGCTCCAGGCCGCGCCCTTGCAGATCAGTTCCTTGTAGCCGGCGGCGAGCCGGCCCGTCAGGGTCGCGCGGACCGAGCGGTCGTCGGCGGTGACGTACTGGATGAGGCCTTCCCTGCGGCCCAGCGAGATGCACTGGTTGAAGTAGCGCAGCGGCGTCTTCGGGACCTTGGTGCCGGTGAGGCGGGCCGCGATGGCGTCGGCGGCCTGCCAGGCCATGGGGGTGCCCGAGGCGCAGGACATGCGGAGGGGCTTGTCGGACGGGCCCATGGCGAGGGCCGCGTCGCCGACGGCGTACACGTCCGGGTGGGAGACCGAGCGCATCGTGCCGTCGACCACGATCCGGTCGTCGTCGGCGAGTTCCAGGGTGGTGGCGCGGGCGATCGGGTGGACGGCGAAGCCGGTGGTCCACACGGTGACCGCGGCCGGGACCGGGCCGTCGGCGGTGATGACGCGGTCCGCCTCGACGGCGGTGACCGCCGTGTCTTCGAGCACGGTGATGCCGAGGCCGGCGAAGACCTTCCGCACGTGCTGCCGGCCCTTGTCCGAGAGCCAGTCGCCGAGTTCGCCGCGGGCGGCGAGGGTGACGGCGAGGTCCGGGCGGGCCTCGGCGATCTCGGTCGCGGCCTCCAGGCCGGTCAGTCCGCCGCCGACGACGACCACGGGCCGTCCGGCCTCCAGGGCGGCCAGGCGCTCGCGGAGGCGGAGGGCCCCGGGGCGGCCGGCGATCTCGTGGGCGTGTTCGGCGGTGCCGGGGACGCCCTGGGTGTTCCAGCCGCTGCCGAGGGCGTACACGAGGGTGTCGTACGCCAGCTCCTCGGTGGTGCTCCCGGCGGTGACCGTCACCGTCTTGCGGTCCACGTCCACGGCGGTGACCTTCGCGAGCTTCAGTTCGACGCCCGTTCCGGCGAACATCTCGCTGAAGGGCCGGTGCGGGAGGTCCTGGCCGACCGCCAGCTGGTGCAGCCGGACGCGCTCGACGAAGTCGGGCTCGGGGTTGACGAGGGTGATGGCGACGTCCTCGCGGTGGAGCTGCTTGGCGAGGCGGCCGGCGGCGATGGCTCCGGTGTAGCCGGCTCCGAGGACGATGATGCGGTGCTGCTGCATGTGCCTGCTCCTGTCTCGCGCGGTGTCGACCCTTGAACCGGGCAGCCCGACGATTCCTGACAGGTACTGCGTGTGACGTGGGTCACACGGGATCAGAAGGCGGCTTCCACCAGGGGGGCGCCGTGGTCGGAGGCCGCCCAGTGCCGCGTCGCGCGTTCGAGCTTGTCGGGGTTCACCTGGTTGCGGAAGGCGGTGATGCCCTCGGCGGTGACCTCCAGGCACATGACGCCGACGACCCGGCCGTCGAGGACGGCCACGACGGCGGGAGAGCCGTTGGCGGTCGTCGCGTAGACGTCGGGCGAACCGCCGACCACCTTCCGCTTGGCGACGCCGGGTTTGAAGAGGCCCCGCATGAACGTCGCGACCGCGAGGGCGCCCTCGAACGCCTTGGCGCGCGCCGGAACCTTGCCGCCGCCGTCGCCGATCGAGACGGCGTCGCCCGTGAGCAGCCGTACGAGGGGCTCGGTGCGGCCGCTGGTGGCGGCGGCGAGGAACTCCTCGACGATCCGGCGGGCCTCGGCCTCGTCGATCTCGGTGCGGGCCTTGCCGGAGGCGACGTGCTTCTTCGCGCGGTGGAAGATCTGCTGGCTGGCGGCCTCGGTGATGTCGAGGATCTCGGCGATCTCGCGGTGCGGGTAGTCGAAGGCCTCCCGCAGCACGTACACGGCGCGCTCGTTGGGGGAGAGGCGCTCCATGACGGCGAGGACTGCGTACGAGACCGATTCGCGCTGCTCGGCGGTGTCGGCGGGGCCGAGCATCGGGTCGCCGGCGAGGAGCGGCTCGGGCAGCCACTCGCCGACGTAGGTCTCGCGCCGGGCGCGGGCCGAGGTGAGCTGGTTGAGGCAGAGGTTGGTGAGGACCTTCGTCAGCCAGGCCTCGGGGACCTCGACGCGGTCGACGTCGGCGGCCTGCCAGCGCAGGAAGGTGTCCTGCACGGCGTCCTCGGCCTCGCTCGCCGAGCCGAGGAGGCGGTAGGCGATCGCCTCCAGGCGGGGCCGGGAGGCCTCGAACCGGTCCACGTCGTTCATGGTCAGAGCCATGGTTCGGATCCTAGTCCGTGCCCCTTCCGTCGTAGCGGGTGTTCCTGTGTGCGCGTTAGGGTCGGATGATCTTTCTTTCTCGTCCGATGTGGGGGTTTGGGGCATGGCGCTCTTCGGAAACGCGCACGCGATCGATCCGGCGCAGGCACAGCAGGACTTCGCGCGGCTGCTCGGCCAGGGGGAGCAGGTGCACGCCGCGTACCTGCTGATCCGCGACACGATCTTCTTCACCGACCGGCGGCTCGTCCTCGTCGACAAGCAGGGCATCACCGGCAAGAAGGTCGAGTACCACTCGATCCCCTATCGGAGCATCACGCACTTCGCCGTGGAGACGGCCGGCACGTTCGACCTGGACGCCGAGCTGAAGATCTGGATCTCGGGCACCCAGCTGCCGGTCACGAAGACCTTCACCAAGGGCGTCGACATCTACGAGGTGCAGGCGATCCTCACGCAGTTCGTCGCCAAGTAGGCGTGTGGAGGGGAGGGTTCTCGGCAGAATCGCCGAGAACCCTCCCCTTTCGGGTGAACCCGTCTGATTTGCATGTCAGTTGAATATGCCCTCGGCCTAGCTTGCGAGGTGGAGGTGATGATCGATGGACGCGATCGACATCGATGACCTGGTGCACGCCGCCACCGGAGCGCCCCTGCGGCGGCTGACCGCGCCGGACGGGAGCCACTGGTTCCCGGTGGTGGACGTGGCGAAGCGCCTCGGATACGCGGGGACGCGGGAGGCGCTGCGGACCGTGACCCTGCCGGAGGAGTGCCTCGCGGCCGCGCGGGATCTCGACGGGGACACGGGGCTCCCCGGCCGGGCCACCGGGATCCGGGCGTCGACCCGGATGGTGAACCTGGAGGGGCTCGTGCAGCTCGTCGGGGCGTGCCGGAGACCGGAGGCCGGGCCGTTCCGGGCGTGGACGGCGGGGGTCGTGGCCGCGGTCCAGCGGTACGGCGGGTACGGGCTCGAACCCTCGCCGGTGCACGCCGGGTTCCTGCTGCCACCGGAGCTCGTCGACGTCCTCGTACGGCTCGAGGGACGGTTCGACGAACAGGCCGCCGCGTTCGTCGAGCACGCCGAGTACGCGGAGCTGCTCCGCGAGACCCGGCAGAGCCTCTCCAGGGTCGCCGACTCCCTGGAGCGGCTCGCCGTGCCCCGTCAGCGCGCCGGCGCCGCCGTCGCCCTCACGCCGCAGGAGCTCGTGGAGTCCTGGGCCATCACCGGGGACATGCGGACGGTCGCCTCCTGTCTGGCGCCCGCGCTCGTGCGGGGCGGGGTGCGCTACCGGCCCCAGGACGTCACCCGCCGCACCGGCCTCTCCGGCGAACGCGTCCGGGACTGCGTCCGCCTCCTCCTCGAACGCGGCTGCATGCGCGAGGTGGGCACCCCGGCCCCGGACGGCACCCGCATCTACGTCCTGCCCTGACCGGCCGGACCCCGGGCCGGCCGCGGCTGTCCTCGCGGTCAGCCCGGCCGGCCCGGCCCCACCGCCACCACCTGGTACGCGTCCGCGTACACGATCCGGCCCGGGTCCGCCGACTCCAGGCGTACGCAGGGCACGCCGTGGTTCCGCAGGATGAGCAGGTACGGGGCGACCCGGGCCAGCGCCTCGGTCGCCGTCGGCCGGAACCAGGCGGCGGCGCCCGGGTTCACCGCCGGGTCGTAGACCCTCGGGTCCACCGCCGACGGGTTCGGGAAGTGCGCGTCGTACCAGTCGTTCGAGGCGCGCCAGACCGCCCACTCCTCGGGGGAGAGTCTTCCTTCCCGGGCCAGCGCGTTGGCCAGGCCGAAGACGCCGGTGTGGTGGCCCCGGGGGCTCCGGGTCGGGGACTGGAAGCGGATGTGGCGGAGACTGGACGGCATCCGGGGAGCATAGGGAGGCGCGGCGGCGTGGAGTGGTGGTCTCGGGGGATCGACTGGACCGGCGGAGCGCCCGGGCTGCGGTGGCGGGGCGGGCGCGTCAGCACGCTCACGTACGGGCAGCGGCTCGCCTTCCGAGCCGTCGGCGTCCGGCGGTGCCCCGGCGCCCGGGGGAACGCCTGCCCCCTGGCGGCCGTCGTGCCCGGCCGGTCCACCGGCGGGCGGTGCCCGGAGTGCGCGCGGCTCGACCGGGCCCACTCCGTCGCGGCCGACACCGTCGCGGACGACCCGCAGCCGTACCGCGTCTACCTGGCGTGGTTCGGGCCCGGGATGACCAAGGTCGGGATCACCGCGGAGGCCCGTGGCGAGGCCCGGCTCCTGGAGCAGGGGACCGTCGCCTTCAGCTGGCTCGGCCGGGGCCCGCTGATGGCCGCCCGGCGCACCGAGGAGGTGCTGCGGCAGGCCCTCGGCGTGCCCGACCGGGTGGCGTACGAGCGCAAGCGGGCCGCCCGGCACGCCCTGCCGCCCGCCGGGGACCGGGCCCGCGAGGTCGAGGAGCTGTACCGGCGCGCGCGGGCCGTCGGCGGCTGGACGGAGACCCTGGAGCCGCTGGAGTTCGCCGCACGGGACCATGCCGGGGCGTTCCGCCTCGACGGGCTGCCGCGCCTCGACGGCACGGTCGCCGAGCTCGTCGGCGGCGGCGTCGTCACCGGCCGGCTGCTCGCCGCCGCCGGGCCCGACCTGCACCTCCTCGCCCCCGACGGGCGCTGCCTGGTCCTGGACACCCGGCTCGTGCGCGGCTGGATCCTCGAGGCCGCCGGGGAGGGGGAGGGCTTCTCGGTACCGGTGACGGCGGCGGCCGCGGCGGCCGAGGGCGCCCAGGAGGGGCTCTTCTGAACCCTCTCCCGCTTCGTAAAGTCTTGGATCCCTTTCCCGGGGCGCCGTGGACATCCCGCCGCCGTCCCGGCGAGGGTGATCACATGACTCCGAAGCTGGTGGCGGGCCTCGAACCGCCCTACTACACCGCCGTGTTCACCTCCGTCCGCCCCGACGCCCCCGAGGGCTACGCCGAGACCTCCGCCCGGATGCAGGAGATCGTCCGGGACGTCCCCGGCTTCCTCGGTTACGAGTCGGCCCGCACCCCCGGCGGCATCGGCATCACCGTCGCCTACTTCCGCGATCTGGAGGCCCTCGACGCCTGGCGCCTCGACACCGAGCACCAGGCCGCCAAGGCGTACGGGCGGGAGCACTGGTACGACAGCTACAGCGTCCACATCGGCAGGGTCGAGCGGAGCTACGGCTTTGAGCGCGAGTGAGACGGAAGCGCTGACGGCGCGGCTCGGCATCCCCGGACTCGTCGATGTGCACACGCACTTCATGCCGCAGAACGTCCTCGACAAGGTCTGGGCGTACTTCGACGCCGTCGGGCCCCTCACCGGCGTGGAGTGGCCCATCGCCTACCGCGAGGAGGAGGAGCGCCGGATCGCCCTCCTGCGCGGGTTCGGCGTGGTCGCCTTCACCGCGATGCTCTACCCGCACAAGCCCGGGATGGCCGCCTGGCTGAACTCCTGGGCCGCCGACTTCGCGGCCCGCACCCCCGACTGTCTGCACACCGCGACGCTCTTCCCCGAGCCGGGCGTCCACGCGTACGTCCACCAGGCGCTCGACGCCGGAGCCCGGGTGTTCAAGGTGCACCTCCAGGTGGGCGGCTTCGATCCGACCGACATCGAACTCGACAGCTCCTGGGGAGCCCTCGCCGACAGCGGCACCCCCGTCGTCGTGCACTGCGGCTCCGGGCCCACCCCGGGGAACTTCACCGGGCCCGGCCCCATGGGGCGGCTGCTGGCCCGGCACCCGAGGCTGCGGGTGATCGTCGCGCACATGGGGATGCCGGAGTACGGCGACTTCCTGGACCTGGCCCAGCGGTACGAGGGCGTCCACCTCGACACCACCATGGCCTTCACCGACTTCAGCGAGCGGCTCGCGCCCTTCCCCGAGGCCGAGCGCAAGCGGCTCCTCGACCTCGGCGACCGGATCCTCCTCGGCTCGGACTTCCCGAACATCCC
This sequence comes from Streptomyces sp. NPDC004266, assembly GCF_042874095.1. NCBI lineage: Bacteria > Bacillati > Actinomycetota > Actinomycetes > Kitasatosporales > Streptomycetaceae > Streptomyces > Streptomyces sp. NPDC004266. Next base: position 592,143 of record NZ_JBIAMM010000002.1, read on the forward strand.
GTATCCGTACGTCCACCAGCTCCACGCCCTCGAACGCCTCGGGCTCGGCGACGACTGGCTCCGGCGGGTCCTGTACGAGAACGGTGCCGCGATGTTTCACGTGAAACGGTGAGCCGCCGGCCCTCCCCGAGGGCCCCTGGGAGCTTTCTCAGGGAATTCACAGGAAAGGGAAAGAGGCCTCTCAGCGGTGGCCCCCACCGTGGGAGCCATGACCGTGACCACGCGAAGCACCAGCGCCCGCACCGGCACCCACGCCGCCATGCTCCGTGCCGACGGGACCGCCGTCCGGGTCCTCGTCGTCGACGACGAGGCGTCACTCTCCGAGTTGCTCTCCATGGCCCTGCGCTACGAGGGCTGGCAGGTCCGCAGCGCCGGGGACGGGGCCGCCGCCCTCCGCTCCGCGCGGGAGTTCCGGCCCGACGCCGTCATCCTCGACATCATGCTCCCGGACGCCGACGGGCTGAGCCTGCTCGGTTCGATCCGCCGTGAACTGCCCGACGTGCCCGTGCTGTTCCTGACCGCGAAGGACGCGGTCGAGGACCGCATCGCCGGGCTCACCGCCGGCGGCGACGACTACGTCACCAAGCCCTTCAGCCTGGAGGAGGTCGTGGCCCGGCTGCGCGGCCTCATCCGCAGGTCCGGGGCCGCGCAGGCGCGCAGCGAGTCACTGCTCTCCGTGGGGGACCTGACCCTCGACGAGGACAGCCACGAGGTCACCCGGGGCGGTGAGTCCATCCACCTCACCGCGACCGAGTTCGAGCTGCTGCGCTACCTCATGCGCAATCCGCGGCGGGTGCTCAGCAAGGCGCAGATCCTCGATCGGGTCTGGTCGTACGACTTCGGCGGCCAGGCCAACGTCGTCGAGCTCTACATCTCCTACCTGCGCCGGAAGATCGACGCAGGGCGTTCGCCGATGATCCACACCCGGCGCGGGGCCGGCTATCTGATCAAGCCGGGGGAGTAGCCCCCGTGCGCGTGCGACGAGGGCGGCCGTGGTCGCTGCGGACGCGGCTCGTCGTCTCGGCCGTCGCGCTGATCGCGGTCGTCGCGGCGGTGATCGGGACGGTGACGACCATCGCGTTCCGCTCGTACCTGTACGCACAGGCCGACGAGCAGGTCCACGCCGTCGCGGACCGGGCGGCGGGCCCGCCGGTCGTGGTCTCCCCGGTGCCCGGTCCGCTCGACCCGGTCCGTCGGAAGGAGCCCCTCGCCTTCGTCCAGGGGCCCGGCGCCCCCATAGGCACCCTCGGCGCGGTCCTCGTGGACGGCGAGGTGACCTCGGCCGGGTACTCGGCGGAGGCCGCGGGCAGCGGGCCGTACGAGCGGAACATCCGGTTCGCCGAACTCGACGCGGGCCAGCGGGCCGCGCTCGCCGCCGTCCCCCGCGACGGCCGGCCGCACACCGTCGACCTGCCCGGCGGCCTCGGCGCCTACCGGGTCGAGTACGCCGCCGGGGCCCACGGCGCCTTCCTCACCGGCATCCCCCTGGCCGAGGTCGAGGACGCCCTCTCCACCCTCGTCCTCGTCGAGCTGAGCGTCACCGGCGCCGGGCTCGTCGCGGCCTCGCTCGCCGGGACCGTGCTCGTCCGGGTCGCCCTCCGCCCGCTGCGCCGGGTCGCCATCACCGCCCGTCAGGTCGCCCGGCTCCCCCTGCACAGCGGGGAGGTGGCGCTCCATCAGCGGGTCCCGGAGGCGGAAGCCGACCCGCGCACCGAGGTCGGCCAGGTCGGTGCGGCCCTCAACCGGATGCTCGACCACGTCCACTCGGCCCTCGACGCCCGCCAGCAGAGCGAGACCCGGGTCCGGCAGTTCGTCGCGGACGCCAGCCACGAGCTGCGCACCCCGCTCGCCTCGATCCGGGGCTACGCGGAGCTCACCCGGCGCGGCCGCGAGGAGTGCGGCCCCGACACCCGGCACGCCCTCGGGCGGATCGAGTCCGAGGCCACCCGGATGACCGGTCTGGTCGAGGACCTCCTGCTGCTCGCCCGGCTCGACGCCGGCCGCCCCCTCTCGTGCGAGACCACCGACCTCGTCCCGCTCGTCGTGGACGCCGTGAGCGACGCCCGCGCCGCCGGACCCGAGCACCACTGGCGCCTCGAACTGCCCACGGACGGCCCGGCCGTACGGGCCGACGGCGCCCGGCTCCAGCAGGTCCTGGTCAACCTCCTCGCCAACGCCCGCACCCACACCCCGCCCGGCACCAAGGTGACCGCCCGTGTCCGCACGGAGGCCCCGGCCGTCCTCGTCGAGATCGAGGACGACGGCCCCGGCATCCCGCCCGACCTGCTCCCCGCCGTCTTCGAGCGCTTCGCCCGCGGCGACGCCTCCCGCTCCCGGCACGCCGGATCCACCGGCCTCGGCCTCGCCATCGTCCGCGCGGTCGTGCTCGCGCACGGCGGGGAGGTGGGCGTCGAGAGCGCCCCCGGGCGGACCGTCTTCACGGTCCGGCTGCCCGCCGCACAGAACGCCGCACAGGACACGGCACAGAACGCAGGACAGGGAGCGGCACCCGCCGCCCCACCGGACTCACAGGCAGGCCACAGGCTCATCACACAGCCGTGACAGCGGGCCCGGCGAGTGTCGGAGCATGCCAACCCCAACCATCGAGGAAGCCCTCCCCGCCCGGGAGCACCTGCCGGTGGACGTCGCCGGACGGCCCGTCCTGGACGTGGTGATCCCCGTCTACAACGAGGAGAAGGACCTGGAGCCGTGCGTCCGCCGGCTCCACGAGCACCTCCTGAGGACCTTCCCGTACGGCTTCCGCGTCACCGTCGCCGACAACGCCTCCACCGACACCACGCCCGCCGTCGCCGCCGCGCTCGCGGGAGAGTTGCCCGAGGTGCGCTCCGTGCGGCTCGAACAGAAGGGCCGCGGCCGGGCGCTGCGGACCGTGTGGTCGGCCTCGGACGCGCCCGTCCTCGCCTACATGGACGTGGACCTGTCCACGGACCTCAACGCGCTGCTCCCGCTGGTCGCGCCGCTCATCTCCGGCCACTCGGACCTGGCGATCGGCTCCCGGCTCGCCCGCTCCTCGCGGGTGGTGCGCGGGCCGAAGCGGGAGTTCATCTCGCGCGCCTACAACCTGATCCTGCGCTCATCGCTCGCCGCCCGGTTCTCCGACGCGCAGTGCGGCTTCAAGGCCATAAGGCGGGAGGTCGCCGAGCGGCTGCTGCCGATGGTCGAGGACACCGGCTGGTTCTTCGACACCGAGATGCTGGTGCTCGCCGAGCGGGCCGGGCTGCGCATCCACGAGGTGCCGGTGGACTGGGTCGACGACCCCGACTCGACCGTGCACATCGTGAGGACGGCCACCGACGACCTGAAGGGCGTGTGGCGGGTGGGCCGGGCCCTCGCGACCGGTTCGCTGCCCCTCGACCGGCTCGCCCGGCCGTTCGGCGACGACCCCCGGGACCGCGAGCTGAGCGGCGTGCCGGGCGGCCTCGCCCGTCAGCTCGTCGGCTTCTGCGTGGTCGGGGCCCTGTCCACGCTCTGCTATCTCGCGCTGTACTCGGCCTTCCGGCTCGGCCTCGGCCCGCAGCTCGCCAACGCCGCCGCCCTCCTCGTCTCCGCCGTCGCCAACACGGCCGCCAACCGGCGCCTCACCTTCGGCGTACGGGGCCGTGACCGGGCCGTCCGCCACCAGGCGCAGGGGCTCGTGGTCTTCGCCATCGGCCTCGCGCTGACCAGCGGTTCGCTCGCCGCCCTCGGCGCGGCGACCGGCGATCCGGCGCACTCCACCGAGCTCGCCGTCCTGATCGTCGCCAACCTCGCCGCGACCGTCCTGCGCTTCCTCCTCTTCCGCCTCTGGGTCTTCCCCGAGCGGCCGACCCCAAGGAACGACCGATGACCACCCTGCCCACCGCCGTCCCCGCGGCGCCCCGCACCGGCCGGCTCGCCCGGCTGTGGCGCGGACGCCCCGAGGACCGCCCCTGGGTCCGGCCCGCCCTCCTCGGCCTGCTCGCCGCCACCGCGCTGCTCTACCTGTGGAACCTGAGCGCCTCCGGCTACGCCAACTCCTTCTACTCCGCCGCCGTCCAGGCGGGCTCCGAGAGCTGGAAGGCCTTCTTCTTCGGCTCCCTCGACGCGGCCGACGCCATCACCGTCGACAAGCCGCCGGCCGCGCTCTGGCCGATGGCGCTCTCCGTCCGCCTCTTCGGGCTCGGCTCCTGGCAGATCCTCGTGCCCGAGGTGCTCATGGGCGTGGGCACGGTCGCCGTGCTCTACGCGGCCGTCCGCCGCCGCTTCCCCGCCGGAGCGGGCCTGCTCGCGGGCGCGGTCCTCGCGCTGACGCCGGTCGCCGCGCTGATGTTCCGCTTCAACAACCCGGACGCGCTGCTCGCGCTGCTCATGACGGTCGCGGTGTACTGCGTGCTGCGCGCCCTGGAGCAGGAGCGGGGCGCCGCGCGGTGGCTGGTGTGGGCGGGCGTGGCCTTCGGTTTCGCGTTCCTCGCGAAGACGCTCCAGGCCTTCCTGATCCTGCCGCCGCTCGCGGTCGTGTACCTGGTGTGCGCGCCCGGAGGGTTCGGGCGGCGGCTCGGCCGGCTCGCCCTGGGCGGGCTCGCGATGCTCGTCTCGGCGGGCTGGTGGGTGGCCCTGGTCGAGCTGTGGCCGGCGTCCTCCCGTCCGTACGTCGGAGGTTCGCAGAACAACAGCTTCCTGGAGCTGACCTTCGGCTACAACGGCCTCGGCCGCATCAACGGCGACGAGACCGGCAGCGTCGGCGGCGGTGGCGGTCCCGGCGGCATGGGCGGCGGCCGTTGGGGCGAGACCGGCATCGCCCGGATGTTCAACGACGCGGTCGGCGGTCAGATCTCCTGGCTGCTGCCGGCCGCGCTGGTCCTGCTCGTCGCGGGGCTCGTCGTCACCTGGCGGGCACCCCGGACGGACACGGCGCGCTCCGCCTTCCTGGTCTGGGGCGGTGCGCTCCTGATGACGCTCGCCGTGTTCAGCTTCATGGCCGGCATCTTCCACGAGTACTACACGGTGGCCCTGGCCCCTTACCTCGCGGCGCTGATCGGGATGGGCGCCGCGGTGCTGTGGGAGGAACGCACGCGGTGGCTCGCCTCGGCGGCGCTCGCGGCGGTGGTGGCGGTGACGGCCTGGTGGGCCTGGACGCTGCTCGGCCGGACGCCGGACTGGCTGCCGTGGCTGCGCTGGACGGTGCTGGTGGCGGGGGCGGTGGCCGCGCCGGGGCTGCTGTTCGCGGGCCGGGTCGACCGGCGGCTGGGGCTCGGGGTGGCCGGCCTCGGCCTGGCGGCGGGGCTCGCGGGGCCGTTCGCGTACACCCTGGAGACGGTGAACGCCGGTCATCAGGGCTCGATCGTGACGGCGGGTCCGGCGGGCGGCGCGTTCGGCGGCCGGGGCCCGGGCGGCGGCCGGCTCTTCGAGATCGGGACGATGCCTCCCGGCGGCCAGCGCGGCCAGATGCCCGGCGGCCAGATGCCCGGCGGCGGCCGGTTCCCCGGTGGCCAGTTCCCCGGTGGTCAGCTGCCGGGCGGGCAGGGCGGTCGCGGAATGCCCGGCGGTGCCGCCCTGGAAGCCTTCGGCCCGGGGGGCGACCGACGCCCCGGCGCCGGTGGCGGCATGGGCGGTCTCCTCAACGGCGCCAGTGTCGGTACGAAGGCGAAGGCCGCCCTGCTCGCGGACGCCGACGCCTACACCTGGGTCGCGGCCACGGTCGGTGCCCAGAACGCCGCCGGCTACCAGCTCGCCACGGAGAAGCCGGTCATGGCGATCGGCGGCTTCAACGGCAGCGACCCGTCGCCGACGCTCGCCCGGTTCAAGGAGTACGTCGCGGAGGGCAGGATCCACTACTTCATCGGAGGCGGCTCGGGGGGCGAGGGCGGCGGCCGCATGGGCGGCGGTCCCGGCGGCGGCTCCGAGATCTCCACGTGGGTGTCGGAGCACTTCGAGGAGGTCACCGTCGACGGCGCCACCTTCTACGACCTGACCCGCGAGAAATAACCCCTATGCAGCGTACGAGAGTCCCTATACGGTGTACGAGCCTCGGTCTCGTACACCGTATAGGAGTCTCCTGTCATGACAGCTACCGGCGGTCATCCGCAGCGCTGGCTGATCCTCGGCGTCATCTGCCTCGCCCAGCTCACGGTGCTGCTCGACAACACCGTGCTCAGCGTCGCCATCCCCTCCCTGACCTCCGAGCTCCACGCTTCCACCTCCGACATCCAGTGGATGATCAACGCGTACTCGCTCGTCCAGTCCGGCCTGCTGCTCACCGCCGGCAACGCCGCCGACCGCTACGGCCGCAAGAAGCTCCTCGCCGCCGGCCTCGCGCTCTTCGGCCTCGGCTCGCTCGCCGCCGGCCTCGCCGGCTCCACCGCGCAGCTGATCGCCGCCCGCGCGGGCATGGGCGTCGGCGGCGCGCTCCTGATGACCACCACCCTCGCCGTCGTGATGCAGATCTTCGACGACTCGGAGCGGGTCAAGGCCATCGCGCTCTGGTCCACGGTCGCCTCGCTCGGCTTCGCCGGAGGCCCGCTGATCGGCGGCGTGATCCTGAACCACTTCTGGTGGGGAATGATCTTCCTGATCAACCTCCCCGTCGCGGCCGTCGCCCTCGTCGCCGTCCTCAAGCTCGTCCCGGAGTCCAAGAACCCCCAGGGGGACCGCCCCGACCTGCTCGGCGCGCTGCTCTCCACCATCGGCATGACCGCCGTCGTGTACGCGATCATCAGCGGCCCCGAGCACGGCTGGCTCTCCGCCCAGGTCCTGGTCCCGGCGGCCGTCGGCCTCCTCGGGCTCGGCGCCTTCGCGCGGTGGGAGCTGCACACCCCGTACCCGATGCTCGACATGCACTTCTTCCGGAACCAGAAGTTCATCGGCGCCGTCGGCGGTTCGATCCTGGTCGTCTTCGGCATGGGCGGCTCGCTCTTCCTGCTCACCCAGCACCTGCAGTTCGTCCTCGGCTACGAGCCGCTCGAAGCCGGCCTCCGGATGGCGCCGCTCGCCCTGACGATCGTCGGCCTCAACCTGACCGGCGTCGGCCCCAAGATCGTCATGAAGCTCGGCACCCCGCCCACCGTCGTCCTCGGCATGACGCTGGTCGCCGCCGGCCTCGCCTCCATCGCGCTGCTCGGCGGCGGCACGGACGGCAGCTACTGGGGGATGCTGCTCGGCCTGGTCCTGATGGGCTTCGGCATCGCCGTCTCCTCGCCGGCCATGGCCAACGCCCTGATGAGCGCGATCCCGCCGGAGAAGGCGGGCGTGGGCGCCGGCATCAACGGCACCCTGGCCGAGTTCGGCAACGGCCTGGGCGTCGCCGTCCTCGGCGCCGTGCTCAACGCCCGCTTCGCCGCGCTCGTCGCCGTGACCGCGACCTCGCTCCCGGCCGCCCTGGCCGCCGCCGGCGGCGAGGCCGAGCGACGGCAGATCTCCGACGCCTTCGCCTCCGGCCTCCAGACCAGCCAGCTCGTCGGCGCGATCGCCGTCCTCGCCGGCGGCCTCCTGGCGGCGGCCCTGCTCAAGCGGGCCGAGCGCGCGGAGAAGGCCCTGACGCCCGAAGAGCCGGTGGCTGCCTAGCATGGTCACGGACCGCTGACAGACGGAGGAACGCGATGGTCAAGGCAGCCGATCGGGCCAAGAACCCGGCGCGTTCCAGCGTGTGGCTGGAGAAGCGGGCCACCCGCAGCGGTGGCGGCCCGGCCGGGCTCGACCGGGACCGGATCGTCGCCGCCGCGGTCCGGATGCTCGACGAGGAGGGCCTCGCCAAGCTGTCGATGCGCAAGCTCGCGACCGAGCTGGGCGTCACGGCCATGTCCCTGTACTGGTACGTGGACACCAAGGACGACATCCTCGAGTACGCCATGGACAGCGTCTACGGGGAGGTCGACCTCGCGGCGGTCGACGCCGCCGGGAGCTGGCAGGAGCGGATCCGGCTGCTCGCCCTGGACTACCGGAGGATGCTGGTCCGCCACGGGTGGATGTCGCCGAGCGCCGGCCAGTACCTGAACATCGGCCCGAACGCGATCGCCGTCGGCCAGAAGATCCACGACACGGTCGCGGAGACGGGCCTCTCGCTCGACCGACGGCCGAGCGCGATGTCGGCGGTCTTCCAGTTCGTGTACGGCTACGGGACGATCGAGTCCCAGTTCGGCCGGCGCGCGGCGGAGGCCGGGATGTCGCAGGACGAGTTCTACGTGAACTCGGTGAACGCCTTCCGGGACGACCCGGGGCTCACGGAGCAGGTCGAGGGCCTGAGGGAGATCCTCGACGAGCGGACCTCGCACGACAGCCTCAGGGACATCTGGGACCGCGACTTCGGCTACGCCCTGGACGTCCTGATCGCGGGCATCGAGGTCATGGTCGCGCGCGAGGCCGAAGGGGCGCGCCGTACGGAGAGATGAGGGGCCGCGCCGTACGGAGAAATGACGGAGCGCGCCGTGCGGAGAGATGAACGGGCGCGCCGTGCGGAGAAATGACGGAGCGGCGGGCCGTCCCCTGCCCGCCGCTCCGTACCCGACCCGGCCGCGCCTCCGCTCGAAGCGTGGCCGGGAGCTCTTCCTAGGCCTTCGTGCCGGCTGTCTCCTCGGAGGCCTTCGCGTGGTTGCTCTTCAGCGCGACCTCCTTGATGAACAGCGTCACCACGAAGGCGAGCAGCGCGAACGGCGCCGAGTAGAGGAAGACGTCGGCGACACCGTGGCCGTACGCGTCCTCCATGACCGTGCGGATCGGGGCCGGCAGCTTGTCCATGTCGGGGATGCCACCGCCCGAGCCGCCCTTGCCCATGGCGGCCGCGGCCTTCGGGCCGAGCTCGGCCAGGCCCTCCTTGACGTAGTTCGTGACCCGGTGGGCCATGACCGCGCCGAGCGCCGAGACACCGATCGCACCGCCCAGGGAGCGGAAGAAGGTGACGACGGAGGAGGCGGCGCCGAGGTCGGCGGGGGCCACCTGGTTCTGGGTGCAGAGCACCAGGTTCTGCATCATCATGCCGAGGCCGAGGCCGAGGACCGCCATGAAGAGCGCGATGTGCCAGTACGCCGTGTCGTAGCGGATCGTGCCGAGCAGCCCGAGACCGCCGGCGGCCAGGGCGCCGCCGCTGACCAGCCAGGCCTTCCAGCGGCCGGTCTTGGTGATGACGAGACCGGAGACGGTGGAGGAGACGAACAGGCCGCCGATCATCGGGATGGTGAGGACGCCGGACATCGTCGGTGACTCGTTCCGCGCCAGCTGGAAGTACTGGCTGAAGAAGACCGTGCCGGCGAACATCGCGACGCCCACGAAGAGCGAGGCGAGCGAGGCGAGGGTGATCGTCCGGTTGCGGAAGAGGCGGAGCGGGATGATCGGCTCGCTCGCCTTCGACTCGACGAGCACGAAGACCGCGCCGAGGGCGACCGCGCCGACGACCATGACGGCCGTCTGCCAGGACATCCAGTCGTACTTGTCGCCCGCGAAGGTCACCCAGATGAGGAGCAGGGAGACGGCGGCGCTGATGAAGAAGGCGCCGGCCCAGTCGACCTTGACCTGACGCTTCACGACGGGGAGGTTCAGGGTCTTCTGCAGGACGATCAGGGCGATGATCGCGAAGGGCACGCCGACGTAGAAGCACCAGCGCCAGCCGAGCCAGTCGGTGTCGGTGATGACGCCGCCGAGCAGCGGGCCGCCGACGGTGGCGACGGCGAAGGTCGCGCCGAGGTAGCCGCTGTACCGCCCGCGCTCACGCGGGGCGATCATCGCGGCCAGGATGATCTGGGAGAGGGCGGTCAGACCGCCGACGCCGATGCCCTGGACGACGCGGCAGGCGATGAGCATGCCGGTGCTCTGCGAGAGACCGGCGACGACCGAGCCCGCGACGTAGACGATCAGGGCTATCTGGACGAGCAGCTTCTTGGAGAAGAGGTCGGCGAGCTTGCCCCAGAGCGGGGTGGTCGCGGTCATCGCCAGGAGGGCCGCGGTCACCACCCAGGTGTAGGCGGACTGGCCGCCGCCCAGGTCGGTGATGATCTGGGGGAGGGCGTTGGAGACGATCGTCGAGGACAGGATGGCGACGAACATGCCGAGCAGCAGCCCGGACAGCGCCTCCATGATCTGACGGTGTGACATCGGGGCGGTCTCGCCGCCACCGCCGGTACCGGTGACGCCGTTCCGCGCACCGGTGTCGGGCGTGGTCGTGGCCATGAACTTCCTTTTTCTCAGGCGTGGTGGGCCCGGCAGTCCCCGAAGGAGTCGCGGAGGCGGGCGAGCAGGTGCGTGAGCTGGTCGACGTCGTCGTCGGTCCACTCCGCGAGGTGGCGGGAGAAGGCCTCGGTCACTCGGCGGTCGAGCTCGTCGAGCATCGCGTGGCCCGGTTCCGTGAGGTGCAGGATGCGGGAGCGCTTGTCGTCCGGGTCGGGCAGTCGCTCGATCCAGCCGTGTTCCACGGTGTGCGCCACGTGGCGGCTGCACACGGACATGTCGACGGCCATGAGTTCGGCGAGCCTGCTCGTCCGCATGGCGCCGTGGTGGTTGACCAGGGCGAGCACGGCGGCCGAGCCGCCCTGGCAGTCGACGGGCAGGACACGGGCGAGGCCGCGCTTCACGGCGCCGATCGCGCTCACCGAGCGGGCGAGTTCCTCGTATCTGTTCCGTGTCGCCATGGGGCACCCCCGTCCATCTTGTTGCTTAGGGCAACCATAGAGATGGATGGTTGCTTCAGGCAAACTAAATCGGTCAAACGGCGCTAAAGAATCGGCAAAGGCGGATCGTCGGTGCCGGGGCTTGGGCCCCCCATCCCGACTTCGCTAGGGTCCTGGCCCATGGCACACAACCCCCAAGCACCGTACGGCCAGGGCCAGCCCCCTCAGGGTCCCGAGGGCTACGACCCCGCCGGCAGCACGCAGATGTTCCGCGCCTTCGTCGACGAGGGCACCCCGCAGCGGCAGCAGCCGCAGGCCGCGGCCGCGTCGGGCGGCCCGCGCGTCGGCCTGATCGTCGGCGTCGTCGCGGTGATCGTCGTCCTGGCGGCCGTCGCCTGGCTGGCGCTGGGCTGACCCTCCGTACCGACCACACGCCCCGGGTGGGCCGGCTCCGCGACAGCGGACCGGCCCACCTTTCTTTCACGGCGCGGCGCGCGGCTCACGGCCTCAGGAGCACACGGCCCTGCGGCTCACGAACTCGCGTCCAGGGCCGGGGTGAGCACCGCGAAGGCCTCCCCCAGCAGGGCGACCGGATCCTCGGCGACCTCCGCGCTCTCGCCGCCGCTCCACCGGCGCAGGACGGCGTCGAAGGCGGTCAGGGCCATGCCCGCGGCGAGCCGGGGACGGAGGTCGGTCTCGGGGTCGCGCCCCAGCCGGGCCCCCAGTTCCTCCGCCAGGCCCTCGCGCCACTCCGCCTGGTGCTCCAGGAGGCGCGCGAGCAGGGAGGGGGTCCGCAGGATCAGCCGGACCACCGGCAGGACCCGTTCGGCGTGGTCGCCGCAGGCGGCCAGCGGTACGGAGACGGCGTGCCGCAGCGCCTCGGAGGGGCGCTCCCCGGCGGGCCGCTCGGCGAGCGCGGCGCGCATGTCGGCGCCCATGCCGGCCAGGAACTGGACGACCACGTCCTCCTTGGACGCGAAGTACCGGAAGAAGGTCCGCTTGGAGACCCCGGCCTCGGTCGCGATCTCGTCGACGGTCGCGGCGTCGAAGCCCTTGAGGGCGAACAGCTGGAGCGCCGCCTCGGTGAGCTCGGTGGCGACGAGCTGGCGTTTGCGCTGGGCGAGGGTCGACTCGGGGCGGGTGGTCACGGGCCGATGGTAACGCGGTGCCTCAGGTGACATCCATAGTCATGCTTGACACTCGGTGACACGAGCGGCAACGTGTGTCGCATGACTGAGAAGCAGCGCTGGACCGCCGACCTCGTCCCGGACCAGACCGGACGGGTCTTCGTCGTCACCGGAGCCAACAGCGGTCTCGGCCTCGCCACCACCCGTGCGCTCGTCCGACGGGGCGGGCGCGTGATCCTCGCCGTACGGGACGAGGAGAAGGGCCGCCGGGTGGCCGAGGACCTCGCGGCGGCGGGGGCCGACCGGGACCTCCTCCTCGTACGGCGGATCGACCTCGCCGACCTCGATTCGGTGCGCGCCTTCGCCGACGGCGTGCGCGCGGAGCATCCGCGCCTCGACGTGCTGGTCAACAACGCGGGCGTGATGGCGCCGCCCCGCACGCTCACCCCCGGGGGACACGAGATCCAGTTCGCCGCCAACCACCTCGGCCACTTCGCGCTCACCGGCCTGCTGCTCGACCTGCTCGCCGCCGGGACCGACCCGCGGGTGGTCACGGTCAGCTCGATCAACCACCGGCAGGGCGGCCTCCGCTTCGACGACCTGAGCGGCGAGCGGGGCTACACGCCCATGACCTTCTACAACCAGTCGAAGTTCGCCAACGCCGTCTTCGGCAAGGAGCTGCACCGCCGCCTCGCCGCGACCGCGAGCCCGGTCCGCAGCGTGCTCGCCCACCCGGGCTACACCGCCACGAGCCTCCAGACGAAGGACACCTCCGGTCTGGCGAAGCTGTTCTTCGGACGCATCGGCAACCCGCTGCTCGCCCAGCGGCCGGAGCGGGGCGCACTGCCCCAGCTGTACGCGGCGACCGACGCGTCCGTCGCGGGCGGCGAGTTCATCGGCCCGGACGGCATGGGCGAGCTGCGGGGCGCCCCGACCCGCGTGCGCCTCTCCGAGGCGGCGGGCGACCCGGGGACGGGCCGCCGGCTGTGGGAGGAGTCGGAGCGCCTGACGGGAGTGCGCTACCTGGGCCGCTGATCACCCTCTGGCGGATCGAACCTAGGGGCATTAGTCTCCTTCCTAGGATGACTAGGAAAGAGGAGGGCCTCGTGGTGCGCGCGGGAATCACCGTCGACGGCCTCGTGCGGGCCGCCGCCGAGATGGCGGACGAGAGCGGCCTCGACAAGGTCACCGTCTCGGCCCTGGCACGGCGTTTCGGGGTCAAGGACGCGAGCCTCTACTCACACGTCAGGAACCTGCGCGACCTGCGGGTCCGGCTCGCGCTCCTCGCCTCGGGCGAGATGAACGACGCCATCGGCGCCGCCGTGGCCGGCCGGTCCGGCAAGGAGGCGCTCGTCGCCTTCGCCGACGCCTACCGCGACTACGCCCTCGCGCACCCCGGGCGGTACGCGGCCGCACAGCAGCGGATCGAGCCGGAGGAGATCGAGGACACCACCGTCCTCCTGCGGGCCGTCGAGCTCACCTACGGCATGCTGCGCGGCTACGGCCTCCAGGAGCCCGACCTCACCGACGCCGGACGCCTGCTCCGCAGCGCCTTCCACGGCTACGTCCACCTCGAACTGGGCGGCGGCTTCGCGCACTCGCGCCCCGTCGCCGCATCCTGGGCGCGCTCCCTGGACGCGCTCCACCACGTCCTGGAGAACTGGGGGAACGACTCGTGAACGCCGTCGACGTCGGCACGGTGAAGGTCCCGGGGGCCACCCTGCGGTACGAGACCCGGGGCAGCGGCCCCGTGCTGCTGCTGATCCCCGGCGGCGCCGGGGACGCCGGGCTCTTCGAAGGGATGGCCGGCCTCCTCGCGGAGGCCGGGCACACCGTGGTCTCGTACGACCAGCGCGGTCTGTCGCGCAGCCCGCTCGACGGGCCCCCCGCCGACCAGCGGGTGGCCGAGTGGCGCGACGACGCCCTCGCCGTCCTGGACGCGGTCTCCCCGGACGACCCCGCGTACGTCTTCGGCAGCAGCTCCGGCGGCATCGTCGCCCTCTCCCTGCTCGCCGCCCGCCCGGACCGGGTGCGCCGGCTCGTCGCCCACGAGCCGCCCCTCGTGGAGCTGCTCGCCGACCCGGCTCCGTACCGCGACCACTTCGCCGAGGTCCGCGAGCTGCACCGCACGCGGGGGCTCGGGCCGGCGACGGCCCGCTTCTCCGAGACGCCCGACGGCCGGAAGCCGGAGCGGCAGGGCGGCGAACTTCCCGCCTCCGTCCGGCCGATGGCCTCCCGCATGGCCGCCAACATGCCGGTCTTCCTGGAGCACGTCCTGGTCCCCTTCTCCTCCTCCGCACCCGATCTGGAGGGGCTGCGCGCCGCCGCAGGGAAGCTGGTCCTGGGCGTCGGCGAGGAGTCCACGGATCAGGAGGCGCTCGCCGGGCCGGCGCGGCGGCTCGCCGAGCTGACCGGCGCCGTGCGGGCGGAGTTCCCGGGCGGCCACGTGGGCTGCGTGGAGCACCCGGTCGAGTTCGCGAAGGTACTGGTCAGCGCCATGTTGCGGTGACCTCGCGGGTGTCGACCCGCATGCCGATCGGCACCCGCCAGGAGTCCACGCACACCGTGTACGTCTGCGTCCGCGCCGCCCCCGCGGCGATCGGAGCGGGCAGCGGCTGACGGGAGGGGAACGTCCCCCAGTCGGTGCCGAGCAGGCCGATGACGTGCGTCGCGAAGCCGACCGTCCCCGAAGTGGCCGCGGAGCCTCCGGTGTTGCGGAAGGTCACGGTGACCCGCTGGCACCAGCGCCGGTCGCCGTCGGCGAGGCTGGGCGCGGAGACGGTGAGCACGGCGGGCCCGGGCGCGGGGGTCGGTGCGGTCGACGGCGGGGACGTGCCGGTGCCGGGCGGTGTGGGGGCGGGCGTGGTGGAGGGGGTACGGGGCGGGGCGCCGGTGCCTCCGCGGCCGGGCGCGGTCGTCGAAGCCGGACCGGACCCCGTACTCGTGCCCGTACCCGTGTCCGTAGGGGAGGACCCCGAGGACCCCGAGGACCCAGGGGTCCCGGAAGTCCCGGACGGCGTCGGGAAGCCCCCGCCACCGCCCGTGGAGGCCGTCCCGGACGCCCCCGGAGTCCCGGGCGCGCCGGGCGCCGCGGGCGACGGGGAGGACGTGCTGGACGTCGTCCCGCTCGCGGAGGGGCTCTCCAGGGGGACCAGGGTGACCACGCCCGAAGGGGCGACCGCGCCCTTCGGGGAGGGGCCGGCGCCGACCGCCGCGTACCCCTCGCCGTCTCCTCCGCCGCCGCACGCGGTCAGCGCCCCGCCGAGGCAGAGCGCCACCGCCACGAGTCCCGGCTTCCTGCGCCTCATGCGTCCCAGTCTGGCTGACGTCCCGTCAACAAGCGGGGCTTTCGCGGAACTCTGCCGGATCAGTCGGAGATGAGGCCCTCGCGCAGCTGGGCGAGGGTGCGGGTGAGGAGGCGCGAGACGTGCATCTGGGAGATGCCGACCTCCTCGCCGATCTGCGACTGCGTCATGTTCGCGAAGAAGCGGAGCATGATGATCTGCCGCTCGCGGGGCGGCAGTTTGGCGAGCAGCGGCTTGAGCGACTCGCGGTACTCGACGCCTTCGAGGGCCATGTCCTCGTAGCCGAGGCGGTCCGCGAGCGAGCCCTCGCCGCCGTCGTCCTCGGGCGAGGGGGAGTCCAGCGAGGAGGCGGTGTACGCGTTGCCGACGGCGAGGCCGTCGACGACGTCCTCCTCCGACACCCCGAGCACGGCGGCGAGTTCGGGCACGGTGGGGGAGCGGTCGAGCTTCTGCGCGAGCTCGTCGCTGGCCTTGGTCAGGGCGAGGCGCAGCTCCTGGAGCCGGCGCGGGACCCGCACCGACCACGAGGTGTCGCGGAAGAAGCGCTTGATCTCGCCGACGACGGTCGGCATGGCGAACGTCGGGAACTCGACGCCCCGCTCGCAGTCGAAGCGGTCGATCGCCTTGATGAGGCCGATGGTGCCGACCTGGACGATGTCCTCCATCGGCTCGTTGCGGGAGCGGAAGCGGGCCGCCGCGTACCGCACGAGCGGGAGGTTGAGCTCGATGAGGGTGTCGCGGACGTAGGTCCGCTCCGGGCTGTCGGCGGCGGCGCCCTCGGTGTCGAGGGCGCGCAGCCGCAGGAAGAGGGAGCGCGAGAGGGTGCGGGTGTCGAGGGCCCCGGACGTGAGGACCATCGGCGGAGGCGCGGTCTCGGTGGTCCCGGCGGTGTTCACGGTCTCCGTGCCGTCGGCCGCGTTCGGCGCCGTCGTCTGCGTGGGCACGGGAACGGGCGTGAGCGTGAGCACCTTCGAGCTGCCCAGTTCTGTGGACATGCCACCCCCTTGAGGTCGCGGACGGTCGCGGTGGCCGCGACCGTCTGAGGAACGCAGCCTCCACCTGAATACCGGCGGTGGGGCTGCGGCAAACTCGGTTCCAGCAGAATGTCACATGTCGGCAACACGCTGTAGTGACTTGTCGACACGGCGGCGGTGCATTTCCGCAGGAAACAAGGGGTGTACGGCATTTGGCCCGGGTGAGAACTGCTCCGAACCGGTCTACCCGTTCCGGTTACGCCTCGATCCTGTTTGCGGATCTCAGGCGGGCGAAACTGCGGGCGAGGAGCCTTGACACGTGCATCTGGGAGACGCCGAGTTCCTGACTGATCTGAGACTGGGTCAAATTGCTGTAGTAGCGCAGCATCAGGATCCGCTGCTCCCGCTCGGGCAACTGGACGAGCAGGTGCCGGACGAGGTCGCGGTGCTCGACGCCCGCCAGGGCGGGGTCCTCGTAGCCGAGCCGGTCGAGCAGTCCGGGCAGCCCGTCGCCCTCCTGCGCGGCCTCCAGGGAGGTGGCGTGGTACGAGCGGCCGGCCTCGATGCAGGCGAGCACCTCGTCCTCGCCGATCCGCAGCCGTTCGGCGATCTCCGCGGTCGTGGGGGAGCGGCCGTGAGCGGTCGTCAGGTCCTCGGTGGCGCCGTTCACCTGGACCCAGAGCTCGTGCAGCCGGCGCGGCACGTGCACGGTCCGCACGTTGTCGCGGAAGTACCGCTTGATCTCGCCGACGACGGTCGGCATCGCGAAGGTGGGGAACTGGACGCCCCGGTCGGGGTCGAAGCGGTCGATGGCGTTGATGAGGCCGATGGTGCCGACCTGGACGACGTCCTCCATCGGCTCGTTGCGGGAGCGGAAGCGGGCCGCCGCGTACCGCACGAGCGGCAGGTTGGCCTCGATGAGGGCCCCGCGCACCCGGTGGTGCTCGGGGGTGCCCGGCTCCAGGTTCTTCAGCTGCCCGAAGAGCACCTGGGTGAGGGCGCGGGTGTCGGCGCCGCGACTGCTCTGCGGGCGCGGGCGCGGGGCTTCCGGACCACCGCCGCCCGCCTCGTGCTGGGGCGGGACCTGAGGTGCTGTACTGGCCGGCACGTTCACGCCACCCCTTCGCCTGTTCTTGCTGGTGGACCGGGTCAACTACGGTCAACTCATCCGTCAAAAGCGGTCATAGCATCACAAGACATGTCCACTGTGTGCAAGCACCGCATAATCCCGTGTTGAGGGCATGATGGTGTAAATGGGGGAGGGGTGAAAATCCGCGATGCTCCTGCCGAACGACGGTCGTACGCTCGTGCGAGCCATCGCGTGTGATGGTGAAAATGCGCGGTTCTCGCCTATGTGTGCTGGACCGTCTCCACCTTGGGGTCTGAGGCCGAGGGGGTGAGGGGGGTGCGTGCTGTCCGGGCACGGCGACGGTCCCGGGGGAAGAACAAGGCGCCGAAGCGGACCACGCCCGATGACGGGGCGGTGTCGGTGGTGGTGCTGCCGTTGGCGGTCGCGGATCCTGGCGATCTCGCTCGGCTGGAGAAGCCGTTCGGGGCGATGTGGTGCATCAAGAGGGCCGTCCAGCGGGACGCCCGCGCAAGGGTGGACGCATGCCGGGCCGCGCACCGCGAGCGGGGGCGGAACGGGTGCAAGGCCGTGAGGCAGCGTCTCGGACTGTCCCGCGAGGCTCTGGAGCGGTGCGCCTGCCGACACCTCGAAGCCTCGGTGCACCTCAAGCGCCATGGTTCGAAGGCCCTTGCGAGGCGCATGGCCGACGAGGTGTGGAGCGGCGTCTCGCGGCATCTGTTCCCCGACGCACAGAACGACGGCGGCCGGGACGGCGAGGATGCGCAAGGCGACCTGGTGGGACCACGCGGGCCCGCTCGCCGTGGTGCTTGCCGGAGGCCCCGACAGCCGACCGGACGACCCCGGATGAGACACCGCGAGGTGCCCACGCCGGAACGTTCGACCCTCACACCGGCCGCAGTCCGCGATTCACCCTCTGGTGAATCGCGGACCAAGTCTCAGAAGGCGTAGTCCGCGATCACCCAGGTGGCGAACTCGCGCCACTGGGCGACACCGGCCTGGTGCGCGGGGTGGTCCAGGTAGCGCTGGAGCGCTTCCTCGTCCTCGACGGCCGAGTTGATGGCGAAGTCGTACGCGATCGGCCGGTCCGTGATGTTCCAGTCGCACTCCCAGAACTTCAGCTCCGGGATCTGCCCGCCGAGCGCACGGAACGCCTCGACGCCGGCGACCACTCGCGGCTCGTCGCGCGCGACGCCGTCGTTGAGCTTGAAGAGGACCAGATGGCGGATCACGGTGGGCTCCTAGTTGACGAGTTCGGTCATGAACTGACCGACCCCCTGGGCGGCGCTGGAAATGCCCTCGAACCCTACCTGCACCAGATCGGCGGCCCTGGCCGGGGAGGTGACGATCGTGTACAGCACAAAGACCACGACCGCGTACAGCGCGACCTTCTTCGCTTGCGCCATCTGCCCAGCCCTCCCCTGTTCCCCCGCCGTACGACCGCGCCACTCTAACCGAGGCCTTATGGACCAAGGGCCCGGCGATCGGGGCCTTTCGCCGCTCCCCGGAAGGGTGACGGGCGCGCAGTATGGATGTCGAGCCCGGCGGATCTGGCAGGAATCCGCGGGGCTCGGAGGAACCGGCCCGCACTGCGGGGTCCGTGCCGCGGGCTTCCCCCCTGAACGCGGCGCAGGACTTGCAGGTCCGGTTCTCGTCGGGGGGAGCGGCTTGTCCCCCCGATGCCGTTCCCCCCGTCCTGAGCCCCGTTCCGGCGGAGCAGGCCCCGGCCGCGCCACGCGCGCGGACCGGGGCCTTCGTCGTGCGGTCCTCGCGCGCGGACCGGGGCCTTCGTCGTGCGGTCCTCGCGCACGGACCGGGGCCTTCGTCGTGCGGTCCTCGCGCACGGACCCGCGTGCGCACCGGAGATACGCCGAAGGGCCCGGCGCTGATGCGCCGGGCCCTTCGATCGAAGCGGTAGCGGAGGGATTTGAACCCTCGGTGACTTGCGCCACACTCGCTTTCGAGGCGAGCTCCTTCGGCCGCTCGGACACGCTACCGAGAGAGAGCTTAGCCCAAACTGGCGCTGCGATGAAATCCGCGTCGAAGACCAGGTCGGAGCAGGGGTCAGCGGCCGCGGAAGAAGGCCGTCAACTGCTCGGCGCACTCCTCGCCGAGGACGCCCTGGATCACCTCGGGGCGGTGGTTGAGCCGTCGGTCCCGTACGAGGTCCCAGAGCGAACCGGTCGCGCCCGCCTTCTCGTCGAGCGCCCCGAACACCACCCGCTCGACACGGGACTGGACGAGCGCGCCGGCGCACATCACACACGGCTCCAGGGTCACGACCAGCGTGCAGCCCGTCAGCCGCCACTCGCCGGTGACCGCCGCCGCCCGGCGCAGGGCGAGCACCTCGGCGTGCGCGGTGGGGTCGCCGGTGGCCTCCCGCTCGTTGTGCGCGCGGGCGATCACCGTGCCGTCCGGCCCGAGCACGACCGCCCCGACCGGTACGTCACCGGCCGGCGCGGCCGCGTCGGCCTCGGCGAGGGCGAGACGCATGGCGTCCCGCCAGGGATCCCGGACCGGGTCCCGAACGGAGTCGGGAGCGGGGTCGGGAACGGGTACCGCGGATGTCACTAGCGGACGGCCTCCAGGACCTCGGCGGCGCCCAGCGCCTCCGCGATCTCCGCGAGCGCGTCCGTGTCGAGGGCCAGCAGGTCCTCCGCCGACATCCCGAGGTCGGCCAGGATCAGCCGGTCGCCCACCGGAGCGGCCGGGACGGCCTCGGCGGCGACGGAGCCCGCCTCGTCGTCCTCGTCCGTGTCGCCGTCGAGCGGCTCCCCGTCCTCGGTGCCGTCCAGGTCCAGCGTCTCCAGGTCGTCGACCAGGTCGTCCAGGTCGTCGCCGAGGATCTCCCGGGTGAGCATCTCCCCGTACGAGGAACGCGCGGCGGCGGCCCCGTCCGAGACGTAGATACGAGGGTCCTCCTCACCCTCGATCCGGACGATCCCGAACCACGCGTCCTCCTGTTCGATGAAGACGATCACCGTGTCGTCGTCCGAGGCCTCGCGAGCGAGCTCGGCCAGATCCGACAGGCTCTCCACGTCGTCGAGCTCCGTGTCGCTCGCTTCCCACCCGTCTTCGGTGCGCGCGAGCAGTGCGGCGAAGTACACCTGACTCTCTCCCACTGATCAGAGGTGTGACGTTCCGGCGGCGCGCTTCCGGTGCCCCGCCCAATCGGCATCGTGACAGAAACGTCGCCGTCAGGAGAGGTCTTCGGCTCTTGCGTCGTGCATCAGTCTGAACGACCCCGCGATCGGGTGGGCGTGCGACCCCGGCGCACGAAGGGGGCGCACGGACGGTTCCCGCGGCAGCGTCCCACGGACGGCCTCACCAGCGGAAGGTCCGCATGCGCATCGCCTGGCGCATCCGGGCGGCCCTGGCGCGCCGCGGCTGCACGCGCTCGCGCAGCGCCTTGGCCTCGTTCAGCTCGCGGAGGAACTGGGCGCGGCGTCTGCGGCGCTCCGCGTCGGTCTCCGGTGCCGGCGTGCGGGCCGCCCCCTCGGCGGCTTCCCCTGCCGGTTCTTCCAGGTCGGGCATCGGCCACACCACCCCATCGCTGGGTCCCTGTGTCCCCACCTTCCCCCAGCGCCGTGGGTCGATGCCAGTGCCCGGCGGGCTACTGTTGAGTCATGCGTCTCCACGTCGTCGACCACCCCCTGGTCGCCCACAAGCTCACCACCCTGCGCGACAAGCGCACGGACTCCGCGACCTTCCGCCGTCTCGCCGACGAGCTGGTCACCCTGCTCGCCTACGAGGCCACCCGGGACGTGCGGACCGAGCAGGTCGACATCGAGACCCCCGTGACGCCCACGACCGGCGTGAAGCTGTCGCACCCGCGTCCGCTGGTGGTCCCGATCCTGCGCGCCGGTCTCGGGATGCTGGACGGCATGGTCCGGCTGCTCCCGACGGCCGAGGTCGGTTTCCTCGGCATGATCCGCAACGAGGAGACGCTGGAGGCGTCGACCTACGCGACGCGGATGCCGGAGGACCTCTCGGGCCGCCAGGTGTACGTCCTGGACCCGATGCTGGCGACCGGCGGCACGCTGGTCGCGGCGATCCAGGAGCTCATCAAGCGCGGCGCCGACGACGTGACCGCGGTCGTGCTCCTCGCCGCCCCGGAGGGCGTCGAGGTCATGGAGCGCGAGCTCGCGGGCACGCCGGTGACCGTCGTGACGGCCTCGGTCGACGAGCGGCTCAACGAGAGCGGCTACATCGTCCCGGGCCTGGGTGACGCGGGCGACCGCATGTACGGCTCCGCCGAATAAGACGCGGCCGGCTCCGCCGAATAAGACGCGGCCGGCTCCGCCGAACAGGACGCAGCCGGCTCCGCCGAACAGGACACGGCAGGACCTGCCGGGCGGCCACCCCTACCGGCAGGGCTTCACCGCGGGCGCGGGCCTGGTCAGGGCGACCAGGGCCGCGTCCGCCGTCGCTTTCGGGGACAGCGTCTTGAACGCGGTCCCGATGATCAGGTCCACATCGGCCGTGGCCCGGGTGTCCGTCTTGGTCGTGGCGCCCGCGAGCTGGGTGCCGAGGACCGGGAAGGCGCCCTTGGTGGCGGCGGGCGCGCCGAGCAGCAGGCCGGCGCCCGTGACCTTCTTGTCGTAGGCGGTGGGCGCGTTCCCCACCTTGCCGATCTTGAAGCCGCGCTTCTTGAGCTCGTCCGCGGTTGTCTTGGCGAGCCCGCTGCGCGGGGTCGCGTTGTAGACGTTGACCGTGATCTGCGCCGGCTTGGGGAAGGCGGCGGCGGGCGCGGCGGTGGCCTTGGGGGCGGGCTTGCAGTCGGTCTGCTTCCCGGCCGTCGTCTTCGCGCCCGTGTCACCGGAGAAGACGTCGACGAGCTGGAGCGTCCCCCAGCCGGCCGCGCCGAGCACGACCACGGCGGCGACGGACGCGAGGACGATCCTGCGCCGGCGGTGGGGGCGGCGCATGCGGGGGTAGACATCCCCCGTGATGCGGTACTTTCCGCCCATGCCGGGGGGAGTGAGCATGCTCATGAACGCAGCGTAATGCCGCCCGTCGGCGATGCCTACTTGATGATCATGTGATCGCGTCCGGATGGGGGCGAACTGACCCCGAAAGGGTCAGCGGGACGGCCCTGGAAGGGCTCAGTCGAGCTCCAGGACGCGGGCGTGCAGCACCTGGCGCTGCTGGAGCGCAGCGCGGACGGCGCGGTGCAGTCCGTCCTCGAGGTAGAGGTCGCCCTGCCACTTCACGACGTGCGCGAAGAGGTCGCCGTAGAAGGTGGAGTCCTCGGCGAGCAGGGTCTCCAGGTCCAGCTGGCCCTTGGTGGTCACCAACTGGTCGAGGCGGACCGGGCGCGGGGCGACGTCCGCCCACTGCCGGGTGCTTTCCCGGCCGTGGTCGGGATACGGCTTTCCGTTTCCGATGCGCTTGAAGATCACACGGAAAGCCTACCGGGCGAGCGGCTCCCGGCGCAGCCACGCGAGAGCAGTGGGATGCTGGTGCAAACCATGACATAACCGGAATCGGGGTGCCGTCATGAGCGTGAGCGAGCCGCCGCCCGCCTCCCCGGCGGAGCCGCCCGCCGCCCCCGCGGGACCGTCCGCCGCCTCCGCGGGACCCGCCGCCGAGATCGCCGCCGGGTACGCCTTCGACGGACCCGCACTCGAACTGGGGGCTCTGCTCTGGGACGGCGTCTGTCACCCGGACGCGCGTATCCGCGTCCCGCTGTCCGTGCTCAACCGGCACGGTCTGGTCGCCGGGGCGACCGGCACCGGCAAGACGAAGACGCTCCAGCTGATCGCCGAGCAGCTCTCGGCGAACGGCGTGCCGGTCTTCCTCGCCGACGTCAAGGGCGACGTCTCCGGCGTCTCCGCCCCCGGCCAGGACGGCGAGCGGGTCCGGGAGCGCGCCGGGCAGGTGGGCCAGGAGTGGCGGGGGCGCGGCTTCCCCTGCGAGTTCTACGGGCTCGGCGGCACCGGCCCCGGCATCCCGGTCCGCGCGACGGTGACCGGCTTCGGCCCGGTGCTCCTGTCCAAGGTGCTCCGGCTCAATCGGACGCAGGAGCAGTCGCTCGGCCTGATCTTCCACTACGCCGACGCCAAGGGCCTGGAGCTGGTCGACCTCAAGGACCTGCGGGCGGTGGTGGCCTTCCTGGTCTCGGACACGGGGAAGGCCGAGCTCAAGGGCATCGGCGGTCTGTCGACGGCGACGGCCGGGGTGATCCTGCGCTCGATCACGGCCTTCGAGCAGGAGGGGGCGGGGGACTTCTTCGGGGAGCCGGAGTTCGACACGGCCGAGCTGCTGCGGACGGCGGCGGACGGGCGCGGGATCGTCTCGGTCCTGGAGCTGCCGGCGGTGCAGGACAAGCCGCAGCTGTTCTCGACCTTCCTGATGTGGATGCTGGCGGACCTCTTCGGCGACCTCCCGGAGGTCGGCGACCTGGAGAAGCCGAAGCTGGTCTTCTTCTTCGACGAGGCGCACCTGCTCTTCAGCGGCGCCTCGAAGGCGTTCCTGGAGTCGGTCACGCAGACGGTGCGGCTGATCCGCTCGAAGGGCGTCGGGGTCTTCTTCGTGACGCAGACCCCGAAGGACGTCCCCCCGGACGTGCTGGCGCAGCTCGGCAACCGGGTGCAGCACGCGCTGCGCGCCTTCACCCCGGACGACGCGAAGGCCCTGAAGGCGACGGTGCGGACCTTCCCGAAGTCGCCGTACGACCTGGAGGAGGTGCTCACCGGGCTCGGTACGGGCGAGGCGGTGATCACCGTACTGAGCGAGGAGGGCGCGCCGACGCCGGTGGCGGTGACCCGGCTGAGGGCCCCCGAGTCGCTGATGGGCCCGCTCGACGCGGCGGCTCTGGACGCGGCGGTGAAGGGTTCGTCGCTGTACGGGCGGTACGCGGAGGCGGTGGACCGGGAGTCGGCGTACGAGAGGCTGACCGCCGAGCAGCGGGCGGCGGAGGCGGCGGCGTTGGAGGCGGCCGAGGCGGCCGGGGAGGAGGCGAGGGCTCCCCGGGAGGCGAGGGCTCCCCGTGGGAAGGAGGAGCCCTCGCTCGTCGAACAGGTGGTGGGCAGCGGGATCTTCACGTCCCTGGCCCGTTCGGTCGGCACCCAGCTGGGCCGGGAGATCACCCGTTCGCTCTTCGGGACGGCCCGCCGGAGGCGCTGACCGGGAGGTACCGGTTAGGCGGTCACCTCGTCGTGGTCGCCGTGCAGGCCGCCGCCGCTGCCCGCGTCGCCCGTGGTCGGGGTGGAGACGACCGGCTTGCGCAGGGAGGAGATGTCGTGGGCGTAGGTGCCCACGGCGTTGGCGATGACGTCGATGTTGACGTCGAAGGCCGTCATGTCGATGTTGCGGATGTCATCGCCCTTGGCGTGGTAGTTCACGTCGTAGGCGACGCCCGCCGTGCCGCCGAACCTGGCCGCCTGGGCAGGGGTCTTGATGCCCTCGGCGCCGGTGAAGGTGCCGCCGGAGGGGATGCCGACGCCGATGAACGGGCCGTAGTCGGAGCGGCCGGTGAAGTCGGTGCCCTCGTGCGGGACCCCGCGCTTGTCCATGAAGTCGGTGATGTCGCGCTCCAGTTGGGCGGATCCCTCGGGGCCGGCGCCCGCGCCGACGCCGTCCGAGTTGTCGCCGTCGTACACGAACAGGCCGTAGTTCGGCGAGGCGATCATGTCGAAGTTGAGGTAGAGCTTGATCTCCTTCTTGTCGAGCGCCGTGAGGCTGTCGACGTAGTGCTCGGAGCCGAGGAGGCCGACCTCCTCCGCCGACCACCAGGCGAAGCGGACCTTGTTGCGGACCTTCTCCTTCGACTTGGCGAGCTCCAGGGCGGTCTGCAGGAGACCGGCGGAGCCGGAGCCGTTGTCGTTGATGCCGGGGCCGGCGGTGACGGAGTCGAGGTGGGAGCCGAGCATCACGGTGTTGGCGGCGTTGCCGCCCCGGGTCTCCGCGATGACGTTGTTGGTGGTGCGCTTCTCCTGGAGCTGGCGGATCTCGAAGGAGAGCGAGACCGGGCCCTTGGCGAGGTCGGCGGCGAGCTGCGTGCCCTCGGCCAGGCTGATCCCGCCGGTGGGGATCTTGCCGGAGGCCGGGTCGCCGAGGGTGCCGGAGAGGGCGCCGTCGACGTTGTTGTAGACGATCGCGCCGACGGCGCCGGCCGCGGCGGCGTTCTGCTGCTTGATCGCGAAGGAGCAGACGCCGCGCTTGATCAGCGCGATCTTCCCGGTGAAGGTGCCGGAGGCGAAGTCGCCCGGCTCGCAGCCGGTGGAGCCGTCGGCGTCGACCGGGACGGCCGCCAGCTCGGCGGTGATGCCGCCGACCGGGGTGGACTTCGTGTACGTCATCGCCTTGATGCCGAGCGTCCGGGAACCGGGCGAGACGACGGAGGCCTTCTCGGTGAGCGTCTCGGTGTAGATGAAGTCGAACTGCTGGTACCGGACGTCGTATCCGGCCTTCTTGAGCTGGGTGTACACATAGGCGGCCGAGGCGTCGTGGCCGAGGGTGCCGGCCGCGCGGTTTCCGGCGGCCGAGTCGGCTATCGCCTGGAACTTCTGCAGATGCCGGTAGGCG
This sequence comes from Streptomyces sp. NPDC004266, assembly GCF_042874095.1. Classification (NCBI taxonomy): domain Bacteria; kingdom Bacillati; phylum Actinomycetota; class Actinomycetes; order Kitasatosporales; family Streptomycetaceae; genus Streptomyces; species Streptomyces sp. NPDC004266. The sequence continues at coordinate 617,736 of NZ_JBIAMM010000002.1, forward strand.
TCCTGGGCGGTGGTTTCGCGGACCAGCTTCTTCGCCAGCCTGGCGGCGTCGCGGGCGGGCGCGGCCGCGGGGTCCTGACCCGCGGTGGCGGGGGAGGCGAGGACCAGCGGGGTGGCGAGGGCGGCGGCGGCGAGGATGGCCGCGGCTCGGCGCTGGGATGCGTTCACAGAAGTCCTTCCCGGTACGGACGGAGGTTGAGGGGAAGCTAGCGATGTAGAGGGGCTTCTGTGAACAGATCCGTCACAATTCCTGTCAGGTCGCAGCAGGAAGGAAATACGGAGTTATCAATTCCCGATCCGCGGGTCCTCTTTCGCGGCTTTCGAGGTGTTTTTCCGGGACGGGCTCCGGGACGGGTTTCGGAGTTCATGCCCTGATCATCACGCGCGTGCGTGATGATCGCCCGGTGGGTTCACCTCTTCGCGAAGCGGTCGAGGGCCGCCAGGATCCGCTCCCGGGTCTCCTCGCCGCCCAGGTGCCCGGCGCGCTCGACGACGTGCAGCTCGGCGTCCGGCCAGGCGCGGGTCAGCTCCCACGCGGTGGTGAGCGGCCCGCCCATGTCGAGCCGGCCGTGGATCAGGACCCCGGGGATGCCGGCGAGCCGGTGCGCGTCGCGGATCAGCGCGCCCTCCTCCAGGAAGGCGCCGTGCGCGAAGTAGTGCGAGCAGATCCGGACGAAGCCGAGCCGGGTGTCGTCGACCCGGTCGGTGTACGGGGTCCCCATGCCCTCCATCGAGAGGACCGCGTCCTCCCAGGCGCACCAGTCGGCCGCGGCCCTCTCCCGTACGGCCCGGTCGGGGTGGTCCATGAGGGCCGCGTACGCCCCCACGACGTCGGGGGCGTCCCCCGCCCCCGCCCGGAAGCGCTCGTGGGCCTCGGGGAAGAAGCGGCCGACTCCCTCGTACAGCCAGGCGGTCTCGGAGCGGCGGGTGGTGGTGACGGCCGCGATCACGATCTCCGACACGCGCTCGGGGTGGGCCTCCGCGTACGCCAGGATCAGCGTGGAGCCCCAGGAGCCGCCGTACAGAAGCCACTTGTCGATGCCGAGGTGCTCGCGCAGCCGCTCCATGTCGGCCACCAGGTGCGCGGTGGTGTTCACAGACATGTCGGCGGCCGGGTCGCTCGCGTGCGGGGTGGAACGCCCGCAGCCGCGCTGGTCGAAGAGGACGACCCGGTACGCCTCCGGGTCGAAGTACCGCCGGCTGCGCGGGGAGGAGCCGGAGCCCGGCCCGCCGTGCACGACGAGCGCGGGCTTGCCGTCCGGGTTCCCGGACACCTCCCAGTGGACGAGGTTGCCGTCGCCCACGTCGAGCAGGCCTTGGTCATGAGGTGCGGTCTCGGGATGCATCCGGCCGACGCTACCGGGCGCGGGCGTCACGGGCCGGGGAGTTTTCCGGCCGCGGCCGGCCCGCGCTCACGGGTTCTCGTTCCCCCGCACCCGTACGGCCGGGTCCTCGCACCACTCCAGGAGCGAGGGCCACTCCCCGTACCCCGAATCGGGGTTGAGGTGCTCGCCGCCCGGTACGTGGTCCAGGTCGAGGCCGAGCGGGATGCCGTAGTGCAGGTCGGCGCCCTCGGGGCAGTACGGATCCCCGTCCCCGTACACGAGGCGCGCCTTGAGTCCCGCCTCCGCCAGGTCGAGGCCGTCGGCGAAGGCGGCGATCTCCGGGATCGAGGCGGTGACCCCCGGGGAGGGCGGGGCGACCAGGAGGACCCGGTCGGCGTCCGGCCGCCGGTGCCCGGCGCGCAGCCACAGCAGCACCGACAGGCTGTGCGCGAGGACCACGAACTCCCCCTCGGCCGGGCGCTGCCCGTGCTCCTCCAGGGCGTCGAGCCACTCGTCGAGGACGGGCGCGTCCGGCGCGGGCAGCTGCGGGTAGCGGACCTCGTGGCCACGCTCGCGCAGCTGCCCGGCGAGCCAGTGCTGCCAGTGGGCGGGCGGGCGGCGGTTCTGGAAGCCGTGCAGGATCAGGTACGTGGTCATGGCGTGATCCTGCGACGCCGGAGGCCGCCGGTCCACCACCGTCCACGGAGCGGTCGGCGCCCTCCGGGGCCGGATCGCCCGGGGTCAGGCCCGCAGGGTGAGCAGCTCCCGCACGCCGGCCTTGAGGCGCTCGGCCGACAGCTCCTGTTCGACCGTCAGGTGGTGCATGACGTCGGGCGAGAACGGCGCGAGCGCCAGGTGCGCGAGGAGCGTGCGGTCGCCCTCCGGTCTGAGCTCGCCGATGAGCAGGGCCATATGCGTGTGCATCACCCGGTAGGCACCGCTGTGGTAGCGGGCGCGGGGCGCGGCGGAGTGCGCCGCGAGCAGCAGGGCGCGCTGCGCGGCGACCCGGTCGACGAGCGCGTCGAGGAAGGCGTCGAGCCGCTCGGCGGCGGGGGCGCCCGGGCCCAGCGGGGGCGGGCCGCTCATGTACGCCTCCTGGAACGTGCGCTCGCGCTCGTCGAGGAGCGCCCACAGCAGCTGGGAGACGTCGCCGAAGCGGCGGTAGACGGTGCCGACGCCGATGCCGCTGGCGTGGGCGACCTGGTTCATGGTGACGGCGTCGGGGCCTTCCTCGGCGACGATCCGGGCGGCCGCGTCGAGGATCCTGCGCCGGTTGCGGGCCGCGTCGGCGCGCTCGGGGGCGGGGGCGTCGACGGTGGGGAGCAGGTCGAGCACCGGCGCCGTCCTGTCTCCGGCCCGCGGGTTCTCCGTGCTCATCTGCCGACTCCTGTCCCTGTGTCCTGAGCTCCGTCTCCCCCTGGGTCGCTCTCGCGGCTTCCTGAGGCGAGCATACCTGTTCCCCTTGCGAAACGGATAGCAATCCGTTTAGTCTCGGTCACGGTAAAGCGGAAAACGATCCGCTTGACCTGTTCGTGTGGTCCGTTCGTGTTCGGCTGAGGAGAGTCCGTCATGTCCGTCAAGGTCGCCGTCATCTACTACTCGGCCACGGGAGCCGTCCACCAGCTCGCCCAGGCCCTCGCCGAGGGCGCCGAGAAGGCCGGCGCCGAGGTCCGCCTGCGCCGGGTGCCCGAGCTCGCCCCCGACGCCGCCATCGACGCCAACCCGGCCTGGCGCGCCCACGTGGACGCCACCGGGGACGTGGAGGTCGCCACCCTGGAGGACCTGGAGTGGGCGGACGCGTACGCGCTCGGCTCCCCGACCCGCTTCGGCAACGTGTCCGCGCAGCTCAAGCAGTACGTCGACACGACCGGCGGCCTCTGGCAGCGGGGCGTCATGGCGGACAAGCCCGCGACCGCCTTCACCAGCGCCCACAACGTCCACGGCGGCAACGAGTCGACGCTGCTCGCGCTCTACAACACCTTCCACCACTGGGGCTCGGTCATCGTCTCGCCCGGCTTCACCGACCCGGCGGTGTACGCGGCCGGCGGCAACCCCTACGGCACCGCCCACCCGGGCGCCAACGGCACCCCGGGGGAGGAGGTCCTCGCGGCCGCCCGCTACCAGGGCGAGCGCCTGACCCGCATCGCCAAGCGCCTGAAGGGCCTGGCGGACGACTGACGGCCGGACGTGGACACGGGAGTGCCCCCGGGGCGACGCCCCGGGGGCACTCCCGTGTCCCGTGTCCCCTCTCCGGCTAGGCCAGTCTCCGGCTAGGCCAGCGAGAGGAAGAGCTTCTCCAGGCGGGCCCGCATGGCCTCGGGGTCCTCGCCGTTCTTGCGCCCGCCCTCGATGTCGGTCAGGCACTGCTGGAGACCGGTCGCGATGATCGCGAAGCCGGCCCGGTCGAGGGCCCGGGAGGCGGCCGCCAGCTGGGTGACGACCTCCTCGCAGTCGCGCCCCTCCTCGATCATCCGGATCACCCCGGAGATCTGGCCCTGCGCCCGGCGCAGCCGGTTCAGGACCGCCTTGAGCTCGGCGCCCGCGAGATCGAGTTCCACTGTCACTCCTCCACAGATACCCCAGGGGGTAATTTACTCCCCGGCACGGGGTCCGTCGACGTCCAAGGATGACACCTGTCAGGGCGTGTAGCGGCGGAGGAACATCTCCACCCCGTCGACGACGAGCCGCTCGCTCAGCTCCTCGGTGAGCTCCGTCCCGTACTGCTCGAACACCATCTGCGGGAAGACGAGCAGCGAGTACAGCTGGAGGACCGCGACCTCCAGGTCCGGGATCGCCAGCCGGCCCCGGTCGGCGAGGGCGCGCAGGGCGTCCGCGACGGCCGGGTGGTGGCCGGCGGGACCGTGCGCGCGCCAGGCGCGGCCCAGCTCGGGGAAGCGGTGGAGCTCGGTGGCGACGAGCGTGCGCAGGGCGCGGCCCTCGTCGTCGGCCCGTACGGCCCGTGCCCAGGCGCGCCCGGCCTCGACGAGGGCGGCGCGCAGGTCCTCGGCGTCGGGGAGCAGAGAGAGGTCCGGCCCGTCGGTGTCGGCCCCCAGGGGCTCGTCGAGGGCGCCGGCGACGACGGCGGTGAAGAGGGCCTCCTTGCTGCCGAAGTGGTTGTAGACGGTCACCTTGGAGACGCCCGCCTCGGCGGCGATGGCGTCCATGCCGACGCCGAAGCCCTCCCGGAGGAAGAGGTCGCGGGCGGCCCGCACGACGGCCTGTCGCTTGCGGGCGGCGCGGGGGCCGGTGGGGGCGGGCTTGGGTTCCATGGCCGGAGCGTACCAAGGGAACTGTACTCTTGAGTTCAACTGTACTGTGCCGTACAGTTCAGTTATGTCGACCGCCACCGCCACCGCCGGCGCCCACGCACGCCGCTGGACTGCCCTCGCGCTGATCTGCGCGGCCCAGTTCATGCTGATCCTCGACGTCACCGTCGTGAACGTCGCCCTGCCCGCCCTCGCCGCCGACCTCGACCTCGACCGCACCGCCCTGACCTGGGTCGTCACCGCCTACACCCTCTGCTTCGGCGGCCTGATGCTCCTCGGCGGACGGCTGGCGGACGCCCTCGGCGCCCGCCAGGTCCTCCTCGCCGGCCTCACCCTGTTCACGGCGGCCTCGCTCACCTGCGGACTCGCGCCGAACGCCACCGTCCTGCTCTCCGGCCGCGTCGCCCAGGGCATCGGCGCCGCCCTCCTCTCCCCGGCGGCGCTCGCCCTCGTCACCACCCTGTTCCACGGCCCCGAACGGGCCAGGGCGATCAGCGCCTGGGCGGCCGTCGGCGGTACCGGCTCGGCCGTCGGCGTCCTCCTCGGCGGCGCCCTCACGTCCGGCCCGGGCTGGCCCTGGATCTTCCACGTGAACGTCCCGACGGGCCTGGCGCTGCTCGCCGTCCTCCCGAGGCTGCTGCCGAAGGATCCCGCCCCGGCCCGCACCCGCCCCCTGGACGTCCCGGGCGCCCTCCTCGTCACCTCCGCCACGGGCGCGCTCGTCTACGGGCTCGTCCGGGCGGGCGACTCCGGCTGGACCGCCCCGGCCGCCCTGCTGCCACTCCTGGGCGCGATCGCCCTCTACGCGGGGTTCGCTGGGGTGGAGCGAAGGTCCCGCACGCCCCTCATGGACCTTCGGATGCTGACCCGGCGCCCGGTCGTGGCCGGCTCCCTGCTCATGTTGGTCGCGACCGCGCTCCTGATCTCGTTCTTCTTCCTCGGCTCGATGCGGCTCCAGCACGGCCACGGCCTCGACGCCTTCCGCACCGGCCTCCTCTTCCTCCCGGTCGCCCTCGCCACGGCGATCGGCGCGCACCTCGGCTCCCGCCTCGTCACGACCGCGGGCCCGCGCGCCTGCACCGCCGGCGGCATGGCCCTGGCGGCCGCCGGCTGCCTGCCCCTGGCGTTCCTCACGCCGACCGCCGATCCCTGGACCACCCTCCTGCCGGCCCTGGCCGTGGCGGCTTTCGGCCTGGGCGCGGTCTTCGTCACGGCGACCACGACGGCCCTCGGCCTGATCCCGCCGCACGAGGCCGGCCTCGCCTCGGGGATCGTCAACACCTTCCACGAACTCGGCGGCACGATCGGCGTGGCCCTCGCCTCCACCCTCGCCCTCGGCACCACGCCCCCGGCCGCGACCGGCTTCACCACCGCCTTCAAGGCCTGCGCCCTGGCGGCCGCGGCGGCGGCCCTGACGGCCCCCTTCCTCGTCCCCCGGGGCAGGCCCCGCGCCACCGGCGGGGCCCACGGGGCGCACCGGCTCAGTCCTGGGCCGGACCCGTCTCGTCGATCGGGCGGATGACCACCGGGTGGTCCGGGGAGCCGGGCGGGACCGGGCAGCGGGCCACCCGGGCGGCGATCTCGGTGACGCGCTCCAGGGAGGCGCAGTCGAGGACCCAGTAGCCGGCGAGGACCTCCTTGGTCTCGGCGTACGGGCCGTCGGTGACGAGCGGCTTCCCGTCGCCGTCCACCGTGACGAAGCGGGTCGTGGACGGGGCGGCGAGGCCCTGGGCGTCGATCATCTCGCCGCTCGCGGACACCTCCTCGTTGATCGCGTTCATGTGGTCGAACATCGCCTTGAGCTGCGTCTTGTCCCAGGCGGGGCTCTGCGCGGAGCCGTGCCCCGCCATCGCCTCGTAGTCGGCCTGCGACCCCTGCACCATCACCAGGTACTTCATGACGTCCTCCTCGCTCGCGGGTCCGGTCTGCCTCTCGCAGCACAGTCGGAGCCGGGTGGCCGTTCTCGACACCGCGCGGAAGGAAACCGGAAAAACGGGAGAAATCACCCGGCCGCCCCATGATTTCCGGTGTGAACGCATTCACCTTCTCCGCCGCCTTCATCGCCTTCTTCTCCGTCGTCGGCCCCCCGAAGGTGCTCCTCGCCTTCGCCGGCCTCGCCCAGGTCCACGACGTCCGCCAGGTGCGGACCATCGCGCTCGTCTCCTCCGGCGCGGCCGTCCTCGTCGGCCTCGTCACCGGCATCACGTCACCCTGGCTGCTCGACCTCTTCCACATCAGCACCCCCGCCCTCCAGCTGGCGGGCGGGATCATCTTCTTCATCTACGCCGTCGGTCTCGTCCTCGGCCTCCACCTCGGCTCCGACAGCGCCCACCAGGACGCCCCCGACCTGGTCAGCGGGGTGCGCGAGCTGCTCATGCCGTACGTCGTGAGCCCGCTCGCCATGACCGCCGTGCTCATCGAGGCGGCCGAGCGCGACTCCTTCAGCTGGCGCTCGACGGTGGTCGGCGCGTACGTGGCGGTCATCGCCCTCGACCTGGTCTGCGTCCTGCTCCTCGCCCGGATCCTGCGCCGCACCCACCACGCCACGATCGAGCTGCTCGGCCGCCTCCTGGGCCTGCTGCTCGCCGCCGTCGGCGTCGACCTGGTCCTCGACGGCCTCTTCGACCTGGGCGTCTCCGGCCTGGACGTCCGCCACTAGGAGGTGGGGTTCCGCTCAGGGGGCGATCCGCGCCAGGAGGCGCCGCGCCGCTCAGGTCCGATCCCCGCCAGGAGAGGTGCCGCGCCGCTCAGGTCCGATCCCCGCCAGGAGAGGTGCCGCGCCGCTCAGGTCCGATCCGCGCTCAGCTCCCGCTCCAGCGGGGTCCGGAAACGGGGCGTCACCCGGACGTCGCCCACCCACCGCGCGAGCCGCGCCGCCTCCGCCCCGATCGCCCGCTCCGCGTCCGCGCCCACGTCGGCGAGGAGCCGGTGGACGACGGCGCCGTCCGGGCGCTGCGCCCAGCCGCCGACGATCCGGCCGTTCCACCACACCGTCGGCCCGACGTTCCCGCTGCGGTCGTACAGCGCCGCCCGATGGGCCGGGTCCAGGTACCAGTCGCGGCCCTGCCAGCCCATCGCCGTCGGGTCGAGCGCGGGCAGCAGCGCCGCCCACGGCTCCGGCTCCGGGACGGCCCCGAGGTCGTCCGGCAGGACGAAACCCGTCCCCTCGTCCACCGTCACCGGCAGCGCCCCCACCGCCACGAGAGCCTTGCGCACGTCCGTGACCCTCCACCCCGTCCACCACGTCAGGTCCGCCTCGGTCGCCGGCCCGCACGCCCCGAGCCAGTGCCGCAACAGCTCCGCCCGCGCCGAGGCCGGGTCCAGTGCGGGGTGGGCCCCGGCGACCGCCCACCGGAAACGGCTCGACGTCCACGTCCCCTGCGGCCGGCCCCGTACGATCCGGCCCTCCATGCCCAGCACCCGCAGCACCCGGCTCGCCACGGACTGCGTCCCTTCCTGACGGGTGCCCGGCCCGTACACGTACGTCGACCTCAACCTCGGTACCGCCGCGCCCAGTTCGGTCCCGGTCGCCTCGCCCCGGGCCGCCAGCTCCGCGAGGACGAGCCGCTCGGTCTCCACGAGCCAGTCCTCGTCGAATTCGCTGCCGGCCGCCAAGTGCTTGAGGAGCGTGGTGCGTTCACGGACGGCCGCCGGCCGGGTCGTCGAGGTCTGGACGGCGGCGGCGAGGGAGGCCGGGAAGACGAAGACCGTGTGCCGCATGCCGTGCATCCGGACCAGCGCCCCGTCCTCGTACAGCGCCCGCTCCACCGCCCCCACCGGCTCGACGCCCTCCGCCAGCCGCGCCGCCACCGCGAGGAACACGCTCGCCGGATCCGTCGCGTGCAGCGCCACGAGCGCGTCCCCGACCTCCGCCGCCGACCCCGCCCGCGCGCTCCCCGCCAGCCGGTGCCGCACCCCGAGCCGGGCCCGCCGCTCCGCCGCGTCGATGAACCTGGTGTCTCCCATGGACCCCATCATGGGTTCAGGCGGCGGCCGGGCCCAGGAACTCCGTCACCGTCCTCACGAACTCGTCCTCCTTCTCGAAGAACATGACGTGACCGGCGTCGATCTCCGCGTACCTGCTGCCGGCGATCGCCGCGTGCAGCTCCCGGCTGTTCTCCACCGGCACGGTGATGTCCTGCGTGCCCCCCACGACCAGCGTCTCCGCCTCGATCCGGGGCAGCAGCGCGCGGATGTCGACCGTCAGGTCGAGCGCCACGTGCCGCAGGGTGCCCGGGGTGGGCGGCATGTTCGGGACGAGCGCCTCCACGCCCTCGCGGCCGATCGAGTTGAGGAAGCCGCGGCTGAAGCCGGTCATCGTCACGCTCCGCCCGAAGCCCGCGGGATCGAACTCGCCGAGCCGCTGCCACAGCGTGAACAGGTTCCGCAGGTACTCGTCGCCGTCGGTGTGCGCCCACCCCGCCACCAGCACCAGCCGCTCCACCAGGTCCGGGCGGAGCGCGGCCACGGCCGCCGACACCGGGGCCCCCATCGAGAAGCCGAGGAGGTCCACCGGACCGGTGCCCGCGTCCTCGATCACCGCGGCGACCTGCGCGGCGAGCGTCTCGACGGTCAGCGGCCCGCCGTCGTCGACGGTCCGGTCGGCACCGGACAGGTCCAGCGTGACGACCCGGCGGTCGCCGATGAAGCGCGGCGCCGTCTGCCCCCAGTTGATGACGGCGCCGCCGGAGCCGGTGCCGTGGACGAGGAGGAGGGCGGGCCCGCTGCCCGAGCCCTCGACGTCGTAGCGGACGCGGGCGGTGCCGACGGTGACGGTGGCCATGGTCTCTGCTCCCGGTGGATGCGGCCTCCCCGGGCGGGGAGGCGGTCGGTGACCGGCCCCGTCCGCTCCCGGCGGGAGGCGGTCGGTGGCCGACACCGAGGACTCTGCCGATCCCCGGAAGCGGCCGGGAGAGCCCTTCCGAGCCTGGGACCGCCGATCCCTGGATACGGCCGCCCGCACCCGGCACCATGATCGGCATGACGATCGACCGCCGAGAACTCGCCGACTTCCTGCGCCGTTCCCGCGAGCGGGTGCGCCCGCAGGAGGCGGGCCTCCCGGCCGGCCCCCGGCGCCGCACCCCCGGACTGCGCCGCGAGGAGGTCGCCCAGCTCGCCGGCATGTCCGCCGACTACTACATCCGCCTGGAGCAGGCCCGCGGCCCGCAGCCCTCGCCGCAGATGCTCGCCGCGCTCGCCCGCGCGCTGCGCCTCGACACCGACGAGCGCGACCACCTCCACCTCCTCGCCGGCCACCGCCCGCCCGCCGGCGCCACGGCCGGCGACCACGTCGCACCCGGCCTGCTCCACCTGCTCGACCAGCTGGAGACGACCCCCGCACAGGTCCTGAGCGACCTCGGGGACGTCCTCGCCCAGAACGCGATGGCCCAGTCCCTGCTCGGCGGCGTGTGCACGGTGTCGGAGCACGGGCGGAACGTGGTGTGGCGCTGGTTCGCCGACGCGACGGTCCGTACGGCGTACCCGGCCGAGGAGCACGCGTACTACAGCCGCCTCCACGTCGCCGACCTGCGCGCGGCCGTCGGCCGCCGCTCCGGCGACCCGGCCGCCACGCGCCTCGTGGAGCGACTGCGCGGGGCGAGCGAGGAGTTCGCGGAGCTGTGGGAGCGCCACGAGGTGGCGGTCCGCCGGCACAGCCGGATGCGGGTCGCGCACCCGGTGATCGGCACGGTCGACCTGGACTGCCAGGTGCTGCTGGCCCCGGAGGGCGAGCAGCGCCTCGTCCTCTACACCCCGCCGCCGGGCACGGACACGGGGGAGCGCCTGGCCCTGCTGCGGGTGGTGGGCACGGAACAGTTCACGGCGACGCCGTAGCGCAGCGGCTCAGCCACCCGCCCGAGGGCGCGCCGCCACCGGACGGCACACCGCCACCGGACGGCACACCGCCACCGGACGGCACACCGCCACCGGACGGCACACCGCCACCGGACGGCACACCGCCCCCGGACGGCACACCGCCCCCGGGCAGCGCGCCGCCACCCGAAAGCGCACCGTCCTCACTCCGCACACCGTCCTCACCCCGCACACCGCCCCCACCCGACGGCACACCGTCCGTCACCCGGCCGCGCGCTCGCCGATCGGCCGCCGTCGGAGGGAGGAATCGGTGAGGAAGGGCGGCCGCCAGGCGCCGTCCGGCTGGTAGAGGTTGGTCCCCGGCGGCACGATCGCGTCGATCCGGTCGAGGACCTCGTCGGTGAGGACGACCGGCGCTCCCTTCAGCAGCCCCTCCAGCTGCTCCATCGTCCGGGGCCCGATGATCACGGACGTCACGGCCGGATGGGAGGCGACGAACGCGATCGCCAGCTCGGGCAGGGAGCACCCGACCTCGTCGGCCAGCGCGACGAACTCCTCGACGGCGTCGAGCTTGGCGGCGTTGACCGGCAGCGAGGGGTCGAAGCGGTGCGGGGTGAGCGCGGGCCGCCCGCTGGTCAGGTCGATCGCCTGCCCCTTGCGGTACTTGCCCGTGAGGAAGCCGGACGCGAGCGGACTCCAGGTCAGCACCCCCATCCCGTACTTCTGGGCGGTGGGCAGCACGTTCGCCTCCACGCCGCGGGCGAGCAGCGAGTACGGCGGCTGCTCGGAGCGGAACCGGCGCAGCCCGCGCCGCTCGGCGACGGCGTGCGCCTCGACGATCTCCTCGGCGGGGAAGGTGGAGCAGCCGAAGGCCCGGATCTTCCCCTGGGTGACGAGGTCCCCGAGGACGTCGAGGGTCTCCTCGATGTCGGTCCGGTGGTCGGGCCGGTGCACCTGATACAGGTCGATCCAGTCGGTGCCGAGCCGCTTGAGGCTGTTCTCGACGGCGAGGGTGATCCAACGCCGGGAGCCACCGCCCCTGTTGGGCCCCTCACCGCCGACGGGGAAGTACACCTTGGTGGCGAGGACGGTCGCCTCCCGGCGCCGCGGGTCGCGCAGCGCCTTGCCGACGATCTCCTCGGACTCGCCGGCCGAGTACATGTCGGCCGTGTCCACGAAGTTGACGCCCTGGTCGAGGGCGGCATGGATGATCCGTACGGACTCCTGATGGTCCGGATTGCCGACGGCTCCGAACATCATGGTGCCGAGGCAGTAGGTGCTGACGTCGATCCCGGTCCCGCCGAGTACCCGATAGCGCATGCGCGCACTCTAGGGACTGGAGTGCACTCCAAGGCAAGGGGCGGCTAGGGGTGCAGGAGCTGGTCGGCGACGGCGGTGCGGGCGTAGAGGACGGAGCGGCCGCTGCGGTGGGCGGTGACGAGGCCGGCGTTGCGGAGGGCGATGAGGTGCTGGGAGACGCCGGCGGCGGACATGCCGCAGTGGGTGGCGAGCTGGGTGGTGGAGGCGGGGGTGTCGAGCTCGGTGAGGAGCAGGGTGCGGGAGCGGCCGAGGACGGCGGCGACGGCGTCCGTGGCGTCGGTGGCACGGGGTTCCCAGACGCTCCCGAAACCCCGTGCCGGATAGGCGAGTTGGGGTGGGTCGGGGTGGACCGACCGGGTGAGGACGCTGGGCCAGGCGAAGACGGAGGGGATGAGCAGCAGCCCGGAGCCTGCCTGGTCGCGGGTGAGCGCGCAGTGCCGCCGTACGAGCCGTAGGGTGCCGTCGTCCCACCGCACGGTCTCGTGGAGCTCACTCAGCACCCGCGCCGAACCGTGCTCGGCGACCTGCCGCGCCCGGTGGAAGACGTCCGCCTCCAGGACCTTCTGGATGCGGGCCCAGTAGGGGGCGAGGGCGAGCTCCCAGTACGTCTCGATCTCGTCGGCGACCTTGGGGAGGACGGCCTCGGGGTCCTCGCGCAGCAGCCGGAGCCGGGGCTCGCGACTGCCCTTCCCCTCCAGCGAGTCGAGGTCGTCCCGCACGTCCGCGGCGGGGGCGCGGCGGATGGCGTCGAGCTCGGCGGCGAGGGCGGGGAAGGGTCCGGCGGGGGTGGGGTTGAGGAAGTCGGCGAGGTACCCCTGGGCGGGGATCAGCGCGGCGAGCCAGCCGCGGTCGAGACCGGCGCGGACGAGCCGGGGCCGCACCTGGGCGGCCCAGCGCCCGTGCGGGGCGGAGTCGGGCCGGTGGGCGACGACGCGGTAGCTGGTGACGACCTCCCACATGGGGGAGACGGCGAAACGGGTCTGGGCGAGGTCGGCGGCGGAGAAACTGAGCCCGGCTTCCATGCGTTCCACGTCCTGGGGGTAGCGAATGGATTCGGTCTGAGCTTAATCAATGGAGGGGCGCGGGGGCGGGAAAGCACGCTCCTCCCATGCCTCGAACCTCCAGCACCACCACAGCGGCACCCTCCTCCTCATCCTCTTCCTCCGCCTCCTCCGGCTCGGCCTTCAAGGGCCTCCCGTCGGTGGTCTGGACGATCTTCGCGGGAACGATCGTCAACCGCCTCGGCTACCTCGTCACGCCGTTCCTGGTCTTCTTCCTCGCCTCGCGGGGAGTGACCGGCGGGGACACCTCGTACGTCCTCGGAGCGCTCGGAGCGGGCAACCTGATCGGCCCCGCGGTGGGCGGCGTCCTCGCCGACCGCATCGGCCGTCGCCCCACGATGCTGATCGGCCTGATCGGCGCGGCGGCGGCACAGGGAGCGCTCTTCCTGGCGCCGGGGGTGTGGACGATGGCGGGGGCGGCGCTGCTGATCAGCGCGGCCGGCAGCACGGTCTCCCCGGCGGCGTACGCCCTGCTGGCCGACGCCGTGGACAGCGAACGGCGGCAGCGCGCGTACGCGCTCTTCGGCTGGGGCGTGAACATCGGCACCGCGGTGGCGGGAGTCCTGGGCGGCTACCTCGCGGCGCAGGGGTACTGGCTGCTGTTCGCGGTCGACGCGGGCTCGATGCTGCTGTACGCGGCGGTGGTGGCGATCCGCCTGCCGGAGCCGCGGCGCTCGGCACCGACGGGACCGGCGAAGGACGGCATCGGCTACGGAGTGGTCCTCCGGGACCGCCTGGCCCTCCTCCTGCTCCCCCTCTTCGGCGTCCAGCTCTTCGTGTACTCGCTGACCGAGGTCGCGCTCCCGCTCGCCGTCCGCGACAGCGGCCTCTCGCCGGCGGTGTACGGGGCGATGGCGGCCGTCAACGCGATCCTGGTCGTCGCGCTGCAGCCCTTCGCGACCGCGTGGCTGGCGCGGCTCCCGCAGGTGGCGGTGCAGAGCGCGGGGAGCGGTCTGATCGCGGTGGGCGTCGCGCTGACCGGCCTCGCCGACGGCATCGCCGGCTACACGGTGTCGGTCGTGATCTGGTCGCTCGGCGAGGTCGTCGTCGCGGGCATCGCCGCCGGCGTCTTCGCCAACCTGGCCCCGGCGCACGCCCGCGGCCGCTACCAGGGCGCCTTCAGCTGGACCTGGGGAGCGGCCCGCTTCGGGGCCCTCACCCTGGGAGTGACCACCTACACGACCCTGGGCCCGGCGACGCTGTGGTGGACGGCACTGGTGGCGGGAACGGCCACGGCGGCGATCACCCTGGCGCTGCGCACCCGGGTGGAGGCCCGTACGACGGCGCACACCCTGGCGGCATGAGCCCGAGGGGCGGGCGGCGGGGCCCCACCGCCCACCGGGGATCAATCCCGCCGGATGTGCTCGGGATCGATGTGCCGCCGCACCATGGGGACGGAGGCGACGGCGGCGACGAGCACGACCCCCAGCGCGGAGGCGAACAGCAGGGGCAACCCGTCCCAGTCCCAGTGCACCGCGCCGCCCCCGGTGATCAGGTAACTGGACTCGGCCAGCCACCCGGTGACGATCGCCGCCCCCAACCCCACCACCAACGGCAACAACACCTGAACCACCTGCACCACCCGCAACGTCCCCGCCCGGGCCCCCAACAACGCGAGCGCGGTGACCTGCCCCCGCCGCTCCAGGGCCCGATCAGCCACGGACACGACGAACGCGGCAACCCCGATCACCAGCCCGAGCACCATCCCGACGACCAGCAGACTCCGAATCACGGTCAACTGAGCGAGCGAGTCGATGACGATCCCCACGGGCTCGACGGAAACGGTGGGGGCGACGGCTCCGATGCCGTCGAGAACGGCGCGGACGGTGGTGGGGTCGGAGGGGCTGACGAGAACGAAGCGGGCGTCTGCGAGCTGAGCGTTCTGGGGGAGCAGCGAGGGGGGAATGAGCAGGCTTGGTCCGCCGAACTCTGAGGGGTCGTAAGCCTGAATGGTCACAGTGTCCCGAGGGACGGAGACATTCAGCTTTTCCCCATTGCTGAGCAGAAATGGGAAGTTGCGGCCGAGGCGGGCGTTCTTATCGAACAAGAAGGTCGGATCCTCGATCCGTAGGACCTTGCCGTCAATGCAGCCGTGCGTAGTTTTGGTGAAGGCAGCCAATTGGGCGCACGTAGCAACAACGCCTTGGATGGTGGGCAGGTCCTCTTCCAACGTGGCCACCCATGACTGGACGGCCAGGCCATGGGCCTGTACTCCGCTCAAAGCGGTCATCTCTGAGCGCTGTCGCGTACTCAACTCTGCTGCGGGAAGGCTGTACTCCTGGACCGGGGCCGTTCGCCGACTGACCTGATCCAACTCGATGAGCACCCCCTGTGTGAGCGAGGCACCGAACACCAACAGTACGAGCCCGGTGACCACCCGCAGGGCGCTTCCCGGATCGACCTCCGTGCGTCGCATGGCCAGCGACAGTGGCAGCGATTGCGACATTCCCGCCAGACGTCGCGAGATCCATGCCGTGATCGGCGCCAGGCCGAACACAAGCCCTGCCCCGGTCATCAGCACCGCGCCGGGAACCAGCACGGCGCCGGCCGATCCACCTGACGGATTCCGTCCCATCGCGCTGAGCAGGCAGTACCCGCTGATGATTCCGAGCCCGGGGATCAGCAGCAGCATCCCGTACTTCTTCGGAGGCTTACGCTCGCCGGTCCGGCGCACACTGATGGGCGACTGGGCCGCTCGCCGCGCACTGAACTGGCCCACGACCCAGGCGAGGGCCGGGCACCCCACTAGACACACGGCGATGGTCGTCCCGTCCGGCCGCCCATCGGCCGGGTACCAGCGCAAGCCGGGCAGCCCGACCCACGCCATGACCTCATTGATTCCGAGATATCCGATGAGTCCGGCCATGGCCCCGACGAAGGCGGCGACCACGCTCTCTCCGGCATTGACCCGCAGGGTGTCCCGCATGCTGAGGCCGACGAGCCGGAGTGCGGCGAGCCGACGCGCACGTGACTCCCCGGAGAGCCGGGCACAGACGGAAAGGAAGATGACGAGCGGGAGCAGCACGATGCAGCCGAGGGTGAACCGCAGGATGTCCAGGGTGGAGGGGTCGATGACCTCATGTTTCGTGTGCGCAGCGCCGAAACGGCCGAGTGATGTCGCCCCGCTCAGTTCATCGGCGTCGGTGCCGATATAGGCGTACAGCTCGTCCGGCCCACCCAGACCCGCCGGGGAAATGGTGCCGATCACGCGGCCGGGCACGAGTCCTGCGGCGCGCGGGTTGGCCGCCAGGATCTCGCCCAGCTTCGGTGAAACGATCGCTTCGCCCGCACGAGGGAGTGCCCTGATTCCCGGAGGAACCGGCAGGGGGCCGACACCTTTGTGACCGATGAAGACACGCCGCAGCGGTTGCGAGCCGTAGGGGTCCAGGAATTCCTGGTAGACGGCGTTCTTGTTCGCACCTGGAACGACCGCGCGGCTCGTCACCCGGGCATCGTTGGCGGCGATGATCGTCGGGATGGTGAGTGCGGCGGCCAGACAGGCGACCCCGAGTGCGGATCCGAGCGCCATCAGGAGGAAGCGGACCCGAGCCCGGCGCCCGCTTCCCCACAGCAGACGCATGCCGAGGACGAACGCGTTCACACGGTCACCCGTTGGGCCAGCACACCGTCCGACATCGTGTACTGGGTGTCGGCCTTCGCGGCGACGTCGGCGTCGTGCGTGACGATGACGACGGCCGTCTTCTGCCTTCTCGCCAGCTGAAGGAATTCATCGAGCACGGCGGCCGCGTTGATGCTGTCGAGCGCCCCGGTGGGCTCGTCCGCGAACACCACGTCCGGCCGGTGGACCAGAGCCCGTGCCACAGCCACACGCTGGATCTGGCCACCCGACAGCTTCGACGTCCTGCGCCGTAGCAGGTCGCCCATCCCGAGGCGCCCCAGCACCTGGGCCGCCATGGCGTGGGCGTGGGTCTTGCTGATCCCGGCGAGCCGGAGGGGGAGCGCCGCGTTCTCCTCGACGGTCAGCTCCGGCAGCAGCTCCCCGTACTGGAAGACGAAGCCCAGACGCGTACGGCGTAACGCGCTGAGTTCCCCGTCGGGGAGCGACGAGAGCTGCTCCCCGTCGAAGGCCACCGTGCCGTTGGAGGGCGGCAGAACTCCAGCGAGGCAATACAGCAGGGACGACTTGCCCGACCCGCTGCTGCCCATGATGGCGGCCACTTCGCCGCGCCTGAGCGTGAAATCGGCACCGGTCACAGCCTGCTGGGTGCCGTAGAAGAGATCCACGCCCTCGGCGCGGAGGATGACGTCCATCGTGGTGCGCACTCCTTTGGGAGCGGGAGCCACCGGTGAGCGGCCCCCGCGAAGGTCGACTGCCCTAATTGCGCTTGAAGGACCTCGTCGGAGAGCAGTTGTCAGGGTGCAGGGAACCGCGGTTCTGGCACACCCGTACCTCAGCCGTGTTCGTGTACCGGCTGGCGCCGTCGTGGACGAGCTTGTCGATCCAGACGTCCTTCTTCTGCACACCGTCGAAGCGATTCCACCCGTAGCCGTGCACCTTCACCTGCAAATACACGTTGTGGTTGTCGTCCAGGCCGACGTCACGCAGTGTGCCCTTGATGTGGAAGGCGCCCTGCTGTACCTCAGCGGGCTCCCACTTGTACTTCCCGCCCGCGAAGCGTGCTCCGGTCGTCTTGAAGAGCGCCAGGCCGTGCCACGAATCGGCCGCCGCCACCCCCGCCCCTCCGACGAACAACCCAACGGCCCCCACCACTGCAGCCAACTTCCTCATGGATGTCCCCTGTTTTGATCGTGCCGACTGGCCATCGACTGGTCATCACAGAAAGTAGCGGCATCGCTACCGGACGGATCGAGCAGGAACGTCCCTTCCTCCGATCACCCCCCGATCCGGTGAACAGCCCCTGCCGGAAGGCCCGTTCAGCCCTCCGGGCGTCGGGTGCCTCGCATGCGCGCCCGGCGGGCGGCCCGCCGCCGTAGGAGTGATCGCCGGTGCGCCTGCGTGAAGGGCCCCGTCGCCACCCCCAGGATGCGCCCATCCGTCCTTCCTCTTCTCTGCTGGGCCGCGCCCTCGTCCCGTTCGTCGCCGCCGTCGCCCTCCTGGGCACCGCCGGCTCGTCCGTGGTCGGTGCGGCCGAGGCGTGCGGGTCCGTCAACACGGCGCCCCTCGCCCCTCCCGTCTCCGCCGACGACCCCTGCCCCAGCGCCGACCCGGTCGTGTGCCGCATCCGCGTTCTGTCGATGGACGAGAAGGTCGAGGCCTAGCGGACCCGGATGCGCTACCACGGGCTCCTGGAGGAGCGGAACATCGCCAAGTACGGCAACCCCCTCGGCCCCACCGCGGACCAGCTGTACGCCAAGTACGGATCCTGGCAGCAGGTCATCGACGCGTCGATGCGGACGAGCTACGCCGTCGACCGCGAGCTGAGCCTCGAGTACCGCCCCTGCCCCGTGTAGGAGAGACGGACGGCACACGTCGAAGGGCCCCACCGCGAACGGTGGGGCCCTTCGACAACGTGCCCGGTGAGGCACTGGCGGAGGATACGAGATTCGAACTCGTGAGGGGTTGCCCCCAACACGCTTTCCAAGCGTGCGCCCTAGGCCTCTAGGCGAATCCTCCGGGGAGAACATTACATGACCGGGAGGGGTGCTCGCGCACGTCATCTCGGCGTGGGGGTGGGCGAGGGGTGCAGGTCGGGGAGGGGGGACCGGTGGGGGTCGGGATCGGGTACGCTGGGCGGAGCCCCTCACGCGGTGCTATCTGACTGAACTCCCCCAGGGCCGGAAGGCAGCAAGGGTAGGTCGGCTCTGGCAGGTGCGTGGGGGGCGCTTGCTTTCCCCGGGCCTTCTCGTTCCGGGCCTTCTCGTTCGGGCCTCCCGTGCCGCGTCCCGCGCCGGCCCCGTGCCCCGCTCCTCCCGTTCCCGTTCCCGTTTTCCCGGGTTGTCGGTGGGCGCCTATAACCTCGTATACGTGTCGTCTCTCGCGCTGTACCGCCGCTACCGCCCCGAGTCCTTCGCCGAGGTCATCGGGCAGGAGCATGTCACCGACCCGTTGCAGCAGGCCCTGCGGAACAACCGGGTCAATCACGCGTACCTGTTCAGCGGGCCCCGCGGGTGCGGCAAGACGACCAGTGCGCGCATTCTCGCGCGGTGCCTGAACTGCGAGCAGGGGCCCACGCCCACCCCGTGCGGCGAGTGCCAGTCCTGTCGGGACCTCGCGCGGAACGGGCCGGGGTCGATCGACGTCATCGAGATCGACGCCGCCTCCCACGGTGGTGTGGACGACGCCCGTGACCTGCGCGAGAAGGCCTTCTTCGGGCCCGCCTCCAGCCGGTACAAGATCTACATCATCGACGAGGCCCACATGGTCACCTCGGCGGGCTTCAACGCCCTCCTGAAGGTGGTCGAGGAGCCGCCGGAGCACCTCAAGTTCATCTTCGCCACCACCGAGCCGGAGAAGGTCATCGGGACCATCCGGTCCCGGACCCACCACTACCCCTTCCGGCTCGTGCCGCCGGGGACGCTCCGGGACTACCTCGGTGAGGTGTGCGGACGCGAGGGCATTCCCGTCGAGGACGGGGTGCTGCCGCTGGTCGTCCGCGCCGGCGCCGGTTCCGTGCGTGACTCGATGTCGGTGATGGACCAGCTGCTCGCCGGCGCCGCCGACGACGGTGTGACGTATTCCATGGCCACCTCCCTCCTCGGATACACGGACGGGTCGCTGCTCGACTCCGTCGTCGACGCGTTCGCGGCCGGGGACGGCGCCGCCGCCTTCGAGGTCGTCGACCGGGTCGTCGAGGGCGGGAACGACCCCCGGCGGTTCGTCGCCGACCTGCTGGAGCGGCTGCGGGACCTCGTGATCCTCGCCGCCGTGCCCGACGCCGCCGAGAAGGGGCTCATCGACGCCCCCGCCGACGTCATCGAGCGCATGCAGGCCCAGGCGTCCGTCTTCGGCGCGGCCGAGCTGAGCCGTGCGGCCGACCTCGTCAACGCCGGGCTGACCGAGATGCGCGGGGCCACCTCGCCCCGGCTGCAGCTGGAACTGATCTGCGCCCGCGTGCTGCTGCCCGCCGCCTTCGACGACGAGCGTTCCCTCCAGGCCCGGCTCGACCGGCTGGAGCGCGGGGCGGCCGCCGCGCCCGCGCCCGTCTTCACGCCCGGGCCCCCGGCGCCCGCCATGGCATACGTGCCCGGCCCCGAGGCCCACACCCCGATGGCCCCGCCCCCGCCGGCCCCCGTGCCCGCCCCCGTCCAGCCGCCGGCCCCCGCGCCCGCGCCGCAGGAGCAGCCCGCCGCGGCCCGGCCTGGTGCCTGGCCGGGTGCCGCCACCCCCGGCGGCGGCGCGCCCGGTGCCTGGCCCGGCGCGTCCGCGGCGCCCGCCGCCCCGGCCCCCGCGCCCGTACAGGCGCAGCCCGCGCCGCAGGCCCCGGCCGCCGCGGGTGGCGGCGGGGACACGGCCCAGGTGCGGAACCTGTGGCCGCAGATCCTCGACGCCGTCAAGAACCGGCGCCGCTTCACCTGGATCCTGCTCAGCCAGAACGCCCAGGTGGCGGGGTTCGACGGCACGACGCTCCAGCTCGGCTTCCTCAACGCCGGTGCCCGGGACAACTTCGCGAGCAGCGGCAGCGAGGACGTCCTCAAGCAGGCCCTCGCCGAGCAGTTCAACGTGAACTGGAAGATCGAGGCGATCATCGACCCCTCGGGCGGCTCCGCGCCCCCGCCCGCCGCCACCGGATTCGGCGGCTCGGGCGGAACCGGAGGCTTCGGCGGCGGAGGCGGCGCCGGTGGTTTCGGTGGCGGTCGGTCCGCCGCGCCCGCGCCCGCCGCCGCTCCCGCACCCGCGTTCCAGCAGGCCCCGGCGCCCGCCCCCGTACAGGCGCAGCCCGCTCCGGCCGCCTCGTTCCAGCAGGCGCCGCCGCCCGCTCCGGCGCCCGCCTACACCCCGCCGGCGCCGCAGCCAGTGGCGCCCGAGGACGACGTCCCGGAGGAGGACGACCCGGACCTCGTGGACTCCGCGCTCTCCGGGCACGACCTGATCGTGCGCGAGCTGGGAGCGACGGTTGTGGAGGAATACACGAACGAGTAGGGCCGTCTCGCTCGGCGACCCGCACAAGGGGCATCCCGCCCCGCGGGCTACCCTGGCAGGCGTGAAGGTCCTCGTCATCGGCGGCGGCGCCCGCGAACACGCCCTGTGCCGCTCTCTCTCCCTCGATCCCGACGTCACCGCTCTGCACTGCGCGCCCGGCAACGCCGGAATCGCGGAGGTCGCGGAGCTGCACGCCGTCGACCAGCTGGACGGCGCGGCCGTCACCGCGCTCGCCACCGAGCTGGGCGCCGAGCTGGTCGTCGTCGGCCCGGAGGCCCCGCTCGTCGCCGGCGTCGCCGACGCCGTCCGCGCGGCCGGCATCCCCGTCTTCGGCCCGTCCCGGGAGGCGGCGCGGCTGGAGGGCTCCAAGGCCTTCGCCAAGGACGTCATGGCCGGCGCCGGGGTCCCCACCGCCCGCAGCTACGTCTGCACCACCCCGGAGGAGATCGACGAGGCGCTCGACGCCTTCGGCGCTCCGTACGTGGTCAAGGACGACGGCCTCGCGGCCGGCAAGGGCGTCGTCGTCACCGAGGACGTCGAGCAGGCGCGGGCGCACGCGCTCGCCTGCGACCGGGTGGTCATCGAGGAGTACCTGGACGGCCCCGAGGTCTCCCTCTTCGCCATCACCGACGGCACCACCGTCCTCCCGCTCCAGCCCGCGCAGGACTTCAAGCGCGCGCTCGACGGCGACGAGGGCCCGAACACCGGCGGCATGGGCGCCTACTCGCCGCTTCCCTGGGCCGACCCGAAGCTGGTCGAGGAGGTCCTGGGGACCGTCCTGCAGCCGACGGTCGACGAGCTGCGCCGCCGCGGCACGCCGTTCTCCGGCCTCCTCTACGCGGGTCTGGCGATCACCGGCCGCGGCGTCCGGGTCATCGAGTTCAACGCGCGCTTCGGCGACCCCGAGACCCAGGTCGTCCTGGCCCGCCTGAAGACCCCGCTCGCGGGCGTCCTGCTGAACTCCGCGAACGGCACCCTGGACGACCAGGCCCCGCTGAGCTGGAGCGACGAGGCCGCCGTCACCGTGGTCGTGGCCTCCCACAACTACCCGGACACCCCGCGCACGGGCGACCCCATCGAGGGCCTGGACGAGGTCGCGGAGAAGGACGCCCCGCACGCGTACGTGCTGCACGCCGGTACGAAGCGGAGCGAGGACGGCGCGGTCCTGAGCGCCGGCGGGCGCGTCCTGTCGGTCACCGCCACCGGTTCGGACCTGGCGCAGGCCCGCGAGCGGGCGTACGCGGCGGTCGGCCGTATCCGCCTTGACGGTTCGCAGCACCGTACGGACATCGCGCGGAAGGCCGCCGAGGCCTGATCCCGCTTGATTCCGGCTGATTTCTCCTGATTCCTCTTGTGGCCGTGTGGTGCGGAACCCGTGAACCACACGGCCACAAGTGCGCCATCACCTTTACCCAAAGCCATTCCATCGAGTGACGGCTCGGCCATACGGATGACGCCCGCCACAGCCCCAACTAGGGTGCGGCGAAGGCATTCCGGCACTTGGCCCACCGGCATTGCGATGTCAGCGGCGGGTGCCACAGTGGGGGAGTGAGCAACACCGCCACAGGCAGTCCCGTCGAGGACAGGAGGGGGTGATGAACGGCGTGTCCGGTACCGGCTCCGTTGTCGGCGAGGAGTGGGGTGCGCGCGCCGCGCGCTCCCGGGCCCTCGCCGTCCTCCGCGTCCGGGGCAGGGCGCTGGGCCTCGCGGTGCTCCCCGCCGCCGTGGCCGTCGTCCTCTACGCGGGCGGGGTCACCGACCACTTCACCGGAGCGGGCTGGGACACGGCCCGCCGGGTCGTGACCGTCCTCGCCGTCGTCGTGCTCCTCGCCGCCGCGGCCGTCGCCCTCGTCGTCACCCGGGCCCGTCCGGCCGCCACGCCGACGGTGGAGCTCGCCGAGTCCGCCGCCCCCGACCTCTACCGGCTCGTCCGCGATCTGGCCGACCGGCTCGGCGTTCCGGCGCCCGCCGCGATAGCCCTCACCCCGGACTGCGACAGCTGGCTGGAGGACCGCACCCACCGGGCCCACCGCCTCCGCCGGACGTCCGGCGGGGACGGCGCCCCGGTCCTGGTCATAGGCTCGCCCTTCCTGTGGTGGATGCGCGTCGGCGAGCTGCGGGCGGTCCTCGCCCCCGTCGTCGCCGGTACGGGACCGGCCGCCCACCCCGACATAGCCGCCGCCCGCCGCTTCGTCCGCGGTCTGGACGCCGCCGTCGCCGTGCCCCGGGACCCCGGCCTCGGCCCGCTCCGCCGGCTCGGGGCCCACGGCGTCGGGCACGTCGCCCGCGTGCTGCTGCGCGCCTGCCGCGGGCACGCCGCCGAGATGGAGCGCGGAGTCGCCGCCGCCGGCTCGGAGCGCGCCCAGGCCGTGGACTACGGCGTGCGGATCGTCGCCCAGGAGCAGGTCGGCCTGGCCTACGCGGGCTGGGACCGGCTGCTCACCCGGGTCGCGCTGCCCGCCTGGCGCATGGGCCGCTGGCCCGCCAAGCTCGACGCGGGCGTGGTCTCCGCCCTCACCGAGCTCTCCCGCCGGGACCGGCTCGCGGAGGGCTTCTCCTCCCGGCTCGGCGAGCGCCCCGCCTGCGACCTCCTGGAGGAGCCCGGCGCCGTCGACGAGGCCACCTCGCTGCTCGCCGCCCGCCTCTTCCACGGCGGTCCGGCCGAGCCCGGCCCCGACTGGGCGCCGGTCGAGTGGAGCCAGTATCCGGAGGAGGTCGTCGACCGGAAGTGGCGCACCGACGCGGCCCGCCTGCACCAGGTCCTCGACGGCCTCGGCGTGGCCGCCCCCGCCGGCGGACCGGCCTCCGGCGCGACCGGCCCGACCCTGACCCGGGTGATGGCCCACCTGACGACCCCCCGCCCCGAACACGAGCCCCAGCACGAGCGCGCCACCGGCACCGAGGAGCTCCAGCGCGAGCGCGCCGCCGTTGCCGACGAGCCCGAGCCACAGCGCGGCACCGGCGCCGACACCGGCCTCGACGGACCAGGACGTGGCGCCGACACCAGTACGGACACCGGCACCGACAAGCCCGGACGCGGCAACGGCCCCGGCGGGCCCGAGCCCCTCCACGTCGCCGCCGAGCACGGGCACGGGGCCGAGCCCCGCCCCGAGCTCGCCGCCCCCGTCGACGAGCCCGGGCTCGGCCCCGACCTCGCCTCCGACCCCGCCCTCCCCACCGGTCCCGAAGAGGACGACGACGAGCCGGTCAATCCCGCCGCCGAGGCGCTCGCCGGGGCGCTCAGCGCGCTCCTCGCGCGGGAGGAGGCGGCCCGGGAGGCCAGGGTCGCCGCGGCGGCCGCGGCCGCCCGCGCCACCGGCAAGGGCGACCGGGCAGGCGCCGCCGCCCCCGACGCCGTCAGCGGCCCCGACGGGCCCCTGCCGCTGTTCCCGCTCCAGCCGCCCCGTACCGGCCGCGACCTGCTCGCCGACCACGTGACCGCGATGGTCTGCTGCGCGGCCGTGGACACCGCCGAGGCCGCTCCCGGCCTCGACTGGCTCGACGGGCCCGCCCTGCTCGTCGGCGGCGAGCGCGCGGCGGACCTCGGGCCCCGGGTCCTCGCGCTCGTGGAGGACGGCGACCCGGAGCCGCTGCGGGCCTGGCTCGCCCGCACCGGGGTGCGCGCGGAGAAGCCCGTACGCCTGGTCTGAGGCCTCGTGGAAGGACTCCAGCCGGAGTCTCGGCTTCCACTCTCGTCAATTCACGACGAACGGTGACGGAGTGCGTGCGTTATGTGATGTGCTGGAGACCGTCACTGACAGAGGCACGAACCACCGGCACACATCACAGGCGCCGAACAGGCACCGAACACGCATCGAACAGGCACTGACCGGCCGACCGGGGGAGTCGAGGGAGGGGCGCACATGGGGGCGGAGCAGATCAGACGGTGGGAGTCGGGTGCGCTCGCGCACGCCGTCTCCGATCCCTTCGGCCAGGGCCCGCTGCCCTGGCTGCGGGGCTCGGAGAACTACTTCGACGACACCGGCCAGATGGTCCCCTGGTACGCGGACGAGGTCCTGGCCCGGGGCGGCAGCGGCGGCCCGCGCACGGCGGACGACGTCCGGCGCCAGATCAAGGGCTTCGCGTCGGACGGGGCGGTGGCGCCGGGCGAGTCGATCGACTTCCACATCACCGTGGACCCGCCGCAGCAGTTCTCGGTCGACGTCTACCGGATCGGGCACTACGGCGGCGACGGCGCCGCGAAGATCACCACGAGCCCGCGGCTCTCCGGGATCGTCCAGCCGGCCCCGCTCACCGCCGACCGCACGGTCTCCTGTCACCACTGGTGGCAGTCCTGGCGGCTGCAGGTCCCCACGTACTGGTCGATCGGCGCGTACGTCGCCGTCCTCACCACCGCCGACGGCCACCGCTCGCACATCCCCTTCACGGTCCGGGACGACCACCCGGCGGATCTGCTGCTCGTCCTCCCGGACGTGACCTGGCAGGCGTACAACCTCTACCCGGAGGACGGCCACACCGGCGCCAGCCTCTACCACGCCTGGGACGAGGAGGGCCGGCTGCTCGGCGAGGAGGAGGCGGCCGTCACCGTCTCCTTCGACCGTCCGTACGCGGGCGCGGGGCTGCCCCTGCACGTCGGACACGCCTACGACTTCATCCGCTGGGCCGAGCGCTACGGCTACGACCTGGCGTACGCGGAGACCCGTGACCTGCACGCGGGCCGGGTCGATCCGAGCCGCTACCGGGGCCTCGTCTTCCCGGGCCACGACGAGTACTGGTCGGTGCCGATGCGCCGGACCGTCGAACTCGCCCGAGACCAGGGCACCTCGCTCGTCTTCCTCTCCGCCAACACCATGTACTGGCAGGTGGAGCTGGGCCCGTCGCCGTCCGGGGTGCCGGACCGCCTCCTCACCTGCCGCAAGCGGCGCGGCCCCGGCCGCCCCGCCCTCTGGCGCGAGGTCGACCGGCCCGAGCAGCAGCTCCTCGGCATCCAGTACGCGGGCCGGGTGCCCGAGCCGAACCCGCTGGTCGTGCGGAACGCCGACCACTGGCTCTGGGATGCCACCGGGGCGGGCGACGGCGACGAGCTCCCGGGCCTGGTCGCGGGCGAGGCCGATCGCTACTTCCCGCGCACCGCGCTGCCGGAGCACCAGGGACGCATCCTGCTCGCGCACTCGCCCTACCGGGACGGCGAGGGGGCGCTGCGCCACCAGGAGACGAGTCTCTACCGGGCCCCGTCCGGAGCCTGGGTCTTCGCGTCCGGCACGTTCGCCTGGTCGCCGGCGCTGGACCGGCCGGGCCACGTCGACGCCCGGGTCCAGCGCGCCACCGCGAACCTGCTCGACCGGATCTGCAAGAGGGAGTGAGGGAGAGGGGCTGCCCGAGAGGGACTCGCCGAGGGGCTCCCCGAGAGGGACTGAGCGGGGGGTCACAGCTCCTCGCGGCCGGACCCGCCCGGATGTGCGAGAGAATCGGACTCGCTCCTGGATCAACCTACGCGGAGGAACCGTGTCCGGATTCGTAGAAAAGCCCGAGCCCGTCCAGGTCCCGGGCCTGACCCATCTCCACACGGGCAAGGTCCGCGACCTGTACCGGAACGAGGCGGGCGACCTCGTCATGGTGGCGAGCGACCGCATGTCGGCCTACGACTGGGTGCTGCCCACCGAGATCCCCGACAAGGG
Source organism: Streptomyces sp. NPDC004266 (assembly GCF_042874095.1). Taxonomy (NCBI): domain Bacteria; kingdom Bacillati; phylum Actinomycetota; class Actinomycetes; order Kitasatosporales; family Streptomycetaceae; genus Streptomyces; species Streptomyces sp. NPDC004266. The sequence continues at coordinate 644,219 of NZ_JBIAMM010000002.1, forward strand.
CAGGGTGCTCACCCAGCTCTCCCTGTGGTGGTTCGACAAGCTCGTCGACCTGGTCCCGAACCACGTGCTCTCCACCGACCTGCCGGCCGGCGCCCCCGCCGACTGGGCGGGGCGCACGCTGGTCTGCAAGTCGCTGAACATGGTCCCGGTCGAGTGCGTGGCCCGCGGCTACCTCACCGGTTCCGGCCTGCTCGAGTACGACGAGTCCCGCACGGTCTGCGGTCTCGCCCTGCCCGAGGGCCTGACCGACGGCTCCGAGCTGCCCGCGCCGATCTTCACCCCGGCGACCAAGGCCGCCGTCGGCGACCACGACGAGAACGTGCCGTACGAGGAGGTCGCCCGCCAGGTCGGCGCCGAGACGGCCGCGCTGCTGCGCCGGACGACGCTCGCCGTCTACTCCCGGGCCCGGGACATCGCCCGCGAGCGCGGGATCATCCTGGCCGACACGAAGTTCGAGTTCGGCTTCGAGAGCACCCCCGAGGGCGACCGCCTGGTCATCGCCGACGAGGTCCTCACCCCGGACTCCTCGCGCTTCTGGCCGGCCTCCGAGTGGGAGCCGGGCCGCGCCCAGCCCTCGTACGACAAGCAGATCGTGCGGAACTGGCTGACCTCGCCGGCCTCCGGCTGGGACCGCAAGAGCGAGCAGCCGCCGCCGGCCCTGCCGCAGGAGGTCGTGGAGAAGACCCGCGCCAAGTACATCGAGGCGTACGAGCTCCTGACCGGCCAGGCCTGGTCCTAGGGAACGAGAAAGCCCCCGGTCGATTCGACCGGGGGCTTCTTCATGGAGCGGACGACGAGATTCGAACTCGCGACCCTCACCTTGGCAAGGTGATGCTCTACCAACTGAGCCACGTCCGCATGCGCCGTAGCGCGCTGCTAACTATACCCAACCCCGCGGGTGCTCGTGACACACCGCCGTGTGGGGCCCTTCACACCCTCAGGACGCCCCCCGGAGCCCTCCGAACACCCTCCAGGCATCTCCGGGAACTCTCCGGCCGGGAACTCTCCGGGAACACGACGAAGGCCCCGGTTCCTGAGAACCGGGGCCTTCGCTCCCTGAGCGGACGACGAGATTCGAACTCGCGACCCTCACCTTGGCAAGGTGATGCTCTACCAACTGAGCCACGTCCGCATTGCTACCGGTCAGCTTTCGCTGCTCGGTGCGAGCACCACTCTACCTGATCCACCGGAGTGGTCGGTAACGCGTTTCTCGCAGAGCGGGTGACAGGGATCGCACACTGCGCCTTCCCCCTGGAAGGGGGCTGTTCTGCTACTGAACTACACCCGCACGCTGCTGGGGACTCGGCTTTTCGGCCTCGCCCCTCGGCGTGATCCAGACTCTAGCGGATCAAGGGGGGTGCAATGCAAATCGGCTCGGTCCGGGTCGGCCGCGGGGCCGGAGCCCCGCCTCAGCTCGCCGCGTGGAAGGCCTCGTAGACGCGCTTCGGGATCCGGCCGCGGGCCGGGACGTCCATCTTGTTGGACTGGGCCCAGGCGCGGACCGCCGCCGGGTCGGGGGCGAGGGCGGTGTGCGTGTACGAGGCGGCCGGGGCGTTCCGGCCGGCCGACGCCCGGGCCGGCAGCTTGCGGCCGGCGGCGAGGTAGGGCGCGAGGGCCTTGCGGAGTTTCTTTGCATTGGCAGCATTCAGGTCGATCTCGTACATCTTCCCGTCGAGGCCGAACGCGACCGTTTCAGCCGCTTCTCCGCCGTCGATGTCGTCGGAGAGAGTGACCACCACACGTTGAGCCACGGATATCGGTCCTTTCCTGCGGCTGCCGCAGTCGAGAGGACGCTTGTGGCGCCCCTGACGTGCGGCGATGCCGACCGTACGGCTGTGCCGGGACAATGCTGCTTTCTTCTGGATTCCTTTGTACAGCGGTGGGCGTCGCATTGTGAAGCCCCGCCAATTGTTTCAGCGTGTCCCGGCGCAATGTGCTCCGCAATATTTCGCTCGAATTTTGTGGGGAGTGTGTGGCCGGGGTTCGGATGCCGTTCGTGTGACGCACACCGCTCCGAACCGGGCTTTTGTAGGATCCTTCAGATCTCTACCCGCGTAGAATTTGGAGGCAGGTACGCTGAGGGAACCGCCCACGCAACACACCACCGGGAGTGCCAGTGGCACGCGTCGTAGTCGACGTCATGCTCAAGCCGGAGATCCTCGACCCTCAGGGGCAGGCGGTGCAGCGTGCACTGCCTCGCCTGGGATTCGCCGGAATCGCCGACGTCCGTCAGGGGAAGCGCTTCGAGCTGGAGGTGGAGGGACCGGTCGACGACGCCGCCCTCGCCCGCATCCATGAGATGGCCGAAACCTTCCTTGCCAACACCGTGATCGAAGACTTCGTCGTGAAGGTGGAGTCGTGACCGCACGCATCGGCGTCGTCACGTTCCCCGGCACGCTCGACGACCAGGACGCGCTGCGTGCCGCCCGCCTGGCGGGCGCCGAGCCCGTGTCGCTCTGGCACCGGGACAAGGACCTCAAGCAGGTCGACGCCGTGGTCCTGGCCGGCGGCTTCTCCTACGGCGACTACCTGCGGGCCGGAGCCATCTCCCGCTTCTCGCCGGTGATGGAGACGATCATCGAGCAGGCGAAGGCGGGCATGCCCGTCCTCGGCATCTGCAACGGCTTCCAGATCCTCACCGAGGCCCATCTGCTGCCGGGCGCGATGCTGCGCAACAACCACCTCCACTTCATCTGCCGCGACCAGAAGCTGCGGGTGGAGAACGCGGAGACCGCCTGGACCTCGGACTACACCGAGGGCCAGGAGATCGAGGTCCCGCTCAAGAACATGGACGGCCGCTACGTCGCCGACGAGCGCACGCTCGACGAGCTGGAGGCCGAGGGGCGGGTCGCCTTCCGCTACCTGGACATGAACCCCAACGGCTCGCTGCGCGACATCGCGGGCATCACCAACGCCGCGGGCAACGTGGTCGGCCTCATGCCGCACCCGGAGCACGCCGTCGAGCCGCTGGTCGGCACCGGCAAGACGGACGGCCTCGGTTTCTTCACCTCGATCCTCAAGAAGCTGGTCAACGCCTGATGAGCCTCGACACCGTCAAGCACGCGAGCGAGACGCCGGACAGCGAGCAGCCCTGGAAGGAGCTCGGCCTCAAGGAGGACGAGTACGCGCGCATCCGCGAGATCCTCGGCCGCCGTCCCACCGGCGCCGAGCTCGCCATGTACTCCGTCATGTGGTCCGAGCACTGCTCCTACAAGAGCAGCAAGGTCCACCTGAAGCAGTTCGGCGAGAAGACCCCCGAGAACGACGCCATGCTCGTCGGCATCGGCGAGAACGCGGGCGTCGTCGACGTCGGCCAGGGGTACGCGGTCACCTTCAAGGTCGAGTCGCACAACCACCCCTCGTACATCGAGCCCTACCAGGGCGCGGCCACCGGCGTCGGCGGCATCGTCCGCGACATCCTCGCCATGGGCGCCCGCCCGGTCGCGGTCGTCGACCCGCTGCGCTTCGGCGCGGCCGACCATCCCGACACCAAGCGCGTGCTGCCCGGTGTCGTCGCCGGCATCGGCGGCTACGGCAACTGCCTGGGCCTGCCGAACATCGGCGGCGAGGTCGTCTTCGACTCCTGCTACCAGGGCAACCCGCTGGTCAACGCCGGCTGCATCGGCGTGATGAAGCACGAGGACATCCACCTCGCCAAGGCCTCCGGCCCCGGCAACAAGGTCATCCTGTACGGCGCCCGCACGGGCGGCGACGGCATCGGCGGCGTCTCGGTCCTCGCGTCCGAGACCTTCGACGACACCAAGCCGACCAAGCGCCCCGCCGTCCAGGTCGGCGACCCCTTCCAGGAGAAGCTCCTCATCGAGTGCACCCTGGAGATCTTCAAGGAGAAGCTCGTCGCGGGCATCCAGGACCTCGGCGGCGCCGGGCTCTCCTGCGCCACGTCCGAGCTGGCCTCCGCCGGTTCCGGCGGCATGCGGGTCGACCTCGACAAGGTGCACCTGCGCGACGCGACGCTCTCGCCCGAGGAGATCCTCATGAGCGAGTCGCAGGAGCGCATGTGCGCGATCGTCGAGCCGCAGCACGTCGACCGCTTCCTGGAGATCTGCGAGAAGTGGGACGTCATCGCCGTCGTCATCGGCGAGGTGACCGAGGGCGAGCGCCTGGAGATCTTCTGGCACGGCGAGCAGATCGTCGACGTGCCGCCGCGCTCCGTCGCCCACGAGGGCCCGACCTACCACCGGCCGTTCGCGCGCCCGGACTGGCAGGACGAGCTCCAGGCCGACGACGCCGGCAAGCTGCCCCGGCCGCAGGACGGCGCCGAGCTGAAGGACCAGGTCCTCAAGCTCGTCTCCTCCCCGAACCAGGCCTCGAAGTCCTGGATCACGGACCAGTACGACCGGTTCGTGCAGGGCAACACGGTCCTGGCGCAGCCCGAGGACGCGGGCATGGTCCGCATCGACGAGGAGACCAACCTCGGCGTGGCCATGGCGACCGACGGCAACGGCCGGTACGCCAAGCTCGACCCGTACACGGGCGCGCAGCTCGCGCTGGCGGAGGCGTACCGCAACGTCGCCGCCTCCGGCGCCAAGCCGCTCGCGATCTCGGACTGCCTGAACTTCGGTTCGCCCGAGGACCCGGCCGTGATGTGGCAGTTCGCCGAGGCCACCCGTGGTCTCGCGGACGGCTGCCTCCAGCTGGGCACCCCGGTCACCGGCGGCAACGTGTCGCTGTACAACCAGACCGGTGAGGTCGCCATCCACCCGACGCCCGTCGTGGCCGTCCTCGGTGTGATCGACGACGTGAACCGCCGCACCCCGATCGCCTTCGCGGAAGAGGGCCAGCTCCTCTACCTGCTCGGCGACACCAAGGAGGAGTTCGGTGGTTCGGCCTGGTCCGAGGTGATCCACCAGCACCTCGGCGGCATGCCGCCGGCCGTGGACCTCGACCGGGAGAAGCTGCTCGGCGAGATCCTGATCTCGGCCTCGCGCGACGGCATGATCGACGCGGCGCACGACCTGTCCGACGGCGGTCTCGTGCAGGCGGTCGTCGAGTCCTGCCTGCGCGGCGGGAACGGCGCGCGCCTGGTCGTCCCGGAGGGCCTGGACGCGTTCACGTTCCTCTTCAGCGAGTCGGCCGGCCGTGCGGTCGTCGCCGTCCCGCGCAGCGAGGAGCTCCGCTTCACCGACATGTGCGGTGCGCGGGGTCTGCCGGCGACCCGGATCGGTGTCGTCGACGGCGACGCGGTGGACGTCCAGGGCGAGTTCAGCCTCTCCCTGGAGGAGCTGCGCACCGCCCACGAGGCGACGATCCCCGGCCTGCTGGCCTGATCGCTCCCGTACGGAACGGAGCCCCCGCCCGGGAAGGGCGGGGGCTCCGTGCTGTCAGCCGGTGCCCCAGAAGGAGTCCGTCTCCGTGATGTCGGCGACGCACTCGTCGATGTCGGAGACCTTCCCGCCGATGATCGTGAGGAAGAGGCCGCCCTCCATCTCGATGCCCCGGTCGCCCCGGTCGGCGTGCCACTTGTGGACGGCCATGACGTGGCCCCTGCCGTCCGGGTAGACGGCCTTCAGATCCGAGCGGAAGGTGCCGTCGGTCAGCTCGGAGAGCTTCGCGTAGTGGCCCAGGATGTTGTCCCGGCCCTTGAAGTGCCCGGACATCTGGCTCTCGCCGGGCGAGTGATGGGTGCAGTCGCTGGTCATCAGGGAGGTCAGCGTCTCCATGTCACCGTTGCTGAAGGCTTCGTAGCCCCGGCGTACCAGGGCCGCGTCGGGGTGCTCGTGATGGGTCATGGTCCCGTCGCCTGCTCTCGCTGCGGTTGGCTCCGTTCCTTCCAGTCTCGGGGCTAGCCTCGGGCCATGCCACCTGCCAAGAAGCGTGCCCGCAGTTACGACTCCGCCAAGACGAGGGCGGCCGTCCTGGCCCAGTTCCGGAACGTCCGGGAGGCGGTGACCGCCCTCACGCCCGAGCAGTTGGACGGACCGACCCGGCTGGGGGAGTGGACGGTACGGGACCTGGCGGCGCACCTGACGATGGTGCTCGCGTCCGTGTCCCGGAAGCTCGCGGAGCCCGAGCCGGAGCGGCGTGAACTCACCCTGGTCGACTGGCCTTCGGTCACGGCGACGGCGGCGGGGAGCATCGACGAGGCCACCCGGGCGATCGACACGGCCGACCTGCCGGCGCTGTACGCGGAGACCCTCGCGCGGTACGAGGAGGCGATCGCGGCCGCCTCCGACGAGCGGCTCGTCCGGAGCCGCTTCGGAGCGATGCGGCTCGGGGACTTCCTCGTGACCCGCACCGTCGAACTCGTCGTCCACACCGACGACCTGAACGCGGCGACCGGTGCCGACGTCCCGTACGACCGTCAGGCGCTCGCCGCCTGCACCCGGCTGCTCGCCGACGCGCTCGCGGCGAAGGCGCCGGGCGGGGCGGTCGAGGTGCGGATCCCGCCGTACGCGGTGGTGCAGTGCGTGGAGGGCCCCCGGCACACCCGGGGCACCCCGCCGAACGTGGTGGAGACGGACCCGCTGACCTGGATCAGGCTCGCGACGGGCCGTACGGCATGGGCGGCGGAGCTGGACGCGGCGCACGTCAGCGCGAGCGGGGAGCGCGCGGACCTGAACGACCTCCTGCCCCTCATGGGCTAGGGCCTGATCCGAAAGACGGGCCCCAGTCCCCGGAACCGTACGGCGGGCCGTTCCGTCCCATCGGCATGCCGAAGTCACGCGCACTCGCCGTCCTGGTCCCCCTCCTTCTGCTCACCGCCTGCGGCACGGGAGGAGGGGAGGGAGGCGGCGCGGGCGCGGGAGAGCCCGATCTGCCGGTCGCCGGCACGCACTGGACGGTCGACGCCGTCACGGTCGACGGCCGCAGGTCGGCCGCGCCCGACGGGGCGCGCGTCGACTTCGAGGACGGCCGTGCCCGGGGGAACAGCGGCTGCAACACCTTCGACGCCGGTGTGGTGGTCCGGGGCGACACCCTCACGGTCTCCCAGGACGGGGTGACCGAGATCGGCTGTCCCGCCGACCGGCAGCGCTTCGAGAAGGAGCTGCTCAAGGCCTTCTCGGGCCCGTTGAAGGGGACCCTGAAGGGCGCCGGCCTCCGGCTCGCCTCGGCCGACGGGCGCAACGGTGTGGAGCTGACGGCCGAGGAGGAGGCCCCGCTGCGGGGCACCACGTGGAAGGTCGACGGGCTGGTCTCGGGGTCCGGCGACGGGGACACGGCGTCCTCCCTTCCCGCCGGGAGCGGGACCAAGGCGCGGTTCGTCGTCGGTGCCGACGGCCGGATCACCGGGAACCTGGGCTGCAACGACTTCTCCGCGACCGCCCGCGTCGACGAGAAGGCCCGGACCCTCACCGTCGAGGGTCCGGCGGCGACGACCCGGATGATGTGCACGAGCCCGCAGATGAAGCTGGAGACGAAGCTGTACGAGCTCCTCGACGGCCCGCTCGGGTATCGGCTGAACCACCGAACGCTGACCCTCACCGACGCCTCCGGCGAGGGCCTCACGGCGACCGCGGCCGCCCGCTGAGCGGACGCCGACTGCGGCGTCCGTCACATCGCGGGACCACACCGGGCCTGGTACGAGCGTCCGCTCGTCCGGGCCCGGTGGCCGGAAACCCTTACCCCGCCTGCTTTGTGGGCCCCTCCAAGCGGCAATCGATCATTTCGTGCGATCGCACGAGTGCGGGCACCCCCGCTTTTCCTCAATTCGGACCAGTGGTCGAGCCCGTCTACACTCGGAAACGTGCCACGCGGAGACGGTCGACTCAATCACGATCTGCTCCCCGGTGAGAAAGGCCCCCAGGACGCTTGTGGCGTCTTCGGTGTCTGGGCTCCGGGTGAAGAGGTCGCAAAGCTCACGTACTTCGGGCTCTACGCCCTCCAGCATCGGGGTCAGGAATCCGCGGGAATCGCGGTCAGCAATGGCTCCCAGATCCTCGTCTTCAAGGACATGGGCCTCGTGTCCCAGGTCTTCGACGAGACTTCTCTCGGTTCCCTCCAAGGTCATATCGCGGTCGGTCACGCCCGCTACTCGACCACCGGGGCCTCCGTGTGGGAGAACGCGCAGCCGACGTTCCGGGCGACCGCCCACGGCTCGATCGCGCTCGGCCACAACGGCAACCTGGTGAACACGGCGCAGCTCGCCGAGATGGTCGCAGACCTGCCCAAGAAGGAAGGCCGCGCGACCCAGGTCGCCGCCACCAACGACACCGACCTGGTCACCGCGCTCCTCGCGGGCCAGGTGGCCGAGGACGGCACCCCGCTCACCATCGAGCAGGCGGCCGCGAAGGTCCTCCCCGACGTCCGGGGCGCCTTCTCCCTCGTCTTCATGAACGAGCACACGCTCTACGCGGCCCGTGACCCGCAGGGCATCCGCCCGCTGGTCCTCGGCCGTCTGGAGCGCGGCTGGGTGGTCGCCTCCGAGTCCGCCGCCCTCGACATCTGCGGTGCGACCTTCGTCCGCGAGGTCGAGCCGGGCGAGCTGATCGCGATCGACGAGAACGGCATCCGCACCTCGCGATTCGCGGAAGCGAAGCCCAAGGGCTGTGTCTTCGAGTACGTGTACCTGGCCCGTCCCGACACCGACATCGCCGGGCGGAACGTGTACCTCTCCCGCGTGGAGATGGGCCGCCGCCTCGCGAAGGAGGCACCGGTCGAGGCCGACCTGGTGATAGCGACCCCGGAGTCCGGCACCCCGGCCGCCATCGGCTACGCCGAGGCCTCGGGCATCCCCTTCGGCGCCGGCCTGGTGAAGAACGCCTACGTCGGGCGCACCTTCATCCAGCCCTCCCAGACCATCCGCCAGCTGGGCATCCGGCTGAAGCTGAACCCCCTCAAGGAAGTCATCAAGGGGAAGAAGCTCGTGGTCGTCGACGACTCGATCGTCCGCGGCAACACCCAGCGCGCCCTGGTCCGGATGCTCCGCGAGGCCGGTGCGGCCGAGGTCCACATCCGGATCTCCTCGCCGCCGGTCAAGTGGCCCTGCTTCTTCGGCATCGACTTCGCGACCCGCGCGGAGCTGATCGCCAACGGGATGTCGGTCGAGGAGATCGGCAAGTCGCTGGGCGCGGACTCGCTCTCGTACATCTCCCTGGAGGGGATGATCGAGGCGACCACGATCCAGAAGCCGAACCTCTGCCGTGCCTGCTTCGACGGCGAGTACCCGATGGAGCTGCCGGACCCCGAGCTGCTCGGCAAGCAGCTCCTGGAGACCGAGCTGGCCGCCGGCCCGGCCGCCACCGCGGCCTCCGACGCCCTCCGTCGCCCGTAAGACCCCGCTGCACACCCGCAGTACGACACGAAAGCTCTGAACCCATGTCTCAGACCGACAGTGCCGCAGGCGGCGCCAGCTACGCGTCCGCGGGCGTCGACATCGAAGCGGGCGACCGCGCCGTCGAGCTCATGAAGGAGTGGGTGAAGAAGACGCAGCGCCCCGAGGTCCTCGGCGGCCTCGGCGGCTTCGCCGGCCTCTTCGACGCCTCCGCCCTCAAGCGCTACGAGCGCCCGCTGCTCGCCTCGGCGACCGACGGCGTCGGCACGAAGGTCGACATCGCCCGCCAGATGGGCGTGTACGACACGATCGGCCACGACCTGGTCGCGATGGTCATGGACGACATCGTCGTCTGCGGCGCCGAGCCGCTCTTCATGACCGACTACATCTGCGTGGGCAAGGTCCACCCGGAGCGGGTCGCCGCCATCGTCAAGGGCATCGCCGAGGGCTGTGTCCTCGCCGGCTGCGCCCTGGTCGGCGGCGAGACGGCGGAGCACCCGGGCCTGCTCGGCCCGGACGACTTCGACGTCGCCGGTGCGGGCACGGGCGTCGTGGAGTACGACCGGCTGCTCGGCGCGGACCGTATCCGTACGGGGGACGCGGTCATCGCCATGGCGTCCTCGGGCCTTCACTCCAACGGGTACTCGCTCGTCCGGCACGTGGTCTTCGACCGCGCCGGCATGACCCTCGACCAGCGGGTCGAGGAGCTCGGCCGGACGCTCGGCGAGGAGCTCCTGGAGCCCACGAAGATCTACTCGCTGGACTGCCTGGCCCTCACCCGGACCACGGACGTCCACGCCTTCAGCCACATCACGGGCGGCGGCCTCGCCGCCAACCTGGCGCGGGTGATCCCGGACGGGCTGCACGCCACGGTCGACCGCTCGACCTGGACGCCGGGCGCGATCTTCGACCTGGTCGGCAAGGCCGGTCAGGTGGAGCGCCTGGAGCTGGAGAAGACCCTCAACATGGGCGTCGGCATGATGGCCGTCGTGCCGGCCGAGTCCGTGGAGGTGGCCCTGGCGACCCTGGCGGACCGCGGGGTCGAGGCCTGGGTGGCGGGCGAGATCACCGAGCGCGGGGCGCACGCGACCGGCGCGGAGCTGGTCGGCGACTACGCGAAGTAGTCCTTGCGACATGAAGGCGGGGCGCTCCTGAGGGGCGCCCCGTCGGCGTGTCCGCTTCCACCGGCAGCGGTGTGCGGACAGCACAGAAACCCGGCCGGGTGGCCCCGGTCCGGGTTTCGGTGATTCAGAAGGTCAAGCGCGACGCGGGGACGTGCCAGGACCGGACTCGTCGTCCTCGTCCTCGTCGTCCGTGTTGTAGAGATCCGCGTACTGGGCGTACGGGTCGTCTTCCTCGTCGTCGTCCTCGAACGGCTCGCCATTCGGCGGCTGACTCGAAGTCGAAGCGCCCAGCTCATTGGCCAGACGCGTCAGGTCTGTCCCGCCGCTGCTGTACTTCAGCTGGCGGGCGACCTTGGTCTGCTTGGCCTTTGCCCGGCCGCGCCCCATGGCTCGACCCCCTCGGTGACGGGGCTCGTCGGCCCCAGAGTCTTGACACGCGTTCATGATTCGGAACGGACTCTCGACAGAGAGACCGGTCCGTAGGGCTTCAACGGTACCTGTTTCCGTGGGTCTACGGTACGCCGCGCGCATCACATACCCCGGTACAGAACCTTCGAGGTGCCCTTTCCTCGCTGGTCAATCGCGATTTTAACCTCTTCTGGAGTGCCGACCCGCCGATAGGGGTGAGCGAAGTCTCCCCGGCGACGGGCCGGCCCTCCGTGCCGCGCCGTGCGGATCAGCGGCGGCGGGCGTCCGCCATCCGCTGCTCGGCGATCCGGTCGGCCGCGGCGGCCGGCGGAATGCCGTCGGCCTTCGCACGTGCGAAGATCTCCAGGGTGGTGTCGAAGATCTTCGTCGCCTTCGCCTTGCAGCGGTCGAAGTCGAAGCCGTGCAGCTCGTCGGCGACCTGGATCACGCCACCGGCGTTGACCACGTAGTCGGGCGCGTAGAGGATCCCGCGCGCCTCCAGGTCCTTCTCGATGCCCCCGTGGGCGAGCTGGTTGTTGGCCGCGCCGCAGACGATGCTCGCGGTCAGGAACGGCACGGTCTCCTCGTTCAGGGCACCGCCCAGCGCGCAGGGAGCGTAGACGTCGAGGCCCTCGACGCGGATCAGCGCGTTCGTGTCGGCGACCACGGTGACCTGCGGGTGCTTGTCGGTGATCCGGCGCACCGACTCCTCGCGCACATCGGTGATCACGACCTCGGCGCCGTCCTCCAGGAGGTGCTCGACCAGGTAGTGGCCGACCTTGCCGACGCCGGCGACGCCGACCTTGCGGCCGCGCAGGGTGGGGTCGCCCCAGAGGGTCTGCGCGGCGGCGCGCATGCCCTGGAAGACGCCGAAGGCGGTGAGGACGGAGGAGTCGCCGGCGCCGCCGTTCTCGGGGGAGCGGCCGGTGGTCCACTGGTTGGTGCGGGCGACGACGTCCATGTCGGCGACGTAGGTGCCGACGTCGCAGGCCGTGACGTAGCGGCCGCCGAGGGAGGCGACGAAGCGGCCGTAGGCGAGGAGGAGCTCCTCGGTCTTGATCTGCTCCGGGTCGCCGATGATGACGGCCTTGCCGCCGCCCAGGTCGAGACCGGCCATGGCGTTCTTGTACGACATGCCGCGCGCCAGGTTGAGCGCGTCGGCGATCGCCTCGGCCTCGGTGGCGTACGGGTAGAAGCGGGTGCCGCCGAGGGCGGGGCCCAGGGCGGTGGAGTGGAGGGCGATGACGGCCTTGAGGCCGGTGGCGCGGTCCTGACAGAGGACGACTTGCTCGTGGCCACCCTGCTCCGAGTGGAACAGGGTGTTCAGTACGTCGCCAGGAACGCCGGTCACATCGGTCACGGTGGTGACTCCCAAGTACGAAGCGGCGGTTGCGGCCCTCCCTGTGGGTGGGGGAGGACCAGGTCGGCAAGAGAGTAAGTCCTACCTGGGCGTAGATCGGCCGCAGTGCTGAGGATCACCCCCTCCGGGGGTACCTCCGTGGAAGGATTTGCGACATGTCGGTCGCCTCCACGGTCCCCGTTCCCTACGCGTCCTACCTGCGGGTGTACGAGCCGCTGGCCGCGTTCCCCGAGCCGGAGCGGTCCCACTGGGCGCGGTACGCCCGCCGGGCGCGCGTCCCGGGGGCGCAGGAGGAGCTGCGCCGTTCGCTCGCGGACCTGCTCCCGACGCCGCCGGTGCCGGTGCCGGTCCACGAGAGCGGGGAGGCCTTCGTCGCGCACCTGGACGGGGTGGTGGTGATCTGCCCGTGGCGGACCCGGCTGCGCGGCTGGCTGGCGATGGAGGAGCTGGCGGCCGGTCCGTACCCGGCGGCGGTGCTCGACGCGATGCTGCCGCCGGTGGTGCGCGCCCAGGTGGCGAGCGACTACGAGCGCTGGCTGAGCCGGAACCCGGACGCGCGGCCGTGGATCCGCACGGGGGTCTGGCAGGTGCCGCTGCGCTGGTTCGCGCTCTTCGGGGACGAGGAGCGGGAGTACGAGCCGGGGGACCCCGGGAGCACGGCCGAGGGGCGGGCGCCGGTGCTGCGCTACCGGACGACGATGGCCCAGGCGCGGCGGCGGCTCGCGCGGGCGCTCAAGGCGCTGCGGGAGTCGATCGACGAGGGTCCGATGACGCGGGGGCTGGTGGAGGTGGGGCGCTGGCTGGAGGAGTTCCATCCGCGGGCGCTGGTGGAGCTGGACTTCGGCGGTCTGGTGCACGCGTTGCCGGCCGGGTGGCTGGCGGAGGACCGCTCGGCGGCCCAACTGGCGGAGGGGATCGCCGCGCTGCGGGACGGGGACGGCGAGGCGGCGAGCGAGGTGTACGGGCGGCTGGCGGAGCGCTGGCGGGCCGTCAGGGACCTGCGTTTCGCGAACTGACATCAGTCGGACAAGTTCGTCAGGTCGGTATCGACAAGACATGTCCGGCGGGTGTAAATGATCTTCGAGGCGGGTGGCCGGTTTCGGTGGCCGGATCGATGCGCGTTCGGTCGGTCGGGGCTTTCGTACCGGTGGCGCGGGGACGTTGGTCCCGATCCGGGCCTTTGGCTCAAGCGTGACGGACAGCACGTAACGCACCCTTGCGCCCATCACCCACCCTCGTGCCAAAATAGGACAAGGAGTCCGGGGAGGGTTCCTTCCGCCCAAGTTCGGGCGGAACGCTCAGCATTGCACTCTATGGGGGGTCTGAGGACTCCTGATCGCTCTGTGACTGATCGTCACAGTGGCGTGACTGTCCGTTATGGCATGGTCAGTCGACTTCCGCCGCTGATGAACACCTGCGAGGGCAATTCCATCGGTTTGGCCGACGCGGCTGGACGGATGGTGTAGTTGTAGTGCCGAGGACAAGCCGTTCGTCCTATAACCGACTCGACCCGCTTCTGCCATTTCGGGCATGGCGGGTCAAGGTGCAGAATTTAGAGGAAAGAACCGAGATAGGTTCGGTTCTCCCGAGGAGGCCGCTCATGACCGCTCGCACCCCTGATGCCGAGCCGCTGCTGACCCCCGCCGAGGTTGCCACGATGTTCCGCGTGGACCCGAAGACGGTTACCCGTTGGGCGAAGGCGGGCAAGCTCACGTCCATCCGCACCCTGGGTGGGCACCGCCGGTACCGCGAGGCCGAGGTTCGCGCCCTGCTGGCGGGCATTCCGCAGCAGCGCAGCGAGGCCTGAGGTCGCGCAGAACCCTGCAGCACCCTGCAACACCCCGTAACACCGGGCCCTTCCGGATCCCCCAATCCGGTCGCCCACCCCTAGTACTGCCGACGGGCTCCTGCCCCAACAGGTCTCCGTCAACGATCGCGCTGGACTCCGCCGGGTCCAGCGCGATCTTTTTTGTGCCCGGCGCCACACTCCTTGCGGGGTGGTGCAATTGCACATATTAAATCCGGGCAGTGTAGGGAGGGTGTAAGTGCAGGGGTTTCTGAAACTCCTTCAGTGACTCCCGTCACACCGGCGAAGTCTTGCCAAGGAACAGCCTCCCACTTCGCGGAAGGCCCCCAACCCGCCACAGGTCACGGGTCGGTGGGACTTTCGTCCTCGGCGGCGTCCGCCGGCTCCTCGGGCTCCGGGGCCTCCATGGCGAGCCGCAGGAGGCGATGGCAGACCGGGCACTGACGGGTGAGGTGCCCGTACCGCGACGCGGCCGCCAGATGGGCGCGCAGCAGCGCGCGGGTGTCGTGCCGTGCTGCGGACGCCGCGGCCATGCGCGACCACCTCCGGGTGTGGGCCCCCGATTCCCTGATGTCCGGGGTACCGGCGGGCGCGCGACCCCGTCAAGACACGGGAACGCAACGAAGGCCCGCATCTCACGATGCGGGCCTTCGTAGAGGCGATCCTGACGGGACTTGAACCCGCGACCTCCACCTTGACAGGGTGGCGAGCTAACCAACTGCTCCACAGGACCTTGGCTGCGAGAGAGACTGTACAGCAGGTCAGGGGGTCTGGTCGAACTCACCCACGGCAAGGGTCCGGTTACGGCACCGCCGCGTCGATCGCCTTCACGATCCGCTTGTCCGAGATCGGGTACGCCGTCCCCAGCGCGTGGGCGAAGTAGCTCACCCGCAGCTCCTCGATCATCCAGCGGATGTCGGTGACCTCGGCCGGCACCGGACGCCCCTTCGGAAGCTGCTCCAGGAGCCAGGCGTACTCGTCCTGCATCTCCTGGACCTTCTCCATCCGGGTGGTGTCCCGCTGGACGCCCGTCGGCATCTGCTGGAGCCGCCGGTCCACCGCCACCAGGTAGCGCATCAGGTCCGGCAGCCGCTTCAGACCCGTACGGGTGACGAAGCCGGCCGGCATCAGCCAGGCGAGCTGCGCCTTCACGTCGGTCAGGTTGTTGATCAGCGCCAGGCTGTTCGTCGACTTCAGCCGGCGCTCGCACGCCTGCCAGGCCGCCAGGATCTGCTGGACCTGGCCCACCGTCCGCACCGTCGTGTCGACGAGGTCCGCGCGGACCCTGTCGTACAGCTTCCGGAAGGACTCCTCGTCCCAGGCCGGGCCGCCGTGGTCCGCGATCAGCTTGTCCGCGGCGGCGGTGGCGCAGTCGTCGAAGAGGGCCTGGATCGAGCCGTGCGGGTTCGACGACAGGGCCAGCTTCTGCTGGTTGGTCAGCTTCTCCGAGGCGAACTTCGCCGGGTTCACCGGGATGTTCAGCATGATCAGCTTCCGGGTGCCCCGCCACATCGCCTGCGCCTGCTCGGCCTCCGAGTCGAAGAGCCGCACGGCCACGGACTCGCCCTCGTCGACCAGCGCCGGATACGCCTTCACCGGCTGCCCGCCCCGCTTGGTCTCGAAGACCTTCGTGAGCGTCCCGATCGTCCAGTCCTTGAGGCCCGTGCGCTCCAGGGAGGGCCCGGAGCCGTCCGGGCCGCCCGTCGCGGCCGCGGCGGCCTTGGAGAGCGCCTGACGGGCCTTGGGGCGCAGCTTCAGCCGCAGCGTCTCCAGGTCCTTGTCCTCGGCCAGCTTGCGGCGCCGCTCGTCGACGATCCGGAAGGTCACCTTGAGGTGCTCGGGGACCTTCGCCCAGTCGAAGTCCTCGGCCGTCACCGGGACGCCGACCATCCGCTGGAGCTCCCGGGCGAGCGCGCCCGTCAGCGGCTCCTGGACGGGGACCACGGAGTCGAGGAAGCGGGTCGCGAAGTTGGGCGCCGGGACGTAGTGGCGGCGGATCGGCTTCGGCAGGGAGCGGATCAGCTCCGTGACGACCTCCGCGCGCAGCCCCGGGATCTGCCACTCGAAGCCCTCGTCGGTGACCTGGTTGAGCACCTGGAGCGGCACGTGGACGGTCACGCCGTCCGCGTCCGCACCCGGCTCGAACTGGTAGGTCACCCGGAACTTCAGCGCGCCCTGCCGCCACGAGTCCGGGTAGTCGTCCTTGGTGACCGCCCCCGCCTTCTCGTTGATGAGCATCTCGCGCTCGAAGTCGAGGAACTCCGGCTCCTCGCGGCGCTTGTGCTTCCACCAGGAGTCGAAGTGGGCACCCGACACGACGTGTTCGGGGACGCGCTTGTCGTAGAAGTCGAAGAGCGTCTCGTCGTCGACGAGGATGTCCCGGCGCCGGGCCCGGTGCTCCAGCTCCTCGACCTCGGTGAGGAGCTTGCGGTTGTCCGCGAAGAACTTGTGGTGCGTGCGCCAGTCGCCCTCGACGAGCGCGTTCCGGATGAACAGGTCGCGGGAGACCTCCGGGTCGACCCGCCCGTAGTTCACCTTGCGGTCGGCGACGATCGGGACGCCGTACAGCGTCACCTTCTCGAAGGCCATCACGGCCGCCTGGTCCTTCTCCCAGTGCGGCTCGCTGTACGTCTTCTTCACCAGGTGCTGCGCGAGCGGCTCGATCCACTCGGGCTCGATCCGGGCGTTGACCCGGGCCCAGAGCCGCGAGGTCTCCACCAGCTCGGCGGACATGACGAAGCGCGGGGGCTTCTTGAAGAGCGCCGAACCCGGGAAGATCGCGAACTTGGCGTTCCGGGCGCCGATGTACTCGCCCCGGCCGCCCTCGCGGCGGGAGCCGTCCTTGGCCCCGGAGCCCTCCTTGGACTCCTTCACGTCCTTCAGGCCGACGTGGGAGAGCAGACCGGCGAGCAGGGAGACGTGCACGGACTGCTCCGGCGCGTCCTCCTCGTTGACGTGGATGCCCATCTGCTTCGCGACCGTCCGCAGCTGGGCGTAGATGTCCTGCCACTCGCGGATGCGCAGGAAGTTGAGGTACTCCTGCTTGCACATCCGGCGGAAGGAGCTGGAACCGCGCTCCTTCTGCTGCTCGCGGACGTACCGCCACAGGTTGAGGAAGGCGAGGAAGTCGCTCGTCTCGTCCTTGAAGCGGGCGTGCAGCTGGTCGGCCTGCGCCTGCTTCTCGGAGGGCCGCTCGCGCGGGTCCTGGATGGAGAGCGCCGCCGCGATGACCATGACCTCGCGGACACAGCCGTTCTTGTCGGCCTCCAGGACCATCCGGGCGAGCCGGGGGTCCACGGGCAGCTGCGAGAGCTTCCGCCCCTGCTGGGTCAGCCGCTTCTTCGGGTCCTTCTCCGTCGGGTCGATCGCCCCGAGCTCCTGGAGGAGCTGGACGCCGTCCCGGATGTTGCGGTGGTCCGGCGGGTCGATGAAGGGGAACTTCTCGATGTCGCCGAGGCCGGCCGCTGTCATCTGGAGGATGACGGAGGCCAGGTTCGTGCGGAGGATCTCCGCGTCCGTGAACTCGGGGCGGGTGAGGAAGTCGTCCTCGGAGTACAGGCGGATGCAGATGCCGTCGCTCGTACGGCCGCAGCGGCCCTTGCGCTGGTTGGCGCTGGCCTGGCTGACCGGCTCGATCGGGAGGCGCTGCACCTTGGTGCGGTGCGAGTAGCGCGAGATGCGGGCGGTGCCCGGGTCGATCACGTACTTGATGCCGGGGACGGTCAGGGAGGTCTCGGCGACGTTCGTCGCGAGGACGATCCGGCGGCCGGAGTGCGCCTGGAAGACCCGGTGCTGCTCGGCGTGGGAGAGCCGCGCGTACAGCGGCAGGATCTCGGTGTCGAAGAGCTTCTTCTTGGTGAGCGCGTCCGCCGTGTCGCGGATCTCGCGCTCGCCGGAGAGGAAGACCAGGACGTCGCCCGGCCCCTCCTTCTGGAGCTCGTCGACGGCGTCGCAGATCGCGGTGATCTGGTCCCGGTCGGCCTCTTCGCTGTCCTCTTCGAGGAGGGGGCGGTAGCGGACCTCGACCGGGTACGTGCGGCCGGAGACCTCGACGATCGGGGCGTCGCCGAAGTGCCGGGAGAAGCGCTCCGGGTCGATCGTCGCCGAGGTGATGACGACCTTGAGGTCGGGGCGCTTCGGCAGCAGCTGGGCCAGGTAGCCGAGCAGGAAGTCGATGTTGAGGGACCGCTCGTGGGCCTCGTCGATGATGATCGTGTCGTACGCGCGCAGCTCGCGGTCCGTCTGGATCTCGGCGAGCAGGATGCCGTCCGTCATCAGCTTCACGAAGGTCGCGTCGGGGTTCACCTGGTCGGTGAAGCGGACCTTCCAGCCGACGGCCTCGCCCAGCGGGGTCCTCAGCTCCTCGGCGACGCGCTCGGCGACCGTGCGGGCGGCGATCCGGCGGGGCTGGGTGTGCCCGATCATGCCCCGGACGCCCCGGCCCAGCTCCAGACAGATCTTCGGGATCTGGGTGGTCTTTCCGGAGCCCGTCTCACCGGCGACGATCACGACCTGGTGGTCGCGTATCGCCTCCAGGATCTCGTCCTTCTTCTGCGAGACGGGCAGCTGTTCGGGATACGTGACCTGGGGAACGCGGGCGGCGCGCCCGTCGACGCGCTCCTTGGCCTTGGCCGCCTCGGCGGCGATCTCGTCCAGGACGGCCGCGCGGGCCTCGGGCTTGCGGATGCGGCGGGCGCCTTCGAGACGGCGGCCGAGCCGGTGGGAGTCCCGCAGCGAGACCTCGGCCAGGACGGACTGGAGGGCGGCGAAGGAAGTAGACATACGGGATCCAGGATCGCACCTGCGGACGAGAAGCGGCGAACCCATTTACGAAGGGGGGCGGGCGTCGGTGCGTAGTATTTCGGGCATCTGGCCCGGACCGGAGAGGTTTCGCATGTCCCGCACCACCCGCGCGGCGGCGGCGCTCGCCGCGCTCCTGGGCCTGGTGCTCTCCTTTCTGATCTGCGGCGCCTCCGCCCCGGACGGCGCGGCCCCGGCCTTCGGCGCGGCTCCGGGCCCGGCGCCGGCCGTCGCCACGGTCCCGGCCGTCGCCACGGTCCCGGTCGTCCTCGGTGCCGCCGTGCCCGGCTGCGACCCGGGCCGGGCCGTCGACGAGGGGGCCGGGAGCCCCGTCGTACCGCCGCGGGCGCACGGCTTCGCCGAGCTGCTGCCGGCCCTGGCCGCCGACCGGGTGACGCCCGCGGTCCGACGGCCGGACGCGGTCGGTCCGGCCGCCCCGCCGGGCCGGGAGCCACCCGCGCGCGTGCCGACCCCCGTGGAGCTCT
Source organism: Streptomyces sp. NPDC004266 (assembly GCF_042874095.1). NCBI lineage: Bacteria > Bacillati > Actinomycetota > Actinomycetes > Kitasatosporales > Streptomycetaceae > Streptomyces > Streptomyces sp. NPDC004266. Next base: position 663,435 of record NZ_JBIAMM010000002.1, read on the forward strand.
CGGTCCTGAGGGTGTAGGCGGACGGCCCTCTTCCGCCGTCCTTCCCTCCTCCCTCCCGCCCTCAGGAGCGCTTCCGCATGTCCACGACCGCGTCCAAGCCCAAGTCCATCGCGATCATCTCCGGGGTCGCGGCCGCCGCCGTGCTGCTCGGCGTCGTCTCGTACACCGCCACCAAGCCCACGCCCCCCGGCGCCTCCGGCTCCTCGTCCGTCGCCGAGGTCTCCGCCGACCCCTCCGCCGGCGTCTACGCCGAACTGGAGGCCTACGCCCGCCGCGACGCCTCCGACAAGCTCGCCCTCGGCCGCGTCGACGCGCCCGTCGTGCTCATCGAGTACGCCGACTTCAAGTGCGGCTACTGCGGGAAGTTCGCCCGCGACACCGAGCCCGTCCTGGTGGAGAAGTACGTCGAGAACGGCACCCTGCGCATCGAGTGGCGGAACTTCCCGATCTTCGGCGAGGAGTCGGAGACCGTCGCCCGCGCCTCCTGGGCGGCCGGGCAGCAGGGCCGGTTCTGGGAGTTCCACAGGGCCGCCTACGCCGAGGGCGCCAAGGAGAAGGGCTTCGGCAAGGAGCGGCTGGCCGCCCTCGCGACCGAGGCCGGCGTGCCCGACCTCGCCCGGTTCACCGAGGACGGCGACAGCGCGGCCGCCCGGGAGGCCGTACGGAAGGACCAGGAGCAGGGGTACGCGCTCGGCGCCTCCTCCACCCCGTCGTTCCTGATCAACGGCCGGCCGATCGCGGGCGCCCAGCCCCTGGAGACCTTCACGGAGGCGATCGAGGCGGCGGCGAAGGCCGCGAAGAAGCCGGGTGCCGGCCAGTGACCTCCGGCATCGGCTACTTCGCCGCCTTCCTCGGCGGCCTCCTCGCCCTGCTCAGCCCGTGCAGCGCCCTGCTCCTGCCCGCCTTCTTCGCGTACTCGATCGACACGCGCGCGAAGCTCGTGGCCAGGACCGGCATCCTCTACGCGGGCCTGGCGACCACCCTCGTCCCGCTCGGCGCGGCCGGCTCCCTCGCCGGCCGGTTCTTCTACGGCCACCGGGACCTGCTCGTCACCGCCGGCGGCTGGCTGATCGTCGGCCTCGGCGTCCTCCAGATTCTCGGCCTGGGCTTCACCTCCCGCCGGATCGCCGAGGCGAGCGGCCGGATCCGCCCCACGTCGGCGCTCTCCGTCTACGCCCTCGGCCTGGTCTACGGCCTGGCGGGCTTCTGCGCGGGCCCGATCCTGGGCAGCGTCCTGACGGTGGCGGCGCTGAGCGGCAGCCCGGCGTACGGCGGACTGCTCCTCGCCGTCTACGCCCTCGGCATGGCCGTCCCGCTGTTCGTCCTGGCGCTGCTCTGGGACCGGTACGAGCTGGGCCGGCGGCGCTGGCTGCGCGGCCGGCCGCTCCGTGTCGGCCGCTTCGAGGTCCACTCCACCTCGCTGCTCTCGGGCCTGCTCTTCATCGCCCTCGGCACCCTCTTCCTGGTCTTCGACGGGACGACCGCGCTGCCGGGCCTGCTCTCGGTGGACGACTCCTTCGCCGTGGAGGAGCGGGTCGCCTCGCTGGGCCGTTCGGTGCCGGACTGGGCGCTGCTCGTCGGCGTCGTGACGACGGTGGCGGCGGTGTTCGCGGCGCGGGGTCGCAGGAGCCGGCGGCGCGAGGAGATCTGAGCCGTACGGGGGAGGGGCGCGGGCCCCTCCCCCGTACCTCTGTCTCCCGGTGTCTCCGGGTGCCTTGCGGTGTCTCCCGGTGTCTTGCGGGAACACGAAGAAGGCCCCGTTCTTTCGAACGGGGCCTTCACTCTGTGGCTGGGGCCGGGGTCGAACCGGCGACCTATCGCTTTTCAGGCGATCGCTCGTACCAACTGAGCTACCCAGCCACGAAGCTGTTTCCAGCTTCAGCGACTCTGACGGGACTTGAACCCGCGACCTCCACCTTGACAGGGTGGCGAGCTAACCAACTGCTCCACAGAGCCTTGCTTGTGTGTGCGTACTAGTGTCGCACACGGTAATGCGTGCCCCCAACGGGATTCGAACCCGTGCTACCGCCTTGAAAGGGCGGCGTCCTGGGCCACTAGACGATGAGGGCTAGAGGCTCACCTGCGCACTTCTCAGTGCGTCGGGGACGTGAGAAGCATATGGGATGCCGGCCGCTATCGCCAAAACGGATTCCGGGCGGGGGAGAATGGGCCCGTGCTGGAGATGACGCGCGAGGAGTTCGAGGAGCTCGTCGCCGAGGCCCTGGACCGGATTCCGCCGGAGCTGACACGGCTCATGGACAACGTCGCCGTGTTCGTGGAGGACGAGCCCTCCCCGGACGATCCCGAGCTGCTCGGGCTCTACGAGGGGACGCCGCTGACCGAGCGCGGCGAGTGGTACGCCGGGGTGCTGCCCGACCGGATCACGATCTACCGGGGGCCGACGCTGCGGATGTGCGAGTCGCGCGAGGACGTGGTCGCGGAGACCGAGATCACCGTCGTGCACGAGATCGCCCACCACTTCGGCATCGACGACGACCGGCTGCACGCGCTCGGCTACGGCTGAGCGGGGCGGGCACGGGCGGCGGCCGGACGAGGTGAGGTGAGTCGCTGCCGGAGCGGGGGCGCCGGCCGGATCGGGCGGTGGGGCGTGGCCGGATCGGGTGGCTTCGGCCGGATCGCGTGGCCGTGCGGGGGCCGTGTCCCTTGCGGTGCCCGGGGAGTTGGGCAGTGCGACCCGTTCCGTTCCTGCCCGTTGTGTCCTGGAGGTGCCCCCCGTGCGCCATTTGCCCACCCCGGTGAGATGGGCCGCCACCGCGCTGGCCGTCGCGGCCTGTGCCGGTCTGAGCGGCTGTATGAGTGTGAGCGACGAGGGGGCGAAGCCGACGCCCGGCGCGTCCGGGGGGAAGCACGGCGCGGCGGCCGAGGGCGACGGTGGCGGCGGGGCCCGGGGCGGGGGCGGCGGGTCCTGGAACGGCCGGCCGGAGAAGGGCGGCCCGGTCCCGGCCGGCGCGGGCAAGGAGTCCCCGGTCCCGAGCGGCTCGCCGTCGGGCACGGCGAAGCCCTCGCCGGGCGCGGTGCTGCCGGTGGAGGGCCCCGGCGGACCCGCAGGGCCGTCGAAGTCGCAGCCGGCCGGCGGCGGCCACGAGACCACGGGCGGCGGCTCCGGCGGGGGCGGGGGGAACGGCGGCAGCGGGGGCAGCGGCGGCGGGGAGAACGGCGGCAGCGGCGGAGGCGTCGGGGGTCAGGACGGCGGCGGGGCCACGCCCACGCCCGAACCGACCCCGCCGAGCCCCGAGCCGACGCCCGAGCCGACCTCGAACCCGACGCCCGAGCCGACCCCGGAGCCGACCTCCGATCCCGCCGACCCGCCGCCCTCCGGAACCGACACCCAGATGGGCGCGATGCGGGCGGCGGACGGGCCGGGGGCACCCCCGGAGCCGATGGCATCCCCGCAGGTCGGCCCGGTGTGACGTAGTCCGATTTGCCACAGGTGGGGGAGGGTGCGTATGGTGGTAGATCGTTTGATCCCATTGCCCGGCGCCGACACAGAAGAGCGCCGCGTGGCGCGTACTCTCCCTAGCCGTGGCTGACCGCATCGAGGCGGTCGATTTGCGAAACACGGAGTTGACGGGCGCGTGCCGAGACTCCGGAAGGTTTCGCATTTCGCATGTCCATTTTCAGTTCTGACCACGCCGTCATGCCCGAGAACGACGAGATCGTCGAGGCCGTAGAGGCCACCGAGACCGTCGAGATCGAGGCCGACGACACCGGCGCCGAGGCCTCCGTCGAGGAGTCCGCCGAGCCCACCATCACCTTCGGCGACCTCGGTCTCCCCGAGGGCGTCGTGCGCAAGCTCGCGCAGAACGGCGTCACCACCCCCTTCCCGATCCAGGCGGCGACCATCCCGGACGCCCTGGCCGGCAAGGACATCCTCGGCCGCGGCCGCACCGGCTCCGGCAAGACCCTCTCCTTCGGTCTGCCCCTGCTCGCCACCCTGGCGGACGGCCACACCGAGAAGAAGAAGCCCCGCGGCGTCATCCTCACCCCGACCCGTGAGCTCGCGATGCAGGTCGCGGACGCCCTCCAGCCCTACGGCGACGTGCTCGGCCTCAAGATGAAGGTCGTCTGCGGCGGCACGTCCATGGGCAACCAGATCTACGCCCTGGAGCGCGGCGTCGACATCCTCGTCGCCACCCCGGGCCGCCTGCGCGACATCATCAACCGCGGCGCCTGCTCCCTGGAGGCCGTCCAGGTCGCCGTCCTCGACGAGGCCGACCAGATGGCCGACCTGGGCTTCCTGCCCGAGGTCACCGAGCTGCTCGACCAGATCCCCGAGGGCGGTCAGCGCCTCCTCTTCTCCGCCACGCTGGAGAACGAGATCGACACCCTCGTCAAGCGCTACCTGGTGAACCCGGTCACGCACGAGGTCGACCCGTCCGCCGGCGCCGTCACCACGATGACCCACCACGTCCTCGTCGTGAAGCCGAAGGACAAGGCCCCGGTCACCGCCGCGATCGCCGCCCGCAAGGGCCGCACGATCATCTTCGTCCGCACCCAGCTGGGCGCCGACCGCATCGCCGAGCAGCTCCGCGACGCCGGTGTGAAGGCCGACGCCCTGCACGGCGGCATGACCCAGGGCGCCCGCACGCGCACCCTGGCCGACTTCAAGGACGGCTACGTCAACGCGCTCGTCGCGACCGACGTCGCCGCCCGCGGCATCCACGTCGACGGCATCGACCTGGTCCTCAACGTGGACCCGGCCGGCGACCACAAGGACTACCTGCACCGCTCGGGCCGCACCGCCCGCGCCGGCCGCTCCGGCGTCGTGGTCTCCCTGGCCCTGCCGCACCAGCGCCGCCAGATCTTCCGCCTGATGGAGGACGCGGGCGTCGACGCCTCGCGCCACATCGTCGGCGGCGCCGGCGCCTTCGACCCGGAGGTCGCCGAGATCACCGGCGCCCGTTCGCTCACCGAGGTCCAGGCCGACTCCGCGAACAACTCGGCCAAGCAGGCCGAGCGCGAGGTCGTCGACCTGACCAAGCAGCTGGAGCGCCTCCAGCGCCGCGCCGTCGAGCTCCGCGAGGAGGCCGACCGTCTGGTCGCCCGCGCCGCCCGCGAGCGCGGCGAGGACCCGGAGGCCGCCGTCGCCGAGGTGACCGAGGCCGCCGAGGCCGAGGTCGCCGCCGCGGCCGTCGAGGCCGAGCGCGCCGCGAAGGCCGAGGAGCGCCGCGAGGAGCGTTCGACGTACCGCGACGAGCGGGGCAACTTCGAGCGCCGTGACCGCGGTGACCGCGGTGGCTTCAACCGTGACGACCGCGGCGACCGCGGTGGCTTCCGCGGCGGTGACCGTGGCGGCTTCCGCCGCGACAACGACCGTCCGTCGGGTGGTTTCCGTCGTGACGACCGTCCGTCGGGCGGCTTCAACCGCGACGACCGCGGTGGCCGTTCCTTCGAGCGTCGTGACAACGACCGTCCGTCCGGCGGCTTCCGCCGTGACGACCGCCCCTCCGGCGGCTTCAACCGTGACGACCGTGGCGGCTTCCGCCGTGACGACCGCCCCTCCGGTGGTTTCCGTCGTGACGACCGTCCGTCGGGCGGCTTCAACCGCGACGACCGCGGTGGCCGTTCCTTCGAGCGTCGTGACAACGACCGTCCGTCC
>NZ_JBIAMM010000002.1:669151-702049 GCF_042874095.1 Streptomyces sp. NPDC004266
CGCGGCGGCTTCCGCCGCGACGACCGCCCCTCCGGCGGCTTCCGTCGTGACGACCGTCCGTCCGGCGGCTTCAACCGCGACGACCGCGGCGGCCACCGTGGCAGCGACCGTCCGTTCAACCGCGACCGTCGCGACGACCGCCCCGCCGGCGGCTTCCGCTCGGGCGGCGACCGCCCGTACGGCCGTCGTGACGACCACCGCGGCAGCACCGGCTCGACCGGCGGCTTCGGCCGCCGCGACGACAAGCCGCGCTGGAAGCGCAACGGCTGACATCGCCTGACACCCCGAGGCAGGGCCCGTACGAGCACTCCGGTGCCGGTACGGGCCCTGTCCCGTACCGGCGTTCCGCACATCGGGCCTCCCGCCACGCCCGGGGGACGCCCGGTGTCGGATACCCGATCGGTTCCCGGGCCCTCTCGGGCTATGCTGCTCGGGTGTGCTTGTCCACGGGCCGTTAGCTCAATTGGCAGAGCAGTGGACTTTTAATCCATTGGTTGTGGGTTCGAGTCCCACACGGCCTACCGAAGGCGGGCGAGGGGAGACCCTCCGACCTGCCGCGCAGCGCCCCATCCGGTTCCGACCGGGTGGGGCGCCGCGTCGTTCGGGGGGCGTACGGAGGGCGCCTGCGGCGGTCCGGAACGCCGGCGGGCGAGGGCCTCAAGACCGCCCGGCGCGGGTGGCCGTGACGGTCCGTCCCGGAACGGCGCCGGCCCGCGAAGGACCGGCCCTGGGGGAGTCCTCGCCCGTCTGAGAACCTTCCCTGGGTTCCTGCCGTCCTGTTCCCCGGGGACTCTTTCCTCCGAACGGGCTCGTACCGGGGGCGGACGGGGGGAACGTGGGGAAGCGTGGACGCGGAGTGCGGAGGTGGGGTCGGTGACGGCGAGCGGTTCCGGTGATCCGGCGGGGGAGGCCCAGAGGCTGGCCCGCTGGGCGCTGATCGCCATGGCGGTCGCGGGCGCGGCCCTGCTGGCCGCGCTCGGCAGCGGGCCGCTGGTCCTGCTGAGCGGGGTCGTGGGGCTCGCCGCCTCGGCCGTCGGCGTCTGGTGGTTCCTCGCGCACCGAGGGCCGCTGCGTCTGCTCGGCGCGGTGCTCGCGGTGGCAGCGCCCCTCGTGACCCTCTACCTGTACGTCGTCGGAGGCGTCTGGGTGAACGCCCTCGTGGCCCTGGGGCTGTGGGGCGTGGCGCTGTCCTGCGCCCGGTCCGCCCTGCGCCGGCCGGAGGACGAGCGGGACGCGCTGATGCGGGGCGAGCCGGTCCCCCCGCCCCGCCGGCCCGTCCTGATCATGAACCCGAAGTCCGGCGGCGGGAAGGTCGAGCGATTCCGGCTCGTCGAGCGGGCGGAGGCGCTCGGCGCCCGGGTGATCCTGCTCGACCCGTCCGCGCCGGCCGATGTCGCCGGCCTCGCGCGCAAGGCCGTGGCCGAGGGCGCCGATCTGCTCGGGGTGGCCGGCGGCGACGGCACGCAGGCGCTGGTGGCCGAGGTCGCCGCCGAGCACGACCTGCCGTTCCTGGTGGTGTCGGCCGGCACCCGCAACCACTTCGCCCTGGACCTGGGCCTCGACCGCACCGACCCGTCGCGGTGCCTCGACGCGCTGCGCGACGGCGAGGAGCTCCGGGTCGACCTCGGCGACGTCGCCGGGCGGCCCTTCGTCAACACCGTCTCCTTCGGGGTGTACGCGGACGTGGTCCAGCGCCCCGAGTACCGCGACGCGAAGGCCGGCACCGCCCTCGACGCCCTGCCCGACCTGCTCCAGGGCGGTGAGGGCGACCGTCTAGACGCGATCGCCGACTCCACCCTGCTCACCGCGCAGCAGGCGCTCCTCGTCAGCAACAACCCGTACGCGGCCCCCGATCCGTTCGGCACGGTCGCCGCCCGCAGGACGCGTCTCGACGGCGGCGAGCTCGGGGTGATCGGCGTCCGGGTGGACGGGGCCGCCCAGGCGGCGGAGCTGGCCGTCCTGGGGACCCAGGCGACCGGCCTGAACGTCCTGACGGCCCGTAAGGTGGAGGTCGGGGGCGGCCCCGACGCGGGCGCCGTCATCTCCGTCGCCGTGGACGGCGAGGCGCTGAGCCTGCCCACGCCCGTGGTCTGCACCCTGCGTCCGCGCGCCCTGCGGGTCCGCGTGCCCCGCGACCGGCCGGGGTCGCCGGTGCCGCCGCCGCCCCTGGACTGGCGGCGCCTGACCCGGCTGGCCTTCCCCGAGCAGCCGGGCCGGAGCGACCCGTGGGGCTCCCGCACGCCTTGAACTCCCGTACCACCGAACCCCCTAGGAGCGGAGCATGACGGACGACACGACGACCGGGACCCTCCGGTCGGTCCTGCAGGACATCCGGGCCGTCGACGGTGCCGTGTACGCCGCGGTGGCCGCCACCCCCACGCCCAAGCTCGACACGGCGCTCCGCCGGCTCTCCACGGCGGCGAACCACTCCAAGATCTCCTTCACCGTCGCGGCGGCCCTCGCTCTGGTGCCGGGCCGGCCGCGGCGGGCCGCGCTCGCCGGGGTGGGGGCGATCGCGGTGGCCTCGGCCTCGGCCAACCTGCTGGGCAAGCGGCTGGTGCGCCGGCCGCGCCCGGACCGGGAGGCGGCCCGGGTGGTGGTGGGCCGTCACGTCCCGATGCCCACCTCGGCGTCGTTCCCCTCCGGGCACACCGCGTCGGCGGTCGCCTTCGCCACCGCCGTGGGGTCGGTGCTGCCGCCCCTGTCGCTGCCCCTCGCGGCCCTGGCGTGGACCGTGGGCTACTCCAGGGTCCACACCGGGGTGCACTACCCCGGCGACGTCGCGGCGGGCGGCCTCCTCGGCATCGCGAGCGCGGGCGTCTCCCTGGCGGCCGGGGGCTGGTGGGCCGCCAGGAAGGGGTGACCGGCCGTCAGGCGGCGCCGTCGGCGGTGCGGGCGGGGGCCGTGGGGGGTGCGGGACGAGGGCCGTGAGTGGTGCCCGCCCGCAGTGCGGGACGGAGGCCGGGTCAGTACGTCGCCCGCGCCAGGTCCTCCTCCGTGAGGCCGAGCGTGGCGATGCGCTCCGGGTCCGCCAGGACGTGCAGCGCGACGATCCGGTCCCCGGAGATCGTGAACGTCATGAGCGAGCCCGGGCGTCCGTCGACGACCGACAGGACCGCGGGCTGGCCGTTCGCCACCAGCCGCAGCGAGCCCGTGCGGAACTTCGCGTACATGACGGCCTGCGACATGACGGCCTCGGCGCCCCGGACGACCTGGGAGAGGGACGCGAGGGTCCTGCCGCCGTCCGCGCGCAGCACCACGTCCGGGTCGAGGACGGCGAGCAGCCCCTCGAAGTCGCCGCCGTGCGCCGCGGCGAGGAAGGCGTCGGCGATCTCCCGCTGGCGCCGGGCGTCCGGACCGGGGGCCGGGGTGGCGTCCTGGACCCGGCGGCGGGCCCGGCTGGCGAGCTGACGGGTCGCCGCCGGGGTGCGGTCCACGATCTTCGCGATCTCGTCGAAGGAGACCGCGAACATGTCGTGCAGCACGAACGCGAGCCGCTCCGCCGGCCCCAGGGTGTCCAGGACGACGAGGAGCGCGAGCCCGACGGATTCGGTGAGCTCGGCCGCCTGCTCCGGGTCGGTGGTGTCGGCGACCCGGACGACCGGGTCGGGGACGTAGTACTCCAGCGGGTCCTCGCGGCGCGATCCGCGCGAGCGCAGCATGTCCAGGCAGACGCGGCCGACGACCGTAGTCAGCCAGCCGCTGAGGTTCTCCACCCCGCTGACGTCGCTGCGGCTGAGCTTGAACCAGGCCTCCTGGACGGCGTCCTCGGCCTCGCTGAGCGAGCCCAGCATGCGGTAGGCCACCGCCCGCAGGTGGCCGCGGTCGGCGTCGAAGCGCCGGGCCAGGGACTCCTTGTCGAGCCCCTGGCCGACTGCCGTTTCGTGGTCCACTCGTCGATCTCCCCGTTCGCGTCCCGTCATGTCGTCATGACGGATGAAACCCCGCCGATGTGACACGGACACCGGTGGTGGAACCAGGCCGAGGGGTCCCGCTGCGTGAGATCCCCGCCGTCTCGTGGCGAACGCCCGGGATTCCCCGGCCGATGCCCCCGATCGCCGTGAATCCCCACTTCAGCACGGTGATCTTCGTCCGTAGATTGATCACCATGACGACGACGACGCCGCAGGTCAACCCCGTACTCCGCACCCCGCCGGCCTCTCCCGCGGCAGCGGCCGCCTACTTCTCCGCCAGCCTCGCCTTCCACGCCGACGTCTCCGACGTGGCCTCCGCGCTCGCCACCGCCGCCGCCGAGGGCACCGACCCGGGCTTCGTGGTGATCGACTCCCGGTCCACCGCCTCCTGGGACCAGGGCCACGTCCCCGGCGCGATCCACCTGCCGACCGCGCTCATCCCCGAGCAGGCCGAGCAGCTGCTCGACCGGTCCGTGCCGGTCGTCACGTACTGCTGGGGCCCCGGCTGCAACGGCGCCACGCGCGCCGCGCTGGCCCTCGCCGAGCTGGGCTTCCAGGTGAAGGAGATGCTCGGCGGCTTCGAGTACTGGGTGCGCGAGGGCTTCGCGTACGAGACGTGGGAGGGCCCCGCGGAGAAGGCCGCCGACCCGCTGACGGCGCCGGTCGACTCCGACGACTGCGGCTGCTGACGGAAACCGATTTCGTGATCGCCCCGGTCATGCCGTAGAGTCGGGTTCACCGACGCGGGGTGGAGCAGCTCGGTAGCTCGCTGGGCTCATAACCCAGAGGTCGCAGGTTCAAATCCTGTCCCCGCTACTCAGTAGCAACGAAGGCCCGGATCCATTCACTGGATCCGGGCCTTCGTCGTTCCCCGGTCCTGTCGGCTTGATCTTTACGCAACGTCAAGATCTAGCGTTTCCGGTCATGGAGTGGTCGATCCAGGAGATCGCCAAGAAGGCCGGCACCACCAGCCGCACCCTCCGCCACTACGGGGAGCGCGGACTGCTGGAGCCGAGCCGGATCGGCGCGAACGGTTACCGGTACTACGACCAGGCGGCGCTCGTGCGGCTGCAGCGGATCCTGCTGCTGCGCGAGCTGGGGCTCTCGCTGCCCGCCATCGCCGAGGTCCTCGCGGGGCAGCGGGACACGTCCGCCGCCCTGCGCACCCATCTCGCCCTGCTGGAGCAGGAGCGCGAGCGCATCGGACGCCGGATCGCGTCGGTGCGGACCACTCTGCGGAAGACCGAGAGAGGAGAGGAACTCATGGCCGACGAGGTGTTCGACGGTTTCGACCACACGCGGTACGAGGAGGAGGTCGGCGAGCGCTGGGGCCGCGACGCGTACGAGAAGGCCGACCGCTGGTGGCGCTCGCTCACCGGCGCGCAGAAGAAGGCGTTCATGGAGGAGCAGGACGGCATCGCCCGCGACTTCGGGCGGGCGGCGCGGGAGGGTCTGGCCGCCGACAGCGACGAGGTGCAGGCGATCGCCTGGCGCCAGGTCGCCTGGCTGTCGACGACCACGACGCCGAGCAGGGAGTACCTGATCGGTCTCGGGCAGATGTACGTGGACGACCCGCGCTTCACGGCGAACTACGACAGGCACGGCGAGGGCACGGCGGTCCTCGTCCGGGACGCGATGAAGGTCTACGCGGAACGGAACCTCTGACGGACCTGTCCGAGCCTCTGGCGGACCTGCCCGGGCCGGGGCCGACCTGCCCGGACCGGGGCCGACCCGTCCGGACCGGGGCCGACCCGTCCGCCGTGGGACGGGCCTGTCTGAAGTAAACGGTGGCCAAAACCGTGCCCGCCTCTTTGCGGACGCGCCGTGGCCCCACGTAACGTCACGCGCACCATGAGTGACGAGCGTGTGAGCGATGTGAGCCGGCGGGCGCCCGCCGTGCTCGTCCTGCTCGCGCTCCTCGCCCTCCTCGTGAGCGTCTGCCACGGCTCCCACGGACACGTGCTGCCGACCTCCGGCACCACGACCGTCTCCGCCCCCGCGCTCCCGCACGACTGCGAGCGGTCCGGGGACGCCTGGACCTTCGACGCCCACCTCCCCGCGCAGGCCCCCGCCTCCCCGCTCGCCGCGCCCGACGCCGACGGAGCCGCGGTCCCGCCCCGTGCGGCGGACCTCCGGACCGATCCCCGCGCGCGCTGCGTCCGCTACCGGGCGGGCCCCGGCCCAGAGCCGGGCCGGCTGCTCGTCGCCCTCGGGGTGGACCGGAACTGAGCCGGGTCCCGCACTCGCGTGACCAGGCTCCCTTCCGCGCACCCACCCCGAGGACGTGTCCCCATGACCGCACCACTGACGCTTCCCGCCGACGGACAGACCGTCGGCAACACCCCCGTCCTGTGGACGGACGACGGCTACTGGGCCAAGCTCGAAGGCTTCAACTTCGGCGGCATCAAGGACCGCGCCGCCCTCTACATGGTCGAGCAGGCCCGCCGCCGCGGAGAGCTGAGGCCCGGCGCCCCGATCGTCGAGTCGACCTCCGGGACCCTCGGTCTCGGCCTCGCCCTCGCGGGCGTGCTCCACGGCCACCCCGTGCACGTCGTCACCGACCCGGGCCTCGAACCGATCGTCGAGCGGATGCTCGTCGCCCACGGCGCCCGGGTCCACGTCGTCCCCGAGCCCAGCCCGCACGGCGGCTGGCAGCAGGCCCGGATGGACCGGGTCGCCGAACTCCTCGGGAGCCTCCACGGGGCCTGGTGGCCCGACCAGTACGGGAACCCCGACAACCCCGCCGCGTACGCGGGGCTCGCCGCCGAACTGTCCGCGCAGCTCGACCGGATCGACGTCCTCGTCTGCGCGGTCGGCACCGGCGGCCACTCGGCCGGGATCTCCCGGGCCCTGCGCGCCGGCTCCAGCCCGGCCCTGGAGCTGGTCGGGGTGGACTCCGTGAACTCCACCGTCTTCGGCCTTCCGGCCGGGGAGCGGCTGATGCGCGGCCTCGGCTCCTCCATCCATCCCGGGAACGTCGACCACGGCGCCTTCGACGAGATCCACTGGGTGGGCCCGGCGGAGGCGGTCCGCGCGGCCCGGAGGCTGGCCTCGCGGCAGTTCGCCACCGGAGGCTGGAGCGTGGGCGCGGTCGCGCTGGTCGCCGGCTGGCTGGCCCGCACGCGTCCGCGCGGGACCCGGATCGCGGCGGTCTTCCCGGACGGTCCGCAGCGGTACTTCGACACCGTCTTCAACGACGAGTTCTGCGCGGCGCACGGGCTGCTCGACGGCCCCGTACGGGAGGACCCCGCCGCGTACGTCTCCGACGACACGGTCACCGGCTGGACCCGCCGGGCCCTGGAGCGTGTCCGGTGACGACGACCGCGCCCGCGAAGGCCGGGGGCGGCATCTGGAGGCAGAGCCGCACCTTCGATCCGGCCGTACGGCTCCTCTTCCTCAACCAGCTCACCATCAACCTCGGCTTCTACATGCTCATGCCGTACCTGGCCGCGCACCTCGCGGACGGGCTCGGCATGGCCGCCTGGGCCGTCGGCCTCGTCCTCGGCGCCCGGAACCTCTCCCAGCAGGGCATGTTCCTCGTCGGCGGGGCGCTCGCCGACCGGCTCGGCTTCAAGCCGCTCATCGTGGCCGGCTGCGCGCTGCGGACGGTCGGCTTCGGGGCGCTCGCCTTCGCGCAGTCGCTGCCGACGCTGATCGCCGCCTCGCTCGCGACGGGCCTCGCGGGGGCGCTGTTCAACCCGGCGGTGCGGGCGTATCTGGCGGCGGAGGCGGGGGAGGAGCGGCGCGTCCAGGCCTTCGCGCTGTTCAACGCGTACTACCAGGCGGGCATCCTGCTCGGGCCGCTCGTCGGGGTGGCCCTGACGGGGGTGTCGTTCCGGCTGACGTGCGTGGTCGCGGCGGTGCTGTTCGCCGGCCTGACCCTCGTACAGCTCCGGCACCTGCCCGTACGGGTCTCCGGGGCGCCGCGGGAGCAGCGGGGGCAGCGGGGGCAGTTCCGCACCGTGCTCGCGCACCGCACCTTCTGGCTCTTCTCGCTCGCCATGACCGGCTCGTACGTGCTGTCCTTCCAGGTCTACCTGGCGCTGCCGCTCGCGGCGGGCGGTACGGGAGTGACGACCGCGCTGTTCGTCGTCTCGGCGCTCGTCGCGCTCGCCGGGCAGCTGCGGATCACGGCCTGGACCCGGCGCCGGCTCGACCGGGAGCGGTGTCTCGTGCTCGGGCTCGCGCTGATGGGCGGGGCCTTCCTCGTCCCGGCGGCCCTGGGCCGGGGGCCGGCGGGGCTGCTGCTGTGCGCGGCGGTCCTGGCCGTCGCGAACGCGGTGCTCTACCCGTACGAGATGGACACGGTCGTCGCCCTGTCCCGGGGGCGCTGGGTGGCCACCCACTACGGGCTCTACAACACGGTGTGCGGGATCGGGATCACCCTCGGGAACCTGGGGACCGGCGCGCTCTTCGACGTCACCGGCTGGTCGGCGGCGCCGTGGCTCGCGCTGTGCGCGGTGGGCCTGGGGTGCGCGGCGGCGATGGCGCTCCTCGCCCGGGGCGGGCGGCTCGCGGCCGGCTGACCCCGTACGCCACTCGGCCCCGTGGGAGTCGCCGCCCCGGGCGGCGACGGCCACCCTGGGAGGGCGCGCGGTGCGGACCGCGGCCGGGGCGGACCGGGCAGGAGAGCACAGGTGGGGAACCCCCTAGGAGCGGCGGGCGGAGGACGGCGGGGCGGCGAGGACCGCCCCGAGTACGGCGGTGCCCGGAAGTTCATCCGGGCGCTGCCCCCGCTGGTCATCGTGGGCGGGGTCGCCTTCGACCTGGCGACCCCGCCCGCGTACACCGCGTCGCCGCTCTTCTCCGCCGCTCCGCTGATCGCCGCGCCCTTCTTCTCGATGCTGACGACCCTCCTCACCGGGATCGCCGCCGTCCTCGCCTCCGTGGGGCTGCACCTCTACAACGGCACCGCCGACGAGGTCCCGGCCCTCACCGAGACCCTGACCGTCCTCACCGTCTCCGGGCTCGCCCTCCTCATCAACCGGGTCGTGCGCCGCAGCGGCGAGCGGCTCGCCTCGGCGCGGGTCATCGCCGAGACCGCGCAGAAGGCGGTGCTGCCGACGCCCGCCGAGCGGATCGGCGGACTGCAGTGCGCGGCGCGGTACGAGGCGGCGCAGGCCGACGCGTTCATCGGCGGCGACCTGTTCGCCGTCCAGGACACCCCGCACGGGGTGCGGCTCGTGGTCGGGGACGTCCGGGGCAAGGGGCTGGACGCGGTCGAGGCCGTCGCCGTCGTCATCGGGGCCTTCCGGGAGGCGGCCGAGCAGGAGCGGACCCTGGAGGGCGTGGCGCAGCGCCTGGAGCGGGCGCTGGCCCGGGAGGGCACCCGCCGGCACGGGCTCGACGCCTTCGAGGGGTTCACCACGGCCGTCCTGGCCGAGATCCCGCGCACCGACGGGAGCGGGACCTTCGGCGGTTTCGTACGGGTCGTCAACCGGGGGCACCCGCCGCCGCTGATGCTGTACGCCGACGGGCGGCTGGAGTCGCTGGAGCCGGGCGAGGCGGCGCTGCCGCTCGGCATGGGCGACCTGGCGGCGTGGCCGGACCGGGCGGAGGCGCGGCCGTTCCCGCCGGGTGCGACGCTGCTCTTCTACACGGACGGCCTCTCGGAGGCGCGGAACGCGCAGGGCGTCTTCTACGATCCGGCGGCGCGTCTCGCCGGGCGGATCTTCCCGGGGCCCGAGGAGCTGCTCGACGCGCTCGTGGGCGACGTGCGGCTCCACACGGGCGGCGGGTCGACGGACGACATGGCGCTGCTCGCGGTGAGCCGCCCGGCGACGGGGCAGCCCGAGCGGCGCCGGACGATGCCGGTGGTGCCTCCGGGCGGGCCCGGTCACCGGACGTAGTCGCGGGGTGTCACTGCGATAACAATTGACATAACGTCAGATCGCGAAGGTTTCGCCCTTGCCGCTCCGCGCCTCTCTGAAGGGGGGTCAACTCGGGCGATACACCCACAATCCAATGAATGATCAAGGAGGACGGCTTGGAATCGGGACCCCCTGTCTATTAACGTTCGATAACGCAGCGCGGTCGTCCCAGCCGTCGCAAGAGGCGGCACCGTGCGCACGCGCCGAATCCTGAAAAGGAACCGGGGAACCACCACTTGGGGTGAATCGGGCCCCTTCGCACCCGTGCCAACCACGCACGAGGGCGGTCGAGCCCGTAGGAGACCTTCCTGCTCCGAACCCGTCAGCTAACCCGGTAGGCGAGAAGGAAGGAAAGGAGCGCGCCTCCGTGGCGTCCAACACCCCCGCACCCGAAGCCCCCTTCGACGCCTTCGGTGGCGGTGCGGGTCCCGCCGCCCCGGGCACCGAGTGGAACCCCACCGAGGGCTCCCTCCGCGCCGAGAGCCGCTCCGGCGGCCGGCACCGGGTCGTCAAGCAGCGCTCCAACTTCGCCCGCTCCTCCACCGTCCTCGGCGTCGGCGTCATCGCGGCCGTCGGCGCGGGCGGCCTCGCCACCGCGCAGGAGAAGCCCCCGGTCGCCATATCGCTGCCGGACCTCCCCGACCTGGACCTGCCGGACGCCCACGACCTCCCCGGCGTCGGCGACCTCCTCCCCGAGGAGCACAGCGAGCCCGTCAGCGAGGCCCGCGCCAACCCGAACCCGCTCACCGCCGCCACCTACACCACCGCGGCCGACGAGAGCACCGGGCAGACCGAGCAGACCGTCGCCGCCCCCGCCGCGGGCGAGGCCCTGCGCGCCCGCATCCTCCAGCAGGCCGAGCAGCAGCAGGCCTCCGCCGACGCCGCCGAGAAGGCCGCCGCGGAGAAGGCCGCGGCCGAGAAGGCCGCCGCGGAGGCCGTGGCCAAGGAAGCCGCCGCGGAGAAGGCGGCCGCCGAGGCGAAGGCGAAGGCCGAGGCGGAGGCCAAGGCCAAGGCTGAAGCGGAGGCCAGGGCGAAGGCCGAGGCCGAGCGCCTCGCCCAGCTCGCCGCCAGCTACTCGCTGCCGGTCTCCTCGTACACCCTCACCGCCACCTACATGCAGTCCGGCTCGATGTGGTCCTCCGGCTACCACACCGGCCTCGACTTCGCCGCGCCCACGGGCACCCCGCTCAAGGCCGTCCACGGCGCGACCGTCAAGTCCGCGGGCTGGTCCGGCTCCTACGGCTACCGCATCGTCCTGGAGCTGGAGGACGGCACCGAGGTCTGGTACTGCCACCTCTCGTCCATGCTGGTCAGCGCCGGCCAGACCGTGGGCACCGGCGAGACCATCGGCCGCGTCGGCGCCACCGGCAACGTCACCGGCGCCCACCTCCACATGGAGGTCCACACGGCCGGCGGCGACGGCATCGACCCGGCGTCCTGGCTCCGCTCCAAGGGCCTGAGCCTCTGAGGCACCGCACGGAATAGGCCCGGCGACGGGAGCGGTTGATCCCCACATGACCTCTCTCCGCCGACTGGGCACCTCCGACCTGCACGTCTTCCCGATAGCCCTGGGCGGCAACGTCTTCGGCTGGACCGCCGACGAAGCGCAGTCCTTCGCCGTCCTCGACGCCTACGCCGCGGCCGGCGGCAACTTCGTCGACTCCGCCGACGTCTACTCCGCCTGGGCCGCGGGCAACGAGGGCGGAGAGTCCGAGACCGTCATCGGCCGCTGGCTCGCCTCCCGGGGCAACCGCTCCGAGGTCGTCGTCGCCACCAAGGCCGGCGCCCACCCCCGCTTCAAGGGCCTCTCCGCCCCCACCATCAAGGCGGCCGCCGAGGAGTCGCTGCGCCGCCTCGGCACCGACCACATCGACCTCTACTACACGCACTTCGACGACGAGTCCGTCCCCGTCGAGGAGATCGTCACCGCCCTCGACCAGCTGGTGAAGGACGGCAAGGTGCGCGCCGTCGCCGCCTCCAACATCTCCCCCGAGCGGCTGCGCGCCTCCCTCGACTTCGCCGAGGCCGAGGGCCTCGCCCGGTACGTCGCCCTCCAGCCGCACTACAACCTGGTCTCGCGCGACACCTACGAGGGCCCGCTCCTGGAGACCGTCGAGCGGGCCGGACTCTCCGCCGTCCCGTACTACGGGCTCGCGGCCGGCTTCCTCACCGGCAAGTACCGACCCGGTGCCACCGTCGACAGCGTCCGCGCCTCCGGGGCCGCCGGACACCTGGACACCGAGCGGGGCCGGGCCGTGCTCTCCGC
Organism: Streptomyces sp. NPDC004266; assembly: GCF_042874095.1. NCBI lineage: Bacteria > Bacillati > Actinomycetota > Actinomycetes > Kitasatosporales > Streptomycetaceae > Streptomyces > Streptomyces sp. NPDC004266. The sequence goes on from NZ_JBIAMM010000002.1 coordinate 681,202, forward strand.
CCTCGACGCCGTCGCCGAGGCGCACGGCGCGGAGCTCGCCAGCGTCGCCCTCGCCTGGCTCGCCGCCCGCCCGACCGTCGCCGCGCCGATCGCCTCGGCCCGCACGGTCGAACAGCTCCCGGCCCTGGTCGCGGCGGCCGGCCTCACGCTGACGGAGGCCGAGCTGGACCTCCTGACGGAGGCCTCCGCGCGCTAACTCCGGTACGGGTTGTAGCCGTCGTAGTCCAGGTACTGCGGCGGCGCCCAGGCCCGGCCCGTCGCCCGGGCCGCGTACGTGAGGGCCGGGGAGGCGACCTCGCGGCGCTGCCACAGATGGTGCAGCAGCTCCTGCTCCCGGGCCGGGAAGTCGGGCCCCGCCGTGCCGCGCCGGGCCCGGTCCCGCAGGAACGCGAGGGTCGTCGCGAAGGACTCGTACTCGCCCACCGCCCGCGCGGCCGGCGGCCCGTACGTCCGGGCGGCGAACGAACGGGCCACCTGCCGGGCGCGCATCGAGGACAGCGCGAGCGGCTCGGCGGGCGCGAGCCAGCCGGCCGCCGCGTACGCCGGGAGCTCCCCGGATATCGTGCGCAGCTCGCGCTGCCGGCTCCACACCGCCAGCCAGGTCAGCAGACCGAAGGCCGGGACCATGAGCGCCCCGTACACCGCGTAGAAGGCCAGCGGGCCGCCGAAGGTGGCCGAGCCGTTCCAGGCGGAGTGCAGGCCCATGGCGAGCAGCAGCCCCGCCAGGGGCAGCAGCACCCGGCGCAGCCGCTTGCCGCGCGGCGCGAGGGCGGCGAAGCCGAAACCGATGCCGGTGAGCACGGTGAACAGCGGATGCGCGAAGGGCGACATCACGACCCGTACGAAGAAGGTCGCGGCGGTCACCGAACCGAGCCCCGAGGAGCCGAACTCCTGGTCCTCGCCGAAGGCGTTCCCCAGATAGAGGATGTTCTCGGTGAAGGCGAAGCCGGTCGCGGTGAAGCCGGCGACCACGACCCCGTCGACGAGACCGCCGAAGTCCCTCCTGCGGAAGAGGAACAGCAGCAGGACCGCCGCCGCCTTCGCGCTCTCCTCGACCACGGGAGCGACCAGCGTGGCGCCGAGCGTGTCCGCCGAGTCCGGGTCCGCGGTGGCCGTCGCGATCCAGCGGACCGCGAAGGAGTTCGCCAGGATCGCGACGAGCGCGGCGGCGAAGGCACCCCAGGCGAAGGCGAACAGCATGTTCTTCCAGGGCCCCGGCTCGACCCGGTCGAGCCAGCGGAACGCCGACATCAGCAGCGGTACGGGAAGCACCGCGAGGCCCAGGCCCACGAGGAAGCCCTGCGTGCCGGTCTGCTCGCGGACCAGCGCCAGGATCACCAGGGCGCAGAGCGCGAGCAGCGTCACGACGGCGATCGCGCGGACCAGCCGGCTGCGCCAGAAGGCCCGGCGGGGCCGGTAGCGCCACTGGGACCGGTCGGCTGCGGCGGGAAAGGCCGGCTCCTCGGTGTCCCGGTGGGGGACGGGAGCGGCGTCCGGCGGGGCGCCGGTGGCGGAGTTCGACACGTGAGCGACCCTAACGACCCGCACCGACACCGGCGACGGAGATAAGGGGAGCCGGTCACTTCCTCCGGAAGAGGAGGTCGTGGACGACGTGCCCCTTGTCGAGCCCCTGCCCCTCGAAGCGGGTGAGGGGACGGAAGGCGGGACGGGGCGCGTAACCGCCGTCGGCCTGCGTGTTCTCGTAGTCCGGATGCGCGGAGAGCACCTCCAGCATCTGCTCGGCGTACTCCTCCCAGTCCGTGGCGCAGTGCAGCACCGCCCCGGGCTTCATCCGCGGCGCCAGGAGGCTGAGGAACTCGGGCTGGATCAGCCGCCGCTTGTGGTGGCGCGCCTTGGGCCACGGGTCCGGGAAGTAGACCCGGCAGCCGTCGAGGGAGGCGTCCTCCAGCATCTCGCGCAGCAGGATGACCGCGTCGCCGTTGGCGACCCGGACGTTGGTCAGGCCGTTCCGGTCGGCGAGGCCGAGCAGGTTGCCCTGACCCGGGGTGTGCACGTCCACGGCGAGGATCCCGGTCCCGGGGTCGGCGGCCGCCATCTGGGCCGTGGCCTCGCCCATGCCGAAGCCGATCTCCAGGACGACCGGAAGCCCGTCGAACATCTCGCCCAGGTCGAGGACCCGCTTGCCGTCGATGTCGAGCCCCCAGTCGGGCCACCGCTTCAGCATGGCCTCGGCCTGCCCGTACGTGACACGGCTGCGGCGCGGCTGGAAACTGCGGATCCGCCGCTCGTGATGGGCCCCGGCGGGATCCGGCATGGGCCCCTCGCCGGGGGCGAACATCCGACTGCCCCGCCGTGCGACGGGCTGGCCGGGGTCGGCGACGGGCTGCGGGCCGTTCTCAATCTGCTCAGACACAATGCGGCCGATTCTACGGCGGGGGCGACCGAAGGGCCTCCGCACCCGGAGGAGCCCGGTGGGCTACAGACGGGCCAGGGCCCGGGTCGCCACCTCGCGGCCGATCGGCAGCGAGGCCGTGGCCGCGGGCGAAGGCGCGTTCAGCACGTGGACCGTCCGGGGCGCCTCGCGGATCAGGAAGTCGTCGACGAGCGTCCCGTCCCGCAGCACCGCCTGCGCCCGCACCCCGGGCGCGGCCCGCCGCAGGTCGGACTCCTCGACGATCGGCAGCAGCCGCCGCACGGCCTCGGTGAAGGCCCGCTTCGAGAGCGAGCGGTGCAGCTCGCCCGCCCCGTACCGCCAGTGCTCGCGGGCGATCGCCCACGAGCCGGGCCACGCCAGGGTGGCGCCCAGTTCGCGCGGGCGGACCACGGACCAGCCGTACCCCTCCTTCGCGAGGGCCGGGACGGCGTTGGGCCCGATGTGGACGCCGCCGTCGATGCCCCGGGTGAGGTGCACCCCGAGGAAGGGGAAGGCGGGGTCCGGCACCGGATAGACCAGGCCCCGCACGAGCGAGGGGTCCGCGAGCTCGTAGTACTCCCCCCGGAAGGGGACGATCCGCATGCCCGGGTCGTCACCGGCGAGCCGGGCGATCCGGTCGCAGTGGAGTCCCGCGCAGTTCACCAGGACCTTGGCCCGCACCACGCGCCCGTCGGCGGTCCGCACGGCCACGCCGAACGGCCGCCGGTCGACGAGGGCGACCTCCGCGCCGTACAGGACGCGGGCCCCGGAGGACTCGGCGAGCCGCTCCGCCACCGCCCCGTAGTCGCAGATGCCGGTCGTGCCGACGTGGATCGCGGCGAGGCCCCGCACCCGCGGCTCGTACTCGCTGATCTGCGCCGGGCCGAGCTCGCGCACGGGGATGCCGTTCTCCCTGCCGCGCTGCACGAGCGCGTGCAGCCGGGGCAGCTCGTCGCGCGTGGTGGCGACGATGAGCTTTCCCGTCACCTCGTGAGGGATGCCCCACTCCGCACAGAATTTGACCATCTCGGCCGCGCCCTGGACCGCGAACCGCGCCTTCAGCGAGCCGGGGCGGTAGTAGATCCCGCTGTGGATCACCCCGCTGTTGCGCCCGGTCTGGTGGCGCGCGAGGGCGTGCTCCTTCTCCAGGACCGTGACCCGGGTGCCGGGGGCGGCGCGCGTCAGGGCGTACGCCGTCGACAGGCCGACGATCCCACCGCCGATCACCAGCACGTCACAGTCAAACACCAGCGCCACCTCCCGTCCCCGATAGTGCACTGGCCCACTGACAACGCTGCTAAACGCCCACCTTGTGGGATGCGCGTCACGCCGGGGCCGCCCCTCACGCCGGAGCGACGAGCAGCGGCCGGGCCCGCTCGCGGAGTTCCATGACGCGCGGCTCGTCCCCGTACGGTTCGAGCCGGTGCAGCAGGTCCCGTACGTACTCGGTCGTCCGCGCCGAGGAGATCCGTCCCGCCACCTCCACCGCGCGCGTGCCCGCCGCGCAGGCCGCGTCCAGGTTGCCCGACTCCAGCTCGGCCACCGCCGAGACCACGAGCCGCAGCCCGTGCGAGCGTACGAACTCCTCCGTCGGCCGGGACAGCGCCTGCTCGGTGAAGCGCCGGACCTCGCGCGGCATCCGCAGGTCCCGGTAGCACTCGGCGGCGTCGGCGCAGAAGCGGTCGTACGAGTAGAAGCCGAGCCAGGTCGGGTCGGCGTCGCCCTCCCGCGAGCGTTCGAGCCACCCCTCGGCGGACTTGAGCGCGGCCGCGGCGGCGGCCCCGTCGCCGGCCTTGGCGTGCGCGCGGGCCTCGACGAGCCGGAAGAAGGACATGGTGCGGGCGGTGGCGAGCCCCCGGTTCCGTTCGAGCGCGGCCTGGGCGAGGTCGACGCCCTCGTCGGCGAAGCCCCGGTAGGTGGCCTGGAGGGACATGGAGGCGAGGACGTATCCGCCGAGGGGCACGTCGGCGGCGGCGCGGGCGAGCCGCAGGGCCTGGATGTAGTAGCGCTGGGCGGCCTCCTGCTGCCCGGTGTCGAAGGCCATCCAGCCGGCGAGCCGGGTGAGCTCGGCCGTCGCCCCGAACAGGTTCCGGCCGACCTCGTCCGAGTACGAGCCGAGCAGCAGCGGGGCCGCGTCCACGCGTAAGCACTCGGGCACCATCGACGAACGCCAGTCCCCGCCGCCGTACTTGGAGTCCCAGCGCCGCGCGTCCTCCGCGGCCTCGCGGAGTTTGGCGACGTCGCTGTGGCCCACGCGCGCGTGCTCCGTGCCCGCCGTGCCCGCCGCGGCGAGGCCGGTGCCCGCCCCGGGGCGGGGGGCCTCGCGCTCCACCGACGGGTCGGCGGGGGTTATCAGCCAGCGGGAGGCGGGCGTGGCGTACGCGCTGACCGAGAAGGACCCGGCGAGCGACTGCCAGATGCCGCCCCCGCCGGCCCGTCGTCCGGCGAGATCCAGCCGGTACAGGTCGGTGGCCGAGCGGACCGCCTCGCCGACGTCGCGCGGGAAGGCGAGCCCGACCTCGGGCGCCGGGTCGGCGTCCGCGAGGCCGATCTCGTGCAGCGGCACGGGCCGGCCCAGCTTCTGCCCGATCGCGGCGGCGATCAGGTGCGGGGCGGCGCCCTGCGGCACCATGCCCTTGGACACCCATCGGGCGACCGAGGTCTTGTCGTAGCGAAGCGTCAGGCCCCGCTGCGCACCGAGGTCGTTGACGCGCCGGGCGAGCCCGGCGTTGCTGATTCCCGCGAGGGCGAGAACCGTGCCGAGCTTTTCGTTCGGCCCGCGTTGCTCCCTGGACATGACGCCACCCCTCGACAACCCAGACGGCCGCCACGACGCCGGGCATAGGCGTGCGGCATTCGTAAACACAGCGTAGTTCGCCGCATCCCTACCGTTAAGGGGCGGTGTTCCGTATGGCGAGATTGTTGTGTGAACGTGCGACGGACGGGGGCGGCGCGGCGGCTCGTGCTCCCGCCGTGTGGCCGTGCGCCCGGCCGTGCGCTCTCGTCCGCCCGGTGGGGGAGCGCTTCCATGAGTACCGCGTGGGTCGGCCCGCTCGGCCGGGAACGGTGTCCCGGACCAGTGGGCTGGGGGACACCGCCGCCCCATTCCCCGCGGGCGGCGGACGGCGCCGGGAGGCGGGAGCGCCTCCCGGACAGCCGGTGGCCGGCCTTGTGCCCGGACGCCCGTCGAAACATCCGCCGGGGATCGATATTTGGCCGAATGACGCCTGTGCCCTGTCGAAGATCAACTGGCCCATGCCAGGGGCGCATTCGGCTTTCGCGCGCGTGCGCCCGGACCCCGCCCCGTGCGCCGTTGTCGTGGCAGCATGTCCTCCACCGAAACGGATGTGGAGGCGCCGATGCGATGGCTGGTGGGCTGGAGCAGTGTCGCCGCGAGCTTCGCAACGACCGCGACGGGCAGAGCGGGGACGGCGCACGGCGCGTACGGCTCCGGGCGCGCCCCCGGCTCCCCGTACGGCTCCGGACCCGCCTCCGGCTCCCCGTACGACCCCGGACACGACCCCGGCTCCCCGTACGGCACCGCTCCCGCGGCCGAGGGGCGCACGGTGCAACCGGTGGGCGCACAACTCCTGTGGGGCGGCCCCGATCCGCTCTGGGCGGTCGGCGACTGGCGCCCCGACGAGGTCCGCGTGGCGGCCGTCGACGACCACACCCGCCTCGCCGTCCTCGGCTGCTGCGCCGCGAGCGACGAGGAGCTGCGGATCGGGCTGCTCACCGCGCGCGGGGGCGCGCTGCGGCACCTGACCGCCTGGCCCGGCAGCTACACCGCCGTCGTGAAGGCCGGCCGCCGCGTCACCGTCACCGGCGACCTCGCGGGCGCCCGGCCGGTGTTCCACACCCCGTGGGCGGGCGGCACCGCGTACGCCACCGCCGCCCTGCCGCTCGCCGACCTCGTCGAGGCCCAGCTCGACATCGGCCATCTCGCCGCCCTGCTCGCCTGCCCCGAGACCCCGGAGGCCCTGCGCGACTCCACCCCGTACGAGGGAGTGCGCAGGGTGCCGCCGGGCCACGCGCTGATCCTGCGGGAGGGCTCGCGCGAGATCACCGGCTACGAGCAGGTGGCCTCGCTCGCCGTCGCGGCGCCCGAGGCCGACCCCCGGCAGGCCGTGGAAGGGGTGCGGGACGCCCTCGTCGAGGCCGTGCGCGCCCGGCTCACCGCCGCCCGGCACGCGCCCGAGGCACCGCTCCCCGACCCGGGCCCGGTCCCCGGCATGGGCCCCGCCGACCGGCGCGCCGCCCGGGGCGCGGGCCCCGCGCCCGGCATCGGCGCCGACCTGTCCGGCGGCAGCGCCTCCGGCACGCTCGCCCTGCTCGCGGCGGGCCTCCCGGGGGTGCCGGGCACGATCACCGGACAGGGCACGGGCGCGGGGGAGCGGCTGCTCGCCGTCACCTTCAACGACCTGGCGACCCGGGCCGGCGCGCGCCGCACGGCCGAGCTGGAACGGGCCCGCGCGATCGCCGCCGACCCCCGTCTGCACCACGTCGTCGTCGCGGGCGGCGAGGAGGCCCTCCCGTACGCGGCGCTCGACGGACCGCTCACCGACGAGCCGGGGCCCGCGCTGGTCACGGCCGAGCGGCACCGCAGGCGGCTCGCGGGCGGCAGTGCCGACCACTTCACCGGCATGGGCGCCAAGCAGGTCCTGGACGCGCACCCGGCGCGCCTCGCCGACCTCCTGATGGACCGTCGGCGTCGCTCCCTGGTGCGTCCGGTGACGGCGCTCGCCAAGGCCTCGGGGCCGTCGGCGGGAGCGTTCCTGGTGCCGCTGACCGTCTACCGGGCGGCGCGGAAGCTCGCCCGTACCCCGTACCGGACGGGTCTCGAGGCGGCGGCCCGGCGGGTCCTGGAGGCGAACCGCACGGCCCCGGACGGCTTCGGGCCGCTGGAGGCCTCGCTCTCCGCCCTCACCTGGTCGCGGCCGGGCCCCGCGGCGCGCTGGCTGACGGGGGAGGCCCTCGCCGAAGTATCGGTTCGCCTGAACCGGGCGGCGACCCTCCCGGCCGCCGTCCAGCGCCCCGGCGAGGCACGCGCGCGTGCCGCCCTCGCCCGCGCGGCGGCCGACCACCGGGTCCTGGAACAGGCCGCCGAGATCCGGGGCCAGCGGCTGCACGCCCCCTTCCTCGACAACCAGGTCGTACGGGCCTGCCGCGACCTCCCCGAATCGCTCCGGGTCCAGCCCGACGCCCGGGCCGGCGTCCTGCGCACGGTCCTCTCCGGCGCCGGAGTCCACGACGTCCCCGCCGGCTGGGGAGCCCCCCACCCGGCCGTCCCGGCCGCCGCCACGCGCGCGGGCCTGCGCGCCGCGCTCCCCCAGCTCCTCGCCCTCTTCGACGCGCCGCTCCTCGCGGACGCGGGCCTGATCGAGGCCCGCGTCGTCCGCAAGGCGCTGCGCGCGGCGGCCGACGGCGCCCCCGTCCCCCTCGACGGCCTCGCCGACCTCGTCTCCACCGAACTCTGGCTCCGCCGCCTCCTCGCCCGCCGGGGCTCCTGCTGGACCGACACCACGGCCCCCCGTGCCCCTCGCGCGGCCCAGGGACCGCTGATCCCGGCGTCCAGGCGGTCACTGCCGGCGTGAGGTTCCGTCGAGCGGGCGAAACGTCACAGCACGTTCGTTCGGGTGAACGCGTCCCGGACTTCGGCTCGACGCCGGACCTAAGCTGAAACCGTCGACCCGAGCGGAGGAGGTCAGCTATGGCTATGCCGTTGCCGGTCCCGGAGGACGCGCACTCCGAGGTCCTGCCCGACCGTGAGGGCGCGAGTGCCCAGGAGACCTTCGAGCTGTTCAGTGCGCTGGCCCCCAAGGGGTGGCGCGTGGAGCTGATCGAAGGGGAGATCTACGTGGTGCCTCCGGCCAATGGCGAGCACGAGAAGACCGTGACCGAGATGGTGGAACAGGTCATTGCCCGCCGTGTCGACAAGGAACTGCGCAACTCCACGGGCATCGGCCTGCGCCTTCCCGGAGCCACCGGCACCGTGCGCGTCATCCCGGACCTCGTGACCGCTCCCAGGGACAGCTTCGACGACCAGCAGGAGTGGCACGCCCCCGAACCCGTCCTCCTCGGCTTCGACCTGGACACCGGCGCCTTCTGAGGGACCCACCGGGGTAAACCCCGAGGCGCCCCCCGCGCCCGGCCGACACAATGGGTCGGTGCGGTATCTCATCCTCGGCACCACCGAGGCCCTCCGGCCCGACGGCACCCCACTGCCCCTCGGCGGTGCCCGGCTGCGCGCGCTGCTCGCCGCGCTCGCGCTGCGCGGCGGACGGGCCGTCTCCGTCGGCGAGCTCGCCGACGACGTGTACGGGGACGACCCCCCGCAGGACACCCCCGCAGCCCTCCAGGCCCTCGTCGGCCGCCTCCGCCGGAGCATCGGCCGGGAGGCCGTCGCCTCCACCCCCGGCCCCGGCTACCGGCTCGTCGCCGGTCCCGACGACATCGACCTGTACGTCTTCCGGCGCCGGGTCAGCGACGGTGCCGGCCGCCTCGACGCCGGCGACCCCGACACCGCCGCCGCCCTCCTCCGCGAGGCCCTCGGCCTCTTCCGCGGCCCCGCCCTCGCCGACCTGCCCGACCCGGCGGGCGTCCGCCCCGAGGCGCAGCGGCTCGCGGCGCTCCGGCAGCGCGTCGAAGCCGACCTGCGCCGGGGCGCCACCGACGGACTCGTACCGGAGCTGACCGAGCTCACCACCACGTACCCGTACGACGAGGCCTTCCGCGCCCACCTCATCCGCGCCCTGCGGGCCGAGGGCCGCCACGCCGACGCCCTCACCGCGTACGAGTCGGCCCGCCGCACCCTCGCGGACGCCCTCGGCGCCGACCCGGGCCCCGAACTCACCGCTCTCCACCACGAACTCCTCACCGGAGCCCCCGCCCCCGCCCCGACGCCGCCCGCGCCCGCGTCCGTCCCCGAGGCCCCGAAGCCCCCGGCCCCCGCCCCCGCCCCCGCCCCCGAAGTCGGCAACATCCGGCCCCGGCTCACCTCCTTCGTCGGGCGCGAGCCCGAACTCGACGCCCTCCAGGCGGACCTGACCCGCTCCCGGCTCGTCACGCTCACCGGACCCGGCGGCTCCGGCAAGACGCGGCTCGCCGAGGAGGCCGCGCTCCGGGCCGCCGGCCCCTCCGCCTGGATCGCCGAACTCGCCCCGCTCGACGACCCCGACGCCGTCCCCGGAGCCGTCCTCTCCGCGCTCCGCCTCCGCGAGGTCAACTTGATCACCCGCGAGGGAGCACAGCTCCAGGACGACCCCACCGGCCACCTCGTCGAGCACCTGGCCCGCCGCCCGCTGCTCCTCGTCCTCGACAACTGCGAGCACGTCATCGACGCGGCCGCCGCCCTCGCCGAGACCCTGCTCACCCACTGCCCGCAGCTGCGCGTCCTCGCCACCAGCCGCGAACCCCTCGGCGTCCCCGGCGAGTCCGTCCGCCCCGTCGAGCCCCTCCCGCCCGACCCCGCCCACCGCCTCTTCGCCGAGCGGGCCCGCACCGTGCGCCCCTCCTTCGACCTCGCCCGGGACGGCGGCGAGGCCGTCGACGAGATCTGCCGCCGCCTCGACGGCCTGCCCCTCGCCATCGAACTGGCCGCCGCCCGGCTCCGCCTCCTCACCCCGCGCCAGATAGCCGACCGCCTCGACGACCGGTTCCTCCTCCTCACCTCCGGCTCGCGGACCGTCCTGCCCCGCCAGCAGACCCTCCGCGCCGTCGTCGACTGGTCCTGGGACCTCCTCGACCCGGCCGAGCGCACCCTGCTCCGCCAGGTGTCGGTCTTCGCCGGCGGCTGGGACCTGGCCGCCGCCGAGGCCCTCTCCCCGCACGCCGCCGACGCCCTGGGCGCCCTCGTCGACAAGTCCCTCGTCGTCGCCACCCCCACCGAGGACGGCGAGATGCGCTACCGGCTCCTGGAGACCATCCACGAGTACGCCACCGAACGCGCCGCCGAGGACCCCGAGCTGCTCGCCGCCGCCGAAGCCACCCACACCGCCCACTTCACCGCCCTCGCCGAGGCGGCCGAACCCATGCTCCGTTCGGCGGAGCAGCTGCCCTGGATCGACCGCATCGAGCGCGACCTCGACAACATCCGCGCCGCCCTCCACCGCACCCTCGTCGCCTCCCCCAGGCTCTCGGCCCCGCCCGGGCAGGGGGAACCCCCGCCCCACGAGGCCGCCGCCCTCCGGCTCGTCTTCGCCATGGGCTGGTTCTGGTGGCTGCGGAACTACCGGCCCGAGGGCCTGGCCTGGGTCGAGCGCGCGATCGCCCTCGGCGAGGACCCGTCCGACCCCGCCGACCCCCGCCACTGGCCCCGCATGCACCTGCGCATGCTGCACTTCTTCCTCGCGGTCGAGAGCCGGACGATGGGCGACTTCCAGGAGCCGGAGACCCTCGCGCTCGTCCGGCGCGTCCGCGACGCGTTCGGCACGGACCCCGGCCCCGAGGCGGCCCGCTTCCCCGGCCTGCTCTGGCCCTTCACCGCGTACCTCACCGAGGAACCGACCGCGATCCGAAGCCTCCTCGACACCGCCGTCGACAACTGCCGCCGCCACGGCGGCGACTGGGAGCTCGGCGTCAGCCTCATGTTCCGCACGCACATGGTCGTCGACATGCCCGGCGGCATGCCGGGCGTCGACGAGGCCCTGGCCGAACTCCGCGACATCGCCCGGCGCGTCGGCGACCGCTGGATGGGGGCCCAGATCGCGAGCGCGGCGGGCGAGTCGTACACGATGCGGGGCCGGCACGAGGAGGCGGGCGAGGCGTACGAGGAGGCCCTCGGCCTCGCCCGCGAGGTCGGCGCCCACGCCGAGGCCCCCTTCCTCCTCGCCCGCCTGGCCGAACTGTCCTACCGCACCGGCGACCTGGAGACCGCCGAGCGGACCCTCGACGAGGCGGCGCGGGAGGCCGACCGCTACCACGTACGGGACACCCACACGTACGTCTGCTTCCTCCGCGCCGCCTTCGCCCTCCACCGCCGTGACGTCAGGGGGGCCCGCTTCCAGCTGGAGGAGGCGGGACGCACGGTCGCCCTCGGCACCCCGCCGCCGCACTTCCAGGCGGCGGTGATCGGGATCGCCGCCCGCGTCGAGGCGTATGAGGGCAGGGGCGCCGCCGCCGTCGCCACGGCCGTCACCGCGCTCCGCACCGCGCGGGACGCGCAGTGCGCGGACTTCGTCACCACCGGCCTGGGAGACGGACTCGCCATCGCCCTGGTCGAGGCGGGCGAGGCCGATCTCGCCGTACGGGTCCTGGCCGCCGTCGACCACTGGCGCCGGGACATGCCCCGCTCGGTCCCCGAGCTGAAGGACATCGAGTCCGTGACGGCCCGGGCGCTCGTCGAGCTCGACGAGCCGGCCCTGGCGGCGGCCCGCGCGGCCGGCGCGGGCCTCGGCCTCGACGAGGTCCTCGCCCTCGTCGCACCCTTCGCACCCGCCCGGCCGACCGCCGGGACGGGCGTCAGGAGCAGCTGATCCGGGACTCCGCCCAGTCGGCCACCGCGGCCCGGCCGAACGGCGTGTGCTCCTCCACCACGAGCCGGATCGTGGAGAGCCCGGAGAGGTCGACGTGCACCGGGACCGGCGGGTCGCCCGCCTGGACGACCCGGGAGCGCCAGAGCCGCGCCCCGTCCCCGTAGACGGAGAAGCGGACGCCGCCGACGCCGAGCCGGGCGCTCAGGTCGTCGATGCCGACGATCGCGTCGTAACTCGTGCACGGCCGGTTGAGGTCGATGAGCAGCGAGGACGGCGCGTGGACGCTCACCCCGTGGGCGTACCGCGTGCCTCCGATGGACAGGCCGTCGCGCTGCCACATCCAGCTGCTGTCCGCGAGGGACACCTCGGGCCTGGTGCCGTCGCCGAAGGTCCCGTACTGCAGCTCGCTGACCTGGTAGACGGTCGGCGAGGGCTTCGGCGTGGGTTTCGGGCGGGGCTTCTCGTGGGTGGGCGTGGGCTTCGGCGCGGGCTTCGGGGACGGCGTGGGCGTCGGCTTCGGCGTGGGCCTGGGCGTCGGCCTGGGGCTGGGCTTCGGCGGAGGCGACGGGGCGGGGGCCGGCGGCTCGGCGACGGGCGGGGCCGGCGGCTTCGGCTTCGGGGAGGGCTTCGCCGGGGGCGCGGCCTTCGGCGGCACTACGGGGGTGACGACCGGCTGGGTGGGCCGGGGGGCGGCCACCGGCTGCGGGTCCCCGGCCATCGCCCAGACGAGCCCGGCGGCCGCGGCGACCGCCATGGCCGCCGCGATGCCGGCCTTCGCGGGCGCGCCGAGCCCCTCGGCGGCCACGCCGCCCGAGGCGGCGCCGCCGGAGGACCCGGAGGCGGCGGCCGCCGCGCCCGCACCGGCCGCGGCGGCGGCGCCACCGGCGACGACACCGGCGGCCTTGAGCGAGTACCCGGCGGCGAACCAGCCGATGACGGCGACCGGCAGGAGCGCGGGGATCCCGGCGTTCACATGGGCCAGCTCACCTGCGGCGAGCCGGCACTTCGCGCACTCGTCCAGGTGTTTGCGCAGGCCGCGCTCGGCACGCATCCGCAGCCCGCCGCGCGCGTAGGCGCCGAGCCGGTCCGCGTAGCGGGCGCAGTCGCCGCCCGCGGTCAGGGACTGGCTGACGTGCGCCTGGAGGTAGGCCTGCTTGAGGCCCTCGCGGGCCCGGCTGGCGAGCACGGCCGTGGCGTTGGCGGTCAGTCCGAAGAGCGGGGCGACCTCGCTCGGGGACTCCTCCTCGACGGTGGTGTGCCAGAGCACGGCCTGCCAGCGCTCGGGCAGCGAGCGGAAGGCCTGCATGGCGAGGGACCGCTCGGCCTCGTGCATGGCGCGGACTTCCGCGCCGAGGTCCGTCGTGTCCTGGTCGGAGACTTCGGAGGAGCGGGCGGCGTCCGCGGCGAACACCGCGAAGTCCTCGACGAGGTGCTCGCGCTTCTGGGTCCTGACCCAGTTCGCGGCGACCCGCCGGACGGTGGTCATGAGGTAGGCGCGCACGGCCTGTTCGGGGCCGGCCCCGCCGCGGACCGCCTGGAGGGTGCGGGCGAAGACCTCGGCGGTGAGGTCGTCGGCGGTGTGCGCGTCCCGGCAGCAGGTCCGGGCGTAGCGGCGGACGGCCTCGGAGTGGCGGCGGAACAGTTCCTCGTACGCGGAGTCGTCGCCGTCCCGCATGAGCTGGACGAGCTCGGCGTCGGAGGGCGGCAGCTCACGCGGCGGCGGAAGGACGGTGTCGGTCTCACCGAGGCCGATCCCGCCGACCGCCTCCGCCGCGGGACCCGCCCCGGCGCCCGCCCCCGCGGGCTTGCCCTCGCGCTGCTGCGGCACGCTCGCGTCGAGCGGATCGGTGTGTCCGGTCGGCGCTCCCGGAGAACCCGAAGATCCGGCGGGAGCCGCGGATCCGGCGGGAGCCGCGGATCCGGCGGGAGCCGCGGATCCGGCCGCCGCCCCGGTCGCTCCGGACGAGGACGACGACGCAGGGGAGAGCCCTCCCGGCCCGCCCTGGCTCGGCACCTGCCGGGAGGGAAGGCCTCCGGTCTCCGCGCCGCCGCCGCTGTCCAGCGGATCGTCCCGACTGTCACCGCTCATCGCGGAAGCCCCCGTACGCACGCTCGGACCCGAATACCGGGTCAGCCTGCCACAGAGCGCGGGCACGCCGAAGCGCCGCGTCCACTTACCACTCGTCCGGGGCGACTTGGTGTATCCGGGCGTAACCGCTCACACGTTCGTGTCATGCTGATGGGTCCGCCCGGACCACGAGAAGCACGGTCGTACGAGAACGACCGAGGGCCTCCTACCGGGAGCGCAGACCCTCGAGCAGGATGTCGAGGAGCCGGGCCGAGGCCGCCGCCTGCTGCACCGCGTCCGGCAGCGCCGGCGCGGCGGTGGCGATGACGAGGAGGACGTCCGCCACGGTCACGTCCGCCCGCAGCTCACCCGCCTCACGCGCCCGGTCGACCAGCCGCCCGACGACCTCCAGGAGCTCCGAGGCCCCCGCGTCGTCCCGCTCGTCGGCCGGCACCCCGCGCGGCGCGACCACGCGAGCGTCGGCCTGCTCGACGCCACCCCGCTGGTACGGCACCCGGGCCGCCTCGTCCGCGTCGTCCGCGACGAGCGGCGCACCGGAGTCGTCCACGCCCACCCGCAGCACCTGCGGCGGCAGGAGACGTCCCGCACCCGAGGCCACCGAGGTCCGCAGGAACCGGGAGAGCGCCGACCACGGCTCCTCCTCCTGGCCCAGCGCGGCCCGCGCCTGCTCGGTCAGCCGGGAGGTCTCCTCCTCGGCTATCCGCCGCACCAGCACGTCCTTGCTGGGGAAGCGGCGGTAGACGGTGCCGACGCCGACCCGGGCGCGGCGCGCCACGTCCTCCATCGGCGCCCCGTAGCCGAGCTCGCCGAACACCTCGCGGGCGGCCCGCAGCACGTGCTCCAGATTGCGCTGGGCGTCCACCCGCAGCGGCGCGGACCTGCCGCCGGTCACCGGCGCCCCGTTACGCGCCTCGATCGTCCCCGCGACGTGCCCGTCGACGACGGTCGCCGTCCCGGTGCCCGACTGCCACCGTGAATCCTGAATCTGCATAAGCGTTCCCCCGCTCATGATGTCTCCCCCCGGAGACTCCCCGCCCTGACACGGGGCTTCCGGCGGACGAGCGCTTCGGTCCACGCGCGCTCCGATCCGACACCCCGACGAAGTACGAACATAGTTGAGTCGGGGTCAATTCAGAAGGGGGAGTTCCGTCCGGTGCGCCCCCCGATCGGAGCAAGGCCCGGAAGACTCCCGATTCCGACCCCTCTCCGAACCGGCCCCACCCGCCGTGACCTGCACCTTTTCCCCGCGCGCCCGTCGCGCGCCACCCCACGCCTCCGTACCCCTCCGGTCACACAATTTGCCGAGCCTGTGGACAAACAACGGACGGCGGTGCGTCATGGGACAGTGACCGAACCTGCGCGCATTCTCGTGGTCGGCGGTGGCTACGTCGGCATGTACACCGCGCTGCGCCTGCAGCGGCAGCTCAGGACGGAGCTCAGAGACGGCACCGCCGAGATCGTGGTGGTCACGCCCGAGCCGTACATGACGTATCAGCCGTTCCTGCCGGAGGCCGCGGCCGGCTCCATCTCCCCGCGCCACGTCGTGGTGCCGCTCCGCCGGGTCCTCGACCGCTGCCGCATCGTCATCGGCGAGGTCCACTCCGTCGACCACGCCAAGCGCACCGCGACCCTCTCCACCCTCGCCACCGAGGAGGAGGGCGCCGGCACCCTCGACCTGACATACGACGAGCTGGTCATCGCGCCCGGATCCGTCTCCCGCACCCTCCCCGTCCCCGGCCTCGCCGACCACGGCATCGGCTTCAAGACCGTCGAGGAGGCCATCGGCCTGCGCAACCACGTCATCGAGCAGATGGACATCGCCTCCTCCACCCGCGATCCCGCCATCCGCGACGCCGCCCTCACCTTCGTCTTCGTCGGCGGCGGCTACGCGGGCGTGGAGGCCCTCGCCGAGCTGGAGGACATGGCCCGCTACACCGCGCGCTACTACCACAACATCAAGCCCGAGGACCTGCGCTGGGTCCTCGTCGAGGCCTCCGACCGGATCCTTCCCGAGGTCGGCGAGGAGATGGGCCGGTACGCCGTCCGCGAGCTGCGCGGCCGGAACATCGACGTCCGTCTGCGCACCCGCCTGGAGACCTGCGAGGACCGGGTCGCCGTCCTCAGCGACGGCACCCGCCTGCCCACCCGCACGGTCGTCTGGACCGCCGGCGTGAAGCCCGCGCCCGTCCTCGCCGCCACCGACCTGCCGCTGAACGAACGCGGAAGGCTCCGCTGCACCGCCCGGCTCACCGTCGACGGCGCCGAGCACGCCTGGGCCGCCGGCGACGCCGCCGCCGTCCCCGACGTGACCGCCAAGGAGCCGGGCGCGGAGTGCGCGCCCAACGCCCAGCACGCCGTCCGCCAGGCCAAGGTCCTCGCCGAGAACATCGCCGCCTCCCTGCGCGGGCAGCCGCTCAAGGAGTACGCGCACGCGTACGTGGGCTCCGTCGCCTCCCTGGGCCTCCACAAGGGGGTCGCCCACGTCTACGGACGCAAGCTCAAGGGATACCCGGCCTGGTTCATGCACCGCGCCTACCACCTCAGTCGGGTGCCGACCTTCAACCGCAAGGCCCGGGTCCTCGCCGAATGGACCCTGTCCGGCCTGTTCAAACGGGAGATCGTCTCCCTCGGCTCGCTGGAACACCCCAGGGCCGAATTCGAACTCGCCGCGGCCCCACCCCCCGGCGACGGCGACAAGCCGCGGTCCTGACATCACTGTCAGTGCACTCGTCCACACTGGACGTGTGACCATAGGTGGGCTCACACCTGCACAGCGTGACTCTGCACGGCACCGACACCACGAGGCATACAGATCCGTGAACTTCACCCGTTGGAGCGCCCGGCTTCCCGGCACGCAGCGCCGCGCTGCGCGGGGGACCGAAGGCTCCGTGCCCGCCGCCCGCGGTGAGTACGGTCAGCAGCTGGAGCAGCTCGCCGACGGCGCCGCCGAGGCAGCCGACGTCCCCGCCCTGGAGGACTTCTCCGTGCGGGAGCTGCTCGGCCGGCTCCCCGGGCTCGTCGCGCTCGTGTACGGCCCGGAGCACCGCATCGCCTACGTGAACGACGCGTACGCCGCCGCCTTCGGCCCCCGCCCCGCCGGCGCCACCGTCGCCGACACCTGCCCGGAGGCCGAGGAGCTCGGCCTGCTCCCCCTCATGGACCAGGTGCTGCGCAGCGGCAAGCCCCGCACGGTCAAGTCCCGCCGCACCCGGGACGGCGGCTCGTACACGGTCACCTGCCTGCCCGTCGACAGCCCCCGCCTCGACGGCGGCGGGGTCCTCGTCCACGCCGCCGACGTCACCGACCACGCCGAGGCCGCCGAGCGGCTCCGGGCCAGCGAGCGCAGGCACCGCGAGACCGCCGTCACCCTCCAGCGCTCCCTGCTCCCGCAGGAGCTGGAGCAGCCCGACGACCTGCGGATCGCCGCCACCTACCAGCCCGGCGTCGCGGACGCGGCCGTCGGCGGCGACTGGTACGACGTGATCACCCTCGGCGCGGGCCGCACCGCCCTCGTCATCGGCGACGTGATGGGCCGGGGCGTGCGCGCCGCCGCCGTCATGGGCCAGCTCCGCACCGCCGTCCGGGCCTACGCGCGCCTGGACCTGCCCCCGCACGAGGTCCTCCAGCTCCTCGACGGCCTCGCCGCCGAGATCGACGCCAGCCAGATCGCCACCTGTGTGTACGCGATCCACGACCCCAGCGAGGGCAAGCTGGTGTACGCCTCCGCGGGCCACCTCCCGATCCTCGTACGGGACGAGGACGGCACCGTCCGCCGCGCCGAGGACCCGACCGGCCCGCCGCTCGGCACCGGCGGCTGGCTGCACGCCTCGGGCTCCATCGCCCTGCCGCCCGGCTCCACCGCGGTCCTCTACACCGACGGCCTCGTCGAGCGCCGCCGCGAGGACATCGACGAGGGCGTCGCCGCCCTGGCCCGTGCCCTGGCCGGCGCCGACGGCACCCCGCAGGTCGTCTGCGACCGGCTGCTGCGCGCCCTCGGGGTCACCGCCGAGCACGACGACGACGTCGCCGTCCTGGTCGTCCAGCACCCCTCCCGCAAGGGCTCGGACGCCGAGCTCTTCCACAACGCCGCCCTGGAACTGCTCGGCGGGGTGGAGGCCGCGCCTCGCGCGCGTGCCTTCGCCTCCGGGGTCCTGTCGTCCTGGCGGTTCCCGGCCGAGCTGCGCGACCTGGGCGTCCTCGCCACCAGCGAGCTCGTGGCGAACTCCCTCCAGCACGGCACCCCGCCCATGCGCCTGCGGCTCCGGCGCACCGACCGGCGCCTGATCATCGAGGTCACGGACGGCGACGACTACCTGCCGCGCCGCCGCAGGGCGGAAACGGAGGACGAGGCGGGTCGCGGCATCTCGATCATCGCGACGATCGCCTCGTCCTGGGGGAGCCGCCGCACGCCGGGCGGCGGCAAAGCGGTCTGGTGCGAGTTCGCCCTGCCGGACTGACCCCGCCTAGGCGGCGGCGGTCTCGCTCTCGCGGAGCGGCTCGTGCCGCGCGACCACCTTCGACGGCTTGACCGCGAGCGACGGCTGGTCCTGCTCGGGGGTCAGCTGCCGACCCAGCCGGACGGCCAGGAAGGTGATGCCGAGCGAGAAGAGCACGAAGGTCACGATGTACGGACCGTGCAGCGCGGCCCCCATGGGCCCGCCCACGGCCGGACCGACGGCCAGCGCCAGCTGCTTCACCAGGGCGAAGGCCGAGTTGTACGAGCCGACCATCGACTCCGGCGCCAGATCGGCCACCAGCGGCGCCACGGTCGGCGACAGCATCGCCTCACCGAGCCCGAAGAGGGCGTACGTGGAGACGAAGGCCGCCGTCGCCATGGCCTGGCTGCCGTGCCCGAGGCCCGCGTACCCGGCGACCATCCAGGCCACGGCCCAGATCAGACCCACGGCCGCGATCACCCGGGTCCGCTTCCGGCGCTCGACGAACCGCAGCACCAGGAACTGGGCGACCACGATCACCGCCGTGTTGGCGGCCAGCGCGATGCCGAGCGTCGACGGCTGGATGCCGGCGGCCTCCGTGCCGTACGCGGCGAGGCCCGACTCGAACTGCCCGTAGCAGGCGAAGAACAGCACGAAGCCGAGGACGCACAGCTGCACCATCGCCTTGTGCCCGACCAGCGCGCGGACACCGCCGGCCTTCCCGCCCTCGGACGGACGGGTGTCCTGGAGCGCGGGGGAGCCCGGCACCCGGACGGTCCCCACGACCGCGGCGAGCACGAGGAACATCGCCGCCTCGATCGAGAACAGCAGGATGAAGCTGCCCGGCCGGCTCGTGTCGACCAGCAGGCCGCCGATCAGACCACCGATGCCGAGACCGAGGTTCTGCAGGAAGAACTGCATCGCGAAGGCCCGTGTGCGCCCGGTCGGCGCCGAGCACCAGACGATCATCGTGGCGAGGGCCGGCTGGAGCACGGCCGTACCGGCACCGAGCAGCGCCGCGGCCCCCACGGCCGCCGGCACGCTGGAGGCGAAGCCCATCGCCACCGCGCCCACCGCCGCCACGACCGAGGCCACCAGCAGGACGGGCACGGGCCCGCGCCGGTCGATGGCCCGCCCGCTGAAGGGCAGCACCACCAGTGCGGCCATGGCGAAGACGGCCAGCACGATTCCCGCCGTGGCCGCGCCCAGATCCCGCACCTGCGCCACGTACACATAGAGGTACGGCACGGTGAAACCGAGTCCGAACGCGCTCAGCGCGCTGCCTGCCTGAATCCGGCGCATCGCCGCGCCCCTCGCCTTGGTCACACTCACCCACTTCGGTCGCGGGTTCAGGCCTGTAGGACTGAACCCTGAAGACTTCAACACTAAAGTTAACGGCTTAACAGTACACACTGAAGGACTTCAACGCCAACGACACCGTGGGATACTCCCCGCATGTCCGACACCGCTCCCCAGGAGCCGAGCCTCGACGAGCAGATCGCCGCGTATCAGCGCGAGTACCGCGACCTCGACCCACAGGTGGAGAAGGTCGTCTCCGCCCTCGGCCGGCTGAACCGCCGGATGAACGTGGCGTACGGCCGCCAGCTCTCCGACCTCGGCATCAGCAACGCCGAGTGGGAGGTCCTCAAGACGCTGGTCCTCTCCGGAGAGCCCTACCGCCTGGGTCCCGGCGAGCTCGCCAAGCGTCTGGGCCTCACCCCGGCCGCGATGACCCACCGCATCGACCGCATGGCCGGCGAGGGCCTGGTCACCCGCGACCGCGACGAGAACAACCGCGTCCGCGTGATCGTCGAGCTCACCGACGAGGGCCGCTCGAAGTGGCTGGAGGCCATGCGCATGGCCACCGACTTCGAGGAGGACCTGCTCCAGGACCTCACGACGGAGGAGAAGGGCGTCCTCGGCGATGTCCTCATCCGTCTCCTCCGCCGAGTGGAGCTCACCCAGCCTGACGCCGGCGGCCGCCTGACGGACCTCGACTGACCTGCCGGAAGGCCTGTCGGAGGGCCCGTCGGACGGGGCCGAACGGGGGACGGGCGGGGGTTGACACGCCCCTCCTGGATGCGTAGTGTTCTCCGAGTTGTCACGGAGCCGGAACGGTTCTTCGACAACCACTCACGCCGCTGATGCGGCACCTCTACTCAGCACGAACTCCCCACCGGGATGAATTTCGGCATGCCGAAATTCATTTCGAATGGCTCGATTATGAGTCGCCGGGAAGACCCGCTAGAGTTTGAGACGTCGGAACGGCCCAACAGCCGGAAAGACAAACCCCCCTGACTGGGAATCAGACGCCGAAAGGATCTGATAGAGTCGGAACCGCCGGAAGGGCCCGGAGCGAAAGCGAAGGGGACCGGAAAGCGCCGAGGAAATCGGATCGGAAAGATCTGATAGAGTCGGAAACGAAGGAAGCGCCCGGAGGGCCCGGAAACGGGACCGAAGGAAGCGTCCGCACCTT